>PBED01000038.1:0-60411 GCA_002718255.1 Marinobacter sp. | reverse complement strand
CGACAAAGCCGCCTCATCAAACAGGCCGGATATACGGGCGCAAACCTGTCCCTGACATTGAGTGCTGAGACCTTGCAAACGGGGAGGAGACCATATACGAATTATGCTGTGCCAATCCGACCTACATTTAGGTGCAAATTCTAGCCGCATATCCTTAGGTGCCTTTCGGAAACTCAGCGAATAAGTCGGGAGTATATCGTTGGGTCTGGATCGGTGGTGTGGGGTTGCCCTCCCAAAAATGTCTGTGGCCATGGATGGCCACAGTCAAGCGCACATGGACGTGCTCGTAGCGTTTTTTGGGAGGGCGACCCCACACCGCCAGCCCCGAATGCAGCAGGCTAGGGCAGGAGCACGCACCACCACTCAAGATGTGGTCAAAAAACGTAATGCAAAAGAGAAGGCAATAAAAAACCCGCTAACTCAGAGAATTAGCGGGCTTTCAGAATAGTGGCTCCCCGAGCTGGGCTCGAACCAGCGACAAACGGATTAACAGTCCGTTGCTCTACCAACTGAGCTATCGGGGAACGTCGTCGTGTGACGAGGCGCGTATATTAAGTTGGCAATACCGCCCCGTCAACCCCTGGCCAGAACTTTTTAGCCAAGCGCTTTCTGAAGACGTTCGACAGCCTTTTCCAGGTTTTCCATGCTGGTCGCAAAGCTCAGGCGCATGTGGCCAGGGCAGCCGAAGGCGGAACCCGGGACCAGTGCCACGCCGGCGTCGGTCAGCAGTTTCTCGGCGAATTCAACGTCAGTGCTGACGCTGGAATCCGCATCGATGGCGCCCTGGAAGCTGGGGAACACATAGAAGGTACCGTCGCCGTTCAGGCATTCAACGCCTGGCAGCTTGTTCAGTGCTTCTACCAGCCAGTCGTGGCGTTCCTTAAAGGCCTTGACCATCTCGCCCACGCAGCCCTGATCGCCATCCAGCGCAGCCTGTGCCGCTGCCTGGGAGATGGAGGCCGGGTTGGATGTGCTCTGGGACTGGATCTTCTTCATGGCGCCGATGATTTTCGCCGGGCCCGCGGCGTAGCCGATACGCCAGCCAGTCATGGAGTAGGCCTTGGATACGCCATTCAGGACGAAGGTGCGGTCATACAACTCAGGCGTGGCGTTCAGGATGTTGCAGAACGCTTTGCCGGTCCAGAGGATCGGCTCATACATATCGTCGGTGGCGATCATGATGTTCGGGTGCTTCTTCAGCACCTCGCCGATGGCCTGCAGCTCTTCGAGGGTGTAGGCCATGCCGCTCGGGTTCGAGGGGCTATTGATCACGAACAGGCGGGTACGCTCGGTAATCGCGTTTTCCAGCTGCTCCGGAGTGATCTTGAAGCGGGTTTCAGCACCGGTTTCGATAATCACGGGTTTGCCTTCAGCCACCAGCACCATATCCGGGTAGGAAACCCAGTACGGGGCAGGGATGATGGCTTCGTCACCCGGGTTCAGTGTGGCAAGTGCGAGGTTGAAAAAGCTCTGTTTGCCACCACTGCTTACCAGTATCTGGTTGGCTTCGTAATCCAGGCCGTTGTCCCGTTTGAACTTCGCAATAATCGCTTTTTTCAGGGCTGGCGTACCATCCACGGCAGTGTATTTTGTCTGGCCGTTATTGATGGCTTCAATGGCTGCCTGTTTGATGTGATCAGGTGTGTCGAAGTCCGGCTCGCCGGCACCCAGGCCGATAATGTCCTGGCCTGCTGCGCGGAGTTCCGCGGCCTTGTTGGTGACTGCGAGGGTGGGAGAGGGCTTGATAGCCTGTACTCGGCTGGAAAGTTGAAGGTCCAAACTTGCGCTCCTTAAAGCTGCGTCTGATAGGGCTGCGACCGCCGGGTGCCAGAGCTGCTGGCTGATTTACGCCCAGCCGTCGATCGCACTGATGGTATCATGAAGCCAGTGTATCGCTAAATTTCTCGAATGGCAGGGGCTGTTTCGCCCGTGCGTCGGTTTTACCGGAGGTTTCCGCCAGTTATGGCCAGTAATCAGGCAAACGTTTCCGCCAGAGAGGGTGTGTTCCAGGTTGATTCACCGTTCCAGCCAGCGGGAGATCAGCCCAAGGCAATCGAGGGGCTGGTGGATGGTATCCACTCTGGCCTGGCACACCAGACGTTGCTGGGGGTAACCGGCTCCGGTAAAACCTTCACCATCGCTAATGTCATCCAGCAGGTCCAGCGGCCTACCATCATCATGGCCCATAACAAGACGCTGGCCGCCCAGCTCTATGGTGAGTTCAAGGAGTTCTTTCCCGACAATGCGGTGGAGTATTTCGTTTCCTACTACGACTACTACCAGCCAGAAGCCTACGTGCCCTCGTCGGACACGTTTATCGAGAAAGACGCCTCCATTAACGAGCACATCGAGCAGATGCGTCTGTCTGCCACCAAGGCATTGCTGGAAAGACCGGATGCCATCATTGTGGCGACGGTGTCGTCTATCTATGGCCTCGGTGACCCCCAGTCCTACCTGAAGATGATGCTGCATCTGGACCGGGGCGATCAGATCGATCAGCGATACATCCTCCGACGCCTGGCCGAACTTCAGTACACCCGGAACGATATCGAGTTCCACCGGGCCAATTACCGGGTTCGGGGCGATGTGATCGATGTATTCCCGGCGGAATCCGAGAAGGAAGCTATCCGCATCGAGCTCTTCGATGACGAGGTTGAGAATCTCAGCTATTTCGACCCGTTGACCGGTGAGGTCCTGCGCCGAGTGCCACGGGTCACCATCTACCCGAAATCGCATTATGTGACGCCCCGGCAGACGGTGCTGGATGCGGTCGAGCATATCAAGGTTGAACTGGATGGGCGGCTGCAGCAGCTGCGGGACAACAACCGCCTGGTGGAAGCGCAACGCCTGGAAGAGCGCACCCGGTACGACATCGAAATGATGCTGGAACTGGGCTATTGCAACGGCATCGAGAACTACTCGCGCTATCTCTCGGGTCGCCGCCCAGGTGAGGCACCGCCGACACTGTTTGATTACCTGCCGCCCAATGCCTTGCTGGTGGTGGATGAATCTCACGTGACCATTCCCCAGATCGGCGCCATGTACAAGGGCGACCGGTCCCGGAAGGAAACCCTTGTTGAGTACGGTTTCCGCCTCCCATCGGCGCTGGATAACCGACCCATGAAGTTTGAAGAGTGGGAGCGAATTGCGCCCCAGATGATCTTCGTATCCGCAACCCCGTCCACTTACGAGGCCGAGCATGCGGGTCAGGTGGTGGAACAGGTGGTGCGCCCCACCGGCCTGCTGGACCCGGAAATCGAGGTGCGTCCCGCGTCTACCCAGGTGGACGATCTGCTCTCGGAAATCCACACGCGGGTGAAGGTAAAGGAACGGGTTCTGGTGACCACGCTGACCAAGCGTATGGCCGAGGATCTGACCGACTTCCTGATGGAACACGACATCAAGGTTCGCTATCTGCACTCGGACATCGATACCGTCGAGCGGGTGGAGATCATCCGGGACCTCCGGCGGGGGGAATTCGATGTGCTGGTGGGCATCAACCTGCTGCGGGAAGGTCTGGACATGCCCGAGGTTTCGCTGGTGGCCATCCTGGATGCAGATAAGGAAGGTTTCCTGCGCTCCGAGCGCTCACTGATCCAGACCATGGGTCGTGCGGCGCGGAATGTTCACGGCAAGGCCATTCTCTACGGTGACCGGATTACAGGCTCCATGCAGCGGGCTATTGATGAGACAGAGCGTCGCCGGGCCAAGCAGGAAGCTCACAATCTGGAGCAGGGCATTACCCCGCAGGGCCTGAACAAGAAAATTGCCGACATCATG
The DNA here is from genome assembly GCA_002718255.1 of Marinobacter sp. GTDB lineage: Bacteria > Pseudomonadota > Gammaproteobacteria > Pseudomonadales > Oleiphilaceae > Marinobacter. The sequence continues at coordinate 56,631 of PBED01000038.1, read as the reverse complement.
GAAGGTGCCGGAGGCGGCGGCCGTGGCCGTCGCAAGGCCGAGCGCCCGGGGCAGAAAGCAGCCGAAGAGGCGGAACAGTATCGGGCCAAGGCTGGCAATCGGTCGCCGGAGGAGGTCCTCAAGGAAGTGTCCCGGCTCGAGGATGAAATGTACAAGGCCGCTTCCGAGCTGGATTTCGAAACTGCCGCCCGTCTGCGAGACGATATTGCCGAGTTGAAAGAGGCGGCCCTGCGGACCGGCTGATCAGGCCGGCCGCTTGGGCCCTACGATGATCGCAGCCTGCAATGGCTGGTTCCTGCCGTACCGTGAAATCTGGCTGAATACCCGTTTATCGACTGGCAGATATTGCTTGTCGGCGACGGTTTCGCCCATTTCCACGTCTATTTCCGGATCGTGCAGGTACACGAACTGGTCGTCAATCGCACAGACGGTTACCCAGTGGGGGACGCGGCTTCGGTTCAGTTGCCAGGTGCTGATAAGGATCACCGGAACCCGGCCCTCGTGCAGGGCCTCTGCCATGGCTTCCAGAGTCAGCGGGTCGTGGTGCAACTGTATGCCGGTCTGGCCGATGTCATGCAGAAAGCCCTCATGGACCAGTTCAAGGACCCGCTTTTTGTCCTCGCTTCTGACGGTGTCCTTGAACAAAGCACCTTCCATGCTGATCCACGCACTGGCTTCAAAGCCCCGGTTCCAGGCGGCGAGTGCCAGTCCGTGGGGGCCGCAGCCGCCGTGGCCGGCAAGCATGAAGATGGTGGTCGCCTCCCGCCATAATCTCAGTTCTTCCAGCGTTGTCAGCGGTTGCTGCTCATCCAGGGCGGCCATGGCCATGATCAGGGCGGCGGGGCCGCAGGAAAAATCCGTGGTCTGCGGGTAATAGGGCACCGCGGGGAATTCCCGGGACGGCTCGTAGAACAGGATTCGCCGCTCAAAACGCAGGGCAGTGCCGTGGTCTTCGTAGTAGTCCCGGTAGGTGCCAAACTGGCGATAGCCCAGGCGCTTGTAGAGTGCGATTGCACCTTTATTATCTTCACGGACCTCCAGGCGCATGATAATACGGCCGGCATCCACTGCTTCGGATTCCGCCTCACGCACCAGCTTCTCGCCTACGCCCTGGCCGCGCACCGTTGGCGAAACAGCAATGGAGTAAATGCGGGCCAGCCGGGTAGCCGCGCTCATCAGAACCAGGCAATAACCCACCAATTCGCCATCGGCCTCAGCCACAATCAACCGGTCCCTGGGCATTTCCAGAAAACGGCGAAAGCTGCGCCGGGACAGACGGTCCTCGGTGAAACACCGGTTTTCAAGCGCAACCAGAGCGTCGAGGTCCTTGCTGGTGGCTTGTCGGAGCTGGAAATCAGGCATTGAGAGACGGCCTTGAAAAACGCGAGGAGGGCATGCTGGTGGGCTTCCCGTACTCCGCTATTATGTTTGAGAGTCAGGGTAACGCAAAGACCGCAAGGATGCGTAAAAGCACGCATTATGCGCCGATTGTGCAGCGATTGTGACCGGCGTATTGTGACCTCAATTACCACAGGCAAGACCTTTCAGGGAGGAATGCCTTCAATGTCCCGATTGCTTATCGTAGTGGACCGCGCCAAAGACTGGGCGCCTTATTACCCCAGTGAGGACGTGCTGACGTTTGACCAGTACCTCCAGTTCTCAGCTCCGCCCGCCAGTCGGGTGAGGGTCATCAACCTGTGTCAGAGCGCCCGTTACCTGAGCAAGGGGTATTATTGTTCACTCCTGGCGGAAGCCCGTGGTCACCATGTCGTACCCTCAGTGATGACGCTCAATGATCTCGGCCGCAAAGGACTGTTTTCTCTTGAGCTGGAAGAGCTTGATGAAAGCGTCATTAACTGGCTGGAAGCAGCGGGTTCCGCTATTGACCCTGCCAGCGATGAGCGCGCGGCCACCCACGAAGTGCGGGTCCGGACCTACTTTGGCCAGGCCGAGCACCCGGATCTGAAGCCGGTCGCCCGGGCGCTGTTCGAGCGGTTCCCTTGTCCGATTCTTGAAATTGTTTTCAAGCGCCGCAAGCAGTGGCAAATCGAGTCCATGAAGCCGGCGGCTCCGGCGGATCTGGGTGAGCAGGAGCAGGACGTGTTCGCGGCGGCCCTGGATCGTTTCAGCAGCATGGTCTGGCGTAAGCCACGGACCCGACGCCGTTACCGCTATGATCTGGCGGTGCTGGTCAATCCCGATGAGGAGATGCCGCCGAGTGACAAGGTTGCCCTGAAGCGTTTCGAGAAAGCCGGTCGCAAGCTGGGTATCAACGTTGAGCAGATTACCCGGCGGGATTATATGCGCCTGCCGGAATACGATGGGTTGTTCATCCGGGAGACCACTGCCATTGATCATCATACCTACCGGTTTGCCCGCAAGGCGGCCGCTGAGGGCATGGTGGTCATTGATGACCCGGTGTCGATCCTCAAGTGCACCAACAAGGTGTTCCTTGCAGATCTCCTGAAGAACAACAAGGTTCCCACACCCAAGACACTCATCCTGTCGAAAGATCAGAAGAACGCTGTCGAGCAGGTCATCAGTGAGCTGGGTTTTCCGGTGGTTATCAAGATCCCGGATGGTGCGTTTTCCCGAGGCGTAACCAAGGCCGAAGACGAGAAGACCCTCCGTGCCGGGCTGAGAGACCTGTTCAAGCAGTCCGCACTGGTGCTGGCTCAGGAATACCTTTACACCGATTACGACTGGCGCATTGGTGTGCTTGGTGGGCGGGCCATCTACGCCTGCAAGTACATGATGGTGAAAGGCCACTGGCAGATCTATCAGCACAGCGAATCCGAGAGTGAGAGCGGTGGCTTTGAGACCATGCCCACGTATGAGGTGCCAAGGAATGTCATTCAGGCGGCCCTGAATGCCACCAGACTGATCGGCAACGGGCTGTACGGTGTGGATATCAAACAGTCAGGCAACCGGGTTGCCGTCATCGAAGTCAACGACAACCCGAGCATTGATGCGGGCGTGGAAGACCGCTTCCTGGGGGGCGAGCTCTACACCCTGGTCATGCAGGAATTTCTTTCAAGGATGGAAGAGAACAGGCGTCGCTAGGTTTTATGGCCGGCGGCTTTCAGGGGCCGGCCACCCAGACCCGGACACTCCCAAACCAGGGGTAATCACCGAGCTCTTCCCTGATGTTTGAGGATGAGAAGACGGTTTCACCCTCGGGGCTGTCCAGGAACAGCTCCAGATGCACTTTGTTTTTCAGATAGTGCAGCCGGAGCCGGCTGTGTTGCGGCAACTCTCCCAGGTGTCGGGCCAGGATGGCCCGGATGTCTTCACGGGAGGGCAGGCGCTCGGAGGTCAGCGGCTGATCTTCGTCGTTTTCGGCGTCGATGTGGAAGTTGATGTCCCGGATGTTGTCCAGGGCATCCCGCATTCCCGAGACAACCTGCATGCCGATCTGATGCCCTTCCGATACGCTGATTTCCGGACGAACCACCAGGTGAATATCCAGCAGAATGTCGTGCCCCATACGACGGCTGCGAAGTTCATGCACGTTGCGCACTCCGTCTGTGTCCCGGGCGATACTCTTGAGCATCTCCGTGTCCTCCTGGGAGAGGCCGGTATCCACGAGTTCCTTGACGCTGTCCCAGGTAAACTTCCAGCCAATGTGGATAATGATGCCTGCGATCACCACCGCCGCGAACACATCAAGCCAGACCATGCCGAGCATGGCGCCGGCCGTGGACACCAGAACCACGACTGAGGAGAACGCATCGGTTCGGCTGTGCCAGGCATTGGCGATAATCAGATCCGAGCGGATCTTCAGGCCGACGTGGCGTGTGTATCGGAAAATCCATTCCTTGCCCGCAACAGACGCTGCAGCTGCCACCAGAACCGGCCAGCCAGGCACAGTATCCACGCCACCCTCTATCAGGCGTAGGGTATTTTCCCAGGCCAGGGCGGCGCCAACGGCAATCAGGATGCTGCCCAGAACCAGAGTGCCGAAGGTTTCGATTCGCTGATGGCCATAAGGATGGTCGTCATCCGGCTCCTGGCGGGATACCTTCATGACGCCAAGAACAACCAGATCAGAGGCAACATCCGTAAAGGAGTGAATGCCATCCACCAGCAGGGCCTGGGAGTTAAAAAGAGCACCACCAATGACTTTTATGACCCCGAGTACGGCATCGAGAATCATTCCGATAATGGTCACGCGCGAGGCCGCCTTCATTTCGCCCGCGAGGTTTTCCCGGTGCTGTTGGGCGGGGGAAATCGGCTCTTGCATTGATGCACTCCAGATCAGAAGACAGGTGCCAGTATAACGTTATTCTCAAGGGCTTTGGCAGGGGTGGCTAAAAGAGGGGATTTCAAGTGATTTATGCACATCATTGCAGAACGATGACTGGGTAACATTTTGTTTAGTATTTGTCGACAGCCATGAGAAAAATATATAAACGATTGAAAATAAACATAAAAATAACTGGTCAAAAAATGATCAATTTGTAGATTGGCGCAGTTATCAAGGGATGGCAACCGTTGCCCCGCGATTTTCAACAGGTTTATCCACAGATTCCGTGGAAAAGGTCATGAGAGTGCCATGATACAGTCATTTACAGCTGATTTGGTTCTATCCCGGGATGCTGTGGAAAACTTCCGGTATACTCCGCCCACTTGGATCAGGGGAGTTTTTTCAGATGTACGGCGTTATCCGCAATCTGCTTTTCCGCCTTCCAGCGGAGCAAGCTCACAATGTTGCATTGAATGGTCTCGATCTTGCGCACCGATTAGGCGTTTTGAGCGCTTTTTCACCAAAGATAGATTCATTGCCAGTGAATGTTATGGGGCTGGATTTTCCGAACCCCGTCGGGCTTGCCGCAGGTCTGGATAAGAACGCCGATCACCTCGATGCGCTTGGCGCCCTGGGCTTCGGTTTTATTGAAGTCGGTACCGTGACGCCTCTGGCGCAGCCCGGCAACCCCAAACCACGGATGTTTCGGCTGCTGGAGCATCAGGCCATCATTAACCGGATGGGTTTCAATAACGAGGGACTGGACCACTTGCTGGCCCGTGTGGATCAGCGCCGCTACAAGGGCGTGCTTGGAATCAATGTTGGCAAGAACAAGGACACGCCCAACGACCAGTCCGAGTCCGATTACCGGAAGGGAATTTCGGCAGTTTACAGTCGGGCCGATTACATAACGGTGAATGTGTCCTCGCCCAACACGCCCGGCCTTCGGGATTTGCAGTTTGGAGACTCTCTGAAGGGCCTGCTGGAGGCCATCAAGGACGAACAGTTCCAGTGTGAGAAGGAGCATGGCCGGTACGTGCCTGTGGCTGTGAAGATCGCCCCGGACATGGACGATGACGGTATCCGGTTCGTGGCATCCGCCCTGCGTGAGACGGGCCTTGATGGCGTGATTGCCACCAATACAACGATCAGTCGGGATGCCGTGGCAGGTCATGCCCATGCCGATGAGGCTGGTGGCCTCAGCGGCGCACCGGTGCGGGAGGCTTCTCTCAGGGTCATCCGGGGGCTTTACGCGGAACTGGGGGAATCACTACCGATTATTGGTGTCGGCGGCATTATGGACGGTGAAAGTGCAGCCGAGAAAGTCCGGGCCGGTGCCAAGCTGGTCCAGATCTACACCGGTTTTATTTACCGGGGGCCTGAACTTATTAAAGAGGCTGTTGAGGCTATCCGGCAGGTCAAGTGATTTACCGCGCCCCATAACGAAGGTGGGCCCGCTTAGCGGGCCCGAGCGGGGAATGAACCCCGTGGCGCTTCATCGCATGGTACGGGGCGGGAGGCCCCGTTTGGGTTGCTCTGAGTACTGCGTCAAGTTGTATGTAAAAAGATCAGATTAAGAATCGGGGTTAGTTGAGGCGTCACGCTGTCGTAACGTTAGCCAGTTTATGGATGCCGGATACGCCGGTCATGCCCTCCCATTGATCTGTGCGGCCTTCTCGCCACCCGTTCAGCCATTCCTGGCGAACTTCCGCCTGTTCAATCGGGCAGCTGTCTTTGGATTTTCCGGACACGCCAGCGAGATAACCCCGCTTGAATGCACGAGCGTACATGTCTCTTTTCTGTCTTTTCATGCCGTTCCTCACTGATGGATTAACAGAACAAGCGTGTACACATCTGCAGTGGCTGCGACCAGTGTTATCCGCTCCGGGATAACCCACTATTGTCAGCTCAAGCCAGAGCAGTCAGGATCCTGTTAACGGAAGGTTTGCACCCTTCCGGAACAACGCGTCACTTACAAGGTAAATCGAACCTTTAGCGGATGTACACTAATTATTTCATCTATGTGACGCTTTTTTTATAGTTATATGAACTAAAAATTTTGCTGCGATTTTCGGAATAGCCTTTATTTCGGAAACTTACCTCAAGCCGTCCAGGAACCAGGAGTTGAACTTGTCCAAATCTGTATTTTTCGTAACTTGCCCGAAGGGGGTGGAATACCTACTGGCGGACGAGCTCAGCACCTTTGGTCTGGATACCGTACGCAATGCCCCGGCGGGGGTTTGGGTGGAAGGTTCTCTGGAGGGTGGGTATCGCGCCTGTCTATGGTCGCGTCTCGCCAACCGGGTGATCCTTCACATTGATGAAGTGGATGCCAACAGTGGCGATCAGCTCTATGACGGCGTTGTGCACATGGATTGGCAGCAGCACATTCCTGTGCATGGCAGTTTCCGCGTTACGTTCCTCGGTCAGAACGAGGCCATCCGCAATACTCAATATGGCGCTCAAAGGGTCAAGGACGGCATTGTGGACCGGTTTCAGGCCAATGGCGGACCGCGGCCTTCAGTGGATGCCAAGAACCCGGATGTCATTGTCTCCGCGCGACTCAATCGTGGCCGCTTGTCCCTGGGCATTGATCTGAGCGGGCACAGCCTGCACATGCGCGGCTATCGTACGGATCAGGGCATGGCACCCCTGAAGGAAAACCTGGCCGCGGCATTGCTGATGCGAGCGGGCTGGCCGGAAATCGCCGCCGCCGGCGGCGATTTCGTGGACCCGATGTGCGGTTCAGGCACCCTTGTAGTTGAAGCTGCCATGATGGCGCTGGATATGGCGCCAGGCCGCAAGCAGGAAAGGTTCGGTTTCGAGAAGTGGCCGGGCCATCAGCCGGAGCTCTGGTTATCGCTGCGCCAGGAGGCGGAGCGTCGCGCCCACGAGGGCAAGCAAGGGCGGATCCCGAGAATGGCGGGCTTTGACCAGGATAGCCGGGTCATCGGGACCGCCTGGAAAAACATCCAGAGGGCAGGTCTGGAGAATGTTGTGCACGTTGAGGCTCGCGCAGTCGATGCCCTGGAACTGGAAGGCGACTGGTCTGATCAGGGGCTGGTCCTCACCAATCCCCCGTACGGTGAGCGGTTGAGTGAGCGCAGGGAGTTGGGCGGCTTGTACCAGGCACTGGGCGACGCGGTTAAACGCTGCGTTCCAGGCTGGCGCCTCGGTGTATTTACCGGAGCCCCGGAATTCGGCAAGTCCATCGGATTGAGAAGTTACAAACAATACCGGCTTTTCAACGGCAAGCTGCCCGCCCAGTTGCTGTTGTTCGAGATAAATGAAGTGAGCGCCATGACACCGAGGACCCCGGATATTCCCGGTGAGGTCACCCCTAGGATTGCCAATGAGGAACGCGCGGCCATGTTGCGCAATCGCCTCAAGAAGAACGTGAAGACCATTGGGCAGTGGGCAAGAAAGCAGGGCATTGGTTGCTACCGCCTCTACGATGCCGATATGCCGGAGTTTGCGTTGGCGATCGATATCTATGAGGGGCGGGTGCACGTGCAAGAGTATGCGGCCCCGAAATCGGTGGATGAGCGTGCTGCTCGAGAACGCCTGGCGGAGGCCCTTGCAGTCATTCCCGAAGCACTGGGAGTGGAGCCGGAGGATTTGGTGTGCAAGCAGCGCCAGCGGCAAACCGGCACCAATCAGTACGAGAAGCAGGCAGTCAGTGGCGAGTTTTTCAGGGTTCACGAACACGGCTGCGTGTTGAAGGTGAACCTCAAGGATTATCTGGACACGGGTCTGTTTCTGGATCATCGGCCGGTGCGGCACTGGATTCAGCAGCACTCGGCAAACCAGCGATTCCTGAACCTGTTTTGTTATACCGGCGCGGCAACTGTTCACGCTGTTGTTGGAGGCGCCAGCCGCTCGCTCAGTCTGGATATGTCAAAGACGTATGTCGGCTGGGCCGAGGAGAACCTTGCGCTGAACGGAGCCGACCCCAAGAAGCATCGGGTAGAGCAGGCAGACTGCCTGGCCTGGCTGGCAGACCGGAAAACGGCGGACCAACGGTTTGACCTGATTTTCATGGATCCGCCGACCTTTAGCAACTCTGCCCGTATGGCCGGCGTTCTGGATATCCAGAAGGATCATCCCACGCTGGTTAGGCAGGCCATGGCAAGGTTGAGTTCCGACGGGTTGCTGATCTTTTCCAACAATTTCCGACGCTTCAAGCTGGACGAGACACTGGAAAGCGAGTTCGAGGTTGCTGAAGTGACGCGGGATACCCTGGACAAGGATTTTCAACGCAACGCCCGGATTCACCGGTGCTGGCATATTCGCCACAAGGCTTAATGGCGATCTGGTAGCGGGTCGGATCAGCAACACGAGATCCGGCCGGCCGTTCAGAACTCGTAGCGCAGTCCGCCGGAAAACTGGAAGGTGTTCACATCCGTTCCTGTGTCTTCGAAAAGCTTTCCGCCTTCGAAGACCAGAAACGTATCGTCCATCACTTCGAAATCAAGCCCTGCAATCCAGCTGATGGAGAAGCCGCTGTCCGGGAACTCGCCTTCGAGATCCAGGTAGGGGTTGTTGCGATCATTTGCGGGATCGCTGATCTCGCCTTCGCCGTGGATATAGGAAAAGCCGAACTGGCCGTAGAGGTTTGCATAGTCGGTGATCGGGTAGTGCAGGCCCATGTACCAGCTGGCGTAGTAGTCAACGCTCAGCGTCAGGTCACTGTCCGGTACCTCGGCGTCTTTGAAGCCGCCACCGGCCCGCAGCTCGGCGTGAAACAGATCGGTTATGTGGCCACCCAACACCAGGGTTCCGCCAGTGCCCCAGGCGGTTTCCTTGGTGTTTTCACCGATGGTGCGGTGGTTGTAGGTGGTTGCCAGCAGCCCGATGTAGTGTTTGTCGGCCCTTGGCGTTTCCTGGGCCAGGGCGGCCTGGGATGCGAGGAGCAGGGCAGGGACAAGCGGACAGACGAGGGGCGTTCGCACAACCTTGTTCATTGTTATCGGGCTTCCTGACATGGGCAAATACGGGCTGATTCTGCCTCGTGTAACCGTTTGTTACGTCGACCCGTGTCACACTTCCCCCTGTCAATTCCTGCTGTTTCTCAATCCTCGTCGAACAGGCCCTCTTCCCGCGCCATCAGCAGCAGTGCGTAGACGCCATTTTCAGGCAACTGGGGTTCCAGGCTTTCCTCGAACAGGAGCTGGCGGCGGCGGTCTTCCAGGGTTTCGCTGTCCAGGCCTGTGATCAGCTCACTGATGGGTGCGATTTCGAACGGGGCCTCCTGTGCCACGGCCGTGAAAATGAGGTCTACCAGAATCTCGTCCGGATCGAGGCCGTCCACGAAGACGGTCTGGTCGGGCAGATCCTGGTGCAGTTCCCGGGCCAGCTCGATCAGGGGCACGCCCTGTTCTTCAAGGTAGAGGAGGTCGACATCGCCCAGGTCACCGTCTTCCGGGAGCCAGTCGTCGGAAGGGGCGATGACCACGGTTTTCATTCGGCCGTCTTCCAGCGACCAGGCCATGGCGGTGGGAAAAAGCGCGTCGTCGGTCTGGCAGTATTCAATGTCGAGAAATCTCGGTGCTGGCACGTTGGGCTCCCGGTGATGGTTGATTTGTGACCCGGTTATAGGGAATGTCCGTTGACGCAGTATGAGGCTTTACGGCTTCATGCCATACTGTTGGCGCAATTATCTTTTAATCAGGGACATCATGGAACACGCTGAATTTAACAAAGATTTATTGAAGTTTCTGAACACTTCCCCCACACCCTGGCATGCGGTCGACACCATGAAACAACGGCTGAGTGCGGCCGGGTTTCAGGAGCTGGATGAGCGGGAAGACTGGTCGCTGGTGAGCAACCAGGGCTATTACGTTGTCCGCAACGGCTCCTCAATTGTCGCCTTCCGAACCGGCAGCAAAGATGTCACCACCTCGGGAATCCGCATGGTGGGTGCTCATACCGACAGCCCCTGCCTGAAGGTCAAGCCGAACCCTGAGCTCCGCCGCAAGGGCTTCTTTCAGTTGGGTGTCGAAGTTTACGGTGGTGTGTTGCTGAATCCCTGGTTTGACCGGGATCTTTCCCTGGCCGGTCGGGTGACGGTGCTGGATGAAGACGGCAAGGTACGGGACACCCTGGTGGATTTCCGTAAGCCTGTGGCATTCATTCCGAGCCTGGCAATCCATCTTGATCGAGAAGCCAACAGCAATCGCACGGTTAACCCACAGACCGATCTGCCACCGGTTCTGATGCAGGTTCCTGAAAGCGATACCACCAGCTTCGTGGATCTACTGTCCCAGCAGGTCAAGTCCGAGACCGGGCTCACTGTCCGCAAGGTCCTGGGTTACGAGCTCAGTTTCTACGATGCCCGTGAAGCCTCGTTTGTCGGATTGCGTGATGATTTCATCGCCTCGGCTCGCCTGGACAACCTTCTGAGTTGTTACATTGGCCTCCAGTCGCTGCTGAAAACCTCCGGGGACGAAGCCGCGTTGCTGGTCTGCAACGATCACGAGGAAGTTGGCAGTATGTCTGCCGAAGGTGCACAAGGGCCGTTCCTGACAGCGGTTCTGGACCGCTGGGTCGGCGCTGGCAAGGCTCGTGCTATTGCCAACTCAATGATGGTGTCGGCGGACAATGCCCATGGCATTCATCCGAATTACATGGATAAACATGATGAGAATCATGGCCCGATTCTCAATCAGGGGCCGGTGATCAAGGTCAACCATAACCAGCGGTACGCCACCAACAGTCGATCGGCAGCAGTTTACCGGCACATCAGTGACGAGCTGGGGTTGCCTCACCAGACCTTTGTGGTTCGGAGCGATATGGGCTGTGGCAGCACCATTGGGCCCCTGACGGCGGGGAACCTGGGTGTAACCACGCTGGATATTGGCGTGCCCCAGTTCGGTATGCATTCCATTCGGGAGCTGATTGGCACCGAGGATGGGTTCACGTTGTTCCGCGTGCTGACCGAATTCATGCAGCGCGAGCAGATTTTCTGAGGCCGTAAACGAAAAATGCCGCTGGTTCAGAAGAATCAGCGGCATTTCGGAATAAGTGGCTCCCCGAGCTGGGCTCGAACCAGCGACAAACGGATTAACAGTCCGTTGCTCTACCAACTGAGCTATCGGGGAACAGCATCAAGTGGCGCGCATATTAAGCGCTTTGGTTTACGGGGTCAACCCCCTGATATGAAAGGCTAAAAATTGTACGAAAGCAGGACTCTTCACTACCGGCCCCCGCCGTGGTTGCGCAATGGCCACGTTCAGTCTGTCTGGCCCACACTGTTTCGCAAAGTCCCGATGGTAGAACCGGAGCCGGAAGTGATCGCCACACTGGATGACGACGAACTGCACCTGGACTGGTACCGGCAGGGTAGCGATCGCCTGGCCATCGTGTCTCACGGTCTGGAAGGTCACAGCAGGCGGCCCTACGTGCTCGGTTTAACTCGCGCCCTGCTTCGGGAAGGCTGGGATGTTCTTGACTGGAACTTCCGCTCTTGTGGCGGGGTTATGAATCGGCAACCGCGGTTCTATCACAGCGGCGCCACCGAGGATCTCGGCCTGGTGGTCAACCACGGTTTGTCAGGTGCTTACGACACCCTGTTTCTTTCCGGGTTCAGCATGGGGGGCAATCTGACGCTGCTTTATCTGGGCGAACAGGGCGAGCGTGTTGATAGCCGGATCTGCGGAGCCGTTGCCTATTCGGTTCCCTGCGACCTGGCCGGCAGCGCAGATATGCTGGCGTTGCCCAGCCGAAAGATCTACATGCAGCGCTTTCTCCGGGATCTGAAGGTAAAAATGGAGGAAAAGGCGGAGAGGTTTCCGGACCTGATTGATATTTCGGGGTTTGATGCCATTCGCAGCTTTCATGAGTTTGATGACCGCTACACCGCGCCTCTGCACGGTTTCCGCAATGCCCGGGATTACTGGGCCCAGTGTTCAGCATTGGGGCGCATGCGAGATATCCGCGTGCCGGCGCTGATGGTAAACGCCGCCGACGATCCGTTTCTCTCGGCGCGCTGTTTCCCGGAATCCCGGCGGGAGCTGGGCGCTCATATGCGCCTCGAAGCTCCTCGTTGGGGCGGCCACGTCGGGTTTGTCGAGCATTCGAAAGATGGCTTTTATTGGTCAGAGCGCCGTGCGCTGGCATTCCTCCAGGGATTGACCTGAACCATCTTTATTGCAGGATCGGTTTGAGCACCGGCCAGACATTCTCCAGCAGTTTGCCCTGGGCTTCCTCGGTCGGGTGAATCCCGTCGTCCTGCATCAACCCGGCCTGGTTGTAGATGCCGTCGAGGAAAAAGGGAACCAACGCGGTGTCGTATCGGTCAGACAGCTTCGGATAGATTTCGGCAAACATCTCTGTGTAGCGCTGTCCGTAGTTGGGCGGTATCTGCATGCCCACCAGTACGGCGCGAGCACCCGAGGTCTGCACCTTTTCGATCATGGAGGCGAGATTGGATTCGATTACGTTGGGGGGAAAGCCGCGAAGGCCATCATTGCCACCCAATTCAATGACCACGACGTCGGGCTCGTTCTCCTCAAGGAGATCAGGCAGCCGGCGGGCACCGCCATCCGTGGTTTCTCCGCTGATGCTGGCATTGACCACTTCCCAGTCGCTCAACCCTTTGCTCTCGAGCCGGTTTCTCAGCAACTGCACCCAGGCAGTTTCGGAGGGCACTCCATAGGCCGCACTGAGGCTGTCACCTACGATGAGCAGCGTGTTTTGACTGGCCACTGCCGGCAGCGCCAGCACGGCAAACACGAGAAAAAGAATTGATCTGACGTACACCAATGCCGTATGCATAGACAACCAATACACCTTTAAGCCGTTTTCGAGACCCAGGATCGGGAGATTCCGTGAATCAGATGACCAATGTTAACCCGGATAGCCAGAGCCCAATGTTACGGGTAGATAACCTGACCCACCGCGTCAGTGTTGAAACCGATACGCTCACGATCTTGCAAGGGGTCACTCTCGAAATCAATCGGGGAGAATCCGTAGCCATTGTCGGGCGCTCCGGTTCTGGTAAAACCACCCTGTTGGGTTTGCTGGCGGGTCTTGATACGCCCAGCGAGGGGACGGTGGAGCTGGACGGCTCGGTGATCAGCAAGCTCAGCGAGGATGAGCGGGCAAAACTCCGCGCACACCGGGTTGGCTTTGTATTCCAGTCTTTCCAGCTTTTGCCGGCGCTAACCGCGCTCGAGAACGTTATGTTGCCGCTGGAACTTGCCGGCATGGCGTCGCCGGAGAAGAGGGCCCGTGAGCTACTGGAACGGGTTGGGCTTGGCGAACGGCTGACCCACACACCCAGACAGCTCTCCGGTGGTGAGCAGCAGCGGGTTGCCATCGCGCGGGCATTTGCGTCTGAGCCGCTGATCCTGTTCGCTGACGAGCCGACGGGTAACCTGGATAACCGCACCGGTCAGGCAGTATCTGATCTCTTGATGGCGTTGAACCGGGAGCAGGGCACAACGCTGGTGATGGTAACCCACGATGAACACCTGGCGGCTCGCTGTAATCGGCAGTTCCATATTGAAGCCGGCGTTCTGACCGAACCGGAAGCAGCGCAGGAGATGGCGCGCTGATGGCTGCTGCAAAAAAACTCATGTCGGTTCGCCGGGACTGGCGGGAACGGGATGTTCGCGTCGTTCTGGCCGCTCTCATCATCGCCGTTGCCACTGTCGCCACCATTGCCCTGTTTGCCAGTCAGCTTCAACGCACCCTGGTTTCTTCAGCAAGCTCGTTCCTGGCAGCGGATCGCCAGCTTGAGGCAGAGAATGGCCGACCGATTCCGGACGCCTGGCTTCAGGAAGCCTCCGATCAGGGCCTGAAAACCGGTCGAATGGTGGAATTCTCCACCATGGTGTTCGGTGACGAGAATTTCCAGCTGGTGTCAGTCAAGGCCGTGAGCAATGAATATCCGCTTCGCGGCGACATCGAAATCCAGCGGAACCCGACAGGTACCCGGGAACTGGTAAATCAGGGGCCCGGGCCGGGAGAGGTCTGGATCAACCCGCGTTTGCTCAGGCTGCTGGATCTCGAAGTCGGCGAGTCGCTTGAAGTTGGTAATCTGAATCTTACCGTGTCCGGCCTGCTCATCCGGGAGCCGGACGGCGGTTTCCGGCTGTCGGCACTGGCCCCCCGCGTGATGATGCATGTGGATGATGTGGCCGCCACCGGGGTCATCCAGGAGGGCAGCCGGGTTGAATACGTCTACCTGTTTGCCGGTGATGAAGCTGCGCTGGAATCGTACTACCAATGGTTGGAACCCAGACTCGAACCCAGTCATGAATGGGCGGGTGTCCGGGATGGCGAGACCTTCTCGCGCTCACTCGAGCGAGCCGAGCGATTCCTGCTGTTGGGTGGCAGTCTTGCAGTCCTGCTTGCCGCCGTGGCCGTGGCTGTGGCGAGTCGTCAGTATGCCCTTTCCCAGCGCGATACCGTGGCACTTCTGAAAACGCTGGGGCTCAGCGGTGCTGGTATTGGCGGTTTGTACCTCAAGCGCCTCGCGCTCTGGGGTGTCACCGGGATCGTGGGCGGACTGCTGGTCGCGATGCCGCTGTACTGGTTGCTGATTCACATGCTGAGCCAGGTGCTTGAGCGCCCGGTGGAATTTCAGCTCGATCCGTCTGCATTGGTGCCCGCCTTGCTGACGGCACTGGTCTCTCTGTTTGCGTTTGCCTATCCTCCCGTTCGCAGGCTTCGCAATGTTCCGGCGATGCGTGTACTGCGCAGCCAGCCCGGTGAAACCGGGCGCGAGGCCCTGCCGGATATGATAATTGCCATTGTGGCGGTTTTCGGGCTTGTGTGGATGTATGCGGGCGAACTTGCCCTGGTGGTTTCCCTTCTGGGGGGGCTTGCGTTGCTGCTCGGGGCACTTGGCCTGGTGGGTTGGCTGTTGGTGGCAACACTGCGCAAGGTTCGCGGCGGTGGTAACGCCTGGCGTTTGGCCCTTGTGGGGCTGTATCGGCATCGCCGGGCCAGTCTTTCCCAGATTGCTGTATTTGCGATGACGTTGATGCTGGCGGCCACGCTGATATTGGTGCGTACCTCTTTGTTGACAGACTGGCAGGCCCAGTTGCCGGATGACGCGCCCAATCATTTCCTGATCAATATTGCGCCGGAAGCGGTCGAGGACGTCGATGCGTTCTGGCAGGAGCGTGGCCAGCCACTGGACAAACTTTACCCGATGGTTCGAGGACGCTTGACCGAACTCAATGGTCAGCCGGTCAAGGAAACGGTCAGCAAGGATGAGAATGTTAACGCTCTCAACCGTGAACTGAACCTGACCTGGATGTCGGCCTTGCCGGACGACAACGAGATAGTCGAGGGCGCCTGGTTTGGTGAAAACCAGAAGGAAGGTGTCTCGGTGGAAGCGGAGCTGGCCGGAAAGCTGGGACTGTCACTGGGCGACGAACTGACGTTCACCATTGGCTCGGAAAAGGTGACAGAAGCCGTCACCAGTATTCGGACGGTCCAGTGGGACAGCATGAAGCCCAATTTCTACATGGCGTTCCCGCCGGAGGGCGGGCTCACCGAGATGCCCGCGACCTGGATTACCAGTTTTTACCTGCCCAAGGACAAGAAAGATGCCCTGAACGAATTTTCCCGGCAGTTCCCGACGGTTTCCGTTCTGGAAATTGATCATGTGATTGAGCGGATCCAGGAGATTGTCCGTCAGGTCACCCAGGCGATTGAAGCCATTCTGGCGTTGATCCTTGCCGCCGCGCTGGTGGTGATGGCTGCAGTCGTCAGTGCGACGCTTCAGGATCGACAGCGGGAAGGTGCGCTGCTGCGAACCCTGGGCGGACGCCAGAGGTTGCTGGTTCGCAGTACCATGCTCGAATTTGCGTTGCTGGGTGGTTTCGCAGGTGTGCTTGGAGTGGTCGCCGCCGAGGCGGCAGTCTGGGCGCTTCAGTTCAGGATGTTCGAGGGCACGTTCCAGTGGCACTGGCACGTGGTGTTGCCGATTCCAATCGTAAGCGCCGTTGTTCTTGCCCTGTTCGGCCGCTGGCAGCTACGGCCGGTGTTGAGTGTATCGCCGATGCTGTTGTTGCGACGCCTTGAGTAGCACCGGGCGGCTTCAGCGGTAGTTGGCGAGAATGGCATCCAGCTCGCCATTCGCCTTCATCTTCGCCAGTTCTTCGTTGAACTGGCTGGCAAAGGGCTGCCAGTCTTTACGCAGCATCAGTCGGAACCCGTAATTGCTGATGCCTTCGCTGCTGATGTCGAAATGCTGCCGCAGACCCTCGTTTCTGAGAATCCACTTTCCGACGAGCCGGTCGGCGACCGCGGCGTCGAAACGGTCACCGTGCAGTACAAAGGTGAACATGTCCTTGTCTCTGGCAACATCAAAGCGGCGAATCCGACCTTCCTCGAAGTAGGGCTCAAGCAGCGGATAACGGTAGCCGAGGTGGGTGACAATGGTTTTGGAGATCAGATCGTCCGGGCTCTCGTAGTAAAAGCTGGATTGTGCTGGTACAAAAAACACTTCCTCGATGTCGACTATCGCATCGGTAAACAGGAATTTCTCCGGGTCGTCCGCCCACTCTTGAGCCCTTGGTGTGGCATCGATGTATCCATCAAGCAGCATCTGATCTACACGTTTACGGGGGATTTGCTCAGCGATTACCCGGTATCCAAGCCTCTGGGCTACCTCGGACACCACATCCCACATGATTCCTGATGGTTGGCTCTGGTCACCGATGAGATAGGGTGGGTAACCATTGGGGGAAATATTGAAGCGGAAAACCTTTTGTTCGCCAGAGGCATCCTGTGAGGCAAAAACTGGCGAGGAAAGTGCAGTCAGTACAAGAAGAAGGACGCCAAGAGTGGCATTAACAGGGCGGGGATATCGGTTTTGCATGTGGTGGGGCTCTCTACGGAACAGTACTGTAGGTGGATAATGAACCCGGCTATCATCCCTGCCAGAATTGGCTAATTCTCCTCTCTTGCTTGATCAATTTCAATGATGTGAATTCTATCTTCACACAAGGCAAACGCCGGGGGCCAGGCAGGGCCCCCGGCGAAACAGTCACGCCCAGGCGCGGCGCAGAACTGAGCGGGCATCCTCCAGCGTTACTTCCTTCGGATTAAACATTATGGAACCATCATCCAACGCCATTTCAGCGATGTGGTCCAGCTGTGCCTCGGTTACCTTACCGGTTTCCTTGAGTGTCCGGGGCAGCTGGCAGCGCTTGTACAAAGCATCCCGCAACTTCCGGATCGCGGAAATACTGGCCTCTGCCCGGCGGCTTGCCGGTGTTGCTGCAAAGACTTCGGGGCCCTCGAGGTACAACAAAAGTTCACCCAGGGGTTCCCGGATGGTTTCAAGGTTGTACTCCAGGGCGTAGGGCAGGTAAAGACTCATGCAAAGGCCGTGGGGCAGGTGGCAGACGGCGCCGGTGGCGTGCCCCAGGGCATGCACCAGACCCACCATGGAGTTGGAGAAGGCGATGCCGGCCATGGTCGAGGCTTGCGCCAGCTCCAGTCGTCCGTCGCTGTCTTTCGGGTTGTCCATGACCTGAAGGAGCGACTGGCTGATTTTCTTGATGGCCGCGGTCGCGTAGGCGTCACTCAATGGGTTTTTCGCCATGCAGGTGAACGCTTCGGTTGCGTGGGTCATGGCGTCCATGGCTGTCGCGGCAGTAATGTGCGGCGGCAGGGTGAGGGTCATGCGCGGGTCAATGATGGCCGCGTTTGGCAGCAGGAACGACGACGTGAAGGGCAGCTTGACGCCCTTGGCTTCATCGGTGATGACCGCAACCGACGTAACTTCCGAACCGGTCCCGGCTGTTGTCGGCACCACGAAGAAGGGCTTGAGCGGATGCTTGAGCACACCGGCACCGCTGTACTTGGCGATATCGTCACCACCCTCGGAAACCAGGATGTTGACGGCCTTGCAGGTATCGATCGCCGAACCGCCGCCCACGGCGATGATGGAGTCGCACTTTTCCTGACGATAGATGCCGGCGATATCGCGTACCACCGTGGTCGAGGAGTCAGGCGGAACGTCATCATAGATGGTGGTTATTTCCAGCCCGCTTTCCTCGCAAGCTGCGATCACGGGTTCCAGGAGGCCCGCAGCCCGCACGCCCTTGTCGGTTACGATCATTGGCCGTTTGGCAGCCATTCCGGTCAGCTCGTAAGGGATGTGTTCAAGGGCGGCCTTGCCGGCAATGACTTTTACCGGGCAGAAGAACTCATAGTATTTATTGGTCATCACGCTCTCACTGTCTCAACGAAATTGGTGGCAACTTTCAGGTAAATGCGCGCGGCGCTGATCAGCTTTTCCGGCAGGTGGAGGTCGGCCGGGTATTCCTTCACGGCGCGCTCGGCGACCATTTTCGGCAGGATGAAGGACTCAAGCCGGTTCAGTACCCGCGTCATCCGCACGGCATAGCTGATGTCGCCATCCACCAGCATGCGGTCATTGGCGAAAGCCACTGATGTTTTTTCCTGGAAAGACAGCACCAGGAAAGCGTGGGCGATGTGCTTGAACTGAATCGACAGGTCGATCGGCCGTGGGGCCTTGTCACCGTGGTAACGGAAACGCCCCTGGCCGGTATGCTCGACGATCAGCTTTGAGCCATCCGGCATCACCATCATCTCAAACAGGAAACCGTCAGGTAGTGCCCGGGCTTCGTTCTGAACCTTCTCGTCCACCTCGCTCACAGCCTGCAGGGCTCGCCCCATCACCTGGAACATCAGTTCCACGTACAGTCGGCGCGCCTGGAAGACCATGGGCTGGATACGTTTCGCTAGCATGTCCGTCATCCAATCGTTGTTGATGTCATCTGATTTTTAGAGTTATTGCTCTAAAAGTCAATGGAGGCGATGACAGAAGATGTGCGTCAGACCGGCAATCTTGATCCCGGGCAATAAAAAGGCCGGAATCCCTCGGGACACCGGCCTTCTAAAGTCAACGATTCCGGCGGCAATTATTGCGTGAGTGCCGCCAGTTTACGTTTGGCCTCTTCAGCTACGTCTCCACCGGCTTCGGCGGCCTTGCTGTAATAGGCAATGGCTTCATTCCGGTTATTCTGTTTTACCGCAACATCGCCCAGTCGCAGGAAGGCAATGGAAGTGGGGACGGTTTCATTGGCTTTGGTCAGATTCTCCCTGGCCTTGTCCAGATTGTTGAGCCTCAGAGCATTCAGGCCATTGTAAAGGCGATACTTGAACATCTCGGGGTAGAGCTCCACCGCCTTTTCAAAGTCGGCCGCGGCCTTCTCTGTTTCCTTCTGGTCCTGATAAATGCGGCCGCGAAGGGCATAGAACATGGCTTCCCGTGGCAGCAAACGGATGGCTTCGTTGATCTTGTCCAGCGCGGGCTTCATCTCGCCTTTGGAGGCCAGCTCCATGGCCTTGTCATGGGCATCGTAAGCCGGTTGCAGCGAGCGGAGTTTGGCCATCTTGCGTTCATAGACGTCCTCACCGCGGTAGCCACCCGCGCCAACCTTCTGCACCAGTTCCCGGTTCTCCTGCACGCGTTTCGCTGAGGGCGGGTGGGTTGCGAACAGGCCATCAATGAAACTGGACTGACGCCCTTCGGATAGTTTCAGGAACAGCTCCTGAAGCTCCACCGCCGCCTGTGGGTCATAGCCGGCTTCTTTCATGTAGAGAATGCCGTAGTGGTCGGATTCGAGTTCATCGCCCTGGCTGTATTGCGCCAGCGCAAGTTGCGCCCCAAGGGCAGCACCACCCATGATCAGACCGGCCCATTCGTTGTCCGACAGGGCAAAACCAAGTCCGGCAACGCCGGCGCTGATCAGCATTCCCTGCTGCATGCGCTGAACACTGTGCCGGGCTGCCGCATGAACAATCTCGTGCCCCAGAACCGAGGCAAGCTGAGCCTCGTCGTCAAGCTCTGTCAGCAGGCCACGGTTAATGGCGATCTTGCCTCCGGGAAGGGCCCAGGCATTGGGTACACTGCTGTTCAGAACCACGAATTCGTAGGGCAGGTCCGGTCTGTCGCTGACCCTGGCCATTTTCTGGCCAACCTCGCTTACATAGAGCGTCAGCTCCGGATCCACATAAAACCGACCGCCCTGGGTTTGCTGGGTGGGCACGTACTGCTCGGCGCCCATGGCGAGCTCCTGGCTTTCACCGATCAGCGAAAGCTGATTTTCCCCGGTAACCGGATTGACCGAGCAGCCGCTGAGTGTCAGTGCCAGCGCAATGGCTACCAGGCTGTTTTTGATGGCAGACAGGTTCACAGTAAGCTCCCTTTTGGATGATGCGATGTCGGGTTCGTTCAAAACAGTTGCCCGCTTCCTGAATGGGCAGTTTATAGCACATGATCGGCCATCAGTGGATTACCGCAACCTGCCCGGCGGTGGTGACGAGCAGGCCCTTGGCGTATCATAAGCGTCTGTTCCCGCTCTGTTTCACCAACTTCGCACCCAAGGCAACCCATGAGTAATTTACTCGAACTGATCGCTTTGCTCTGGTTCCTCGTCTGCTGGCTGGGTTATACCGAATACTCGAAACGCCGTGCTGCGGACCGTCCCTGCCTGTCCAACACCCTCGACCTTTACCGGGAGGACTGGATGCGCGTCATGTTGCGGCGGGAAAACCGGATTGCCGATGCGTCTGTGGTCGGAAACCTGGAGCGCAACGGTGCGTTTTTCGCCTCCAGCTGCCTGCTGATTCTCGCGGGTATTATCACCGCCCTCGGCTACACCCAGGAAGTCATGGAAGTATTCAGTACCATGCCATTCGGCACATTGCCGACCCGGGAAATATGGGAACTTCGCATGGTGGTGCTGTTGGTGGTCTTTATCTACGCCTTTTTCAAATTCACCTGGTCCATGCGGATGTACAACTTTGTGTCGGTGATGGTGGGCAGTGCCCCTCCGCCAGACGACACCAAAACCAGCCCCGCTGGCAGGGAGGCGTTTGCACGAAGTGCCGGCAACATCTGCAATCTTGCCGGCGATGCCTTTAACCTTGGGCTGCGGTCCTACTATTACGCACTTGCCGTGGTAGGCTGGTTTATTCACCCGATTGTCTTCATGGCGGCGTCCACTCTGGTTGTTGTCGTTCTCTATCGACGCGAGTTCTGTTCGACGGCACTGGAAGCATTGAGGGCAGGGAAGGTCTTCGAGGAGCCGCTGCCCGGCAAGGCGGAAAACAGCCCAAAACCTAAAAGCTGATCCACAGGTTGAATCTGAATGAACGATGATATCCGACGGAAACGGGTTAGCCGTTTTATAGCCACCCTCAACCAGGCCAACGAGCTTGGTCTGTCGGTTACCGAGGCCACAAAAGGCAGCCTGACACTGTGCCTGCCCTACAGTGACCGCATTATCGGTAACCCGGACACCGGGGTGATTCACGGTGGGGCCATCACCACACTGATGGATACCACGTCAGGGTGCGTGATCCTTTGTGCCCTGGAAGATTTTGAACTCTGCCCGACGCTGGACCTGCGCGTGGACTACATGCGCCCGGCCCAGCCCCGCAAGCCGGTTTATGCCCGGGCTGAAACCTACCGGGTAACCCGGAACATTATTTTTACCCGCTGTGAGGCGTACCAGGAAGGCGGTGAAACCATCGCCAACTGCGTGGCCACCTTCATGCGTATCGGGAAGGATGCCAGCCCGAAACATTACCGGGACCTGATTACCGGGGGTGAAGAATGACCGATCCTGAAATCCTGCGTTACACCCAGGAGACCGGTGACTTCAGCCGCATGCTCAGCAGCATTCCCTATGCCACCTGGATTGGTCTTCAGTGTGAGCAGTTTGGAGACGACCTGATTTTCCGTCTGCCCTGCAAAGACTCCAACCTGGGTAATCCCATCCTGCCGGCCATCCACGGGGGCGTGATCGGTGGCTTCATGGAGATGTCCGCCAACATCTACCTGATCATGTCCCAGGAAAGTCTGCGCATGCCCCGTATCGTCGATTTTTCCCTGGATTATCTCCGCGCCGGCCTCAACCGGGAAACCTACGCCGAATGCCGTCTGACCCGCCAGGGCAACCGCGTTGCCAACGTGATGGTCAGCGCCTGGCAGAAATCCCGCTCGCAACCCATTGCGACTGCCAGGGCGCACTTCCTCCTCGAAGACTGATCTTGCCTATACTCCGGGGCTTGAAATGCCCCGGTGTGCCCCCACTTTTTGCTCAGACTGAGATTTTTGTGCAGGAGCGAGCACGGAGGCCGTTCCGAAACACGCTGTGAATACGTCCATGTACGCTCGGCTCCGCCATCCATGGCTCCGCACGGTTTCGGAACGGCCTCCGCGCTCACCTTTAAAACTATGAGGTAACTCGGGCACAACGCCGTGCCTGTTTATTCGTTTCAGGAGACTAAAACGCCATGACGGTTGAAGCCAATAAAGAAACGCTTGGATTCCAGACCGAAGTGAAGCAACTGCTTCACCTGATGATTCACTCGTTGTATTCCAACAAGGAAATCTTCCTTCGTGAGCTGATTTCCAACGCTTCAGATGCCGAAGACAAACTGCGTTTCGCAGCGCTGAAGGACGACAGCCTGTATGAAAGCGATCCTGAGCTGAAGATTCGCCTGGATTTTGACGAAGAGGCGAATACCGTCACGCTGACCGACAACGGTATCGGTATGACCCGTGACGATGTTATCCAGAATCTTGGCACCATTGCCCGTTCCGGTACGGCTGAATTCCTCCAGCAGTTGTCCGGCGATGAGAAGAAGGACAGCAAGCTGATCGGTCAGTTCGGTGTTGGGTTCTATTCGGCGTTTATTGTGGCCGACAAGGTGGATGTATTCACTCGTCGTGCGGGTGCGCCTGCAGAAGAGGGTGTGCATTGGGAATCCAAGGGCGACGGTGAGTTTTCCATCGAGCAGGTCAATCTGGATAACCGCGGCACCCAGATCGTCCTGCATCTGAAGCCAGACGCCAAGGAATTCGCCAACGGCTGGAAGCTGCGCAGTCTGGTGAAGAAGTACTCGGATCATATTTCCTTCCCGGTTGTCATGAAGGCTGAATCCGACGAAGGTGAGAAGAAGGACGAGTACGAAACCGTTAACGATGCGACAGCGCTATGGACACTCCCCCGTACCGAGATTAAGGACGAGGAGTACAAGGAGTTCTACAAGCACATCGCCCACGATTTTGAAGACCCGCTCACCTGGTCCCACAACAAGGTGGAAGGCAAGCTGGATTACACCAGCCTGCTGTATATCCCGGCCCGTGCACCGTTTGATCTGTACAACCGTGAAGCGCCCCGTGGCCTGAAACTTTACGTGCAGCGCGTGTTCATCATGGACGACGCCGAACAGTTCCTGCCGCTGTACCTGCGTTTTGCCAAGGGTGTGATTGATTCCAACGATCTGTCCCTCAACGTGTCACGGGAGATCCTGCAGAACGACAGCACCGTGGAAAGTATCCGCACCGCTCTCACCAAGCGGGTCCTCGATATGCTGTCCAAGCTGGCCAAGAAGGATTCCGAGCAGTATCAGAAGTTCTGGGGCGAGTTCGGCACGGTCTTGAAAGAAGGCCCGGCGGAAGATTTCAGCAACCGCGAGAAAATTGCCGGCCTGCTGCGCTTCGCCTCCACTCACACCGGTGAAAGCGCACAGAACGTGTCGCTGGATGATTACATCGGCCGGATGAAGGAAGGGCAGAAAAAGCTTTACTACATCACCGCCGACAACTTCACAGCCGCCAAGAGCAGCCCGCATCTGGAAGTCTTCCGCAAAAAGGGCATTGAGGTGCTGATCCTTACAGATCGCATCGACGAGTGGATGATGGGTTACCTCAGCGAATACGACGGCAAGCAGTTGCAGGATGTTGCCCGTGGCGACCTGGACCTGGGCGAGGTCGAGACCGAGGAAGACAAGAAGCACAAGGAAGAGGCGGCTGAAGAGCACAAGGACCTTCTGGAGCGCATCAAGAATGCCCTGAGCGACAGGGTGCAGGAGGTGCGTGTAACCAACCGCCTGACCGATTCACCGGCCTGTCTGGTGGTAGGCGATTTCGATATGGGCGCCCAGATGAAGAAGATCATGGAAGCTGCCGGCCAGAAAGTACCGGACAGCAAACCGATCTTCGAGATCAATGTTGATCATCCGCTGGTCCAGCGACTGGAAAGCGAGAAGGGCGAAGAGCGGTTCAACGAGCTCTCAGCGGTTATCCTGGACCAGGCCACCCTGGCCAGCGGTGAGCAACTCCCGGACCCCGGGGCCTATGTCACCCGTCTGAACCGCCTGCTGCTTGAACTGGCGAACTGATCGCCAATGCAGCAGATTATTGTGGATATCAGCATCAGCCCTGATGAGTGGATCAAGCTCTATCAGGGCGTTGCCACAGATGTTCACACCACGGCCCGGGACGGACGCTCTGTCCGATTCCCGGCCCGTATCCTCTCCCGTTTTTATCTTCGCGATGGCATTCGCGGCAGTTTCCGCATCGTCTTTGACGACGCCGGTAAGTTTTCATCCATTGAGCGGCTCTGACCGACCAGAGCTCCATCCATAAATAAAAACTCTCACAAATTTATTTTTAATTAATTGTATTGCGCCATCGGTCCCGCGCTACGGTGGAGCTGTTCTCGTTAGGCAGGAGCAGATCCATGTCCAATGTAATGTCACTCAGTCGTTCAATCGCATGGCCGGACTTTTTAGACATTCTGGCGAGATATTCAAGTGATTACGCTTGTGCCCAGTAAGGCAGAGAACCCGCAAACATTGCGGGAAATCCTATAGGCGCACGCTATCCGGGACATAAGAAATACTCAGAGCAGATTATTGGGTGTGTCCTATAGTTAGAAGTGCCTGAATCAAAGCAGTGTCGTTTTGCCAACCCCAATGAGGAGAGAAAAATGACAGACAACAACAGTGCGGGCGGAAAGTGTCCCGTAATGCACGGTTCAAACACTCAGGAAAAAGCCGATGTAGCCGGCTGGTGGCCTGAGAACCTCAATCTCGACATCCTTCATCAGCACGACCGCAAAACCAATCCTCTCGGTGAAGACTTCGACTACCGGGAAGAAGTCAAAAAGCTTGATCACGAAGCCCTCGAAAAAGACATGCACGAGCTGATGACCAACAGTCAGGAATGGTGGCCTGCCGATTGGGGGCATTACGGCGGCCTGATGATTCGACTGGCGTGGCACGCCGCTGGTACCTATCGCCTTGCCGACGGTCGTGGTGGTGCCGGCACCGGCAACCAGCGGTTCGCTCCGCTGAACTCCTGGCCCGACAACGGCAACCTCGACAAGGCACGCCGCCTTCTGTGGCCGCTTAAGAAAAAATACGGCAACAAGGTGAGCTGGGCCGACCTGTTTATCCTGGCCGGCAATGTTGCCTATGAGTCGTTTGGCCTGAAGACCTTCGGTTTCTCTTATGGCCGCGAGGACATCTGGCATCCGGAAAAAGACATCTACTGGGGTGCGGAAAAAGAGTGGTTGGCGCCGTCTGACAGCCGGTATGAAGACGTCGACAAGCCCGACACCATGGAGAACCCGCTCGCTGCAGTGCAGATGGGCCTGATTTATGTGAATCCTGAGGGCGTGAACGGTGTGCCGGATCCGCAGAAGACCGCGGAGCAGGTGAGAACGACCTTCGCCCGCATGGCGATGAACGATGAAGAAACCGCAGCGCTGACCGCTGGCGGCCATACGGTGGGCAAGGCTCACGGTAATGGCGACGCCGATGCCCTCGGCCCGGAGCCGGAAGGGGCTGACGTTGAAACCCAGGGCTTTGGCTGGATGAACCCGAACCTCGACGGCAAGGCGACCAACGCGGTTACCTCTGGCATCGAAGGTGCCTGGACCTCGAATCCGACCAAGTTCGACATGGGCTACTTTGATCTGCTGTTTGGCTACGAGTGGCAGCTGACCAAGAGCCCGGCTGGTGCGAACCAGTGGGAGCCGATCGACATCAAAGAAGAGCACATGCCGGTTGATCCGACTGATCCGTCCGTCCGTCGCAAGCCGATGATGACCGATGCCGACATGGCAATGAAGGTAGATCCGAAGTACCGCGCAATCTGCGAGAAGTTCATGGCAGATCCCGAGTACTTCAAAGACTGCTTCGCCCGTGCCTGGTTCAAGCTGACCCACCGCGACATGGGGCCCAAGTCCCGCTACATCGGACCGGGTGTACCTGATGAAGATCTGATTTGGCAGGATCCTGTTCCCCAGGGCGAGACCAATTATATTGAGGAAGTGGTCAAGCAGAAGATTGCCGGGGCCGGTTTGAGCCTGAACGAGCTGATCTGCACCGCGTGGGACAGTGCCCGTACTTTCCGCGGCTCAGACATGCGTGGTGGTGCAAACGGTGCGCGGATTCGCCTGGCGCCCCAGAAGGACTGGGAGGGTAACGAGCCCGATCGTCTGGATAAGGTGCTGAAGGTTTACGAGCAGATTTCGACTGACACTGGCGCCAGCGTTGCTGACGTGATCGTGCTTGGCGGTAACCTTGGCATCGAGATGGCAGCCAAAGCAGCCGGCCACGAGGTTCACGTTCCCTTCCTGAAGGGTCGTGGTGACGCTACCGACGAGATGACGGATGCCGAATCCTTCGATCCGATGGAGCCGCTGGCTGATGGCTTCCGCAACTGGCAGAAGAAGGACTACGTGGTCAAGCCGGAAGAAATGCTTCTGGATCGTGCCCAGCTGATGGGACTGACAGCGCCTGAAATGACCGTCCTGCTGGGTGGCATGCGGGTGCTCGGTACCAACTACGGCGGCACCAAGCACGGTGTATTCACCGATCGCGTTGGCCAGTTGACCAATGATTTCTTCGTCAATCTGACCGATATGTCGAATCGTTGGGAGCCGACTGGCAAGAACTCGTACAACATCGTGGATCGCAACAGTGGCAATACCAAGTTCACTGCGACCCGTGTTGATCTCGTGTTCGGTTCCAACTCGATCCTGCGTGCCTACGCAGAAGTGTATGCCCAGGACGACAACGAAGAGAAGTTCGTGAAAGACTTCGTTGCAGCCTGGACCAAGGTCATGAACGCCGACCGGTTCGACGTCGAATAAGACCTGTAAGCAAGCGATTGGACACCCCGGTTTCGGGGTGTCCGTCTATCAACTTCCCGCCAAATTCCTTACAATCCGCTCCGTCTGATTTTTGATCAGTCTCACCTCGAACAGACCCTGTAATTGCTGGAGCACTCATGCGCATCATTCTCGCCCCAATGGAAGGGCTGGTTGACGCACCCATCCGTGAAACCCTGACCGGGGTAGGCGGCATCGACCGTTGCGTAACGGAATTCGTTCGTGTCACCCATGGCATGCTGCCACCGAGAGTGTTCTACAAATACGCCCCCGAATTGTACAACCGGTCGCTCACTCAAGTGGGCACCCCCGTTGCCGTTCAGCTGCTGGGTTCAGACCCTCACCAGATGGCGCGCCACGGCGTGCGTGCGGCAGAACTCGGTGCCACCCAGGTGGATATCAACTTTGGTTGCCCGGCCAAAACGGTCAACAAGCACAAGGGTGGCTGTGTGTTGATGCGCGAGCCGGAGCTCATGCATGACATCGTCGCCGCTGTCCGTCAGGCTGTACCAGCGCATGTGCCGGTCACAGCCAAGATGCGGCTGGGGTATGACGACCGATCCATGGGTGTGGCTTGTGCCCAGGCGTTGGAAGCGGCGGGCGCGGCGGAGATTGTCATTCATGCCCGGAGTAAAGTAGACGGATATAAGCCGCCGGCCTATTGGGAGGAAATCGCCCGGGCCCGGGAGGCTGTCAAAACCCACATAATTGCCAATGGCGAAATCTGGAGTGTCGCGGACTACTGGCGTTGCCGTGAGGTGTCCGGCTGCGATGACGTGATGATTGGGCGTGGCCTGATCGCCCGGCCAGACCTAGCCCGGCAGATCAAGGCCAGCCAGCAGGGCGAAACGGTGCCGGATATGACCTGGCCGGAAGCTGTCGCCCTGGTTCGTGAGTACGCTACGGTTCTGCAGGGCTGGCTTGAGGACCGCTATGTGACCGGTCGTATCAAACAATGGCTTAACTTTCTCCGCCAGGGTTTCGCCGAGGCAGAGACGCTCTGGCCCGAGGCCCGGAAAATCCGTCAGGTGGCGCCCATGATGGCATGCCTGGAACAGCGGGTTATCCTGACGGGCTCCCGCGCTGCCTGATTCTCATTCAAGCGCACCCATTCAATCCCCACGCGTTGACCTTCCCGCCGCCTAAACTGGTATCAAAGGGCTTGTCGTTCGTATCAATACCGGTACCAATAAAAAACGAGTGGGAGGACGAACAACATGTTCAGAGCAGGTTTGCGCAACACGATGGCCTTTGCCGGAGTGTCTGTCTGTATGCTATTCGGCGCCGCTATGCCGGCTGCCGCCGACGACCACGTGGTGAAAGTCACACCCCTGGGTAGCCACGATGGAGAGTTCTGTGGCCGGGACCGGGCGCTGGTCTTTGAAGATCCTAATGGCACCCGAATTCTCTATGACGCCGGCAGAACGGTCGCCGGTCCGGATGATCCCCGACTGGGCAAAATTGATGTTGTTCTGGTTTCCCACATGCATGGGGACCATGTGGGTGATCAGCGTATCAGCAAGACCAATCAGGGCACGTGCGGATCTCCGGACACCGGCGTTTCAACATTGCCACAATCCAATACTGTTGATATTGCGGTAAAACACGGTTCAAAAATTGTTACGGGTAGCGAAATGCCCGCCTTCTTTGCTGCCAAGCTGAAAGATGCCGGCGGTGATCCTGCAAACTCGCTGTTGGTTCGGTTCGGTGGCGAGCGTGAGGTTGGCGGCGTGGCAATTACGACCGTGCCGGCTGTGCACAGCAATGGCGTATCGCCTTCGTTCCTCACCGGGCCACTGGCAGAGTATCTGGCTGCCGCGGGTGTTGGCGCCAGTGTCGGACCACCCACGGGCTACGTGCTCAGGTTCTCCAACGGCCTGGTGGTCTACCTGTCCGGTGACACTGGCATTACTGCCGAGCAAAGGCTGGTCGTGAAGGATCACTACGGTGCGGGGCTTGTGGTGATGAACATCGGTGATACGTTCACCACCGGACCGAAACAGGCCGCCTACGTAATCAATGACCTCGTGCAACCGAAGGCGGTTATCGCCTCCCACGCCAACGAACCTGCGACCTCCGGTGGCATGGTGCAGGAAGGAACGCGCACGGCTCTGTTCCGGGATTCAGTGACAGTGCCGGTTCATGTGCCCCTCAGTGGCCGCACCATGGCGTTCAATGGCATGGCGAGCTGCGTCTCCGGCTGCAACTAAGGGAACTCGGGCACGCAGGGCTGTTGCCGGTCAGTCTTCCATCTCCGGTCGGTAATGGCCCGCGCGAGCGGCACCGTTCAGGCGGGCCCGCTTCAGCATTGCTGCCTGAGCCTCCGGACCATTGTCCAGATTGCCGGCCCAGGCCTTCTGTGCCGGTTCCTGCAAAGCCCGTCCGTAAGAGAAGCTCAACTCCCAGGGCTGCGCGCCCATGCTGTTCATGGCGTTCAGATTGAGAGTGGCTTCTTCCGGTGTCTGGCCGCCCGAGAGGAAGAAAATGCCGGGTACCGCAGCCGGTACCGCCCTGCGAAAAACATCGAGAGTCGCTGTCGCCACGGCTTCCGGGGATGCCTTCGGGCTTTCCTTGCCCGGCGTCACCATGCTGGGTTTGAGGATCATGTATTCCAGTGCCACCTTGTGTCGGTAAAGGGCGTGGAACACCTCCCGAATCACCGCCTCGCTGACTTCCGCGCAGCGCTCGATGGAATGGTTGCCATCAATCAGTACTTCCGGCTCAACGATCGGCACGATACCCAGGGACTGGCAGATCGCCGCATAGCGGGCGAGAACCTCGGCATTCGCCTCGATCGCCTGCCGTGAGGGCAGGGTGTCCGATATATGGAACACATCCCGCCACTTGGCGAACCGGGCCCCCTGGTTTTTGTAGATTTCCAGGCGGTCCTCCAGACCATCCAGGCCAAAGGTGATTTCATCACCGGGGGCATTCACAAGAGGGCCTTTGCCCTTGTCTACCTTGATGCCCGGCACAATTCCTTTGCTGGCCAGCAGCTTTGGCATGGGAACATTATCCAGGCTCTGCTGGCCGAGAGTCTCTTCAAACAGAATGACCCCGCTGATGAATTCTCCGAGCCCGGAAGCCGAGAAAATAAGGCTTCGGTACTCCCGGCGCATATCTTCGCTCGACTCCACGCCAACGGCCTTGAAACGCTTGGCAATGGTCGGGTGGCTTTCATCAGCGGCGAGAATTCCCTTGCCGGGCTGAACCAGTTCCCGGACGGTAGAGTTGAGTTCTTCCTGAATGGTCATGGTGAGCTCCTGGTTGATCCTTGAAAGTCTGATGGTCGTTCGGCCCGCCACTCTATTGTAGACGTTGAATAGCGGTCTGGAATTTGATCTGCGCTAAGGCAGAAACCGATCTCCTGAATTAGGCTGTAAATGATAACAACAGGAAAACGGGAAGACCTGAATATGAAAACCGTTGTCAGTGTCAGCCAGGGATCTGGTGAGTACGATTATGATATCGAGACGTCGTTTCTTGGGCAGCCTTTCCGGATTATCCGGATCGGTACGGACGGCGATCTTTCCCGGGCCGAGGCGGTTCTGGAGTCCGTGCATCCGCAGGCAGATGCCATCGGTCTGAGCATGGTACACGATCATTACGAGGTGGGCCGGGAGCAGCTTGAACACCCGGATACTGCCCGCCTTGAGGCCTGCGTGCCGGATAAGCCGGTAACCACCGGTGCCGGGTTGCGGGCTATCCTGCAGGAATGGGCTGTGCGTCATACCCAGTCTGAGCTCGGGCATTTCTTCGACAATGCCCGTGTGCTCTTTTTGAATGGGCAGGCCGGTTACCGGATTGCCAGGGCCCTTTCCGAACATACCGAGAATCTCTTCTTTGCCGATCCTTACACGGATTTCGGAGTGCCCAGGCTGCTGACTTCCCTGAAACAGCTGGAAACCTATACCTCGCTTACTGCACCCATAATGTTCAGGCCTGCGGCGGTGAAAGCGGTTGAAACCATTCTCCGAACACCGCTGTATCGGTTGGGTGAGAACCTGGTTAAAGGTTCGCTCCATCAGGCGGTGTCCGAGGCTCATGTCATCGTGGCTTCGATAGGCGACCTGGAGAACTTCACGGCGAAAGAGCTGGATGGAAAAACCGTGATTACCTCTCGGGTAACGGACGCGGCCATGGACTGGATGCGTTCGCGCAAGGTTGCCATGGTAGTGGATTACAGTCCCTGGCTGGAGGGCCGCCCCGTTGGCGTGAATGTGATGGAGGCGATGATCAGTGCGGCGCTTTCCAGGACACCGGACCAGTTGGGCCCCGATGACTATCTGGATGTTATTCAGAGCCTGCAGATTGAGCCGCGAATCCTTTACCCGAACGGTTATCGCCGGGTTAACCGGTTTGCGTTTGTCATTCACCCCCTGTCGCAGCAATACCTCACCAAAACACCGCCCCTGGACTGGGTTGCCAACGTATCGCCGCCTGTGGTCATGAACCTGGTGGAAAAGGCCATCGCGTATTCGCCACCGTTCATCTACTCCAAGGTATCCGGAATCCGGTCACCCAATGGCGATGAGGTGGAGGGCTGGCTCATTACCGTTGGTGGCACCCCTCGGGAAATCATGGCCCACGGGCCGGAATTTACCTACGCCCGGTTGCTGCAGGCGGCCAAACTGGCCAAGAAACTCGGCGCCCAGATCATGGGCCTGGGTGCGTTTACCAAGGTCGTGGGTGATGCCGGTATAACGGTGGCCAAGCGGGCGCCGCTGCCGATCACGACCGGCAACAGCTACAGCGCATCCGGTGCCCTGTGGGCGGCCCATGACGCCATGAAGAAAATAGGGCGGGTGAGTATTGGGCCCAGTGGCAAAGCGGCCGGCAAGGCCATGGTGGTGGGCGCTACGGGTGCTATCGGGTCTGTCTGCGCCAGATTGCTGGCCAAGGCAGTGGACGAGATTTATCTGGCGGCACCGGAGCCGGCCAAACTGCTGGCTCTCAAGGAAAGCATCGAACAGGAAACGCCGGGTGCCATCGTACATGTTGCCGGCTCTGCCGAACGCGATCTGGCCGACATGGACATGATCGTGACCGCCACCTCCGGGGCCGGCAAACGTATCCTGGATATCATGAAAGTGAAGCCGGGCTGCGTCATAACCGACGTCGCCCGCCCACTGGATATCCCGGCGGAGGATGTCGCCAAGCGGCCGGATGTGCTGGTGATCGAATCTGGCGAGATTCAGCTACCGGGTGAAGTGCATATGAAAGACATCGGGCTTCCGAAAGGCATTGCCTATGCCTGCCTGGCGGAAACCATCGTGCTTGCTCTGGAAGCGCGTTTCGAGAACTTCACTCTCGGGCGGAATATCGAGTGGGAAAAAGTGCGGGAGATTTACAAGCTGGGGCTGAAGCATGGCATGAAGCTGGCCGCCATTTCCGGGGTGAACGGTGTGTTCACCGAGGAGGACTTCGAACGGGTTCGAGTCCTGGCGGCCAGCGAAGAAGCACCTCAGGCAGAAGGATCAAGCACACCGGCGTAGCGAACGCCGCTGAGCAGGGCCATCTCCCGATGCCAGGTGGACAGGTCATCTATGTTCAGTTTGCTCAGGCTGTCGTGGCCACAGGCTCGTGCCATCACCTGCATCAGTGAGACAGAGGCCTCAAGGAAGTTCCGCAGCTGTTTGGCAGACTGGTCGACGTTCAACCGTTGGCGCAGGTCCTTGTTCTGGGTCGCAATGCCTGCCGGGCAATTGTTGGTGTTACAGATACGGGCTGCAACACAGCCGATGGACTGCATGGCACTGTTGGCAACGGCAATACCGTCAGCGCCCAGCGCCATGGCCTTCACAAAATCGATAGGGACCCGCAGGCCACCGGTAACGATCAATGTGACCCGTCCGCTTGCGCCGCGGTCATCCAGATAGCGCCGCGCACGCGCCAGGGCAGGAATGGTGGGCACACTGATGTGATCACGGAAGATCTCGGGTGCAGCGCCGGTGCCGCCGCCACGGCCGTCGAGAATGATGTAGTCGGCGCCGGCATCCAGGGCGAATTGCACATCCCGCTCGATGTGATTGGCGCTCAGCTTGAAGCCGACGGGAATACCTCCGGTCACTTCCCGAACATGGCTGGCGAAGCGCTGGAAATCCTCAACTGAGCGCAAATCGTCGAAAGTGGGTGGGGAGTTGGCCGGTTCGCCCTCAGGAATATTGCGCACCTCTGAGATCTTGCCGGTGTTCTTGTTGCCCGGCAAATGGCCACCGGTGCCGGTCTTGGCGCCCTGGCCACCCTTGAAGTGAAACGCCTGCACTTTCTTGAGCAATTCTTCCTTGTAACCGAACTTGGCGCTGGCCAGCTCGTAGAAGTATCGGGAATTTTCCTGTTGCTCCTCGGGCAGCATGCCGCCCTCGCCAGAGCAGATGCCGGTGCCGGCTAGCTCGGCGCCACGAGCGAGGGCAATCTTGGCCTCCTCCGACAACGCGCCGAAGCTCATGTCGGAAACGAATAGCGGCATGCTCAGTGTCAGTGGCTTGCGGGCTTCAGGCCCGATTACCAGTTCGGTCGAGACGTCGGCGTCGTCTGCCAGCGGCTTACTGGCCATCTGCGCCACCATCAGTTGGAGGTCGTCCCAGTGGGGCAGGGTGTGGCGGGGCACGCCCATGGCAGTTGTCGGACCATGGTGGCCCATACTGCTCAGCCCCTCACGGGCCAACTGATGAATAAATTCAACGGTGGGTTCTTCTTTGGTGGATTTGGCCTTCGGCGCATCACCGGATTCCTCGTCGCCATCATCGTCTGACTCCGGCGCCTCCTTGCCAACCTGGTCATCGCTGAACTGCTGGTGAGTGCCGTCACAATAAGGCGCGCTTCCGGTCTGTTTACACTGGCACAGAACCGTCTCTTCGTCTTTTTCGGCCTTGAAGACCTTGGGCTTGAACCCCGTATCTCCGTGGGAACCGTCGCAGAACGGCTGGTTGTTGGAACGGCCACAAACGCAGAAGGCGTATTCCTCGCCTTTTTTCAGGCTGACTTTCTTGGGCTTGTTATCAGCGATCACCGGATTGCTCATTGCAAGGCTCCTTGTTTGGCGCATGCCACAAATGTACAAGGGTGTACGGGCATTAAACGCAAATAGGCTACTTGTAATGATCAAGTGTGGATCAGGACTGACCGCGCCGCCAATGCGGCGCGGCTCGCTCGGCGTCCGATTACGGCTGCAGGCCCGCCCTGGCTGCACGCGCCGCGTGCAGCTTCCGGTAGCTCTCGATCAACCGCTGATGCTTCTCCAGCCCATCCAGTTGCATGTTCGTGGCTTCCAGGCCGTGGAAACGAACGCTGCCATCCACTGAGCCAACAACAGCTTCCATG
The DNA here is from genome assembly GCA_002718255.1 of Marinobacter sp. Taxonomy (GTDB): domain Bacteria; phylum Pseudomonadota; class Gammaproteobacteria; order Pseudomonadales; family Oleiphilaceae; genus Marinobacter. The sequence goes on along the minus strand of PBED01000038.1, from coordinate 22,092 downwards.
GTTTCCTCGCCGAACATGCGGGTGAAGTTGGTGATGTAGTCGTCCAGCTCCATTTCGTCGTCAAGGGTGACTTCGAGAACCGCATACATGGCTCGGTAGAACAGACCGCGCTCAACGGTGTTGTCGTTGAACTGAAGGAACATGTCGACGAATTCCAGGGCTTCTTCATGCCACTGCAGGGCAAGGCAGATCAGGATCTTCAACTCAAGGATCGTGAGTTGGCCCCAGATGGTGTTTTCATCGAACTCCACGCCGATCAGGGTGATGATCGTCATGTAGTTGTCCAGCTGGCTGGCTTCCAGGCGTTCCACCAGATCGGCCAGTTGCTCATCGTCCAGGCGGTGCAGGTTGAGGATGTCTTCCCGATAGTCCAAAGCCATGTTGGTGTTGTCCATGATCAGGTCTTCCACCGGATACACCTCGGAATAGCCTGGAACCAGGATTCGGCAGACCGGCGCGCCCAGTTCCTCGTAAACGGCGACATACACTTGCTTGCCCAGTTCCTCGAGGATACCGAACAGACACTCGGCTTCCTCGGCGTTGGTGCCGGAAAAATCCCATTCAACGAAATCATAATCGGACCTGGCGCTGAAAAACCGCCAGGAAACAACGCCGGTAGAGTCGATGAAGTGCTCCACAAAGTTGTTTGGCTCGGTCACTGCCAGGCTGTTGAAGGTGGGCGCCGGCACATCATTGAGGCCCTCGAAGCTGCGGCCCTGCAGGAGTTCCGTCAGGCTTCGCTCAAGGGCCACTTCAAAGCTCGGGTGAGCGCCGAAAGAGGCGAACACGCCGCCCGTTCGCGGGTTCATCAGGGTAACGCACATTACCGGGAACTGGCCGCCGAGGGAGGCGTCCTTTACCAGAGTCGGGAAACCCTGGGCTTCCAGGGCTTCAATGCCTTCCAGGATGTTCGGGTATTTTTCCAGTACCTCCCGGGGCACGTCCGGAAGTGCAATCTCCTCTTCGATAATCTGCTTCTTTACCGCCCGTTCGAAAATCTCCGACAGACACTGAACCTGTGCTTCGTTCAGGGTATTGCCCGCACTCATGCCGTTGCTGAGAAACAGGTTCTCAATCAGGTTGGAGGGGAAATACACCACCTCGCCATCCGATTTTCGCACGTAGGGCAGGGAGACAATGCCCCGGTCGGCTCTGCCGGAGTTGGTATCAATCAGATTGGAGCCGCCAAGCTCGCCGTCCGGGTTGTAGATGGCGAGGCAGTGGTCATCCAGAATGCCTTCCGGCAGCTCGTCGTTGGGGCCCGGCTTGAACCACTTTTCGTTCGGGTAGTGGACGAAGTCGCTGTTGGCGATGTCCTCACCAAAGAACTGATCGTTGTAGAAAAAGTTGCAGCTGAGCCGCTCGATGAATTCGCCCAGGGCAGAGCAAAGGGCGCTTTCCTTGGTGGCACCCTTGCCATTGGTGAAGCACATGGGTGAGGCGGCATCGCGAATGTGCAGGGACCACACGTGAGGCACAATGTTGCGCCAGGAGGCAATCTCGATCTTCATGCCCAGCTCTTCGAGAATGCCAGTCATGTTGGCAATGGTCTGTTCAAGGGGCAGGTCCTTGCCTTCGATAAAGGTCTGGGTGCCGCCTTCCGGCTGGGTCATCAGCAGTGCCTGGGCGTCCGCGTCCAGGTTTTCGACGGTTTCAATCTCGAAGGTCGGGCCGGTCTGGACCACTTTTTTCACGGTGCAGCGGTCGATCGAGCGCAGGATGCCCTGGCGGTCTTTCTCCGAAATGTCCTCGGGCAGTTCCACGGAGATCTTGAAGATCTGGTTGTAGCGGTTTTCCGGGTCCACGATGTTGTTCTGGGACAGGCGGATATTCTCGGTGGGAATGTCCCGGGCCAGGCAGTAGACCCGGACAAAGTAGGCTGCACACAGGGCAGAGGAGGCCAGGAAGTAGTCGAACGGGCTGGGCGCCGAGCCGTCGCCCTTATAGCGAATCGGCTGGTCCGTTACGACGGTGAAATCGTCAAACTTGGCTTCAAGTCTGAGGTTCTCGAGAAAGTTGACGTTGATTTCCATTGCAGAGAGTCCTGGATCGGAGAATTTGGCGCGCCATGGTTTTTAATGGCGGCCATTATCCAGTTTTTGCAGGCGTTCGTCTTGGTCGGTCTTCTACGGATGATGTAACGCCAGCTCGACGGCCTGAGCTGCGTGAATCTCCGTGGTGTCGTAGAGGGGAACCCCGGTATCCGCCTGCTTGATCAGCAAGCCGATCTCGGTGCAGCCCAGGATCACCGCCTGCGCGCCGCGCTCGGAAAGCGAGCTGACAATATCGAGGTAGATGTCGCGCGAGTCCGGCTTGATCTCTCCCAGGCAAAGCTCCTCGTAGATAACACGATGCACCTCGTCCCGCTGGATTTCATCCGGCGTGAGAACGTCGATACCGGCGGCCTCCAGTCGGTCCCTGTAGAACGCCTGTTCCATGGTAAATCGCGTGCCCAGCAGGCCTACCCGGTTGATTCCATCATTCTTCAGCACCTGAGCTGTGGCATCTGCTATGTGTAGCAACGGGATCTCGATCGCCTGTTCAATTTCAGGAGCAACCTTGTGCATAGTGTTGGTGCCGATCACCAGGAAATCCGCGCCGGCCCTCTGCAATGACAAGGCGGCGTCGGAAAGAATGTCGGCAGTAGCGGGCCAATCACCTTTGTGTTGAAGCGCTTCGATCTCGGCGAAATCCACGCTGAAGAGCACCAGCTTCGCCGAATGCAGCCCGCCCAGTCGGCCTTTGACCCCCTCGTTGAGGAGTCGGTAGTAGGTTTGGGTGGATTCCCAGCTCATGCCGCCGAGAAGGCCAATCGTTTTCATGGGTAATCTCCTTATTATCCGCTAATTGTCACGATAATCAGCGCCACTGCATAGACCGAGAGCATCAGGGCGCTTTCAAACCCGATCTTGCCAATTCCATAGCGTTGGCGCCGGACCATTCCCATTAACAACGTGGCTGTCATCAGTATGCTGACAAGCCCCCAGGTCATCTGTATCGGGGTAATGTCGTGATAGATGGAACCGCCAGGGTAGCCCACATCGGCTGAAGCGATCACCAGCATATTAAAACAGTTGGTGCCGAATATATTGCTTACCGCCAGGGTCAGCGCGTTCCTGCGGATGGCAGCAATGGTGGTGACCAGCTCGGGTGAGGAGGTAGCGAGCGCGGTAAACAGGCCGCCAATCAGGGTATCGGACAGGCCCGTTTCGTCACTGATCACTTTGGCCCCTTCCATCAGTACCCATCCAGCTATGCCTGTAATTGCAGCCAGAATAATGAAAGTGACCCAGGCCTGGGCAAGACCGCCGCGAAGATAATGACCAGGCTTGTCGGGAACGGTCTGGCGGGTCAGTCGGGGAAACCACATGGGTTTACTGTCTGTTGTGCGAACCAGGTGAAGCCCGAACAAATACGCTGCGGTAATCACGGGTGTGATTGGGTGTATTCCCCAGAGGGAAACTGGTGGACTCGCAATTGCCAGTAGCGGCAAAGCCAGCAGAACGATCAACAACGCGGCCAGCATCAGGTTGGTGGAAGATGCAGCTGCGTGCTCCAGGTTGGCCTTCCGGTACATGATGTCTGCAATGCCCAGAAACACCAGGTTCGCAGCCATGCTGCCCATGACATTGCTCATGGCCAGATCCGGCCTTGAATCCATGGCCGCGCTCAGCGTGGCGGCGAAGTCGGGCAGTGAGGTTACCCCGGCCAGCAGAAAGATGCCGAACAACGCCTCGCCCAGACCTGTGCGATCAGCCAGTTCATCGGCGACCCGCGCAAGTCGGCTGCCGGCTGTCACAATAACGACGGATGCGATGGCAAAAGCTATGATGCCGGTAGTCAGTGATGGAAACACTCAAGGCCCCAGACTGTTGCGATTGCTTGAATTGCTTACGGTAACTATAGCGGTTGCGGAATGGCCAGGATGAATATCGGTGCCCGGAGAAAGATTCCGGCTTCTATAATAGATTCAGGAAACCGGGTGACAGAGTCGGGGCAAAACGGGAGCGATGCATGAGCAATCTGATGAATACTGTTGAACAGAACTGTGATTCGGCCGATGCGCCGTGCAGCGCCATCGAAACCATTTTGAGCCCCCGGGTTGCCAATCTGGGCGGCTTCTCCGTACGTCGGCTGTTGCCAACCGCGAAGCGGAAAATGGTAGGCCCCTGGGTATTCTTTGACGAAATGGGCCCGGCGGAATTTCCGGCTGGCCAGGGTCTCAACGTACTGCCGCATCCCCATATTGGTATTGCCACTGTTACCTACCTGTTTGAGGGCGAGATACTGCATCGGGATTCCGTTGGCAGCTACCAGCCAATCCGGCCCGGAGATATCAATCTTATGGTGGCCGGCAGCGGTATCGCCCATTCCGAGCGGGAGCGTCCTGAGATCACCGCAACGGATCACCGCTTGCATGGGCTCCAGCTCTGGCTGGCCCTGCCGCAAGAGCACGAAGAAACTGCGCCAGCGTTTCACCACTATCCAGAGGATGACATCCCCGCGGTTGAGATAGACGGCGTGCCGGTTCGAGTCATGATCGGCAGTGCTTACGGAGTCACTTCGCCGGTGCTCAAGTTCAGCGAAACCCTGTACCTTGAAGCCACCCTTAAAACCGGTCAGACCCTGGCATTACCCCAGGCGCCTGAGCGCGCCGTCTACGTTGCCAGTGGCGCCCTGCGAGCCCATGGCTCTGAGGCCTACCCACAGCATGACGATCTTTTCCCGACAGCCCGGTGTTGCCATTACCGCCACAGAGGATACCCGGATTGCCGTGATTGGCGGTGAGCCGCTGGGCAAGCGTTTTATCGAGTGGAACTTCGTCTCTTCTAGCAAGGCCCGTATAGGTACAGCCAGAGAAGACTGGCGGGCAGGGCGGTTCGAGAAAGTCGTGGGTGATGAGGAAGCGTATATACCGTATTAGCCTGTCGTCTCGGTTTTCCACGGGCCCAACGCCTTGTATCCGGGGGCTGCAGCCCTCAGCCTTGGACTAAGCCACTTATTTTGCAAAAGGGGAAGCCAGAGTCCATGGAGCCCGTCACCAAGAAGCCCTGCATTGACGTCTGCGAGTTTAACAAGAGGGCCATCTGTAAAGCCTGTGGCCGAACCAGGCAAGAAAAAAAGGAGTGGAAGCAGCTCTCTCCTGACCAGAAGCAGGCGATCTGGACGCGTATCCTGGAGTCTCACGGCTCGGGTAAAGGAAAGAATCCCAAAGCATTGCGCGAGTTGTACGAGAAGGCCCAAAAGAAGAAAAAAAAGAAGAGCTGATCGCCGCAGCGGTTTTCAGGCTGCGGCGACCAGAGACGTCAGGATGAAGCTTTAGAAACGATATTTGGCGTTTGCATTCACAGTGCGCCGCTCGCCGTAGCCGCAGTCTGCGCCTTCGGAGCGGCACCAGGTGATGTACTCGTCATCGGCCAGGTTTTTGGCATCTACGGTGAAGTCCCAGTTCTGCCAGGTGTAGCCAATCATGGCGTCGTAGAGGGTAACGGAAGGAACGACGGGCCCGCCTCCTGAGCCAACGTTGTCACCCACGTAGCGCACCCCGGCACCGACCCGCCAGTTGTTGGCGATGTAGAGCTGGTTCCACCAGGAAGCCTGACGCTCGGCCACATAGGGGAGCCGGTTGCCAGAGGCGTCATCCCTGGCATTCAGATCGGTGTAGGCCAGTTGGGTTTCGAAACGCTGCCACCGCTTGTTCACCTGCAGCTCCCAGCCGTCGATCACCGCGCCGGTCTGCTCAACACCTCCGGGGGTGCTGCCGTCGCTGATCCGGTTCTCCTGGGTAATATCGAAGTAGGCTGCAGTAATGCCAAGGGACTGGTCCTGGGACACGTACTTCACGCCCGCTTCCTGTTGGTCGCCGGTGGTGGGTTCCAGTGTGTTGGCCGCGGCGGTGCCATCGGTACCGAGGTTCATGCTGAAGGCTTCAGCGTAGCTGATGTATGGGGAGATCCCGTTTTCGAATCGGTACATCAAGCCCGCCCGACCAGTGGTGGCCTCCTCGTCGCTGACGGTATCTGATCCGGAGACGGCCAGGCGGCGGTTCTCGGCCCAGTCGTGGCGAAGGCCGGCCGACACGACGACATTGCCGATCTCGATGTGATCGGCAATGTAGAGGCCGATTTGCTCAATCTCGTTGTCCGGCCGGTCGGTCGGATTGATGGCACCGTCGTTCAGGTTGCCGTACTGTGGATCATATACATCGAAGGTGCCACCCAGGCCATAACCGTAAAAGTAATTGTCCTGTTTCCAGAGCGCGTCCTGGCGGTCGGCGCCGATAATCAGACGATGGCGGGTCATGCCCAGCTCAACATCACCCTCAAGGCGAGCGTCCATGTTGAAAATGCGGGTTTCAGCATCTGCCGTGTAAATGGTACGCGGCACTTCGCCATTGGCGTCGGGAACGCTTGGAATGGTTATCCAGTGTTCGCGGTTTTCGGTACTGGAGCGGCTGTAGCGAGCAGTGGCGGAAAGCGCCCAGTTGGTATTCAGTTGATGATCAACAAACAGGGTAGCTTCGGTCTTCTCCCGATCATAACGATCCCATCCTGGCTCCCCAACGAATCGCTCAGAGCCGATAAACCCTTGCGATCCTGGCTCCAGGGTGCCGGCCTGTGGCAGGAACTGAGCGGATACCTGGCCTTTGTTCTCCTGGCGGTTGAGGAGCAGGGTAACGCTTGTGTCATCGGTTGCGCGCCAGGTCAGGGAAGGGGCGAGCACGTAGCCATCGTCTTCCACATAATCCACCTGGGTGTCACTATCGCGTCCCAGTGCGATAAAACGGTACAGCAAATCACCGCTCTCGTTGACGGGGCCGGTTACATCCACGGCCAGCTGCTTACGATTAAACGTGCCGTACTGGGCCCAGATCTCGCCGCCCTGTTCCTCTTCCGGGAGCTTGGATACCCCATTGATGATGCCGCCCAGATCGCTCTGGCCATAAAGCATGGAGGAGGGGCCCTTGAGCACTTCGATGCTCTCAAGGGCGTACACATTGGTGCGGACGGTGTTGTAGGAACCGTAGATCTGACGCAAGCCATCCAGGTAGCGGCCGGCGTCTACTCCACGCACTTTTGCGGAATCGATTCGGGTGTCAAAACCGAAGTTGCCCGCGTTAACCCCTGGGGTGTAGAGCAGGGCGTCCTGGATGTTCTTGGCGCCGGAATCTTCGATGAAGCTGCGATCGACGATTGAGACCGAATAGGGTTGCTCTTCAACCGGAACGTTCAGTTTTCCAACGGCCGGCGTTTTTTCCAGAGGCATATAGTCCGGAGCGGTAATCGCATCAGAAACCACATCGAGAGCTTCGAGTGTGGTCGCGTCGTTGGTTTGCGATTGCGCCATGGCCAGAGAGCTTGCGCCGAGGAGTGAAACCAGTGCTGCAGAGCTGCAGCGTCGGGAGCGAATGACTATCATACAAAAATACGCCTTCGTTGTTAATGCGGAGGCGAATGATAACAATTATCATTAAATAAACAAGAGGTAATGAAATCGCGTGACAAGATCAGTCGATAGTAAACGAGAGGATTCTCGAGAGGTGGCTGTAGGGCAGGCCACTCTCCTCATGCCAGAGATTAAACGCTTCCTGCGCCTGCATCAGCCCTTTCTTGCTGGTGGGTGAGGCATCCAAAACCTCTTCCCTATGCAGCGCGGCAATAACATCCCGTGAAAGGATAAAGCCGTCCCAACCCACTCGCCGCAAAAAGTACTGGGCGCTGTTGCCACCGAGCCTCGCTCCGTTGCGTTTAAGCCACATCAGCAGGCCGGCCTGGTCACTGCTGGGCCAATCGGCGAGGAACTTGCCAAAGCTGCCGTGTTCCCGGGAGGCATCGACAATCATCCGCGCATTTTCGGGAACGGTCTGAATTTTCTGAGCGTTCCTGACGATGCGTTCGTCGCCCGCCAAACGCTCAAGCACTTCGGGAGGAACCTGCTGCCAGTAAAGCGGTACAAAACCTTCGAACGCCTCTTCAAACTTCGGCCATTTGTTTTCGATCACCCGCCAGACGAAACCGGCCTTGAAGATGCACCGGGTGATTTCCGAAAGGTATCGATCGTCACCAAGAGCCTCAAGCTCGCCGGGTGCCGCCACTCTCGGCAGCCTTGCGAGAACCTCGCTCTCGCCGCCTTTCTGAAGAACGGCCTGTTCGTAGATGCGGGAAAAGGACATAGCGGTCTCTGAATCAGTCCAGTGTGTTAAGTGATTTTTTCCGGCCAATGTGCGACAGGCCAATAATGAGGGTTCCGAGCAACCCGAGGGCAGGGCGCACAATCAACCGGAATACCCAACTGCCGATGTACAACACCGGCAGTAGTATCAGCATCCACCCGAGAAACTGCACCAGCTTTACCGGGTAGCCCATTACTTCCGCTACCTCTGCCAGGACGTCATTGATGATACCGGGGTGTGTGACCACCAGATACCCCACGCCAATCACGGCGGGCCATTTTGCGTAGCGGGCGGTCGTCATCAGCATGCGCCCGCTAGTCGTGAGGCGAGCGGCCAGTGCTGCGGACCGGGTACCCCTGGCAGCGCCTCTGGATGAAACAGCGACAGCCCGTCCTACCCGAAGTACCTTCAACGCGCTGGCAAAAACCAGAACATCCACCGACGCCCAGCCGATATCAGAGGCGGTCACGTCGTCACCGGTGCGGTGCTGAATCTCAAGGTTGCGTATACCACTTGCGAAGAACTGGTTGATGTTCTCCAGCACCCGTTCGGTTCGAACCCAGATGACGTCGCCCTGCTCGTTTAATACGAACTGGCCCAGAAAATCGTGCCCTTCTTCCTGAATAAAGCGCACGGCGTACCACCCGCGCTCTTCCGGAGTCAGCTTCTCCTTTCGGGACGTGCTTTGTTGGCCGGCGGTACTGTTACCGGTGTCTTCGCCTCCGGTAAAGAACTCCACGGCCGCCTGATATTTGTTCGCCAGATCGTTCATCAGCTCGATAGAGCCAACAGGTTTGCTCAGGAAATAGTGAATCGGCGGAAGAATGTTTTCGCCATAGAGCCGAAGAACTTCCCGGAATTCCGGTTCGGGACCATATAGGGGAAATACCTCGCGTGTCATTGCCGGGTATCGCAAATACGCTGCCCGGGCCTTCAGCAGCAGAAGTTCGTCGTCTGCCATATCCAGCAATGCTGCCTGCACTTCCAGTGGCTCTGTCTCTATCCCGGGGAATTCCCGGAGAGTATCTTCCGCCTGAATCTGGATCAGCCGCTCTTCAATCAGCATGGGCCGGGATGTGACCGTCGACAACAATGCAACGATCACCGAAATCCCCAGAATCAACAGGAGTTTTCTCATCGAAACTTACCCCGGGCAGGAATGAGTAAAAGAACCGTGTAGGGGTTGCCGCTTTTGTAGCTCGATCAACCAGCGACTACGCTTTGGAGAGTAGCGCAAATGTATACGCCCCGAAAATGCAGATCATTCCGGGATTGGGCTGGCATGCTTTTGGCGAAGGTCGAACGGGAGTTGCAAGTGGCGGTAAATCAAGCGAAGCGTGGATTTGTGATCAGAGAGGCCTGGGAAGAGGATCTGCCCGAGATGGTGGGCTTCCTCGCCAAACTGGCGCTGCATGTTTCGGGTGCGCCTCCCCATGACTTGAAGGAAAGCGAGTACAAACGGCTTCTGCGAACCCTGCACTCCGCCCTGGACGATCCCAACAGACGACTCGTTGTGGCTGAAAGCAAAAGCGCCGGGCTCGTGGGTATGGGTTATGTTTATATCTGGAGAAGCCAGGGCATCTGGGAGCAGTCGGAAGCGGCAGAATTCAAGTCTGGCGTTATTGATGATATCTGGGTAGAGCCGGACTTCCGGGGGCTTGGTATCCTGAAGGCACTGTTGCGGGATCTTGTGACTTTCGCGGAGGAGCATCATGCCTCGGAGCTGATCCTCGAATACTCTGCTTCAAACAAGGAAGCCAAGGCTGCCTGGACCAAGCTGGGTTTCAAACCGACCGGGGTTCGCGCGGCGGCATTCACCTCGGTGGTTAAGCAGGCGCTGGCGGAATCACAAGGATAAGAAAAGGAAACAGGCCATGATCGGCGATCGCAGTGTGAATGTGTTTTACGATGAGATCATGCTCGGGCATAACCCCGAGGTGGATCTTCCGTTCATGCCCAGCCGGGTGGAAAAGCGTGTGCGATCCATTCTTCAGGGCTTGGATTTCAAATGGAGCTATCCGGAGCACCCTGGGCGGATCAGCGCCATCAAGGAGTATCTGGATGAAAACCCGGTGGCGGGTATTCAATTCAAATCGGGTGCGGCTGCCGCAACCTACGATCAGCTGGCACGGGTACACACCACCTCCTACCTTGACCACATCTTCTCACTGGACGGCAAACGGGCGTGGCTTGATAAAGATACGACGGCGGTGTCACCCGACAGCATCAAAGCCGCCACGGCTGCGGCCGGCAACGCCATTGCCGCCGTTGAAAGCGTTGTGAAAGGGGAGTGTGACAGCGCGTTTGCCCTGATCCGCCCGCCCGGCCATCATGCGGAACCGGTTCGGGCACGGGGATTCTGCCTGCTCAATAATGTGGCCATTGCTGCGGCCCATGCCCAGGCCAAACTCGGCTGTGAGAAGATTCTGATCATCGATTGGGATGCCCATCATGGCAACGGTACCCAGGACATTTTCTGGGCAGACCCCGATGTCCTGTTTTTCGATACCCACTGCGCGGCGCCATTCTATCCCGGATCCGGTCACCTGGAAGAGATCGGTGATGGACTGGGGGAGGGCTACACTATCAACGTGCCACTGCCGGAAACGGCTGGCGACGTTGCCTTTGAGAAAGTGTTCCGGGAGATCCTGATGCCGGCGGCGGATTACTTCAAGCCGGATCTGGTGCTGGTCTCTGCCGGCTTTGATCCGCACAGAAACGACATGGCCCTGAACCTCACCTACGATGGCTTCAAAGTAATCACAGGCATTGTTCAGGCGATTGCCGACAAACACTGTGAGGGACGGTTAGCGCTGGTTCTGGAGGGTGGCTACAGCCTGAGTTCGCTGTCCAAGGGGGTGCACGCCGTGCTCGAAGTGCTGGCCGGAGGAGAGGTGCCGGAAGTTCATGAGATCGGCGTGCCGGAGGCCGAGGAGGCAGCGGAATTCCATCGGTCTGCTTTCAGTGATGAGGACTGAGCCCGCTTTGAACACGAGCGACACTGTTAGCTGGTTGAAAACACCTGGCTGGCGGCTTCCACAACAATCCCGTGCCGCTTGGCCAGTTTCACCCGGTCGTCATCGTAGCCGCCGCCAATCACCGTCGCTACCGGAATGTCCCGACGTTTCAATTCACTGAGCACCTGAAAGTCCCGCTCAAAAATTCCCTGTTCGGAAATGTTCAGCCGGCCGAGGGGATCATTCCTGAATACATCCACGCCCGCGTCATAGAGCACGATATCCGGCCGGGATAACGCAAGTGCTTTGTGCAGCGTTTCGCTGACAACCTCAAGATAGGCCCCGTCTTCGAGGCCATCCGGTAAGGCGACATCGAGATCGCTCATCTTTTTTTCGAACGGGTAGTTGCGCTCACAGTGAATCGAGCAGGTAAAGGCATTCGGCTCATTCGCCAACAATGCAGCGGTACCGTCACCCTGGTGCACATCCACATCGAAGATAAGCACACGTTCAATGCCCTCCTGCTGCAACAGCACATTGGCGGCGATCGCCAGATCGTTGAGGATGCAGAAGCCGGCGGCGTAATCGTAATGGGCATGATGGGTACCACCGGCCAGGTGACAGGCAATGCCATGCTGAAGGGCCAACTGCGCCGTCAGAACCGTTCCGGAAGGAGCCAGGAAAGTGCGTCGGACAAGGCCCTTGCTCCAGGGCAGATTCATCTGCCGTTTCTCGCGTGCCGAGAGTTGATCGCCGGCGAAACGGGCGAGGTAATCCGGGCAGTGGGTACGGGTCAGCCACGCCTGCCGGCATGGGGCAGGGCGAAAGCTATTGGCTTGAGTGAGAAGCCCTCTCGAGCGGGCGTAATCGGCAAGGAGTCCGAATTTTTCCATGGGAAACCGATGCTTTGCCGGGAACGGGAAGCTGTAGTCTGGATGGTGAACCACGGGTACGGGCATTGGATCGTCCGGCTGCAGTGGATTTGCGGCGTCAGAGTGTTATTTGGCAGGCGCGGCGGCGATGCCTGAATCACACATCGCCTGGATTTCTTCGGCGGAATACCCGCACTCTGCCAGCAGTTCGCCGGTTTGCTCGCCAAGGCGCGGAGCTCCCTGCCAGTGCTGCTCCGGTGCGGCCGAGAATCGCGACGGCGCCCTGGCCTGGCGGAGTTGGCCGGCCTGGGGGTGGTCGTAGTGGGAGAGCAGATCGTTGGCCAATACCTGGGGATGGTCGAGCACCTGGGTGCGGGTCAACACCGGGGCACAGGGGACTTGTTCAGCTTCAAGCCTTGCCAGCCAGTGTTCGGCCGTATCGGTTTTGATAACCGACTGGATCAGCTCCAGCCTCGCATCAATATTTTCCTGGCGCAGCCGGGCAGTCTGGAACCTTGGATCCTCCGCCCACTCCGGGCGGTCCACAGCACGAATAAGGGCTTGCCACTCTCGATCGCTCTGAACCGCAATGGTGATGTAGCCGGTTGTGGTCTCATAGATGAGATCCTGAAGGCTTGCAGCCTCCTGCTGTGGCACCTCACTGTGAACAAAGGTCTGGCTGCCCATATCGGAGCTCCAGAGAAACGCGATGATCGCGTCCAGCATGGACAGCCGGACATGCTGGCTTTCCCCGGTGCGTTCCCGGGCAAACAGGGCCGCGGTAATCGCCTGGGCTGCGGTTACACCGGTGAGCTTGTCGGGCAAAATGGTCCTCACCAGTTGCGGACGCAGTTCGTCGGCGCCCGCCTGCACGGTGGCCAATCCGGAGAGGCCCTGAATCAGCGGGTCGTATACCGGTCGCTGGGAATAGGGGCCGGTGTCACCGAAGCCACTGATTGATACCATCACGAGATTCGGGGCCACCTTGCGCAGCTGCTCTTCGCCAAGCCCCATCCGCTCAATGACGCCCGGCCGGAAGTTCTGCACAAAGACATCGGCCGACGCTACCAGTCGAAGCAGCGCGTCGCGTCCCGCCTTTTCTTTCAGGTTCAGTGCCACTGATTTCTTGTTGCGGTTGTTGTTGAGGTACAGCGCCGACATATCGCCCTGCCGATTGGCCGCGGAGCGCGTAAAGTCGCCACCCGCCGGATTCTCGATCTTGATAACCTCGGCACCCTGATCTGCCAGTATCATGGTCGCGAGAGGCCCGGAAATCATGGCTGTCAGATCGATAATGCGGATGCCATCGAGCGGTCCGGTCATGGTCAGGACTCCTGTTTTTCCATGGAGGCGCCAAAAAACGTGAGTGCGCCACTCTTAAAAAGGGTTCGTACTCTAAACTTTATGCGGATGCCGATCATTTGCCAGTACGCAACAGAGCAGGAAATTCATCAAACCAGAGGAGCGCCAGTGTCCACCAGTGTTGAAATGACCGACATTTTTCTCGAGTACCCCACAGAGTCCGGCAAGGTTGCTGTACTCAAAAATGCCTCCCTCATGGTGCCCCCGGGAGAAACACTGGCAATCACAGGCCCCTCTGGCAGCGGGAAAACGTCCCTGCTTTTGTTGCTCTCCGGCCTGCAGCGACCGACCAGTGGAGAAATTCTGGTCGGCGATCAACGTCTGGGCGACATGGACGCCAATGCTCTGGCCGACTGGCGAAGTGAGCACCTTGGCATTATTTTCCAGTCCTTTCACCTGCTGCCTGGCCTCACGGCCCTGGGAAACGTGAGTCTGCCGCTTGAGATTGCCGGCGAGGCCAGGCCGCGGGAACGAGCTCTCGCCATGTTGGAGGCCGTTGGTCTCAGCCATCGGCTGCAGCACTACCCGGGGCAGCTCTCTGGCGGCGAACAGCAACGGGTTGCGATCGCTCGGGCACTGGTTCACCGGCCAAGCCTGTTGTTGGGAGATGAGCCTACAGGCAATCTGGATCATGAAACCGGTGAGAAAGTTCTCTCCCTGCTGTTCGACTTGCACAAGGACAGCAAATCCACGCTGGTACTGGTGACCCATGACGAGCGCGTTGCCGAGCGTTGTCAGCACAGGGTCCGGATGGACGGTGGGCGTCTCTATGCCTCCTGAACGCTCCACAAACCCGCTCTGGATGCTCCGATTCGCGATCACCGACCTGCGGTCACGTATCTCTGCGTTGAAGATTTTCCTGGCCTGCCTGATTCTCGGCGTTACCCTTGTGGCTGCGACAGCCAGCCTCTACCGGGTGATCGAGCAAAGCTTGCTGGCGGATACCCGCGCTCTGCTCGGTGGCGATGTGGAGCTGGATACCAGCGAGCCGCTGCCCGATGATGCACTCGAATGGATTCGTGCTACCGGCAAAATTTCACTGGTTCGGGAATTCGATACCATCGTCAGCGGAAGCGGCGGCGACGGCTTCTTCCGGGCGGAGATACTGGTTCCGGATACTCTCTATCCCCTCTACGGCGAGCTGGAGCTAATGCCGGATGAGCCTCTGGGGGCGCTTACAGGCCAGAATGAAGGGCAGTGGGGCGCTATCATCGATCCTTTGCTGGCAGAACGCCTGGGCCAGTCGATTGGTGACCGGATTGAGATTGGCGCCGCCACCTTTCGAATCAGCGGCCTTATCGAGAAGCAACCGGATCGGAGCTTGAACGCCAATTGGCGAGGTCTGCCGATCATGATTTCTGAGCAGGCCGTAGAGGCAACCGGACTGATACGCCCGGGTAGCCGCGTGGATTACGAATACCGGGTACAAACCGAACTGAATCTCGACACCTGGCTTGAGGAATTCGAGCAGGCATTCCCGGATGCGCGATGGGAAATCACTACGTTTGCCGAGCGCAGCGAACGGATTTCCGAGCGTCTGGACCAGATTGCCACAGCACTCATCCTTATCGCTTTCACTACATTGTTCATCGGTGGCCTCGGCGTTGCCAACAGCATCCACGCCTACCTCGATGAAAAGCTGGGCACAATTGCCACCTTGCAAACACTTGGCCTGCGTCGCAAACCGCTTGTCGGCATATACCTCCTGCAGATTGGTGTATTGGGCAGCCTTGCAGGGCTTATTGGCGGTAGTATCGGGCTGGGGCTTTCCGCCCTGGCGATCAACCTGGCGGGCGATGCCTTTGCTCTGGCGGGGCCCGATGGGGCCGGCGGCTGGTTGTCCTTGTGGTTGGTTCCCTTGCTGCTGAGCTGGCTGTTCGCTGTTCTGACTGCTTACGTGTTCGCACTGCCGGCACTCGCTCGAGCCCTCGCTGCTGCGCCGGCCGGGCTTTTCCGGGGGCAGGTCGAGGCGGCTCCCAACGAGCCTCGCAGCTGGCGGATTGCCAGCTATCTACTGCTGGCTGTCTACATCGGCGCTACCCTGTTCTGGCTTCCATCGCCTCATCTGGGCTTTCTGTTCCTGCTGGCGGTTACTCTGCTCTGGGGTCTCCTGGAAGGTTTGATCAAGGGGTTACGCCGCGGTGCCAAAGCCCTGGAAAACGGCGGTTTTGCCGACCGCAGGTTTGCCCGGCGGTTGGCCCTGGCCAATCTGCACCGGCCGGATTCGCCGCTCCGGGCAACCCTGCTGTCACTGGGTACCGCGCTGACGCTTGTGGTGGCCTGCACGTTGATGGTTACCACGCTTCTGAGGGCGCTTGAAACCACCATACCGGAACAGTCGCCGGCGCTAATCCTCTATGAAGTGTTCCCGGACCAGATGGAACCGCTGCAAAACGGCCTGGAAGCGGTGGATGCCTCCAGCCGCGTCGAGTTGCTTCCGATGGTCCGTTCCCGTCTGGACACTATTAACCAGAAGCCGATTGCGGAGGTTCTCGCCGATAACGCCGAAGCTCGGCGAGAAGCCATGGGAGATGAATACAAACTGAGTTATCTCTCGGGAAACCCCGAAGCACTGGAACTGGTGGAAGGCAGCTGGTGGGAATCGCCGGCCTCCGAGGGGGAGCCTGCGTACATGGCCATGGAGGATCGGGAGGCTTATCAACTTGGACTGGGGGTGGGCGACCAGCTCACCTTTACTGCACAGGATAAGAGCATCGACGTCGAAATCCGTGCAATTTACCGGCAAAAAGGGCTGCAGACCCGATTCTGGTTCGAGGGCATATTGCAGCAAGGCGCACTGGGCGACTTGATTAGCCTTTACGTCGGTGCGGTCTACCAAAGCGATGAGGCGGCCAGGGAATCCCAGCAATGGCTGGCACAGAACATCCCCAATGTAATCACGCTGCGCACCGCTGACTGGCTGGAAACCGCCGGCGATCTGCTGAACAAGGCAGCCGCGGGCCTGGCGGCTGTGGCATCGGTCAGTCTTCTCGCCAGCCTGCTTGTGCTTTCCAGCGTGGTCAGTGTCAGCCGCAGGCGGCAGCTTTACGAGGCCAACCTGTTGCACTGCCTTGGCGCCCGTCACGGAGCGATCCGCCAATCCATGCTGCTGGAAACCGGTTTGCTGACCTTCCTGGCAACGGTTTTCGCGACGGCGCTTGGTGCGCTAATTGCTTTACCTGTGGCTGACCTCGCCTTGAAGCTGCCGGCCGGCGATTTATGGTGGATTGGGGCGCTGGTTGCCGGAGGTGTCAGTTCGCTGGCGCTGCTGGGTGGATTACTGCCCACGCTCAGGGCAATGCGGTTAAACCCCGCTGTGTTGCTCAGAGACCGTTAAAATGGCCTGCTATAGTAATAAATTCGTCTTTTTGATTAAGGAGGTGTAAACATCAGTTAAATCATGGACCTAAGAACATGAAAAATGACTGTTTGTTCGTTTTTTGGCCGCTATCACGAGTTGCAGGCTCAAAAAATCCGGTTCTATTGAGGAAATTAAGGAAAATTGCCTACCAAATGGCAAATTTCAAAAATTTTCACTAAATAATCTACGGTAGTATTTTTACGTATGCTTTTTGCACATAACTCGTGTTGTGTAGGCATAACGGACACACACTTTTCGCCCACGAAAGAAAAAGAGAGAATAACTATGATTCGCAAACTAGCACCGCTTGTATTCGCTTGTGCTGCGGTAACCTCCGTAAGCGCGACAGCCGATCAGCTGGACACCGTGATTCAACGTGGCACTCTGAACTGTGGCGTGGTTCTGGATTTCCCACCAATGGGATATTTTGACGAGAACAACGAGCCTGCAGGCTTCGACGTCGATTACTGTAACGACCTGGGCGAGGCGCTCGGCGTAGACGTCAACGTTCTCAACCTGACCTGGGGCGAGCGGATTCCCTCCCTGGTTTCCGGCAAGACTGATGTGGTTATCGGTTCTACCTCCGATACACTGGAGCGCGCCAAGACCGTTGGCTTCACCTACCCGTACTTCGTCTTCAAATTCCAGGTTATCGCCAACGAGGACAAGAACATTGAATCCTTCGACGACCTGAAGGATCTGAAAGTCGGTGCGGCGCTCGGCACCACCTACGAAACCGAATACCTCGCTTATGCCGAGCAGCAGGGCTGGGGCAAGGACAACTACACCTCCTTCAAATCCGAGAACGATGCCTACCTGGGTCTTTACCAGGGCAAGGTCGACGCAATCATCTCTACCAACACCAACATCGCGACCAAACTGCGTAGCGAAGAGTTCGCAGACTTTGAAGCGGGGCCCTACGTTCCCAACTACGACGACGTTGTGGGCATCATCGCCAAGCGTGATGAGGTTGCCTGGATCAACTACCTGAACCTGTTCCTGGTACGCCAGATTCGCGACGGCAACATGAACGAAGCTTACAACAAGCACTTCGGTACCGATGCGCCGGCCGATCTGATCAAGTCCCTCCGGGACAACAAGTAAGCGCCGAACCGACGGCCGCCAAACAGGCGGCCGTCATTGCATTGGTTCCCGGGTCGGGCTCTCACCTAACGGTGTCCTGACCCAAAATTCTGATCACAGCCCTGGTTAAAGGGCCGTGGTCGAGTTTCCTACCATTCATAAAATGGCCAAGGTATGGACTACGAATTTCACTGGAACGTTGTGTTCCAGAACATGCCCCAGCTGCTGAACGGTGCCTTCGTTACCCTACACGTATCCGTTCTGGCGATGCTTCTGGGCGTTGTGATCGCAATACTGTTGGCGATCGCCAAAATGAATAACACGAAGTTCTTCAGCCAGGTTGCTACGGTCTGGGTCGAGATCGCCCGGAATACGCCGGCCCTGTTCCAGATCTACATGGCCTATTTTGGCCTTGGAGCATTCGGTATCCACCTCAGTCCCTACGTGGCGGTACTGAGCGCACTGGTCTTTATCAACGCGGGCTACCTGACGGAGACGTTCCGGGGTGGTTTCCAGTCGATCCCGAGCACCCAGTACAGCGCTTCCAAGTCGCTGGGCATGACCAGTATCCAGACGTATCGATACATCATCCTTCCGCAGATGCTGAGACGCATCTATCACCCGATGACCAACCAGTTTGTCTGGTCCATCCTGATGAGCTCTCTGGGCATTCTGGTGGGTATGAGCGAGCTTTCTGGCACGACTCAGCGTCTGCAGTCACTGTCGTTCAGAACGCTGGAGTTCTTCATTGTGGCGGCCGTGATGTACTTCGTGATCACCAAACTCGTGTTGTTCTGGTCATCACTGCTTGCTCGTAGACTTTTCAAGGGGGAAATCTGATGAATTCTTTATTCACACCCCTGTCCTGGAGCGATAGCGGTCTGATCCTGACCGGTGTCTGGAATACCATCATCATCTCCGTTGTCGCCATCGTGGTGGGCACTATTCTGGGATTGATCGTCGGCTTTCTCCGTGCCGAGAGCAACAAGGCCGTCAACGTCCTTTTCGGTAGCGTGCTCGACGTGCTGAGAAGTGTTCCCCTGATCATCCAGCTTATTCTGTTCTCGACTTTTGTCGGTGCGATGGGAAATCCACTGGCGCCGTTTGTTGCGGGCTCCATTGTGCTCTCGCTGTATACCATGGCCTTCATGAGCGAGGTTTTCCGCAGTGGCTTTGAGAGTGTCAGTCCCTCAATGCAGACGGCAGCGCGCTCACTGGGCATGACCAAATGGCAAACCATCTACCACATTCGGTTGCCGATTGGTTTGCGTGCTGTGTTCCCCTCGTGGCTGGGTGTTGCACTCAGTGTCATCAAGGACTCGGCCCTGGTCTCGGTCATCGGTTACATGGAATTGCTGCGCACGTCGGAGCAACTGATTTCAAGAACCCAGCAACCGCTCGAGATTCTGATCGGTGTTGGTATCTTTTACTTCATTATTTCGTACCCGCTGTCCCACTACGGCCGGTATGTTGAGAGGAAAATGGCAATATGATCAGCGTACAGAATGTCCATAAATCCTTCGGCGATCTTGAAGTACTGAAAGGCGTAAGCCTGGATGTAAAGAAAGGCGAGGTCGTGAGCGTTATCGGGGGCTCCGGCAGTGGCAAGTCGACTCTCCTGTATTGCATCAATGCCATTGAGCCCATCAACAAGGGCAAGATCCTCGTTGATGATGTGGATGTCCATGCCAAGGAGACCAATAAGGACAAGCTGCGCCAGAAACTGGGCATGGTCTTTCAGCAATGGAATTCCTTTCCTCATATGACTGTGCTGGAGAACGCCGCACTGGCGCCCAGAATCGTCAAGAAAATGAGCAAGGAAGAGGCAATTGAAATTGCCAAGAAAGAGTTGGAGCACGTCGGCCTGGGTGACAAGTTCGACGTCTATCCCACGAAAATGTCCGGCGGCCAGCAGCAACGCCTGGCGATTGCCCGTGCCCTGGCCATGAAGCCCGATTATATGCTGCTTGATGAGGTAACCTCTGCGCTCGATCCGGAGCTGGTCGGCGAGGTTCTGGACACACTGCGCCTGTTGGCGGAAGAGGGGATGACCATGATCTGCGTGACCCATGAAATGGGCTTCGCACGGGATGTTTCTGATCGCGTCGCGTATTTCCATGAAGGCGTTATTGCAGAGATCGGGGAAGCCAGGCAGGTAATAACCGATCCGCAGAACCCGCTCACCCAGAAGTTCCTCTCAAAAGTGCGCTAGAAAGTCGCCACAACCGTGGTGCTGGCTGGGGGAGTTCTTGGACCCGCTTTCCCAGCCATTTTTCCAGCCCGCCCAGAATCCGGCGGCTTCAGTTCCGGTTCTTCAGCACCTCATAAATCTGCCTGACCGCTTCCTCCTGCTTTTGTTTTTCAACCATATCTTCCAGCAGCTCCAGTACCCGTTTTTCGTCGTTGCTCCGAAGACCCGGCCAGTACACATAGGGCACCAGATCTGGATTGCTGATAAAGAACAAGGCGGTTTGTTCCGGATCGTTGGCGATGTCTCCGCGCAGGCCTACGGTAAACTGGCGGCCCTCGCCACCCCGTAGCGTTAACAGGAGGGATTGGTCCTGCTCGATGAATCGGGTTTCCTCCACGGTAATGGGCTCTGCCAGATCCGGCACGGAGGTGATGTAGTATTGAAAGCCAAGGAACCCCAGCAGAACAGCAATCAACGCTGCCAGGGCAAAGGATTTGATCATTGAGCGTATTCCATTGTGGTCAAGCGTTCCTCAATCCCTGTTCATTAGGTAGTCTGCGACGGCTTGATATAGTGGCAGAGAGGTTGGGTCGATCTTGCTGTTACTGGCATTGGGAAACGATGCGAAGCGTACCAGAACCATGTTGGCGGTGGGGTCAATGTAGATGGTTTGCCCGTGAACGCCTCGAGCGGCATAAGCGCCATTGGCGTTGTTGAAGATCCACCACATGCTGCGATAGCTTCCGCCGGGAAGGGTGGTGTAGCCAGCCTTGGCAAAGGCCTTTTTGTCGCCGCCGGCCTGGATTGCATTCACCACAGATTCAGGGAACAGTTGCCGATTCTTGTACTTGCCTTTGTTCAGCATCAACAGGCCTATCCTGCCAAGATCCCTGAGCCCTGCGCTCAGTCCACCACCCGCGAAAGGCGTGCCTTTGGCATCGATCGTCATGTAGGCATCCTGTTCGGTGCCAAGGGGGTTCCAGAGACGTTCAGAAAGTAGATTCGCCACGCTCTTACCGCTTACCCGGGCGATTATCCAACCGAGGGCATCAGAATTGACAGTCCGATAGCCGAACGCATCGCCGTGGTCGCCGTTTTGCTCAACGGTTTGCAGGTACTCGAAATAACCCTCCGGTCCACTGTAATCAGAAGGCTTTGGCAAGGGGCTGGCTGCCGCAGAGTATTGCCAGATGTCAGCCTCAGGATCGGCGTAGTCTTCGCTGTAATCCAGCGCGGTGGTCATATCCATAACTTGCCGCACGGTGGCACTACCAAAAGCACTGTTTTTCAGCTCAGGCACAAGGCTGTCCACAGTTGCTTCATCGTCCAGTTTGCCTTCGGCCACCAGAACTTCAGCCAGTAGGCCGGTCAGGGACTTGGTCATCGACATAGCAGCGTGTTTGCCGGTCTCGCTCAGGCAGCCGTTGTAATATTCGTATACGATCTTGCCTTTGTGAAGAATCAGCAACCCGTCGGTGTAGTTCGCAGCCAAAGACTCGCGCCAGTTCATTTGGGTGTCGCTACCCATCGGCATGAACGAAATGTCGTTGATCCCATTATCCAGTGCGTACGGCAGTGGATCGGGTGCACCGATGCCGCGGCTGATCCTAGTGGTCGGCAGCAGTTCCCGGATATGACAGACAGTCCAGCGGAGTTTAGGGAAGCTGAAGTAATTGCTTTGGGGGTGGGCGATCAGCTTGTCGTCGGGCGGCGGGAAACCGGTCATCCACTGTAGTGCTTGAGGGTCCGATTCCTCTGCGCTCAGCGGGGCAGAGCCGTGGGTGCTCCCCCACGCGTTCGGGCAGCTTAAAGCGAGTAGCACAAGGACATAAGCAGGATTGAAAGCGGACATGTCCATTCACCTTGTCGATTGATCACATGGCTCTGGAGAAGACTTCAAAAGGCAGGGCTTTTAATACATAGCTTAGCGGCGTCCATGGCCACCAGGGCACGTAGGCCCGGCGCTTCTCCGATTCGATGGCTTTCACCAGGGCCTTTACACCGGTTTCCAGATCCACACGGAAGGGCGCGCTTTTAGTGTCCCGGTTAATATCCGTGAGAATGTAGCCGGGCATAATGTTGCTGACGTTGAT
>PBED01000037.1:0-47183 GCA_002718255.1 Marinobacter sp. | reverse complement strand
TGAGGTGGAATGGAAACTCGTGAAAGCGCGGGATGTGGATGGCCACAGCCTGGCAACCGGACCGGTGCAGAAGCAAATTCAGGCGGAGGCACTGGGCAGTGAGGTGCAGAGTTTGATGGGGCAGAATTTGAGTGTTTATTTTTTGAAGCGGCGGTGACAGAATCCCGAGGTCAGATGAAAGCATCATCTGACCTCGCTTCCGCACCCCGATTCTCAGATGTAGGGAATCAAAGATTCCCCATACAAATGCAAATCCTCCAGGATATGCCGCCGCTCCGGCGTCAGTTCCGGGTCCGCCGCCAGACGCTGTAACTCCTGGGCATAAGCCTCCAAAGACCGCCAGCCCTTCTTCGGGTGCATTAGCCTCTGGCTGCGAAACTCCTCCCACCTTTCCATCTCTTCGCCCATCAGGCTACCCGGGTAATTCCGCGCCCGATAACGAAAGAGCAGCTCCTGCAGGCGATCATCTTCAAAGGTCACATCCAGCTCGCCGAGTGTTTCCACCGGCTGCTCCAGCACCCAGTTCAGCTTCTCGCGGTCGGTTTTGCTGATAAAACCGCCAGCATAGAGCTGTTCGTCCGGGTCTGTGAGGTCGCTTTCGTGGGGCTGGTCGAAGGCCTCGGCAATCCTGGCTGGTAGATCCGGAGCCTTGCGCAGCATGGCCAGGTTGGCCCGCAAAGTATCACCATCCAAGGCCAGTTCTTCCAGGCGTTCCTGTGAAAGGGTGGAAAGCATGTTCGCTGGCGCCAGCACCGGGCATTTGTTCAGCTGCACCCCTTTCAGCGGAAAGCGGCTCACCCCCTCCCCCAATTCCGCCTGGGAAGTAAATACCCGCTCACGAATCTGTTCAGCACTGGCGTTGATCAGCTCGCCGGGGTCTTCACGCAGGTCGTAGACAATCACCTGGTTCTTATTTGTGGAATGCTCGGCTACGGGTGCGACCAGGGCACAGCAACCCCGGCTCGCTGGGTACTTGGCGGACACGTGGAACACCGGCTTCATAGTGGCCGTATCCAGCATGGCCCGTGCCGAGTGTTTGTCCTTGTTCTGCAGCACAAAATCAAAGAGCTTTGGCTGTTTCTCCTTGATCAGTCTGGCTACCGCAATGGTTGCCTCAACATCCGACACGGCGTCGTGGGCCGCTTCGTGGGCGATGCCGTTGGCAACGGTCAGCTCCTCCAGCTTGAAACTGGGGCTGCCATCTTCCTTCCGGGGCCAGTTGATACCCTCCGGGCGCAGGGCGTAGGTCAGGCGCACCATATCAATGATGTCCCAGCGGGAATTGCCGTTCTGCCATTCACGGGCGTAGGGATCACGCAGGTTGCGGTACAGGGTATGGCGGGTCACTTCGTCGTCGAAACGCAGGCTGTTGTACCCCACCACACACGTACCGGGCTGGCTGAAGGCCTCGTTGATCTGGGCAATAAACTCCGCTTCCGGGAAGCCGTCTTCCAGCGCTTTCTGGGGAGTAATGCCGGTAATCAGGCAGGCCTCCGGCGATGGCAGGTAATCGTCTGCCGGTTTGCAGTAAATCACCAGCGGCTCTTCAATGATGTTGAGATCCGCATCCGTTCGCACCCCGGCAAACTGGGAAGGCCTGTCGTGAACCGGGTCTACCCCGAAGGTTTCGTAATCGTGCCAGTAAAACGAGCGGATCAAAACAGAAGCTCCTGCGTTCGCGAAATCGGGGTCAGATGAAATTGGGGACAGATGAAATTTTCAACTGACCGCCAGCTCAGAAGGAGGGACGATCAGGCAGCACTTTGCCGGGCATTGACCGACAACATCGCCTCAATACTCAGGTGATAGTCGATATCTTCCCACTCGATGCCTGTTGCATCACAAATGAAACGATACTTGCGAAATTCCTCAATCGAGGCGCGCTCCAGCTCTGGATACCAATGAATAGGTGTCGATATCACGCGGCCGTCCTCCAGCTCTACGTGGAGATGGCGATCGTCTATATGAACGGATTTACCCTTCAAACCAGGCATTCCAACGCTCCAGAAACTCCGACCTATGGCTTTCAATAATTCCAAGGCAGGCTCGCAGCTCCTGATGTTTCAGTGAACTGTGCACCACCTTTAAATCACTTAACTGGATTTTAGCCCATCGCTCGCCTTTAAGTACATGGACGTGCGCAGGCCAGTGATCGTTGGCGTAAAAGAAGAACTTGAAGCCATTCAGGTAAAGAAGGGTTGGCAATGATCACTCCATGATCCCATGAGCCAAAACTTTTATTCGAAAACAAAACGAGAGACACCCTTAAAAGAGCTGCTTACCCATGTCATTGCGGTGGGTCTGCAATCGCTGCACGCCCTGGGTTATCAATTGGTTCATACCAACCGTCATGCTTGTGGGCAGGTTGATGAAAACACCCTGCTCGGCGCTGATCACGTTGGCGCCATCAGGGCTTTGCCAATTTACATCTTCCCGCTGAAAACCGATGAAGAAATCATTGGTGAAATCGGTAACGCCATCCGTGCCCTCTTGACCAACAATAAGGGATTGCAGACGGGTCAGGGGCGCACAGTTAGTGGCCGCACCTGAAGTGCAGTCAGCGGGAGCAGCAGCAGGATCGACTATCCCAATATGACTGGCGCGGCGACGAGTTGGTTGGGCGTTTTGATCCATCAGCGTGGCGTCGTATATCGTGCCGGACCCATCATCGAGTTTCAGGCCAATATCGCCACTGAAACTGCTGGTCAGCGAGGAAACCGACCCTCTCGCCTGCCCGAACCCCATACGAAAGCCAGAAAGCTTACCCTCTGCAGGGTCTTCCGCCAGCTCGATATAAGGTTTGAACGCCTCGAAATGAACAGTATCTCCGGCACTATAGGTACGGCCGTTGAACTGCTTACCGTCATTGCGGGCAATATGCCCCAGCGCAACGTGCTGGGCGGCAAAGTCCACGCCTCCGTCGATTTCGCCGGCTGTCACATCGTCGATATTGACTCGGGTCTCAACATCCATCCCTAGAGTCATTCGGGTAAACTGAAGCCCATCGACCCCACCGTCAATGTTCTCGATCTGCATAAAAGCCTGCCCGGTCACCTCACCCATTGTCTCCTCAGAAATGGGCTTCAGCTCGGCCTGAGCAACGGGCGCAATACCCAGGCAGAACAGGGTGACGGCAGCGTATCCGTACGCCTGCTGTCTCATAATGTCGTGTCTCTGAAGTAATCGTTAAGAGTCAGTTTCCGACGTCCGACTCTGCTGCAGCCCGGTTTGTTTTTGGTTTTTCCGGTGCTCACAGGCGGCTGGCTTTTAAGTTATTTTGGATTTGCCGCAGACTCACTATAACCAAGGCAGATCGGCCAATAGAGTGAGCAGAGTCACAATCACCGTTTACAATTCAGTAATACTCAGGCTTTTTTGAATACAGTCACAAAACGTTTGGCATAAGATACTTACAGCCTCTTACCGAATGTTACGAACGCTGTAGCAAACGTGTACACAAAGAAGACTGCTGGTATACTTTCGCATCTTATGACGAACCCTCTACGGCCCCACCAATGACCACCCGCATACTCATCTGCGACGACTCTGCCCTTGCCAGAAAGCAAATGGCCCGAGCCCTGCCAGAAGAATTGCGTGGCGATGTCAGCTACGCGAAAGACGGTTTGGAAGCACTGGAGAAATTGCGCAGGCACGAGGCGGAGCTGATGTTCCTCGACCTGAACATGCCGGAGATGGACGGCTATCAGGTGCTGGAGCAGATTCGCAAGGAAGATTTGCCGGTCATGACCATCGTGGTTTCCGGCGACATCCAGCCCGAAGCACGGGAGCGGGTAAAAAGGCTCGGCGCCCTCGACTTCATCAAAAAGCCAACCGAAACGTGCATTGTCCTTGATCTGTTGGTGGAGTACGGCCTGTACCGGCCCGGGGAACTCGAAGACTCTGCACTAAATGACAGTAGCCTGAAAAACACAGGCAGCCCCGCCCCGGAAATCTCCGTTTCGCTGAACGACTACCTGCAGGAAATTTCCAACGTCGCCATGGGCCGGTCCTCGGATCTGCTGGCTCGCCTGTTGCGTGTGTTCGTCAAGCAGCCGATTCCCAAGGTCGCCTTCCTGGCCAACTCCGAACTGCACATGGCCATTTCCTCCGTCAGCGACAGCGATACCTATTCTGCCGTATGCCAGGGGTTCACTGGAGCCGGTATTGCCGGGGAAGCACTGCTTTTGTTCGCAGACGCGAGCTTCAAGGAAATGGCGGAGATGCTTCACTACGACACCCTTGAGGGCGAAGCGGTGAATGTGGAAGTGCTGATGGACATGTCCAGCATTCTGTTTGGCGCCTTCCTTAAAGGCATTGGCGACCAGCTGGATCTGAAACTTGGCCTGGGCCACCCCACCGTGCTCGGCCAGCACCGGCAAATCTACGAACTGCTGGAACACCACAGCGCCCGTGAAGAGCAGCTGCTGTGCATTGAAATCTGCTACACCCTGGAAGACCGGGACATCGAATGCGACATGCTGATTCTCCTCACCGAGGATTCAGTGCCTTTTCTCGAAGATCGCCTGCAATATCTGGTGGACTGACTCATGGCCATAGAAGAATCGGAAGCCAACTCCTTTCACTGGCTGATGGACATGCTGGAATCCGTGGAAGTGGGCCTGGTGGTCCTGGATCTGGATTTCAGAGTCGAAGTCTGGAACGGCTTCATGGAAAACCACAGCGGCATCACCGCGAGCAGGATCCAGGGCCAGGTATTATTCGATGTATTCCCCGATATCCCCAAAGCCTGGCTGACCCGCAAAGTAGACGCCGTAGCCCTACTCAACACCAAGGCGTTTACGTCCTGGGAGCAACGCCCTTACCTGTTCCAGTTCCGAAATACCCGGCCCATCACCGGCACTGAAGAGTACATGTTCCAGAACCTCACCATCAGCCCGCTTTCTGGCACAACCGGCGAAGTCGAGAAAGTGTGCCTGATGGTGTACGACGTAACCGACATCGCCAGCAGCAAAATGGCCCTGGAACGGGCCAACGAACAGCTGGCCAAACTGAGCATGACAGACCGCCTAACCGGGCTGCTCAACCGTGGCACCTGGGAAAACCTGGTGGACGCCGAGTTCGAACGTTTCCGCCGCTACGGCCACACCACAAGCCTGGTGATGCTCGATATAGACCACTTCAAGCCGGTGAACGACACCCACGGCCACCTGGCCGGGGACGAAGTGATCAAACACACCGCTAGCGTCACCCGCAATGCTATACGCCAATCCGACAGCGCCGGCCGCTATGGCGGCGAGGAATTCGGCATCATCCTACCGGAAACCGACGCAGAAGGCGCACGTATCATCTGCGAACGGATACGAGAGAGCATTGAACAGAGCGTGGTGGAAACCAGCGTGGCGCCGATCCGCTATACCATCAGCATTGGCATTGCCCAGTTAACGGAAAAGCCTGAGAACTATATGCAGTGGATGCAGAAGGCGGATGAGGCGCTGTATGCCGCCAAGGAGGGGGGAAGAAACAGAGTGGTGGTTGGTTAATCCCCCCCTCTCCCCAACCCCTCTCCCGCCAGGGGAGAGGGGCTAAAGAAGAACTTTGATTTTGAGCTCCCCTCTCCCCCTGCGGGAGAGGGGCCGGGGGAGAGGGGGGAAGCAAATGCAGGCCTGAATCAGTCCTGCTGCCAGCTCTGCACAGCTTCCTTACCATGCTTCTGACGCCACTCATTCAGCGTCTTATGATTGCCACCACGGGTCTTGACCACTTCACCGGTGTGCGGGTTCTTGTAGGTCTTCATCGGGCGCTTCGGGCGGCTGCCAGCGGTTGTGTCAGCCTTTGCCCCGGACACTGAGGGATCAATTGCAGAAAGAATCTGAAGAACATCCTTCGGTGACTTGTCATACTCCTTCATCAATGCGCGAACCTTGTTTTCAAACTCCAGTTCGCCTTTCAGAGCCTGGTCTTTTTCAAGCTGTTCCAGCTCTGCAGAAAGCTTTTCCATAAGCTGTTTCTTCTGGTAGTAATCGTTAATCTTTGCCATGGAATTAAAACCTTATTCAAATAGGGGTTTTAAAAACTTAAGTGGAGTTGACTAAAAGTCAGGGACAATAATAATAAAATAAATGTAGTCTGGCAAAATTATTTATTTACGAGCCCTTAATAAAAAAGCCGATCAACTTGACCGGCTTTTAAAATACACGCTGTACGAAAATTGTACTTACAACCTGAGATCCACTTCGCCCAACGGCAAAACACCCTTCAGATCAAACAGAACCCCATTATCTTTCAAATAAGCACGCAACTCTTTCGACGATTTGGCGGCATATTCACGATGCGGCACGGCAAGAAAAAGCGCATCATAATCTCCGGATTTCGGGGACTCCACCAGTGAAATCCCATATTCATGCTCGGCTTCCGTATTATCCGCCCAGCAGTCTGTCACATCCACGGAACAGCCGAAATCCTGCAATTCACGGATAACATCAATCACCCGGGTGTTCCGCAAATCCGGGCAGTTTTCCTTGAAGGTCAGCCCCATCACCAACACTTTTGACGATGCCACGGTATGCCCGGTTTTAATCATTGCTTTAACCAGCTCGGCCGCCGCATACGGGCCCATATTGTCGTTTACCCGCCGGCCAGACAGAATAATCTCCGGGTGATAACCAATGGCCTGGGCCTTGTGGGTCAGATAATACGGATCCACACCAATACAGTGGCCACCAACCAGGCCGGGCTTAAACGGCAGAAAATTCCATTTGGTTCCCGCTGCCGCCAGTACTTCATGGGTATCAATTTTCAGGCGCGAGAAAATCATCGAAAGCTCGTTCATCAGCGCGATATTCAAATCACGCTGGGTATTTTCGATAACCTTCGCGGCTTCGGCCACTTTAATGGAACTGGCTTTATGGGTGCCTGCCGTAATAACACTGGCATAAAGCGCATCCACTTCATCGGCAATATCCGGAGTGGAGCCTGAGGTAACCTTTATAATGCTGGTTACCCGATGCTCTTTATCGCCCGGATTGATTCGTTCAGGACTGTAGCCAGCAAAGAAATCCTTGTTAAACGTAAGGCCGGAGACTTTCTCCAATACCGGAACACAAACTTCTTCCGTGGCGCCGGGATATACCGTGGATTCGTAAATCACGATATCGCCCTGCTTCAGAACCTGCCCAACCGTTTCACTGGCTTTTACCAGAGGCGTTAAGTCCGGCGTTTTGAACTCATCAATGGGGGTGGGCACAGTCACAATGTAAATCTGGCAATCGCGAATGCCTTCAAGATCATCGGTAAAAGACAAACCAGGCGCCGCAGCCAATTCTTCCCGGGAAACCTCCCGGGTAAAATCAACGCCATCCTTCAGCTCGGCAATGCGTTTGCTGTTGATATCAAAACCAACAATCTCACGTTTTTCGCCGAAGGCCGCGGCAAGAGGCAACCCCACGTAACCAAGACCAATAACTGCAATTTTCTTCATTTGTCATCCTTTCCCTAGAAGTACAACCCGGCGCTGATCCGCCCTACTCTGATGGAATAATTATGTCTGTACCAGCCAGGGATTGAAAACACCTTTTATGATGCATCCGGGCCAGGTAATCCACGGCATTTGGATGGCCTTCGATCGAGCGGCCAGCGGCGAATAACTGCACTACACAGAGATATGCCCTCACCAAAATCATCGTTGATTCACATCCGGCAGATCGGCAAAACCTTCGGCTACGGCCTGCTCTAGCTCCGATGCAATGTCGGATTGCGCCAGCACCGGAAATTCCTTCATCAATTTGCCACTGACTCGGCCATGCTGGCGTATCGCCCGGATCATCCGATCAATGTGCTCATCGGGGCCTTCAACCCAATCCTTGATCGCCTCGCGGGTGCGATACCACGCCCGCTGAAAGGCGGCCTGATGGTGCATCTCGTGCTCCAACGTATGCCGAATGATCGCGAACAGATATTCCGTATGTTCGGTCAAGTCTGGATAGCTCCAGACAGGTGCTGCCTCCTCATAGGCATTAAAAACAAAGTCCGATTCAATACCATCTGCGTAGGCCACGCGTTCCTGGGTGAAATCGACCGCATCACGGTAAGCCGACATCAATGGCCGGGAGTAACGTTCAAGAATTCGATCATAGTCGGCCCGCCTGACCGCCGAGGACGTTATCGCCGCTGAAACCGGCAAAATAAAAGGCTCAGGCACCACGCCGTCGCGGCGAAGAGTATCATTCACCAGAAAACGGGAGATTCGTCCATTACCATCAGCCAGCGGATGAATGAAGACGAACCCGAAACTTGCCACAGCAGCGCGAACCACTGCATCCCCCGGATCGGTTTGCGCCAGAAAACGCTGCAATCCCTCCAGCATGCCTGGCAACCACTCCCAGTGCGGGCAGACGTAATGAACAACTGCACCGTAATCGATCGAACTACTCCCAACAAACACAGGCGATTGCCGAAGGCCCGTCCGGATCGTGGTGGTTCCCAGGATAGCTGACTGAAACTCACTCAGGGCGTCATCATCAAGGGGGGAATCCAGCCGGCCACAATACTGTTCCATGGCGGTGGCAAAACGGCGTATGCGATCCTGATGCTGCCCTTCGTGCTCGATCGCGAAACTGGCACGGCTCTCTTTAATAGTCAGCCACACTGCACTGCGACGCAAAATATCCGGTCCAAACTCCCCTTCCATCGCTAAAAGCCTGTCAGCGATTCCATATTGACGGGCTTCCAACACTGAAGTCGTGCGACGAACAAGGGGGCAGAATTCAGGGGTTCCCGGCAGGTTGTCATTAATCCGCCAGCGGCGGTTACGACACCCCCCGTTAGCCGCCGTAACATACAATTCGGGATCCAGCGCATCACGATAGTTGCCACCGACACCCTCCACTGCCAGAGTCTTGCCGGTTAGCCATTCGTAGAGAAAACCAGCACGCCGGGCATACTGGCCGGTAGGTTCAGAGCGTATCCAGTCAGCAAGCGCCTCTGCGGGCAATGCCCCAAACAACCTTGCCAGAAACTCCAGCGCCACCCCTTCGTGTTTTAAAGCGAAGGTCAGGTGCGCGCCCAGCGTGCCTTGCGGGCGCATCGCCTCTGTGTAGTATTCCAGGCGGCGGCCGGCCTGGTCGTAGGTTTGGCGCCTACGCCCGATACGGCTCTCCAGCGGCAGCGGCTGGATTGCCTGCACGTCGTAACGTGCTGCCAACCATGCATAGCCAATTTCATCACCCGCCATCGTGCTCAAAATGATTATCCTGCCAAAAAAACGATTAAAACTGCCAGCTTTTCAGAAAAAACAATTCTAGCAGGTGCCGGTCACGATATATATCTGGCAATGGCGTCCCAGTAGGGCTTCAGATCCCGGTATATCCGGGGGAATTCCGCCGCCAGAGAAGAATCGACGACAATTTCCAGAGATCCCTGGTGAAGGAGGGGTCTGCCCTCCCATGAAAAAACCCGGCCTGGTCATAACACCACCCGCTTTACCACAGCCTTTGGAAACGAAAAATTAACCAACAGACCAAGCTCTTTCCCTGTGGCTTTGAGGTAGTTGATTAACTGCGGCTCCGCCGATATCGGCATTTGCTTCTGGGCTTTAAGTTCGATGATGA
This sequence comes from Marinobacter sp., assembly GCA_002718255.1. Classification (GTDB taxonomy): domain Bacteria; phylum Pseudomonadota; class Gammaproteobacteria; order Pseudomonadales; family Oleiphilaceae; genus Marinobacter. Next base: position 37,617 of record PBED01000037.1, on the reverse strand, counting down.
CGGCGTTCTCGACCAAAAGATCGACCCGGTGTTCGGCAATGGGCTCGCCTTTGTGATCTGCTCCCAGATGCCGGTATACCTCATACACACAGCCGGTAATACGGTAGCAAAGCTCTTTTTCCTTGAGCATCTTATATCCTTATTTTTAAGAACATTTTTGCCACTAAATCCACGAAAGAACACGAAAGGGAAAGACAAGGAAGCCCTGACTTTTAATCAGTCAGTCTTTGTTCGTGTTCTTTCGTGGATTTAGTGGCAAAAATCTTTATCTTTTCCATGTCAGGCCGCGTGATCACGTTTTGGATGGGTTTGGTCGCCTTGGCCAGCCAGCAACCCCTGGATACTGATATCCTCATCCAACGAATCCCAGTGAATACCATGAACACTCAGTTCAAAGTCATCCCTGGCCTTTTTTTCGGCATGGAGCAGACGCGGGAACCAGGCCAACGGAGCACCAATTGTGCGGCCGTCCGAAAGATTGACCCAAAGATTGTCTTCATCAAACCAGACTTTTTCAGGCGAAGTAGTCATGCCAAGCATCCTCAAACCGTTGTCGGTTCTGTTCTGTTACTTCCAACAATACCCGAATCGTGCGCGCATCAAAACCTCGCTACGCCGGGATCAGCACTTGGGAGCCAGGCAACACCCGTTGAAGCCTTACCTGAAATGCCGCCTTCGCATCCTCATCCCCATGCACCACCCGAATTTCCGTAGGTGCTCCAGGAATACCTTCAACAAACCGAAGCAAATCACTCTGCCCAGCATGGGCCGAATAGCCGCCAACCAGATGAATCCGGGCCCGGATATCATAGCGGTCACCATCCAGCTCCACCCAGCCACCACGGGGACCATAAGTCAGAATATCCCGACCTGGCGTGCCCGCGGCCTGGTAGCCCACAAACAGCACATCGTTCCGCTTATCCCCCAGCATCGCTTTCAGGTAATTCACCACCCGGCCACCGGCGCACATACCAGAGCCGGCCAGAACCACACAGGGGCGATGGGAGCGGGTCAGGTAATCCACCGCATTGAGATGGTCTTCGTGGGAGTTGATCACTGTGAGCTGCTCAAAAGAGAGCGGATGCCGGCCCTGGCGGACCAGGTCTGTAGCCTCGGCATCCCAGTAGGGCTTGAGGTCCCGATAGATTCGTGTGAATTCGGCCGCCAGCGGAGAATCTACAATAATTTCCAGATTGCTCCAGAGCCCTCCGCCAAACTCATTGATCAGGCCTTCAATCTCATACAGCAATTCCTGTGTCCGCCCAATACTGAACGCTGGCACCAACACCGTGCCGCCATCCTCAAGGGCATGCTCCAGCACCGCCTTCAACCGATAACGCCGCGTTTCCCGATCCTCATGATCCTTATCCCCATACGTACTCTCAATCACCAGCCGGTCCGCCCGTTCCGGCGAATGAGGCGCGGGAAGCAACGGCGCATGGGGCGCCCCGAGATCGCCACTGAACACAATACGCTCTTCAGCCTCCCCCACACGCGCATCACATTCTACATACGCCGAGCCAAGGATATGTCCAGCTCTCTGAAGCCGAACTGACAGCGAGCAATCACCCTCGGCAAACACGGAATGCCACTGGCCATAAGGCACCGGCACCAGGCGGGAGCGAATCAGTCCCAGAACCCGCTCAATCAACTGCCTATCACGGGTAAACCCAATCTTCAGGGCATCTTCCAAGATCTCCGGCAACATAATTGCCGAGGGTTCGGAACAAATAATGGGGCCATCGAAACCCGCAGCCAGCAAATAGGGAATGCGACCCACGTGGTCGATATGCACATGGGTGACCACGAGGGCCCGGATATGTTCGATGGGAAAACCAATGGAAAGATCGGAGGCGGAGGCGCCGCGGCTTTCGTCCTGGCCCTGGAATAGGCCGCAGTCTATGAGGATGCCGCTCTTCTGGGCCCCTTGGCCAAGGGTGAGTTCGTGGCAGGAGCCGGTTACGCCGGAGGTGGCGCCGTGGTGCAAAATATCAATCATGGTCAACATTCCCTGTTGTAAAACGAAAACGGGGGCAATCAAGCCCCCGACACTAAATCACCTACTAAAAATTATATCCTAGGCCAACGGCAACCGACGGACTTTGTCCTCATTCCTGCCTTCGCCAACCCGCTCCTGGTTGCCGTTGCACCAAACCAGATCCGCCACATCCCCATTATGCGCAAACCCCGTGGGCGCTGTTCTAAGGATCTTCATAATCTCATCACAGTCAAATTCATGGCTTGCCCGCATCAACCGATTCAAGGTTTGCTCTACCTCATCCCAAGGCATAGAAACCTCCCTCGCCATCATGATCCGGGGGTGAGCCGTACCCTGCGGGTTATCGCCAATCAATAACTCCTCATAGAGCTTTTCACCCGGGCGCAACCCGGAGAATATAATTTCGATGTCCCCATCCGGTCGATCGTCGGTTTTCTCCATCAACCCCATCAGATGAATCATCTTGCGGGCCAGGTCGGCAATTTTTACGGGCTCGCCCATATCCAGAACGAACACTTCGCCCCCCTGCCCCATACTGCCAGCCTGAAGAACGAGCTGGCTGGCCTCGGGAATGGTCATGAAGTACCGGATAATGTCCGGGTGAGTGACCGTAACTGGCCCACCATCCCGAATCTGATCCCGGAATAGAGGCACAACAGAGCCGGAAGAGCCAAGTACGTTACCGAATCGCACCATGGAGAAAATGGTTTCAGACTGCCGCTGAGCCAGGCCCTGAAGCACAAGCTCAGCAAGGCGTTTACTGGCGCCCATCACATTGGTTGGGCGCACCGCCTTATCGGTTGAGATCAGCACAAAGCGCTTCACCCCGGCCGCAATAGCCGCTTCCGCAACATGGAAGGTGCCGAACACATTATTCTGAACACCTTCAATAATATTGTGCTCTACTAAAGGCACATGCTTGTAAGCGGCGGCGTGGTATACCGTCTCTATGTCAAAACTCCGCATCGCCGTTTCGCAGCGCCGACGGTGGGTAACACTGCCCAGCAACGGGTGGATCTCTACCCCAAGTGCCTCAATCTGATTGATCGCCTGAAGCTCACGCTCGATTGCGTAGAGTGAAAACTCTGACTGCTCGAACAGTACCAACTTGGAAGGACGGTGCTGAATAATCTGGCGACAGAGCTCCGAACCAATCGAGCCACCGGCACCGGTAACCATCACAGCGCGCTCATACAGGCTCCTGGCCACCTGAGCGTTATCGGGCTGAACCGGGTCACGGCCTAATAGATCTTCAATTTCCAGATCCCGGATATCGTTGATTCGTGCCTGTCCTGCCACCAACTCTGACATGGTGGGAACGGTCTGCACCGGAATGGCCAGAGGCTCAAGCCTCTTGAGTAACCGCTTGCGATCAATGCCTGAGTCAGCATCCAAGGCCAACAGTAACCTTTTAATTCGGTGATCTTTTACAACGCGCTCAATATGGCTGATATCGTAAACCGGGATACCATTCACAAGTGCTCGGTGATTCGCCTTCAAAAGAGAGATAAACGCGCAGGGATGATACTCCGTGCCCTGGTCAAGTGCGTTGGCCAGCTGGAGCCCGGTTTCTCCGGCACCCACAATGCCAACATACTGTTTATTATTGTGCTTCGGTCGGTTCACCAACATGCGCACTGTCATGCGAGTACCGCTCACGAAGATAAAGGCCAGTGCGCCGTAAATTATGGGAACGGAGCGGGGCACCAGCACCTCAAGCCAGTACCCAAGCAAAATCAAGGTAATCGCAGATACAAAAACACCAGTGATGACCGTGATAAAAGCCCGGTCGCTCAGATAACGGATCACCGCCCGATAAAGACCCAGCTTAACGAATACCGCAATAGTAATAGCGACGGTGAGACCCGAGACGATGAGCTGGCCCCGGTCGGGCACCCAGAACTGCTGGTCCAGACGAAGCGAAAACGCTGCCCAAAGAGCAAAAAACAGCACGGCGACATCTGCGAAGACCGAAATCAGTCTCTTGTGAACCCGCGAAAGATTCAGAAATCTCTGGAACATGGTTTTCCTTTACCAGCTAAAAAATACAAGGCACTCGATATTATAAGACACAAGGAGCGCAAACGATGCTTTGAACCAGCCAATCAGTGTTTTCCGGGCACTCTGTCTCCGGCGCCCTTCCCCGAAACAGTCATCAAAATATATTTGAAGTAGGCCGACACAGTCAGATTCTGAAGCATTTTCTGATCCGTCTCTGCCAGGAGTGTTGGCGTAGACATATCAATGTCGTTCACCTGCGCAAGTCCGGTAATACCCGGCCTGGCAGCCAAAACACCGCGCTTCTCACGTTCCATTATGAGCTCTTCCTGATTGAAGAGACACGGCCTCGGGCCCACAAGGCTCATCTCGCCTTTCAGCACATTCCATAACTGCGGCAGTTCATCCAACTTGGTTCGTCTCAGAAAGCGACCAAATGGTGTAATCGCAGCAGGGCTGGCCAGGTGACTGGCGACAGACAGTGTTTCTTTGCTCATCGTGCGGAATTTAACCAGGGTAAACGGCTTTTTGTGTCGGCCCACCCGCTCCTGCATGAAAACAGGCGAGCCCGTGTCAAAGAGCCCGACAACAACCAGTAGAAGCAGCAAAGGAAGGCCAATAACCAACCCTAGTAGCGCAAAACAAACATCGAAAGCACGAATCACATAAACTCCTTGGTGGCGGAAGGAACAAGCTTCAGTCGGTTCTGTTCCGATTAATCACTGCCGAACAAATCGCGAGTGTAAACTCTATCTTGAATATCTGATAATTCCGGCACCATGCGATTGGAAATGACTACGTCGCATCTTTGCTTGAATTGATCCAAATCGTTTAAGATCTCCGACCCATAAAACTGATCCTCTTCAATTACCGGCTCATAGACGACTACCTCAATCCCTTTCGCCTTGATTCTCTTCATAACACCCTGGATCGCTGAAGCTCGGTAATTGTCTGAACCTGACTTCATAATCAAACGATAGATGCCAACACAGTTCGGCCGTTTCTTTATTACAGCCTCCGCAATAAAGTCTTTTCTCGTAGTGTTGGCATCCACTATCGCTTTGATCAAATTCTGTGGCACATCCGAATAGTTAGCCAGTAATTGCTTTGTGTCTTTTGGCAGACAGTAGCCTCCATACCCGAATGAAGGATTGTTATAAAAGTCGCCAATTCGTGGGTCGAGGCATGCGCCATTGATAATTTGCCGACTATCCAACCCATGCGTCTCCGCATAGGTATCAAGCTCATTAAAAAAAGCGACCCGCATAGCGAGGTAGGTGTTGGCAAAGAGCTTGATGGCTTCAGCTTCTGTCGATTCTGTAAATAGTGTTGGAATGTCTTCCTTAAGTGCACCATCGCAAAGCAACTTAGCAAAGGTTTCAGCCCTCTCCGAGCGCTCGCCAACAACTATCCTTGAGGGGTATAAATTATCGTAAAGGGCCCTGCCTTCACGCAGAAATTCTGGAGAAAAGACGATATTCTCTGTTCCATACTTCGCTCTGGCCATCGCGGTAAAACCTACCGGAATAGTGGACTTTATAACCATCAGCGCCCCCGGATTTATTTCGAGGACATCCGAAATAACCGACTCCACGGTTTTCGTGTTGAAATAATTTGTTTCAGGGTCGTAGTCTGTCGGCGTCGCAATTATGACAAAGTCGGCATCCTTATAAGCGATGGTCTTATCGGTGGTGGCCTTGAGGCTGAGTTTTTTGCTTACCAAAAAAGACTCAATTTCTGGATCCTCTATCGGCGACAGCCTCTCATTCACCATGCCAACGCGCCTGTCATCGATATCCAGAGCAATGACATCGTTGTGCTGAGACAGCAAGACAGCATTTGATAAACCAACGTACCCTGTACCAACCACTGCAATTTTCATTTTCACTTGGATCCTAATTCAAATTTGTTCCGATCACTGAGACTCGCAAAAGAGTTTTCCGACTGTCTCCAGTTCTGACCTGGTATTTTCGCAAGGAGCCCACCCATCAAGCTTTCTCGCCTTCTCATTGTCGATCTCCAAATCGCAGAAAAGCTGTGTGTACATTTCTCGCTTCCCTATTAACCTTAAAGCAACAGCCACAAGCGACGCCGGAACGGGAATGAGCCTTTCAGACCTGTTCATTCCACGCCTCAGAGACGACACGATATCCGCGGTTGAGACGGCTGACGAATCCGCTACAACGAAGGCCTGGTTTCCAGCTTCGGTGCTCTGAATGCACGCAATAAGGAAATCTGCCAAAGTTCCCACAGATATCAGACTGCGACGGTTTGAACACATGCCAAAAGGGAGCGGAGCAGGAGAATTCGCGAGCCGAAGAAGACTTCCAAAGTTCCCCGGCGCTTTCGCGCCATAAACAAGCGGAGGGCGAACAATTGCAAGTTCAGAAGAACCAATCCCATTGAAAAGGCGGGTTAGCTCCATCTCTGCTTCCATCTTTGATTGCGTATAAGGAGAGGCGGGGCTGAATGGCGTGTTCTCTGAAATTGCCGTCCCCTTGGTCACCGTCCCGTGCACGCCAATCGAACTGACAAACACGAACCGCCGAACATCGGCTTGAATCGCCGCTTCAGCGAGCCTGATCGTCACATTCACATTGGCTCGCCTGAAGCCATCCAGTTCCTGACGTTCGCCACCGCCCTTCCCGTGTGCCTGGCCAGCCAGATGAACAACCGCGTCGATACCCCCTATAAACAGCTGTTGCAGATCATCCGTTTCCAGATCCAGCTGTCGATATGCCAGACCGAAAAGCCCTGTTAACTCGCTGCCGCGGCCAACCGCCACGACGTCCTTCCCAGCAGACAGAAGTCGGGCGCATAGCTCCCGCCCGACGAATCCCGTGGCACCGGTAACGAGAACCCTATTTGCCATGGAACAACTCAGTCCAGATCTTTAATTGAGAGCAAATCATCAAAATAGGTAATTGTTTTTCGCAGGCCGTCATCAAGCTTAATCGTAGGTTCCCAATCCAGTTCTGCACGAGCAAGTTCAATGTTCGGCTGACGCTGTTTGGGGTCGTCCTGAGGGAGGGGTTTGAAAATCAACTCGGAAGACGAACCAGTCAATTCAATCACGCGCTCCGCGAGCTCTCTAATGGTAAATTCACCTGGATTACCCAAGTTAACCGGGCCGGTAAAGTCCTCCCGTGAATTCATCAAACGAACGAAACCATCGACCAGGTCATCCACATAGCAGAAGCTTCGGGTTTGCTGCCCCTCCCCATAGATCGTTATGTCTTCTCCTTTCAGCGCCTGAACAACGAAGTTACTGACGACACGTCCATCGTTGGGATGCATCCGAGGACCATAGGTGTTGAAAATCCGGGCCACCTTAATTGGAAGGTTATGCTGCCTGAAGTAATCAAAGAACAGCGTTTCTGCGCATCGCTTCCCTTCGTCGTAACAGGACCGTATTCCGATTGGGTTAACTTTACCCCAATAGCTTTCGGGCTGGGGGTGTACCTCCGGGTCGCCATACACTTCACTAGTAGACGCTTGGAAAATCCTCGCCCCCAATCGTTTTGCAAGACCCAGCATATTGATCGCGCCGTGTACGCTGGTCTTTGTGGTTTGAACAGGGTCGTGCTGATAGTGAACGGGTGATGCCGGGCACGCCAGATTATAAATCTGGTCCACTTCTACATAGAGTGGAAACGTAACGTCATGCCTCATTACCTCGAAATAAGGATTATTCATTAGGTGGGCGATATTACGCTTTCGCCCGGTGAAAAAGTTGTCAACACAAAGAACATCGTGACCTTCATTCAAAAGCCGCTCACACAAATGCGACCCCAAGAAGCCAGCGCCGCCCGTTACAAGCACTCTCATATTACATTCCTTTCTTTATAAATCTGAAATACAAACCACCCAATACATGGGTCAGGGTTAGAAAAACCGCCTCAGAAAAACTCCTTCCAGGGTAGTCCCAATGCACCATGAAAACTTTTTTCATCATAGCCATCTTGGAGCCGGATATTTGACCCTCGATCTTTCGATAGAAAAGCAGCGGAGCGCGAACCTTTATACATTTTGGGTTTCTTTCAAGAATCCTCAGCCAGCAGTGATAGTCTTCGACAGCCTTATAGTTAATGCCTTCTACAAATGGAGTTGCCTTTAAAAGATCTCTTTCAGCAATCACGCTGGAAGTGGGGATCCGCGCGCGCAAGCTTTGTTGCTTAAACGAAACGTCTTCAAGGTCATAGCGCTCAATACCATCAAACGATATTTCCTGCTCACTTGTGAAATCCTTCATCTGCGAGCAAACGAAGCTCGCATTAGACTTGGATAGCACCTGCAATTGGATTTCTAGCTTCCTTGGATGCCAGATGTCGTCAGAATCCAAAAAGGCAACAAACTTCCCAGACGCTTCTCTCACGCCAATATTCCGTGGGCCTGCTGGCCCCCCGAAGTTAGCGTTAAGTGCAATCAGTTTAATTCTCGGGTCCTCTTCCGCCCACTTTTGAACGATATCTCGTGTTCTATCAGTCGAGCAGTCATCAACAACAAGCATCTCCCATTCGTCAAAGGATTGATTGACGACCGATTGAATTGTAGAGTCGATTAATTTTTCGGCATTGTATGCGGGTGTAACTATCGTTACTGTTTGTTCTGAGGTCTTACTCATCCCCGGTCCCCTCTAGAAAACATCGATCGAAATCCGTCAACCCATCTAAAGGCAAACCGACGATAAACTTGATAAGGTTGGCCAACAGTTTTTGGGACTTGGTAATCGGCCAAATCTCCCCAGGCATTCTGCCGAAGCAGCGAAAGCACCTCGTTTTCTGAATTCTCGAATTCCGAAAAGACCGGATCGTCTGCCTCTATGTTGCCAGTCTCAAATTGCCTGATGATGCGATCAGGGTCTGCACCTTCAAAATATTGATACTTGGTGGTTTCCAGCGCCTTCACATAATCCACGAACTGGGGGTAACGATGAGAACGAACGTATAAAAACCTAAGGGTTTTACGCCGCACTAGGTCCTCATCCAAATCAAGCAGATCATTCTCTTCCATATCCTGGCGTGACAGGAAGATCTGGGCGAACCCCGCCCTCTCGTAAGGAGCTGGACCGAGACACACAACTTGCTTACCACACGCTCCGGCCTCTACAGCTGAACTTCCCCCATTCAAAACAACAATATCTGACTGTTGTATGAGGTCGTATGTGCTTGCCTTCTCTTCACTACTGATGAAATGGATTCCTCGATCTTCCGCCCATTGCCGGTAAAGCCTTAGCGAACGTTCTCCCGTTACCCGCCCAATGTTTTCAGACCAATTAGGGTGGCACCGTAAAACTACCTGCTCTGGGTGAATGTTGTAGACCTCGAAAAAGTCGTCAAGGGCCTGGGTGTTATCCTGCCACCCAGTTTCCCAGTCTTCATGACCGGCGAACTCGTTCTTGCTACTTGGTACAATTAGAATCCTCTTTCCGGATGTCCCGGTTGGCCAAGGAGCAGGCTCAGGATTTTGGTTATACAGGCGCCATTCCAATGAGTTTCGCTGCAGGAACCTATCTCCTACTAGTTTTCCTGCATATTTGGCTTGGGATACTGTCAATGGTTTTTCGCTGTACTCTGAAACAAGCTCACCCAACGCTTTCAGACCGAGGCAGTTGCCATTCGGCACCAGCTGGATACCGTCCCCAAACCATGTCCGTTCATGGCTTATAAAGGGAATACCCACTGATTCACAGGCGTAGGTGACACCACGAGTCAAATCCATGCGCCCATTGAAACAGATGACACCTTCTAGGCTATTGTCTGTTATCCATTGTTTGGTGCTTTCGTACACGGAACCTATGGGTGAATATAGAGACCGTCGGATTTCGACTACTTCCCTATCATTCCATTCAACATCGGACTCAGTCCGAGACAAAGTACAGGAACTTGACAAAGCCATTCGATCCAACTGGCGCTCGGGAAGATCGGTCTTTTGATCGACCACGGAGGTAATCTTTTCATTAGTGTATGAACGTACGCCTCCGAGTATGCATTTACTACACTCGTTAATTCGCCCTGACCCTTTAATCGCGCGAGCATAACAGTTAGATACGGAAGAATCACATGTTAGGAAGTAAACATTATGCCCTTCCTTCTTCAACAATTCTGACAGATAGATCAAATGCTCAACGTGAGGTCGAAAAGCAAATATATTAACAAAACCAATATTCATAAAAGCCCTATAAACGAAAACCCTTAAATTTTTCCAAAGAAACAAAAACCAAAAGAAAAAAAAGCAACGGCATTGGATAGTAATCTACAATCCGATTTGTAAAAAACATCACAAAAAATAGGCCGACAGATACATACAAAAACCTCGAAAAACTATCATTCCTACGCGAACATATCAATCCAATGAAAGCCCAAACAAAAAAGACTAAGGACAGCAAGACGCCAAAACTTCCAAAAAAGCTCAAAAACTGACTATCTGCGTTGTAATAATAGAAATCTTCATAACCGAAAAGCATCACACCTATAAAACTTTCAGATAGCCTCTCAAGGAAAAACTGATGAATTTCGACTCTTAAAGTAATTGATTGAGACCCTTCAACGCCGCCTTCAAAAAGAAGCCGGATTAACGAAGAAATCTTATACCCCAGATGACCTGACATAACCCACTGCCAAAGAGCAACTAATGCCAAGCCGGAAGAAACAGCAAGGCCGACCCACATCAGCTTACTTTTCCACCAGACAAAATAGGAAATAACTAAAATCAAAGCTAGAACTGAGAACAGTGACTTTGTGCCAATTACACCAATGAGTATTACGAAAAACGAGAAAATTGAAAATGCTGAAAATTTCCGTAAAAAAAGAACATAAGCCAAAACGACATTACAAAATATACCAAAACTTGAAGGATTACCGAGCCCCCCAACAAATGCCTTATTATCCCACAAACTATAACCATTTATAAAAACGTAAATATCAATAAAAATTTGGAAAACTACAAGCCAAAGGCAAATCTCAAAGAATGCAAGAAAAACCCTAACATCCGACTTAAGCCTAAAAAACAAAAATGGCAGAGCGCACACAATAACATTCAGATAAAGGTCGCTACCGATATCAAAAAAAGCTCTTTTCGATAGAAAAAAAAAGGAGCTAAAAACAAAAAAAACCAGAAAAAGGCAATGACTGACTGGAAAAGACTTTCTAAGCCCGCTACGAAAAACCGCTATTGAGAATAGAGCAACACCAAAAACCTTGAGCAAAGAGTAGTATGCGGGGCTCTCCGAAACACCTTGGTCAAAACTATAAAAATATAAATAGTAATAGTTTGAAAAGACGACGAGAACTGACAAAACCAAACACAGCTTTGTCGGGCGGTCGATGATTAAATTCTGCCGAAAAGTTAGCAACATCACTCCTTTTTATCAAGAGTTAGCATCGGGTCCCAATAGCCTTCGCCGGAACGCCCGCGACCACTGTATTGTTCGGCACGTCTTTTAACACTACGGAGTTTGCTCCAATTACAACCCCCCGACCAATGTTTACTCCTGGGCATATGACTACATTCACCCCCAACCAGCAGTCGTCACCGATACTAATTGGGCTGTCAAGTGAAGAAAGACCCCCCCGTTCCTCAATGATTAATCGCTCCTGCTCTCGGATCGTTTTCTCCGGATATGCTCTAAAGGGATGAGTTCCTGACGAGATGAAAACATTGGGCGCTATGATACACCCGCTCCCGATGCTTACCGAGCCGTTAATGGTTGCTCTTCGCTGCACCGTCGTCCCGGCGCCAATTGTGATTTTTTTCGACGACTCTATCTCAACATCGTGAGAAAGCCAGACATCATTTGATAAAACTAGCTCTCCGGATGCTGACACACGTATATTGACTCGTGCACCTATCTTCGTTCCCCTATTAAGAGCTATTTGTTCAGAACGGCCATCTAGAACCGTTGTGGGGTGAACTCGCACCCCTCTGGCAATGAATCGGAAAAAATTCCACCAGCGCCACAGAAACGTTCTTCTTAAATGGGAAACTCTAAACAATGTCATCTCCTAAGTTTCAGAGAAAAGATCAACACGAGTGTGTAGTTTACAACTGTCAAAGCCAAGGCAAGATGAGCAAGCTCAGTGATGCCCGACTTGTCTGGGGACTGAAAGTAGCCGAGCAGCGAAAATAGGATGAAAACAAACACCCCGGAAAAACAATTTACCGCAAGTAGTAAACGCTCTTTTCCTGAAACAAGTAAATGACTAGACCAGAAATCAGATAATCGGATCGAAGCAACAACCAGAAAAATCGGAAGTATCTCGAGGGAACTTCGATAATCGGCAAACCAATTAACAATTATCTCTTCCAAAAGGAAGTAACTCGGGAACGCACAGATGCCACTCAACATCAAGAATACTAAGCTCGCCTTCGAAGCGAGCGAGAAGCTTGCCCTCCGCCCTCCTAACGCAAAACGTTTCGCCAATGCGGGATAAACGGATGAATTGGTAATCGTTTGAATTGATTGCGCCGCTGTAAGTAATATCCACGCAAATCCATACCACGCGAACTGAACAGGCGGGAGAACGGTAACCGCTACCCAACGGTCTGCGTTTGCTAAGCCGAACCCGACCAACATTACGAGCATCAGCGACAGCGGTTCATACCACCGAATTGCGGCTAGTCTGCGCAACGCCAAAAGGAATAAGGCGCGGAACTGAATGCTGTGGCAAGTAGAGCTCTTCGCCAGTATAAGCGAGGCTATTACGAGAGAAACAACGGCTTCGGTGAGAAGTGTCGCTCCAGGCGAACGCATGTGCCACGCTACCAAGCCGGCGATTACGACTATTGAGACCGCCCGCCCCATATTTTGCCAGCTAAACCTTAACGTCTCTCCTCTACTTCTACTCTCAACGGTCGAGAGCAGGAAAATCTGCTGGGACAAACCATGGACGACGCTTACGGCAAAATTCCCCGGGCTTAAGCCGGCGATAGAAAAATCAGCCACCCCTATCAAACAACCTAACAGAGCCAGGAGAAGCGCGACCAAAATGGCCTGAAATACAAGAATTTGGCTTGCCAGCTCCTTTCTAGCCACGAAGCCCATCGGCATACTGCGCTGCAGTTTTGGCTGGAGTCCAAGGCACCCTAGGACACAGAAACTGCTCGATACCAACAATCCAGCTATGTATGTACCGAACTCCGGGGCATTAAATAGCCTGGCCATCAGTAATGGCCGAAGCATCATTAGCCCCATTGCTAAGGCCAGTATCGGCACGTACCAAACCTCTTTCTTCCACCTTTGCTCGATACGAAGCCAAGATACCCGGTTTAAACGGTTATTCACGCCAGCCTTTGAAGCAATGCTCGGCTTCTTTGATCATGCATTGCGTTGTAATCGAAAAGCGCAAATTGGAGCTGAAGCAAAAGCCGAGGCATTCGCACTGGCGTCTGCCCCTTGTGAATACACCAAGTATCTTCTGCAAAGCCATCGCCTGCTCGACCGCCAATCTCTTTAACCTGAGAGGAATCATAGTTATCAGCAATTTCTTGATCGGTGTAGCGGCGGATGTTCCATCTATCAAAGAAACTATGTATAGGCGGTTTCCCTTGAGAGCCTGCAACAACTACGTGGGCTCCATCCCCTTCCTCAACGTCCGTCAGGTAGAAAAAGAATTTGAAAAACTTGAAATCATCGACATCCCTATGAAATTTATGAGCGTGGCGATGACGATCTTCTTCAGTCGCTTCAACCGGAAACGTCCACCACAGATTGGCACCAACAAAAGTGGGGGGTGAATTCAAAAAACGACGGGCTATTTCCTTGAGAGTTGGGTCTTGAGCCAGACGGGAAATCTCAGGATTTTCCGAGAGCGTATTGAAGTACTGTGCCACAAGTATTTTCTTATTAAGCACTTCCTCCGCACGCTCTCTATCTTTTATCTTAAAGCCATGTGCCGGGTTCCTATCTGCAAAACATAGCGCTTCTTCTGCGTACGACCGGATAGAGCAAACTACTTCGTCCGGCAGCTTGAGACCGAATGCAACTCCATCCTTCCGAAGCGCTGAAACCACTGAATCGATATCAACATCAGGAAAGCATGTTTCTTTGCCTTCTAGCTCACGTGAATCGGAATTAGAGCTCCCTTTAATCTTGAGCACAGCTGCACGCAAAAAGGGAATTGATACCCTCAAAATGGAGAAGCGCGCAAGGCCCCTCATTAAGGTGTAGCTTGGCTTTCTAGACAAACTATCAAACACACGCCTTAACCGCCCTACTGAAGCAGCATTCAAATCAAAACTCCTCTGGAAGATATTAGGTCATGCTCAGGCCAGCAAATCCCAGGTAACAGCGGTACCCTTCTGAACATCGCTTTTCAGCTTGCGATTCAAAAGCTGATCGAAATATTTGGGGGGCAAACCATATCCCGGCCTCACACTTCGAATTGAGTTAGAGGTGATCCGATCCCCACACTTTAAATCTTCAACGAAATAGAGTGACCTTCGGAATTGTGCATTACCTACCTCGCTAGACTTTTGACCATAATCAACTTTCCCAAGCGATTTCCAAGTCGTTTTTGCACCGGAGCAAAGCTCTGTCATATCTTTAGGCTCAAGAGAAAAACTATCATCTGGGCCACCACCACGACGGTCTAACGTAAAATGCTTTTCTATCAGGGATGCTCCCAAAACCACACTGGCAATCGCGGTTGTATTGTCCAAAGTGTGGTCAGACAGACCGGTAACTAAGCCAAACCTCTCGATCATGTCTGTAATCGTGCGCAGATTGTAATCTTCTGGTGGTGCCGGGTAGCCACTTACGCAGTGCAGAATTGCTAGTTCCTTACAACCTCCTTCACGTGCAGCGTTGATGGCTTCCGCAATCTCGTCGGCATTGGCCATGCCCGTAGAGATAATCATAGGCTTACCAGTCGCAGCAACATAACGGATGAGGGGAAGGTCAATCGCTTCAAAAGACGCAATTTTGTACGCTGGCGCGTTCAGATCCTCAAGCAGATCCACTGCAGTTCTATCAAATGGCGAGCTGAATATCGGGATTCCAGCTTTCCGCGCGTGATCGAAAAGTGGCTTATGCCAATCCCATGGCATATGCGCTTCCTCATAAAGCTCATAGAGCGTTCTGCCGTCCCAAAGGCCCCCTTTAATCTTGAACTCATCCGACTGGCAATCCAACGTAATGGTATCAGGTCGGTATGTCTGTAACTTAACAGCGTCAGCACCTGCTTTAACGGCCTCGCTGATGATCCTCATCGCAGTTTCAATATTTCCGTTATGATTAGCTGAAAGCTCTGCGATAACATAGGGAGGCTGGTTACGGGAGATTTCTCTTCCAGCTATTACTATTTTCGGTTCAATCATTCTTCAATTCCTGATCTTTTGTTTGCCACTCTTGTTTTAGCAGGCCAAAGTAGAAAACGTCGTGAAACTCGTATCCGTCAAAATGCTGATCTCGCAGGCGCCCTTCTTCGGAGAACCCTAATGCCTTATGAAAAGCGATAGATCGCTCATTAAAGCCGAGTGCCTGGCCGCAAAGTTTGTGAAGGCCAAGCTCTTCAAACGCGTACCTTAAAGCCTCGCCACCTAGAGACCTACCTGTACCTTTCGGCGCGCCCGGCGCGAGGTAGAACCCCCAGTCTGCAACCTCTTGGCATCGCGTGCGCGTAATATTTAAAAAACCTTTGGCCAGCCCCTGGTTTTCATAAATCATTAGATTCACCGCAGGATCAAGCTTGATGCTAGAAAACCACTTACTATGCTCTTCCATCCCGATTTCGTGAGTGGTGTACATGTAGCGACGTACCTCAGGGTGATTACGCCAACTCAACACCTGCTCAAGGTCGGTTTCCGTCATAGGCCGGAGATTGTGCGCTGTCACGGGGTACTCCTGCCAACGGTCATAATCGATTCAAGAACCCTGGAGGTACCTTTTCCATCGGTTATCGCAGCGGAGGCGCGGCTCATGCGTTGGAGACAATTAAGCTCACCAATTTTAGCCAAGACGGAAGGCAGAGCAGCCTGAACTGTATCGGGATCAGTGACCGTTAACGCGGCTCCGGCGGCCTCCAAAGCTCTCGCTCCAGGCACTTGATTATCAGCCAGAATCACCAGCACGGCAGGGAGGCCCAAACAGCAACGCTCCCAAGAGGTGCCACCCGCTGCTCCGATAGAGAGATCTGCCATGCACATCCGTTCGGCCATGTCACGAACATTCACATTCACCGTTGCCTTGAAAGGCAACCGGGTGGCCTGCTGCCGCACTTCATCAAGATGAGGCGCAGAGCCTCCCATAATGATATCCAGTTGCGTGTCGTGAGGCAGCGCCGATTCTACCAGTGAGTCTAAAACCCGACCGGTCACATTGGTTCGATCCACACCACCAAGAGAGATCAGAACTCGCTTCAGCTTCGGCTGCTCACGCCGCTTTAGGCTGAATTCGCGACGTGGTGCGAACTCCGGCCGCAGCAGCGCGTATTCGGGGCCTATCAATCGCAAGCAATCCTTCGGCACAAGCCAATCATAATCTGAGGCAACCCGCCCCAGATTCTGATCCAACAACAGGGCACATTCGTGCTGCCTGCTAGCCAGATCATCAATAACCATAATTTGATCTACCACCATTGCAACCTGCTGTTCCCAGCAGGCATCAACGGCGTAGTGATCCACCACCAACCAGTCCGCATCTATTAGAGCCAGAGCTTCACGGGTCTCTTTTGCATCTTGTTGCCAAGGCACACCTAACCAATCGCCATAAGAATCGTTCAAATAGGCTGACGAGTTGAATTCCATAGTTTCAGGAGCCGGCAGAATGAACAGCTGGTACCCTTTGCCTGCGATTAAATCAGTCAGGTGCCCTTGATGTTTGCGACAGATAAACACGCATTGGTGACCCTGACAGGTAAGTTCATCAGCTAGCGTGAGACAGCGAATAACGTGGCCCGTTCCTATACGCTCCGAAGCATCAACGCGAAACGCTACCAGCACGTCCATCCCCCATCAACAACCAGGTTGGAGCCGTTCACAAAGGTGGACGCATCCGAAATCAGGAATGACAGAGGCCCCTGGATTTCCTCTGCCTGGCCAATTCGTCCCAAAGGCACTTTGCCAGCCAAAGTCTCTACGAAATCCGGATTGGTCGCCTGCACAGCAGTTGAAGGAAATGGCCCGGGGGAGATTGCATTGACTCTTATTCCTTCTATGCCAAACTCACAGGCCGCATACCGAGTCCACTGGATTAGTGCGGCTTTTGCGGCACCATAAAACGGCGGATTGGCCGCGTTCTTGCCCTGGTATAATCTTTGATCAGGGCTCACCATTCCATACATCGAACCAATACTTACTACAGAAGCTCCGCCACCGCTCTTAACAGCCAATCGCAAATTAGGCAGTGCTTCGCGTAGCAGTCTGTTCGCTGATACCAACGAAACTTCATAGCTATTGCGGTAATCTTTATCTGTCGCAGTCTCTATGGAACCTGCCCCACCAGCATAAGCATTGTTCACCAAGCCGTGTAATGGCGTGTTACCAAATTGGGCAAACCAGTGACGTACAGCTTGTTCATCATTTACGTCGAAGACGGCAGGCTGGGCGGTTAGCTTTGCCTCGCACAACTCTTCCACAAACTGTTCGACACGAGGGCGATTTCTGCCGTTCACCAGTACTTTAGCCCCCAACTCCGCCAGACCAAAAACCATCGCCCTACCAAGATATCCAGTGGCCCCTGTTACTAGAACCCTTTTGCCGTAAAGTGAAAATCTTTGTTTTAGATCAGGCATCGGGCTTCGTCCAGGTTGCGGGGTCAAGCGTTTCTTTCGGGACCTGAGGGCGATCTTCAACGATCTTCAGTAGCTGATCTCGTGACCACGGCTCGACGCTCATTACCTTGAGGTTGTAAAGGAGCTGTTCCTTAGTATCCAAGCCCAGCACAACGCCATCAATCCAGTCTTGAGAGAGCGCAAAGCGCAAACAGAGTTCAACCACATCACCTCCGCAGTTGTTATTTGCCTGTTCACGAAGCCATTCCAATACCTGGTCCGCATTAGGACATTTAGCTCTCTTCCAAAGGTTTAAGTGATTGGTAGTCAACAACCCCTGCAGTAAAGCACTTCGGACGTGAATAGTGAGGCAACGATGCTTTCGCTCATCCAAAATTTTTTCAATGACCGAATCCCAGCGGTAGTCCAGGATGTTGAAAGGTATCTGGAGAATCGAAACGGAATCAAATGACAAAGCTGTCAATGCTTCCTTCGGGGACTGGACCGATACCCCGAGTTCACCAACAACGCCCTTTTTTTTGAGTTGGGCAAGTGCGTTCCAGACCTCCCCGTTCCAAGCAGTTAAGTGGTCCGCCCTGTGAAGCATTAAAGCGTCGAGCTTGGAGACACCGAGCAATCGACAGGATTGATATACACTTCGTTCTACAAAGGCTTCCACCACTTCCGGCTGTGCCACAGGAGGGCAGTCATCTAAAGGTGACAGCTTCGTAATAACGGTTGTCCTGGAGGACCAGCCTTCAGCCAACGCTTTGCCCAGCACCTTTTCACTGTCGCCATAGGCTCTCGCGGTATCCAGGTGCTGAACACCATTTTTAATAGCGGTTCGTACCAGGTCGTTCACAAGTTTCTGTTGAGGGCGCCCAGCCCTGTTCGCAATACCGTAGTCCAATCCAAACTGAGCCGTTCCCAAAACCATTCTGTTTGCTGGAGCTGTAACTGCCACGTCTGTGGATTCAGCTTTTAATGCTTTAAGCAAAGCTTCCATCGGCATATTTTCAGGTTTATCGGAGCCTTCAAACAACTTTGCAACGGTTAAGTAATCATCCAATGTATCCACGGTACAGCGATAGTGATCCATACGCTGGGATTGGTAGTGTTCGAATCTGCTTCCACCATATTTTTTTATTATCCAAGGGGTAACATGCTCGCGATCAAACGGCGATTCTGTTTCGTTCTGAGCTTCCCTGAGATGTCCGGCGCGCGTTATTTCAGCGCTGACGCCGTAGGGCAGCCCCGATGAACCTCCAACGCAACCAAGATATGCGACTTCTTTTTTCTCGAATTCCTTGAGCATTTGATCGATGAATGCCCCATCCGGAAAGACATTATCGCCGGTCAGCCGAACAACGGCATATTCGTCTGAGACCCCCTCAAGCGCATCCACGAAGCGCTTGAGGGTATCCTCCAACTCCCCTCTGAAAAAGTTGATGCGCCATTTGGCAAGGACTTCACATAACAGATCATCCGAAGGTTCCCGAGAGGTTACAACCGTTACAGGATGGCCGGTATTGCCTGCCCGACGGGCTGCAAGGACGACCAAAGGCACACCGCCCACTGGCAGTAAAACCTTGGCCGGCAAGCGAGACGAATTTGTCCTTGCCTGCAACAAAAGCCGAACCTTCATACCAGCGAAAACTCCAACGCGCTCGAAACCTGGTCCTGTTGTTCGTACGTCATCCCATGAAACATGGGCAGGCTGATTGCTTCGCGGTAATAAGCCATCGCCTCAGGAAAATCACTTGCATTGAAGCCCATGGACTCATAATAGGGCTGCGTATGAACCGGGATATAATGCAAGTTCACTCCAATGCCTTGTTCCCGGAGAGATTCGAATACCTCCCGATGGGATTTATCAACTTCATTGAGACGCAAACGTATGACGTACAGGTGCAAACCTGAGTAGCTATCTGGGTGCTGCCATGGCGTAGTCACCGGCAACCTCGCCAGGATTTCATTATAACGACCGGCTAGCTCATGACGGCGAGCTACGAAAGCATCCAAGCGATTCATCTGGCTTACACCCAAAGCTGCCTGAAGCTCTGTCATTCGATAATTAAAGCCCAACTCGATTTGCTGGTAATACCAAGGACCGTCAGGTTCTTGAGTCATCAGGGAGGAATCTCGGGTAATTCCATGACTGCGGAGAAGATTCATACGGCTTGCTAGGTCATCATCATTGGTAAGCGCCATACCACCTTCGGCGGTGGTAATGATCTTTACCGGATGGAAACTGAAAACCGTGATGTCGCTGTAACGGTTGGCCCCGATAAATTCCCCCTTGTATTTGCCTCCGATTGCGTGCGACGCATCCTCAATAATCCTGAATCCATAACGTTTACTGAGCTGATGAATCTCAGACATCGCACAGGGTTGACCACAAAGGTGAACGGCAACGACGACCTTCGGAAGTCGACCTTCTTCTTCGGCCTTCTCAAGTTTGCGAGCCAGTGCCTCGGGACACAGATTGTAGGTTTTCGGGTCAATATCAATGAAATCGACCTTTGCTCCACAGTAAAGACCGCAATTGGCAGATGCCACGAACGTAATGGGCGATGTCCACAGCCAGTCACCCGGCCCCAACCCCAGACTCAGACAAGCAATGTGTAAGGCCGAGGTTGCACTGTTCACGGCCAACGCATGCTTGGCACCGACATGTTCAGCTACCTTTGATTCAAACTCAGGCACCTTCGGGCCTTGAGTCAGAAAGTCCGACTGGAGAACTTCAAGCACAGAGTCAATGTCGGCCTGAGAGATTTCTTGCTTGCCGTAGGGAATCATTCTCAAATCTTTCCAATTTCGTTGTTGTGACGATCAATCCACGCCTGAAGTTCTTTGTCAGTCATCCATTCCGAATTATTGTCACTTGAATAGACAAAGCCCTCGGGCACTTTCTTACCGTCTTTGATTCGGCTTTCGCATGTTCCCCAATCGTTAATGTTGGGCAAAATTTTGAAGTGCTCTGGATATTCATAGGTGAAATAGGAGTCTTCTGCGCCAATCATCTGTTCATGCAGTTTTTCACCCGGGCGAATTCCAACCACTTCCTGCTTTGCATCCGGGGCAACCACTTGCGCGAGGTCCGTTACTTTCATTGACGGGATCTTCTTGACATAAATCTCGCCACCCACCATGTCTTCGAATGCATGCCAGACTAACTCTACGCCTTGCTCCAGACTGATCATAAAGCGTGTCATGCGCGGGTCGGTTATAGGCAACACGCCTTTTTCTTTGATCGACATGAAGAAAGGTATCACCGAGCCGCGAGACCCCATTACGTTACCGTACCGGACTACCGAAAATTTGGTCTCATGGCCGCCAGAATACGAGTTGCCCGCCACAAAGAGCTTGTCTGAGGCCAACTTGGTGGCACCGTAGAGATTGATAGGACTGCTGGCTTTATCAGTTGAGAGCGCAACGACGCCTTTAACCCCTTTATCAATCGCCGCATCTATCAGATTCATTGCGCCGTGAATGTTTGTTTTTACACACTCAAAAGGGTTGTACTCAGCCGTAGGTACGATCTTAGTGGCAGCTGCATGCACAACATAGTCAACACCATCAAGTGCCCGATACAGACGGTCCCTGTCTCGCACATCGCCTATAAAGAAACGTAGACGGTCATCGCCTTGAAACAGCTTGGCCATTTCCCACTGTTTCATTTCATCCCGAGAAAACACTATTATTTTTTTGGGATTGTATTTTTCCAGCGTCAAAGGAATGAATTTATGGCCAAAAGAGCCAGTACCGCCGGTTACTAGAATGGTAGAGTTTTCCAACATGAGTTATTCGCCAGATAGTTCCTGTTGATTACTGGTTGTCCTGCCTGTTCTCAGCACAACACGAGAGAAGATAATTATAGTTGCCAACATCAGCCCCAACATCCCAGCCAAAAGAACGATCAAACCTCGCTTTGGGCCAGCCTTTTCCTGGGGCGCCAGGGGAGGATCTATTACTTTGAATACATACTCGCGCTGAGCATTGGCGAGCATGATCGTTCGAGTTTCTTGCTCGATAAGCTGATAAAAGACCTGTTGCATACCCGCAATACTGGTCTCTTCAAGCTTCTTCTCAAGGTAGTCTACGCTCGATTCAGCATCACTGATATCCTGCGCCCTCATATGCTCGTTTATGTCTTCGAGAAGCCACCTGAGCCAGGTCTCTGCAGCGCTAGGTGAGAGGCTCGTAAGTGCAACAGTAATCATCCCGTTGCCTTTGTTCTCGCTTACCGTAAGTTGCTCGCGAAACGCTTTCACCAGGTCCCAGGTCGACGGCGCAAGACTTTTTCCATTTTCGTCCAGAAGCCATTCATTTCTCTCTGCGCTGTATAGGGTTCTATCGTAGACCCATGCTTCAGAGCCCGAATTCCAGCTCTCAGCCGCCATTAAGGGCACTGCTATCTCGTGACGAGCAATGAACGTGGCTAGGAATGCTCGGGATAGCATGACTTCCTTGGCAATGGTTGCTTTATTGGCGTCGCCCGCTCCGAGAGTCACTCCTGCGAGGCTTGCCAGGCCGCCAAGTTGACCGGAAATTCTAGGAGCATTTTCATTCTGCGCCGGGGCGAGAAGCGCATTGGCCTGATACTCGTTGGGAAGCTTCAGCGCGTATATTGCACCCCCGCCCATGCAGCTCATGATGAGTATCAGTATTATCCATTTTCCTTCCCAAAAGGCTGAAAAAAGTTCTCGAAGATCTATTTCTCCGCTGGGGAGGTCTGGTTTGTGGAGCACCTGATTCATCACAAATTCCCCACAGCGGCAGCACCCAGAGCCATCTGGTAAACGATCTGGCTCACGTTGGACCACAACTCAAGCTGATTCAAGCGGTCCACGTCGATCGGCATGATGATCGTGTCTCCCGGTTCCAGTTGCTGGCTGCGGCCACCAAACCAACGGCTTTTCTCAGGCAGCAGTACGGAACCATCTGCTTTCACAACGTAGACTCTGCTGTCATCCGCTTGGCGGGTAGGGCCACCTGAGCGTTCCAGGTAATCATCCACAGTCAAACCGGCGTGATGCAAATGACTGGTCGGGAACTGTACTTCCCCAAACACAGAAACCGACTGGGGTATATTGGGAACGCTCAAAGAGTCGCCATCCTGCAGGCGAATGCTTTGATACCCCTCATCCTGCATAACCGCAGCAAGGTCGATCACCATGCGACCTACAGGGCGGCTGTTCTGCACGTCTTCCAGCAAGCCTTGAACCTGCTGCACCCGCTGGGCGTTCTGCCCACCGAAGGTGTCGCCCTGGAGCTGGACACCCAGGAGGTCACCCTGCAAGCGTTCTTCAGCCTCTTGCAGGCGCTGGGCCTCCAACCGGCGAAGCTTCTGGCGGGTGAACACGGCTCCTTTCGGAAATGCGTTCTCGGTCAGTCCGCCCGCGCGGAGAATAACGTCCCTCAGGGTCTCCCCTTCACCGAAGGTGTATTCTCCCGGATAGCGCACCTCACCAGAAAGGGTGATTCGGTATTGTTTGTCAAAATCTGGAGTGGGCTGAATCAGTATAGAATCACGGCTTTGAAGCGTTTGCCGCGTTTCGCCAGCCATTACATCCGCCAATGCAATCTGGCGGGTGATCACTCTGCGGTCGCCCTCTTCTGCAAGCTCAGATCTGGCCAGTTCCGCCGAAAGCAGGGATGCTGAGTCTTTCAGCCCTCCAGCAAGAGCAATCACATCGGCAAGCCCGCCGTTTTCAGGAATCGGATAGTCACCCGGGTAACGAACTTCGCCGGATATGGTGACAAACGAGGCAGGATCGAGCGGCGTTGCCTGAATGCGCAGCTGCTTCAATAAACCTGGCAGCAGTTTGTCGCGCTTTGCATCCTGCAGTTGCCGGAGCTCATCCTGTTCGCTTTCCGTTAGTTGCTCCCGCTCCAGCATAGCGAGCCAACGGCGCTCTTCGTAGTTCTGTTGGAGTTCCTCCCGCTGTTGGGGGCGCAGATTCGCCAATTGTCTCTCAGAAGGCTTGGAGATCCGCTCCCCTTTTTTCAGGCGTTCCTGCAAATCCTGGTATTCCTCATATCGCAGCGCCCTTTCATCAAGTTCTGTTTTCTCCAGATCAGAGAACACGAGCAATTGGTCCCGTTCTTCAAGGATCAGATCGGCTTCACTACCGGGGCTGCGAAGGGCATCTCGCAGATCAATCACTAAGGTGCTCAGATGATCATCCGTGGACTTTCTTACGAGAAGGGCTACATCGCGGTCCGCCGCAGGTAGAAGATCGTTTCGGAGATTATTGAGAACCGATGACACCCTCATGCCGGGCACGAATGCGTAGCGTCCGGGGCGCGTGGCGGCCCCGCGGACTTCGATATACTGGCCGGTAATGTCTGCAATAGAGGCAATGGTGATGCGATCCCCTGGCAGCACCCGAGCACGTTGGCCCTTCTGCTCCGTGTAATCCGCTTCTGCGATGATTCTCAGGAAGTCTTCATTGGTGCGCTCAATTTTTACTCGTTCCGGATAAGCCTGGGGGGTAAGACCCCCGGCCAAGCGCACCAGCTCCTTGAGGCTGGTCTCGTCTTCCAGCTCGTAGAGAGCGGGTCGGTACACTTCACCATCAATGCCCGCGCGCTCGCCAACTGGCGGAATGAAAACAACATCCCCTGGCTGAAGGCGGTGGTCACCAGAGCTGTCGCCATTGAGAAGCAGGTCATACAGATCCAGGGTGCCGAGGAGTTTACCGTTGCGCTTATGCTGCACAGTGCGTAGAGACCCAGACTGCTTTACACCGCCTGATACATACAATGCATTCGTGATGGTGGAAAGCGAGCTTACCGTGTAGGAACCGGGGTTTCGGGCCTCGCCCAGCACAAACACGCGCATACTGCGCAGTTCGCCAAGGGAAACACTGGCTTCCACACCGATGTATTGTTCAGAGACCCGCTTGCGGATCTGTTGGCGCGCTTCATCAAAGCTCAGGCCTGCAACGCTGAGAGGGCCGGAGTTGGGAAAGCTAATTGAGCCATCACGACTGACTGGCAGTTCAAGCTGCTGATTTTCTTTACCCCACAACTGAATGCGGAGCACGTCGCCAGGGCCGAGGGTGTAATCGTTGGGAACGGGAATTTCCGTTACCGGAGCAAAGGTTGTTGGGCTACCCGCAAAGAGATCGTACCCGAAGGGTTTAAGCCCCCCATTTTTTCGGGCCAGCTCTTCCTCTTTCTGCTGCTGTTCCTGCTCTTTTTGCATCCGCCGTTGATTGTCACTCGCATCACTTTGTTCAGGCTCGACAACATCAATATTTTCAGGGCGTTGCTGGCTCTGGCGGCGACCCTGAATATTATCCAGGTCTATGCCGTACTGCCGAGCCAGGGCTTCTTGCTGGGCCCTTGGCAAGTTTTTGAACTGCTCAATCTGAGACGGGCTGATGGATTGGGCGGCGGCGGCCATTGGCAACAGCAGAGCCAGCGGGAACAATAGATTCTTGAGCTTCACAGTGATAGATCCGGCGGTTTGGTTCGGTAAAGTTTAGAAACGGTAGGTCCAGGTAGCGCCCAAAGACCATTGGTCTTTTTCGCCGCCCAGGTACTGGATTTTCTTGTCGGTAGCCTGGAGGCTCAGGTCAAGCCAGCCATTCAAAAAACGATTGCCGTATCCAAGATCAAGAATGGCAACATCCTGGTCACTCTCGGGCACGGCATAGAAAATGTCGCTATCAGTCACAACTGCGCGGCTTACGCCATCCTTATTTAGCCGGGCGAACGTCACTTTGGCAGAAAGGTTGGCACCACTATCGAAAAAGTTGAATGCACCCAGGGTTACCGCTTCTGCGTCACCATCAAAACTTGCCCCCATACTGCGGCCGTAATAGCGATAGCCAGAGCGGTAGCGGGAGTGGTCGTAGGTGATGTTGGGCATGGCATCGCCCAGGAAGTCGTCCGCCAGGGTGTTTGTGTACTCAATAAACCACTGCTGGTCAGCTTTGAATAACTGCGTCGTCCAGTCCGCGCCCAAAAGCCAGGACTTACGGGCTGGAAAGGCGCCCGCTTCGTCTTCGCCCATCATCTGAGCATATAGGCCCATGGATTGCTGACCAATTGCAAATCCGTAGCGCGCATCAATGCTGGCGAGCTGGTTGCCCGGGTCATCTTCTTCGAGCTGGCCGTTATCACGTCCGATCAGCGCATTCCAAATCGTCGAGGCGCCCTCAGGCCGTCCTTCCCCACCGAACATGATGGCCCGTGAGAGACCAATATCCAGGCCCTCGATCGGGCGGAACGTGAGGCGCATGGCAATCAGTTTGGCATCGGGCACCGCACGATCACTTTCATACTGGCCGGCTAGCGCTGTGAACTGCCAGGGGCCGATCCAACTCAACCACGGGGTTTCAAAAGCGTGGGCGTTGTTCCGATTAATCCAGAGCGCCGGCATGGGGCGGGCATTGTTGGAGAGAATGAGGCTGGATTGCCAGCCAGGCCCCCACCATCGGTCAATGGCCCCAACGCCCATCACCCAGTTACCTGCAGCGGCAGCCAGGTAGCTGCCGTCCAGGCGAAGCTCTTCGTCGTCATCGCTTTCATGGGCGTACGAGGGCTTGAGCCCCAGGGCCAAGACTTCGCCCTGCCACTGAAGGTTTATCGCCGTGCCAGCTTTCGCAAGTGGGTTCTGATCAAAACCGCGAACTCCGGGTATCTCGCTGCTGCCATAGAGGCTGTACTCGCCCCGGAAACCCTGCTGAGCCTGCTGTTCTTTTTCGAAGCGCAGATAGGCGGCGGCGGAGCCTACCGAAGCCTGATCAGAAGTGACGCTGTTCTCAAGGCCACTGTGGACCGCACTCCACATCATTGGCCAGGTGCTGATGGTGCGATCCATATGGCCACGGTCAGCCAACTTCTGGGCCGCAAATCTCGCCCGCGAATCGCCCGGCTCAAGCCAGGGGGCCGCGGGGAGGGAAACACTTGTCAGACACGCTACCGCCCCACCGACCAGGGCCCAGTGTTTTAAGGTCATAGGATAAAATTATCTGAAAAACGACAGGAAACAGGCAAAAGGAAGGGGACAACTGACTCCCAACTGTATCCTTGTCGGTAGATGAATGAACTGTTTCAGAAGCGTGACGATTCTACGGCAATGTCCATGACAAGCAAGTGACAAAAAGTCTGACACATTGCCTTTCAGGAGGATAGCAGGGTAAAGAATTGTTAAAGCTTTGCAGTTGCAAGTGAAACGTCTAAATATCGTTCATCTGAGCTCTTACCAGGCTCGCGAACTCGGCAAAGAAGGCGAAAAAGATTCCCGCGATCAATCCCAGCATGCCAGACAACATAATGATAAGACTGCGTGCCGGCCCGGCAGGCTCCAGAGCTTGCCGCCCGAGTGCCAGAGTCTCCATGGACTGAACGGACTTGAGCGTCGACTCCAGCGAGAGCCGCTTTTCGAGGGCAGCTGCGATGGCGGCTCCTGCATCTTGCGTACCCCTAAGCATTTCAATGCTTGAGGAAAGCGACTCTATCTGCGCCTTAAGGCTCTGGCTGAGATTCGAGACTGCTAATGCCTGGGACTTTTCAAGCTGCGCAATCAGTGAAGAGTGAATCTCATTGACGAATACAACCTCGGCCTGAGGAGCCTCAGAGACAATTCGGATGAAGCTTGTGTTCTCAGGATTCTCGAACTGTACCTCCATGGGCATCGGTTCTTCATGCTGATCATTATAGGCAGCACGATAATCAGGCAGCCACCGATTCTCCAGGGTTGCGATAACCAGGGCGGGTTTCTCAATAGTGTTACCGACATCCCGTTCAGCGAGCTTCACCAGACTGACAAACTCGTATTTCTGGGGCATCAAGAGTGCGTAACCAATCCCGGAGAGCAATGTCAGGAGAAAAACTGCATAAAAGATCCGGCGGCGTCTTAAAAAGGTCGAGGCCAGGTCCACCAGACTGATTTCATCGTCGTATGGCGGTCGTGACTTTTCATTGTTTTCTGCCATTCAGCTCTTACCTTATTATTCCTGAGACCGGCACCTTTATACTCTGCTGCTTCTGCATAAAGTTGATTAATACGATTGCCCTCTCTTCGCCGTCATATGCCTGAAATATTGCATGGATACCCTCGAAGGGTCCCTTGCTAACATAGACTGCCTGGCCAGGCTTGATGCCGCCCTGCTCCGCGACGGAATCCAGGCTGGCTCTGATATGCCCGATAACCTCATCGCAGACGCCAGCAGGCTTGTTCGCAAAACTGACGATTTTCAGCACACCTCGGGTTGACCGGAGCTTTGACCACATGGGGTCAGATTGTTCCAGATTCACGAAAAGGTAGCCGGGAAACAAAGGTTCAAGCTTCCTCACCCGTTTACCAGCCCTGACCCTCTCAACTGTAATTTTTGGGAAGAAGCAGGTTATGCCCTGATTCTGCAGATGCTGCAGAGCCCTGTCACCCTGCGCGGGTTTATATTGAAGCGCGTACCATGTCATGCGTCAGGACTGTACCAGCCGCCGGCCGCGATAAAATACGGATTTAACACATCTTGTTTACCGTATTTCAACGGCTCGCCATCCAACGTTTGAACTTTTCCGCCGGCCGCCACCAGCACCGCCTGCGCTGCGCCTGTATCCCACTCGCAGGTAGGACCCAGGCGTGGATATATGTCAGCGTGCCCCTCGGCAATGCGGCAAAACTTCAACGAGCTCCCGGCCTGCACGAGTTCGTGCTCGCCGAGCTTATCGATAAACGCTCGGGTTTCCGAGTTCAGGTGGTTCTTACTGGCCACCACGCGCTTGACGTCTTTGGGCTCCGCCACGCGAATTCGGTGAACTCTTCCGGTGCGATCGCGCATGTGGGCGCCCTCACCGACCACACCCCAGTACGCTTCTTTCAGAGCAGGAGCTATCACCACACCCATAACCGGCTCACCGTCTTCAACCATCGCGATGTTGACGGTGAACTCACCGGTACGCTGAGTGAAATCCTTGGTACCGTCGACAGGGTCCACCAGCCAGAACCGACGCCAGTGTTTACGCTCTTCCCAGGGAATATCCTTGCCCTCTTCGGAAAGAATGGGAATGTCTCGACTTATTGTGCGTAAACCGCGGGTGATAATGTCATGGGCCGCAGTGTCTGCGGCCGTAATCGGCGAATCGTCAGCCTTATAGCTCACCTTAAATTCAGACCTATAGATATGCAGCACTTTAGCGCTGGCCTCGTCTGCTACCTTGATGACATCCGGGAGGACGGAGCTGTAATGCATGCGATTCGCTTCCTGCTTCAGATCAAAATGTTATGAACTATCATGGGTAATAGTAACACTCCCTTAACAAAGAACCAGAAGGACGCCACTATGAAACTTCGCTTCCTTGGCGGTACAGGAACAGTCACCGGCTCCCGCTATCTGCTCTCGGATGATAAACACCGGGTGCTCGTTGATTGCGGCATGTACCAGGGCGTAAAAACCCTGCGCCGGCGCAACTGGGCGAAGTTCCCGGTGGATCCATCCACCATTGATGCGGTGGTGCTTACCCACGCCCACATTGATCACTCTGGTTATCTGCCAACCCTCGTGAAAAACGGCTTTAAAGGCAAGGTCTACTGCACCAAGGCCACCCATGAACTGTGCAAGGTTCTGCTACCCGATGCCGGCTTTCTTCAAGAAGAGGATGCGAAATATGCCTTCCGCAAGAAATTCTCGAAGCACGAGAAGCCGGAGCCGCTGTTTACCGAGAAGGATGCCTGGGAAGCCCTCAAACATTTTGAGTCCCTGCACTATCATGAGACGTTCGAGCCAGTAAAAGGGTTCCAGGTAACCTTTACCCCGGCCGAGCATATTCTTGGGTCGTCCTGCGTGCATGTTCACCACCGGGGAGCAGACAGAACAGTTGTGTTCAGTGGTGACGTGGGGCGACAGAACGACATCATCATGCGACCACCGGAGCCACTACAGAAAGCTGATGTACTGGTGTGTGAATCGACTTATGGCGATCGTGCTCATGGTAAGTCGGATCCGGAAGCGGAGCTGGCCGAGATCATTACAAAAACGGCCGGCCGGGGCGGTATCGTTCTTATACCTGCCTTTGCCGTTGGCCGGGCGCAGATGCTGCTCTATGTGATTCACAAGATTATGGGAGACGGTAAAATTCCGAAGCTACCCGTATTCCTGAACAGTCCCATGGCCATCAAAGCCACGGAGATATTCTGCAAGCACCACAAGGAACACAAGCTTAATGCAGCCCAGTGCGAATTGATTGATGAGAAAACCCAGTTTGTTCGCAAGGTGGAAGAATCGATCGAACTGGACGCCGTGCGTTACCCCTGCGTGATAATTTCTGCCAGTGGGATGGCCAGCGGCGGGCGGGTACTGCACCACCTGAAAACGCTGCTACCAAACCCCCGAAACAGCATTGTTTTTGCGGGCTTCCAGGCACCGGGTACTCGTGGGGATGCGTTAGTGAATGGTGCGGAATCGGTGAAAATTCATGGCGAGTACTGGCCGGTAAAGGCCGAGATTCATAACCTCGCCTCACTCTCAGCACACGGGGATTACAACGAGATCCTGGCTTGGCTGGAGCAGGGCTCGCTCAAACCTGAAAAAGTATACGTCACCCACGGTGAGATAGTTGCGAGTGACGTTATGCGTAAGAAGATACGTGACAAATTTGGCTGGAATGTTGAGGTGCCGGAGTTGTTTGAAGAAGTCGAAGTCTAAGCCTCCTTCAAATCACTCTGCAAGACCCGGGGCTAAACTCGTCGCTCCATCTTGATGCAGCAGAAGGGTCAATGACGCATTGCCACGACCCAGCACTACTTCGCTCAAACCGAACAATAACCCTTGCAAGATTTGGGTGAGCGTTGCCCCCCAGCGTCAACTGAATGTGACCTGACCCGTCAGCATTGACAAAACCGATGTCGGTAACAGCGCTTCCATTCGTGAGCGGAGATGGAACATAGCCGAGATCCGTATTTCCGACAGAACCCCCATTGGCCACCTGAACCTCAAAGGCCGACTTATAGATAGCCAATTCTCCAACTGCCCGATTTAACTGCGTTTTCAGCAGGCTGTTTTGATAAGAGGTAAATGAAATGCCAGCAATAATGCCAATAATGGCAATGACAATCATAAGCTCAATTAGTGAAAAACCGGCGCTTTGTTTATGCATATTAATTTCATCACTCGAGTCAATAAAATTCAGTGTTTTGAACCTTGCAGAACCTAAAGCAAATAAGGAGCCAGAACCTTGCTCCATTAATTTTGATTCCACTAACTGAATCTTTTAAACGTTACTCGAGCACACAGTTTTTCTTCATAGCCGTTGAATCAGCGTTCGGGCGCTACCCAATTAGATACACCTCGCAGTATGCAATCAGAGAAATCAGTTAATTCTCCCTGATCTTCAAGCGAATATAGCTCTATGATTCCATTTTGTATCGCAGCGACTGAATCTGGATATAAAGTAACGGTTTCTTCGATGTACTTGCAGGACTCTTCATAAGACTTAAAAACCGTAGACAGAACGGAAACTCTCACACGGAAAAGTGGATAGGGGCGCCACTCTGACAATTCCTCAAAACGTTTCAAGGCACGATCACCACCTGCTTCAAGCGCAGGAAATCGTGCAGCCATAACGAGCATAGGGCCATAACCAATAATTCTGTTTCTACTCAAATCATCCAATGCCCAAAGTTCGTCTAAATCCACGCTATCCTTATACATTATTTTTATGGTTTTTACCGCGTCGTTCGCAATGTATAGCGCAAGCGGGCTCATGATTAGCAATATTAGAAACAGAATTGTTCTTGGAACAGTCCGTGACGACCAGACAAACTCATAGCACTTATCTATTGAAGCGATAGAAAACAAAAAAATCCCTAAAAAAGGCAAATACCAGAGAGAGAACTCCACGAGGCTGTGGAAAAGAAAAAAAACCAGCACTGAAATAGGGAAAAATTCATTTAAATTATAAAAACCGATTTTAGATCGGTAAATTAGATTCAAAACATAAGCCAACGGAATCAAAACAGCGAAAATTCCTACAACACCCCATTCAACGTAAAACATTATGAAAATATTGTGAGCGTGGTTCCAAATTGATCCGTTTCCTTGAGGCCCCGACTCAAGCTCTGCACGATTACTGAAGTCTCCATATCGACCGAGACCGTTGCCAAAAACAACACTATCTGGATAGACACCAGAGAAAACCTTTCCCCACTCGTCGAGACGACCACTACTACTCAAAGACTTCATTCGGTCAGCGGTGATATCGGGATCAATGCGGTTCACAAAACCTGATTCTATAAGTGGCGCACTTATAATTGCGTCGATTCGCGGAACTATCGAAATGGAAAAAACACCCAAAGCCACCAAAATAAATATAGATCTCAAGGGGGGAGTGACAACAGAATCATTCGACTTGACAACAAAATACCTCAATCGAAATACGTAAAAACAACACAAACATGTCAACAGAAAGAAGTTGATTAAAAAGGCTCGGCTTGCTGTAAGCGAGGCCGCATAAAACAATATCAAAAACAAAAAAATGGAAAGCCTGAATGATACCTTTTCTTTCAAATACACCAAATACCAGAGAGAGGAGATCCCACTCAAAATTAACAGCCCCATCAAATTAGGCTGTCCAAAGGGGCCTATTAATCTATTTCCATCAACAGAAATCCATGGAATCAAGAATTTTAGAATACCATAATATCGAGCAAGCCCGACAAGAACAGCCAACACTGATATTGTCAATACCGAATATGAGAAACCAAGAATAAGTTTTTCGCGCCCATAATAATTCGCAAGACCTGCCCCACTAACAAGAACGAAGAATGCGAGCACAAAACTTATCGAATAAAGGTAGTAGGAATACTGCGGCCCGTCATTACTTAAGAAATAGACGATAAATATAGCCACAAGAGGTATTAGCAAAAGCGAAATTTTAGGCACATATGCTACTTTATCATTCTTAAAAATCGCAACCATTAACAAAGCGACTATCGAAACACCAGCCAAAAAGTCGCGGGTGAGATCCTGGAACGGATATAGTCCTACCGGAAACAGAAAGGATAAAGACGCAATCACGAAAAATATAAACATATTTACCTAACCGCTATAACGTACTAAAAAAGGGCGCCGAAGGCGCCCTTATTTAACTCAACAGCATCCCGAATTAGGGAGTAAATGTACAACCAGCCGGTGCGTAGGAATCTTTAAAGGTACCAACGCTATTACCGTCAACAGTACAAGACCAAGAGCCGTCGGCCGCGCGAGTAAGTGTGATCACGCCGGTTGCAATCGCTGTGCTGGCATTCTGACCAAGAGTACCATCGAGGTCGCCTGTACCACCTGTGAAGTCAATGGTGCTACCAGTAGTTTCGGTGGTCAGATTGGAACCTGTAAAACCGAGATCCGCGTAGGTGCCGGTGGTGAGACCGCGAGACAAGCGCTCTTCAACAGCTGTGCGCAAGGAGGAGATCTCGCTGTAGGCACGGTTTACTTGAGTACGCGCAGTGTAGTCCTGATATTGAGGAATGGCGATTGCTGCGAGAATACCGATGATAGCTACGACGATCATCAGTTCGATCAAGGTGAAACCCTTTTGGGCATGATTCATTTGGATATTTTTCATTATCGACCTCTGTGTTTATCGTTGATCAACTCTTCGTGGCCCGGGCCAGGTGGAGTCGTGCCCCGTGACCGGCGGTTTGAGCCTGCAAGATAATTAGCACTGCTTGTGCCAACTTTCCTTCAATTGCAAAAAAAATAGAAATAATGTATTATAAACAGAGACTTAAATTAACTTCTCCCTCCACTTGAACCTCCACCCGGTCGAAAAACTAGATGCCCGATGACGTCACTCGGTGACATATTTTGTCAGTTCGGATTGCTCTTGCTCTCAGAATGAAATGAGGGCGGAATCCAAATAAAGCTTTGTTCTGACCCCGTTGCAGTCCATATATCAAATGGGGACCTTCCCAAACCCGGACTGGCCATCTAAACTCACTAGAATTGACCAAACATGGGTTTCAATAACTTAGGCTGCGTTTCTTACTTAATTTATGTCTACCAATAAAAGCAATATCACGCTTACGGGCCTTGCGAGGCGCTTCGTGGATGACGGGCTTCTGGACGAAGCAACCGCAAAGGATGCGTTTTTACAAGCATCCCAGAACCGAATTCCCTTAATTACATACCTCACGCAGAACAATCTCGCTGACAGCTCAAAACTGGCGTTTTCAGCGGCCATGGAGTTTGGCGTATCGGTACTGGATCTCTCTGCATTCATGCCTGAGATGATGCCGGAGAAGGTGGTAGATGAAAAACTGGTCCGCAAGCACAACGCTCTGCCTTTATACAAGAGAGGTAATCGCCTGTTTATCGCTGTCTCGGACCCGACCAACATCCAGGCATTGGACGAGATCAAGTTCAATACGGGTCTAAGCACCGATGCGATATTGGTGGACGATGCCAAACTTCGGGAAGCCATCGACAAGTATCTGGAATCCCAGGACACCACCATGGGTGATCTTGATGACTCAGATCTTGAGGGCGTTGAAACTGAGGGAGGTGAGCAAGAAGATGAAGGTGCTGTTGTCGCCAGTGAAGTCGACGACGCACCCATCGTAAAGTATGTAAACAAGATGCTACTGGATGCGATCCGCGGCGGAGCCTCGGATATTCACTTCGAACCCTATGAAAAAGTCTACCGGGTAAGATATCGCACCGATGGCATTTTGAAAGAAGTCTCCCGTCCCTCCATCAAGCTGGCTCCGAAAATTTCCGCACGCGTAAAGATCATGGCCCAACTGGATATTTCCGAGAGACGGGTGCCCCAAGACGGCCGGATCAAGATGAAGTTGTCAAAAACCAAGGCGATCGATTTCCGAGTAAACACTCTACCCACCCTCTGGGGTGAGAAGATCGTTTTGCGGATTCTTGATCCCAGCCAAGCGAAACTGGGCATTGATGTTCTGGGCTATGAGGAAGATCAGAAACAGATGTACATGGATGCCCTCAAACAGCCACAGGGGATGATTTTGGTTACGGGGCCAACCGGCTCCGGTAAGACGGTTTCTTTGTACACCGGGCTGAACATTCTAAACACCGCAGACATCAACATCTCCACTGCCGAAGACCCAGCCGAAATCAACCTGGAGGGTATCAACCAGGTAAACGTCAACACTCGGGTCGGGCTTGGTTTCGCTGAAGCACTTCGAGCCTTCCTGCGTCAGGACCCCGATGTCATCATGGTGGGTGAGATACGAGATCTTGAAACGGCAAATATTGCCATCAAAGCGGCACAGACCGGGCACTTGGTTCTCTCCACTCTCCACACAAACAGTGCCGCAGAGACTCTCACGCGGATGATGAACATGGGCGTACCCTCGTTCAACATCGCTACTTCGGTGAGCCTGATTATTGCCCAACGGTTAGGCCGAAGACTTTGCAGCTCATGCAAACAGCCCTTTGACGTTCCGAAAGACGTGTTATTGGAGGAAGGGTTCACACAGGAACAAATTGATACAGGCTTCACGTTGTACCGCCCCAAGGGCTGTGATAAATGCAATGGAGGATATAAAGGCCGCGTCGGGATATACGAGGTGGTCAAGATTACCGACGAGCTGGCGAACATGATTATGGAAGAAGCCAGTTCCATCAAAATTGCAAAGCAGGCTCAGGCCGAGGGCTTCCGTAACTTGCGCCAATCGGCACTTATAAAAGTGATCGAAGGCGTAACAAGCCTTGAGGAAGCCAACCGCGTGACGAAGGACTAAGCATGGCAGAGAAAGCACAGAAGCTGGAATCGTACGTTTGGGAAGGGAAAGACCGGAAGGGTAACAAGTCTAAGGGCGAGCTCACTGGCTCCAACCTGGCACTGGTTAAGGCTCAACTTCGTAAACAAGGGATCATTCCGGATAAAGTCAAGAAAAAGCCCAAGCCTCTTTTTGGTGGCAGCAAGAAAATTACCCCCTTCGACATTGCCATGCTGACTCGTCAGCTTGCGACTATGATGAAGGCTGGCGTGCCTCTGGTGCAGAGCTTTGACATTGTTGCTGATGGTTTGGAGAACAAGGGGCTTCAAGAACTGGTCATGAGTATCCGAAATGACATTTCGTCGGGCACCAGTTTTGCAGGCGCGCTGCGAAAACACCCAAAGTATTTTGATGATTTGTATTGTAATTTGGTGGATTCCGGTGAGAAAGCAGGTGCGCTGGAGCAGATGCTAGACCGAATTGCCACATACCTGGAGAAAACTGAACTTCTCAAGAAAAAAGTCAAGAAAGCCATGACTTACCCAATCGCGGTAATTGTTGTTGCAATCATTGTGACAGCGATTCTTCTCGTAAAAGTTGTGCCACAGTTCGAAAGTTTATTTCAGGGTTTTGGCGCGGAACTCCCCGTTTTCACTCAGTTTGTCGTCAGGCTCTCGGAGTGGCTGCAAAGCTGGTGGTTCGTGGTGTTATTGGGAATTGTGGGCACGATATTTCTGTTCAAAGAGGCCAAGCGCCGTTCACAGAAATTCTCTGATTTCGTAGATAAATATGTGTTAAAGCTGCCCGTTGTTGGAGAGATCCTCGATAAATCTGCAGTCGCCAAATTTGGCCGCGTTCTCTCTACTACGTTCGCTGCTGGTGTTCCGTTGGTAGACGCACTTGACTCTGTTGCTGGCGCGACGGGTAATGCTGTATACCGGGACGCCATCGACCGCATAAAGAACGACGTATCCAGCGGTACCCAATTGCAAGCTTCTATGCGCCAGCAGGATATCTTTCCAGTGATGGCTGTACAGCTCACAGCCATCGGTGAAGAATCCGGTAACCTGGACGAGATGCTGGCCAAGGTGGCGGAGCATTATGAGGCAGTGGTCGACGACATGGTCGATAACCTGACCGCCCTGATGGAGCCGATGATCATGGCGGTTCTGGGCGTTCTGGTCGGTGGCTTGATCATTGCCATGTATCTGCCGATCTTCCAGATGGGTCAGGTTGTTGGTTAATCCCCTCTCCCCA
Organism: Marinobacter sp.; assembly: GCA_002718255.1. GTDB lineage: Bacteria > Pseudomonadota > Gammaproteobacteria > Pseudomonadales > Oleiphilaceae > Marinobacter. Next base: position 947 of record PBED01000037.1, on the reverse strand, counting down.
ACCCCTCTCCCGCAAGGGGAGAGGGGCTTTACCGCCGACGATTGAGCAATTTGATGTTAAGTCTCGAAACCTTTCTCGCCACTCCGTGGCTTCTTTATCTCACTGTCATCCTTGTATCCCTCTGCATCGGCAGCTTCCTGAATGTTGTTATTCTGAGGCTGCCGAAAATGATGCACCAGGACTGGCGCTGCCAGTGCGAGGAGTTCCTGGAGCTGCCAGAGACGCAGCGTAAGCAGGAAGATCCGATTACGCTCTCCAAACCTGCCTCCACCTGCCCTTCCTGCGGCCATGGCATTCGGGCCTGGGAGAATATTCCGGTGGCCAGCTGGCTGGTTCTTCGGGGCAAATGCGCTTCCTGCAAGGCGCCCATCTCGCCCCGCTATCCGATCATTGAAGCTGTTACCGCGATTTTTTCCGTGGTGACCATTGCTGTCATCGGCCCGAATGAGTCGGCGCTTTGGGCCCTTCTGCTGGTTTGGTCTCTGGTGGCGCTGACAGTTATTGATTTCGACACCCAGTTACTGCCAGATAGCATTACTCTGCCCCTGATGTGGTTGGGCCTTGTGCTGAACTATTTTGGTGTGCTTACGGACTTTAACAGTGCCTTTTGGGGTGCGGTGGCAGGGTATCTCTCGCTTTGGTCGGTTTATTGGCTGTTTAAGCTGGTTACCGGCAAGGAAGGTATGGGGCATGGTGACTTCAAGTTGCTGGCCGCGCTGGGTGCGTGGCTGGGATGGCAGTTGTTGCCGGCGGTGATTTTGCTTTCTTCGGTGGTTGGTGCGGTTGTGGGTATCAGTTTGATGGTGTTCAGGAAGCATGGGCGGGAAGTGCCGATTCCGTTTGGGCCTTACCTGGCGACGGCGGGGTTGATTTGTTTGTGGTTTGGGAGTGAGATTCAGGAGGTTTGGTTTGGGTATTTGGGCGTATGACAGGGAAATCACGTGAAT
>PBED01000036.1:0-25058 GCA_002718255.1 Marinobacter sp. | reverse complement strand
GCCACTTTCAGACGCTGACCTTCTTTGGTGAGATCACCCAGCACTTCATGGGTATCCATATCCACCACCGTCGTGCCAACCGGCACCGGCAGCACCAGATCTTCGCCTTTGGTACCGGTGCAGTTACGGCCAGCGCCCGGCTCACCATTCTGGGCCTTGTATTTACGCTGGAAGCGGTAATCAATCAGAGTATTGAGTGCACTGTCCGCCTCCAGATAGACGGAACCGCCATCCCCACCGTCACCGCCGTCGGGACCACCCTTTGGCACGTACTTTTCCCGCCGGAAGCTCAGGCAACCATGCCCGCCTTTACCGGCTTCAACAATGATGGTGGCTTCGTCTACAAATTTCATACGCCAAATGCCTTTGCATAAACTAAAAAGCCCCGCAGCCTCAAGGAAGCTTTGCGGGGCTCCGGATTCACCTGAGAACTGACTAAATCAGCATATCAGGCAAACCCAAGGTTCAACAGAACCGGATCGCCGCTGCTTACGCAGCCGGAACGATGCTTACGAACTTGCGGTTCTGCGGGCCTTTGGTTTCGAACTTCACCTGACCTTCCGCTTTCGCGAACAGGGTGTGGTCCTTGCCAATGCCTACGTTGCTGCCAGCGTGGAAACGAGTGCCACGCTGACGGATGATGATGCTGCCTGCAGTTACACTCTCGCCGCCGTAGCGCTTGACACCAAGTCGTTTCGACTCGGAATCGCGACCGTTACGGGTACTACCTGCTGCCTTTTTATGAGCCATTACCAGCCTCCTTCATTAAGGGGTTAATCGAGGGCTTAGCCCTGGATACCCGTGATCTTGACTTCAGTAAACCACTGACGGTGGCCCTGACGCTTCATGTGATGCTTACGACGACGGAACTTGATGATCTGAACCTTGTCGTGACGGCCGTGGCTAACCACTTCTGCGGTCACTTTGGCACCATCAACTACCGGCGCGCCTACCTGAACCTTGTCGCCGTCGGCGATCAGCAGAACGCGATCAAACTCAACGTTGCCACCGGTTTCAACTTCCAGCTTTTCCAGCTTCAGGGTTTCGCCTTCTTTTACACGGTGCTGCTTGCCACCGCTAACAATAACTGCGTACATTCACTCGTTCTCCACGATTGACCCATCCCTGCTCTTATCCACCTGGTTCTAAGGGAGGCGCTCTGGCGACCCTATAGCAGGGAGCGCAGGTTGGGATGAGTTGGGCGCGTGATTGTACGAAAAGACGCACCGCAACACAAGCCAAGTTGACACTACCTTCGGCAATACCTAGCATTGCCGCGACCTGCCTTTAATATCAACGATCGTAACGACGATAACACCAGCAAGGGATCCACAAGCCGCATGACAGCCCAGCGCATTTACGACACCGTGGCCGACGACTTCAGCCGCGTTAATGATCTGATCATCCAGCGGCTTTCCTCAGATGTTCCCCTGGTGGAGAAAATCGCCCAGTACATCATTGAAAGCGGCGGCAAGCGCTTGAGACCGCTACTGGTTCTGCTTTCCAGCCAGGCCGCCGGCTACGAGGAAAACGACCACCTCAAGCTCGCAGCCGTGATCGAATTCCTGCACACCGCCACCCTGCTACACGATGATGTAGTAGACACCTCGGACATGCGCCGGGGTCGGAGCACCGCCAACGCCCGCTGGGGCAACGCGCCAAGTGTTCTGGTAGGTGATTTCCTCTACGCCCGTGCTTTCGAGATGATGGTGGAACTGAAAAGCCTGCGGATCATGGACGTATTGTCCCACGCCACGGCGGTAATCGCCGAGGGCGAGGTTATGCAACTGATGAACGTGAAAAACCCGGACCTCACCGAAGAGCAGTACATGAAGGTCATCCACAACAAGACTGCCATGCTGTTCGAAGCCGCCTCCCACACCGGCGCACTGCTTGCCAACGCCAATGCAGAGCAGGAGCTGGGCCTGAAAGACTACGGCAAGCATCTGGGCCTGGCTTTCCAGCTGGTGGACGATGTCCTGGATTACCGCGGCGACGCCGAAGCCATGGGCAAAAACGTGGGCGACGATCTGGCTGAAGGCAAGACCACCCTGCCGCTGATCCACGCCATGAACCATGGCACCGGGGAAGAACGGCAGTTGATCCGTCAGGCCATCCGCAAGGGCGGCCTGGACGATCTGCCCCGCATCCTCGATATTGTTGAGCGCTCAGGCGCAATCGAATACACCATGGCAAAAGCGCGGGAGCAGGCGGAACTGGCCCAGACCTGCCTTCACCCCCTTCCAGACTCAGGCCATAAAGAAGCCATGGAACTGCTGACCGAGGTCGCAGTCGCGAGAGTTAGCTAAGCGACTCACGCCCGTGGGGTGAGTCAAAGTCCAGCTCCGGACCAACCGGTACTATCTGAGTCGGGTTGATGGTTCTCTGGCTTACGTAGTAGTGGCGTTTGATCTGATTAATATCCACGGTCTCCGCCACGCCTGGCACCTGGTAGAGGTCCCGAACGTAGGCAGAAAGCGCCGGGAAATCGCTGATCCGCTGGCGGTTGCACTTGAAGTGGCTGTAATACACTGCATCAAACCGGATCAACGTGGTGAACAACCGCCAGTCAGCCTCGGTCAGCCGGCCACCGACCAGATACCGTTGAGAAGACAACCGCTCCTCAAGCCAGTCGAGAGAATCAAACAACGCATTGTAGGCTTCCTCGTACTTATCCTGCGCAGTGGCAAAGCCCGCCTTGTAAACGCCATTATTAACCGTGTCGTAAACCCGGGCGTTCACAGAATCAATCTCTTCTTGCAGCTCCCCGGGATAGAAATCCAGATCGGTACGAACACCCTCAAGGCCATCAAATGCCGAATTGAACATCCGGATAATTTCGGCCGACTCGTTGCTCGCAATCGTTTCTTTCTTTTTATCCCACAAGGTCGGCACTGTTACCCGGCCAGAATATTCCGGGGCAGCCTTGGTGTAGACCTGATGCATGAAGCGGAATCCATGGAGATGGTCCCGGTGCTGCTCGCTGTCGGGCCGGAATTCCCAGCCGTTTTCAACCATGTCAGGGTGCACCACTGACACTGAAATGTGCTTCTCCAGACCTTTGAGCTTCCGGAAAATCAACGTCCTATGCGCCCAGGGGCAGGCCATTGAGACATACAGGTGATAGCGCCCGGATTCCGCCTTGAAACCGCCTTCGCCATCCGGCCCCGGCGAGCCATCGGCGGTCACCCAGTTCCGGAAACGCGCTGCTTCCCGTTCAAACTTGCCACCGGTCTTGTCGGTGTCATACCACTTGTCGTGCCATTTGCCATCAATCAGCAGGCCCATAAAGCCCTCCCGTTAAAATTCCTGAACATGATGAAATCAATACAGGCAGAATACCGGGGACCCTGCTACGCTCTCAAACAAGCATTTCTGGCCAACAACCTCAGATAATTCGAACATGCATACAGCCATCACCATTGACGCCCTCAAAGTCCTTGATGCCATTGACCGCAAAGGCAGTTTCGCCGGTGCCGCCAACGAACTGTTCCGGGTTCCCTCCGCCATCAGTTACACCGTGCAGAAGCTGGAAGAAGACCTGAATGTCGCCATTTACGACCGAACCGGTCACCGCGCCCGACTGACACCGGCCGGCCGCTACCTTTTGGAAGAGGGCCGCACACTGCTCGAGGCGGCAGAAAACCTCGCGCACACCACGCGCCAGGTCGCCCAGGGCTGGGAAACGCGGTTACGGATCGGGTTCAACTCACTGCTGCCGGCGGAATGCCTGTTTCCGGCAATCCGGGAATTCTATGAGCTGGGCGTACCGGTAGATGTACAAATCGTGGAAGAGGTCTTTGCCGGAACCTGGGATGCTCTGCAAAGCCGCCGCGTGGATCTGATCATCGGCGCCGATAATTTCAGCAAGCCAGCGGGAAACTACACAACCCAATCCCTGGGCGACATGCCGTTCGTTTTTGCCGTTGCCGCCGATCATCCCCTGGCCGATGCCGAAGCGCCGCTCTCCGAGGACGAAATCTCCCGTTATCCGGCAGCCGTCGCTGCAGACACATCAAGGTCCTTGCCCCCGGGCCACGCCGGCATATTCCACCGCCAGCGAACCTTGACGGTGGCCAACATTGACCAGAAGATCGCCATACAGGTAGCCGGCCTCGGCGTGGGATGGTTGCCAAGGGCACGAATCAGCGCAGAACTGAAGGAAGGCAAGCTGGTCATCAAGGAAGTGCAGGAATCGCGACAACCAATCAAACTGCAACTGGCCAGGCATGCCGAGGACCAGGGCAAGGCCCTGATGTGGTTTTGGGACCGACTCAGCGCGGAGGGAGCCGTTTCAGACTGGCTAACAGGCTGAAAATAAAGCAAATGGTATGACTCCAACTCGAAGTCATACCAGGCAAATGAGTCAACCGTTTGCCCGGGCACTTCGTTTATACTGCAGCTGAAACCAACGCCGAAGGGAGCTCTCTGATGCGGCAACTGTCGGAACTGGATGCCTCGTTCCTGTATCTCGAGTCGGAAACCACACCGATGCACATCGGAGGCATCTACCTCTTCGATGCTTCCGAACGGGAAAAACCGCTGGCCTTCAGCACCTTTGTCGCCTACCTTCGAAGCCGCCTGCATGTTGTGCCGGTTTTCCGGCAACGCCTGAAAGAAATTCCCCTGCGCCTGGGCCGCCCCTACTGGATTGATGACCCCGATTTCAGCATCGAGCGCCACCTTGCCTACGTTAATCTGGGCGAACACGGCCGCAAGGCAAGCCTGATGACGCTGGCCTCACGGATTCTGGAAGAACCTCTGAAAAGGGACCGCCCGCTGTGGCACATCACCTTCGTAGACGGTTTCAAACTGGACGAGCAGGACACCGGCAGTGATGGCTTCGCTTTGATCGTCAAATTGCACCACGCTGCCATCGACGCCTTCAGTGGCGAGGAGATTATTGGCAAACTACTGGAGTATACGCCCGAGCCCAGCCCGATTGCGCCACCTCGACCCTGGCAGCCCAGACCAGAACCCTCGGAAGAACGGGTCATGCTCCAGGCCGGTGCGAACATCATTCGCACGCCACTGCAGTTCACCTCTCTGGCGTTCAACGCAGCCGAGGCTACAGCCCGGGGACTGATCCAGAAGCAATTACGCAAACTGCCACTCCCGCTGCCCCTGTTTTCCGCCCCAAACAGCCCTTTCAATCGGCAGATTACGGCAAATCGGCAGATTGTCGCCCCCAGCGTGGAGCTTTCGCGCCTGAAGGCGATCAAGGCGTTTCTCGGGGACGTAACGTTGAACGATGTGGTTTTGGGCCTTTGTGCCGAGGCCCTGCAGCGCTATCTGATCAGCGAGGGCGCCAATGCCGACAAGTCCCTGGTGGCAATGACACCGATTTCGGTTCGTTCCAACAGCCTGCGCCGAGCCACCGGGAACCAGATGTCTGCCATGCTGCTGGATCTGGCGACCGATGAAACCAATCCCGCCCAGCGGATACGGCGCATACACTGGAACGCGGTTGCTTCGGAGCCCTACCGGGAGGCTATTGCTGCAGATCGGCTGACGGAACTGCTGCCTTCAACCATGCTGGCGCTGTCCGCGAGGCTTTATTCGGAATTGCAAATTGCCCAGCGTTACCAGCCGGTATTCAATCTGCCAATCACCAACGTTCCCGGACCACAGGTTCCACTGTATCTGCAGGGTGCACGCCTGGTTCAGCAATACAATACGGCACCGCTGTTCGACAGCATGGGACTGGTGATTGTCGCAGTAAGCTATGAAGGGAGACTGACACTGAATTTCACCACCTGCCCGGATGTGGTGGCGAACGGAGAATCGCTGCACGCTCACGTGTGCGAGAGCCTCAATGCCATTGAGGTGGCTATGCATCGGCTCGGAGCGGAGGACACCAAAGAGCCGATAGCGGCCTCGCCGACACAGACCCTGGCGGATGATGCGATGACGGCACTGGAAGGACTTCTGAAGAAAGCTCTGAAACGTTTCCGGGCCTGAACCGGACCCGGAAACGGTCAAGCAAGACTCGCTTATTCGAACGCCCAACGAAGAAACGCCTTCTTTTCTTCGTCACTCGCTGTTTCCCAAATGGTTTTCAACCGTTCAAGCGCGTTTTCAGCACTTGCCGGAGAACTCCGGCATTTCCTGCTCGGCCTCCTGACGCGACTCGGGCCGATCAAATTCGAACCCATAGGTCTCCCCGGCTTCCGCCGCTTTGGTAGCATTCTGACGAGTGCAAGACAACGGCGGGCTTCGCTGACCCACTCCGGCTTTTTCAACGCAGATCCCGATTGAGACCCAACCCGTAAAATTGTAAAAAAATGTTGAATTCGCCCCGAATTGGGTTAATTTTAAACAGATCGGCAGATATTAACGCGGCGCCCGAGAAGCAAGAACGAAAAGCGGGCAGTACAGGAGACGCCATGGACACCCATCGCAGGACCGGAGAAGAAGGGCCGGTTCCCTTTCGCAGTAGTCGATTCTTCTGCGTAGGGAGCAAATGGTACTTTACCACCCGGGAAGGGTTTGACAGTGGCCCGTTCGCTTCACGGGAGCGGGCGGAAACAGGCCTCAAACGCTTTCTGCACGTGGTCCGTATGCTGCCGGAAGAACAACAGCTTCACTGACAGGCCTTCGTGCCCGTCTAGACCATGACGGGCACCAGCCACACGTCTACTGCCCACAGGCAGATCAGGGCCATGACGCCGGCAATAACATCGTCAACCATGATACCCAAACCGCCAGGCAGGTGCTGGTCCAGCCAACTGATGGGCCACGGTTTTGCAATGTCAAAAAGCCGGAACAGAGCGAACGCCCCCAGAACCCCATAGATAGTGTCAGGGAAGAGGCCAAGGGCAATCCACATCCCGACGAATTCGTCCCAGACAATGCCGCCATGGTCGTGAACCTTCAGGTCTTCAGCGGTCTTTCCGCAGAGCCAGATACCTACGATAAAAGCAGCCAGTACCACCAGCCAGTAGCCCACGGGCGGCAACCAGGCGAAGACGTACCACAGCGGAATCGCGGCCAGGCTGCCCCAGGTACCGGGAGCCCTCGCCGTTGCACCACTGCCAAAACCAAAAGCGAGCAGATGCACCGGGTTACGCAAGAATCCCGGCGGGAGTATGACTGCCGGCGCCTCCGGTTCCGGGGTCTCGCCTTCCTGACTCATAATTCACTCCTGAAATGGTCAAACCCGGCGGGCACCGCTTCCAAACTGCAATCGACACCGTCGAGATACAGGCCCCGCTCAGCGTCAACGAAGCCGATCACGGTGAGTTGGCGCTTCAGTGATTCCGGGGCACGCTCCCAGTTTTCTCGCGAGAAACACAGGCACAGTTCGTAATCGTCTCCGGAGCGCAGTGCACAGTCCAGGGCCTTCTCACCCTTTAGCCGAACAAGCGCTGGCGAAAGAGGCATCCTGCCACTCTCGATCTGGGCACCGACCCCTGATGCGGCAAGAATGTGCCCGAGATCTGCCAGCAAGCCATCAGAGATATCAACCGCCGCGTTGGCATATTGGCGTATAGCACATGCCAGATCCAGTCTCGGCCAGGGATGGTGATAGCGTTCGAGCACGGCAAGCATGTCAGCGGAAGGGGCATGCTCCGAAAGATAGTCTAAAGCGGCGCCGGCATCCCCCAGGGTTCCGGACACGGCAATCAGATCTCCGGGACGGGCGCCGGAGCGTCGAATCCCGGCTCCCTGCTCTACAGTGCCATGCACCTGCAGGCTCAGGGTGAGCGGCCCGGAGGTGGTATCCCCGCCGGCCAGCTCCAGACCAAACGCCTCGCTGGCCTTTCGCAATCCCATCGAGAAGTCTTCAAGCCACTGCTCATCCACGGCTGGCAGCGTCAGTGCAAGCGTGAAACATTCCGGGTCGGCACCCATGGCAGCAAGATCGCTGGCAGCGGCGGCAAGTGCTCGCCAGCCCAGATAATCGGGACGGTAGTTTCGGGGAAAGTGAACACCCTCCACGAGGGCGTCCACAGAAAAGACAAGGTCCCGGCCTGCGGGAATACGCTGAATCGCGCAATCGTCCCCTGGGCCCAGGATCAGGGATCCGGATTCCTGTCGCCCGGCAAGCGGCAGAAAGTAACGGCGAATCAGTTCGAATTCGCCCATCGACTAGCGAGCGCGGGTCTCGGCAAGCCGGAGTCGGCCGCTCAGCTTGTCGAGAATGCTGTTAACAAATTTATGGCCCTCGGTGCCACCAAAGCGCTTGGCCATTTCAATGCCCTCATTAATGACCACCTTGTAGGGCACATCAAGCCGATGCTTGAGCTCATAGGCTCCCAGACGGACAATCGCCAGTTCCACGGGATCAACCTCTTTAATAGGCCGATCCAGGAACGGCTCGATCAGCTTGTCCAGTTCGCCCTGCTCGCGATGTACCCCACGGAGCAGATCCCGGAAATACAGCAGGTCGACCTTGCTCATGTCGTTGTCGACCATGAACTCGGCTTCAATGTCAGAAATCGCCGTCTTGCTGAAATGGCGCTGATAGAGCCCCTGCATGGCGAGGGCCCTGGCACGGCGTCGATCACCGGCTTTCGGTTGGCCAGACGGAGCCGGCTGCGGTGATGTACCTTCGGTTTCGCTCATTACTCACCCAGCTTCTTGAACAGGCTGACCATTTCAAGGGCGGTGATTGCCGCTTCGGCACCCTTGTTACCGGCCTTGGTTCCGGAACGCTCGATGGCCTGTTCGATGGAATCCACCGTCAGCACACCGAAGGTTACCGGCACGTCGGTATCAAGACTGACCGCGCCAAGACCGCTGGAGGCCTCGCCGGCAACATACTCGAAATGCGGTGTGCCGCCACGGATGACTGCACCCAGGGCAATAATCGCATCGTACTCACCGGTTTCGGCAACGCGCTTGACGGCCAGGGGCATTTCATAGGCTCCCGGCACGCGGACGATGGTGACGTCGTCATCGGAAATACCGTGACGGCGCAAGGTATCCAGCGCGCCCTCGACCAGGCTTTCCACAACAAAGCCGTTAAAACGGCCCACTACCAGCGCATAGCGCCCGCTGCACTCGGTAAAATCACCTTCAATTACTCTGATATCTGCCATCGATGGCTCCTTCACGTGTCGCGGCATAGGGGCCACGACCGGGTTTATCATTCGGGGGTGTAGGGAACGTATTCGACCACTTCCAGATCGAAACCGGAAATGGCGGAAAATTTGATCGGCGGGCTCAGCAGGCGCATTTTGCCAACACCAATATCCCGGAGAATCTGGGAGCCGGTACCTACCGTGAAGTAAACGCCGGAGCTTCCCTTGCCAGAGGAGCCCTTACCTTCATCAAAGAATTCCTGGATCCGGTCTTCCAGGTTATAGCTGTCCTCGGCGCTGTTCAGCAGGACGACCGCGCCCCGGCCTTCCTCTGCCACCTTTTCAAGGGCGTGATGCAGGGGCCAGCTGCGAGAATCCTTGCGGCGCGCACCGAGGAGGTCCCGAAGGGTGTCCGTGATATGGACCCGGACATAGACCGGTTCATCGGGAGAAATGTCTCCCATCAACATCGCCAGATGGGTGGCTCCCTGGATATTGTCACGGTATGTCCGAAGCTTGAACACGCCGTACTCGGTGTCGAGGTCGTTTTCTTCCACACACTCAACGGTTCGCTCGTTCATGGTGCGGTAGTGGATCAGATCGGCAATGGTGCCAATCTTCAGGTCGTGCTCTTCGGCGAATCGCTCCAGGTCTTCGCGGCGGGCCATAGAGCCGTCGTCATTCATGATCTCGCAGATCACGCCTGCCGGCTCGCAACCTGCCAGTGCGGCGAGGTCACAGGATGCTTCGGTGTGCCCCGCGCGGCTCAAAACACCGCCGGGATCAGACATCAACGGGAAAATATGGCCAGGCTGAACCAGATCACTGGCTTTTGCATTGCGTGCTACCGCTGCCTGCACCGTACGTGCACGGTCTGCCGCCGAGATGCCAGTGGTCACACCCACGGCAGCCTCAATCGAGAGGGTAAACTTGGTTCCGAAGCCGGAGGCGTTCTGCTGGACCATCAACGGCAAACCCAGTTGCTCGCAGCGATCCCGGGTCATCGGCATACAGATCAGGCCACGACCAAAACGAGCCATGAAATTGATGGCTTCGGCCGTGCAATGCTCAGCAGCCATCACGAGATCGCCCTCATTCTCGCGATCTTCGTCATCCATCAGTATGACCATCTTGCCCTGACGGATATCTTCAATGATGTCTTCAATGCTGTTCAGTGCCATATGGTTTTGCACCCTTGCGGCGCTCCGGCAAATAATTGCTGCCGGAACAACCTGAGTTTATGGATTACCGGCGGGTGAGGATCAGACGCTGATCCTCACCTACCTGACGTCGGTCCAGCACCTTCCATTGTACTTTATCTGCCATGGTTTCCAGCGGCAGGTGGGCGGTCGGCCTCCCCGTACTGCCCAGGAAAACCGGCGCCTGGTAGAGCCAGAGTTCGTCGACCAGATTTTCGCTAATGAACGTTCCAGCCAGAGTCGGTCCCGCCTCCACCAGCAGCTCGTTGATACCCAGCTCCCCCAGCGAGTCCAGCAGTTCGGCCAGATCAATGCCGTTGTCTTTCCAGGCGACGCCGGTAAGGCTGATGCCCAGTGCCGCCAAATCCTGGGCCGGCGCCGTGGCCAGAGTTGATGATGCACAGAACACCTGCACATTGCCGCCCTGAAGAATATTCGCCGTGGAGGGCGTGCGCGCATCCCGGTCGGCAATTACCCGCAGCGGCTGCCTGGACGGCTCGGTGGCATCGCCAATGTCTCCGAGCTCCTCGCGACGGACTGTCAGCGAGGGATCGTCGGCGAGCACAGTACCAACACCGGTCAGGATGGCGTCGCTGATCGCTCGGAGGCGTTGGACATCCCGGCGCGACTCAGCACCGGTTATCCACTGGCTCTCGCCAGAAGCCATGGCAGTACGACCATCCAGGCTCGCTGCCATTTTCAGCCGCACCCAGGGCCGCCCGGTGTTCATGCGCTTCATGAAACCCGGATTCAGGCGAACAGCTTCTTCCGCCAGCAAGCCTTCGGTAACCTGAACGCCAGCCTCCCTCAGCATATCCAGCCCGCGTCCGGATACCGAGGGATTCGGATCCTTGGTGGCGGCATACACATGGGCAACACCGGCATCAATCAGCGCCCTGGCACAGGGCGGTGTACGACCAAAGTGGCTGCACGGCTCCAGGGTTACATAGGCTGTCGCTCCCCGGGCGTCCGGACCGGCCTGACTCAGGGCGCGGATCTCAGCGTGGGCTTCTCCGGCACGCTCATGCCAGCCCTCACCGAGTATCAGATCGCCGCGGGCAATGACACAGCCAACCCGGGGATTGGGATGGGTAGAGTACCGACCGCGCCAGGCAAGCTGGACAGCCCGCGCCATCATGGCCCTGTCGCGGTTGTCGATCATGCCTTTCCTTTCGGGGCGTGGTTATCCGCCAACGCTTTGGCGACGTCAACGGCCGCCTCACCGTTGCTTGCCGACAGCCTCTCAATCTCTTCCTTGAACTCGTTGATATCCTGGAAACTGCGATACACCGACGCGAAGCGGACATAGGCGACCTTGTCCAACTGGCGCAATTCGGTCATCACCTCCTCGCCCAGTTGCATGGATTTCACTTCCCGTTCGCCGGTCGCCCGCAAACGGTATTTGATCCGGTTCAGGGCCGCATCAATCTGCTCGATGCTAACCGGCCGCTTCTCGAGGGCCTTCATCAGCCCCGAACGCAGCTTTTCCTCATCAAACGGCTGCCGGGTGCCATCCTGCTTGACCACTCGCGGCATCACCAGCTCGGCAAACTCGAAGGTCGTGAACCGCTCCCGACAGGACAGGCATTCCCTGCGGCGACGCACCTGATCTCCCTCGGCCACCAGCCGGGAGTCAATCACCTTGGTATCTGCTTCACCACAGAAGGGACAATGCATAGTCAGGAACTCCGAAGAGGAAGCCGGGCCGAAAGTTCGGCCCGGCAGGTCATGCCTGTAGTCTAGCTATAAAACGATTAGCCGTAGACAGGAAAACGGGCGCAGAGCGCACTCACCTGTTCGCGAACCCGGCTGTTGACCGCATCATCATCCAGATTATCGAGGATATCGCAGATCCAGCCGGCCAGGTCGCGACACTCGGACTCGCCGAAACCGCGAGTGGTGATCGCCGGGGTACCAATACGCAGGCCGGAAGTGACGAACGGCGAACGGGGGTCATTGGGAACCGCGTTCTTGTTCACGGTAATGTGAGCACGACCCAATGCAGCATCGGCGTCTTTACCGGTAATGTCCTGCTTGATAAGGCTGACCAGGAACAGGTGGTTCTTGGTGCCACCGGAAACCACATCATAGCCACGATCCACAAAAACCTGAGCCATGGCAGAGGCGTTCTTCACAACCTGCTGCTGGTAGGTCTTGAACTCTTCGCTCATGGCCTCCTTGAAGCAAACAGCCTTCGCGGCAATAACGTGCATCAGCGGGCCACCCTGGCCGCCCGGGAATACCGCAGAGTTCAGCTTCTTCTGCAGATCAGCATCATCGCAAGCCAGGATCAGACCACCACGGGGACCGCGCAGGGTCTTGTGTGTAGTCGTCGCGATCACGTGGGCATGGGGAACCGGATCCGGGTAAACGCCCGCGGCCACCAGGCCAGCCACGTGGGCCATATCGACAAACAGGTAAGCGCCCACCTTGTCGGCAATCTCACGGAAGCGGGCGAAATCCAGCTCCTGGGAGTAGGCTGAGAAGCCAGCAATAATCATTTTTGGCTTGTGCTCAAGAGCCAGCGCTTCGATCTCATCGTAGTCGAGAAGGCCAGTGTCGGTATTGATACCGTACTGCACGGCATTGTAGATCTTGCCGGAGAAGTTGACACTGGCGCCGTGAGTCAGGTGGCCACCGTGGGCGAGACTCATGCCCAGAACCGTATCACCAGGCTTGAGCAGAGCCATAAAGACAGCCGAGTTGGCCTGGGAACCAGAATGCGGCTGGACGTTGGCATAGGCAGCACCAAACAGCTCTTTGGCACGTTCAATCGCCAGGTCTTCGGCAATATCCACGAACTCGCAGCCGCCATAGTAGCGCTTGCCCGGATAGCCTTCCGCGTACTTGTTGGTCAGCACGCTGCCCTGGGCTTCCATCACTCGGGGGCTGGTGTAGTTCTCGGACGCGATCAGCTCGATGTGAGCTTCCTGGCGCTTCTCTTCCGCCTGCATGGCGTTCCAGAGTTCGTCGTCAAAGCCGGCGATTTTCATTTCACGATTAAACATGGATGCGCTGCCCCTGTGTGCTTGGCTGGCCCGGAGAGCTTTGGCGATCTCCGCAGGCTCCCTGAAAAATTGGGTCGCTATTCTATCTTACAAACGGGTGAAAAATCACCCTTTAACCGTCCGCAGATACCGGCATGCGGCCAACTCCGGTTTCTGCTCAATTGCTATCACTGGTAGGTTTCGATACCTTAGCCGGTCTACGTTCATTGGTTGCGGCTTGTGGAGTTACGGCCATCGGGTAGGGCGATCCGGGATACGCTGTGAATACATCCCTGTACGCTCGACAAAATCATCCCTGATTTTGACGATCCCGGATCGCCCTACCCGATGGCCTCAGCCAGACACCTTCAGTGATCTCGACACTCAATTCGCAAGAAGGATGCTGACAAAATGGCGCAATACGTCTACACCATGAACCGCGTGGGCAAGGTGGTCCCGCCCAAGCGCGAGATTCTGAAAGACATCTCCCTGAGCTTCTTCCCCGGCGCCAAGATCGGCGTTCTGGGCCTCAACGGTGCCGGTAAATCCACCCTGCTCCGCATTATGGCGGGCGTAGACCAGGATTACATCGGTGAAGCCCGTCCGCAGCCTGGCATCAACGTGGGCTATCTGCCCCAGGAGCCGGAGCTGGACGAAGAAAAAACCGTCAAGGAGATCGTCGACGAGGCGGTTTCCGGCGTCCACGACGCCCTGGCCGAACTGGACCAGGTGTACGCAGCCTACGCCGAACCGGATGCCGACTTTGACGCCCTGGCCAAGAAGCAGGGCGAGCTGGAGGCCTATATCCAGGCCACCGATGGCCACGACATTGAACGCAAGATGGAAGTTGCCGCGGACGCCCTGCGTCTTCCACCCTGGGATCAGAAAGTAAGCGTTCTTTCCGGTGGTGAGCGCCGCCGGGTCGCACTGTGCCGTCTGCTGCTGTCCGGCCCGGACATGCTGCTGCTTGACGAGCCCACCAACCACCTGGATGCCGAATCCGTGGCCTGGCTCGAGCGCTTCCTGCATGACTACGAAGGCACCGTGGTCGCCATCACCCACGACCGGTACTTCCTCGACAATGTCGCCGGCTGGATCCTGGAACTGGACCGTGGCCACGGCATTCCGTTTGAAGGCAATTACAGCCAGTGGCTGGAAAACAAGGAGAAGCGCCTGGAGATGGAATCCAAGCAGGAAGCCTCTCACCAGAAAGCCATCAAACAGGAACTGGAGTGGGTGCGAAGCAATGCCAAGGGCCGTCAGTCCAAGAGCAAGGCCCGTCTGGCCCGCTTTGAGGAGATGAGCTCCCAGGAATTCCAGAAGCGCAACGAAACCAACGAACTCTACATTCCGCCCGGACCTCGCCTGGGCAACAAGGTGATCGAGGTGGACGGCATCAGCAAGTCCTTCGGTGACCGCCTGCTGTATGAAGACGTGTCCTTCAGCGTACCGCCCGGTGCCATCGTGGGCATTATCGGCGGTAACGGTGCCGGCAAATCCACCCTGTTCAAGATGATTGCCGGTTTCGACAAGCCGGACTCTGGTGACATCACCGTCGGCGAAACCGTGGAACTGGCCTACGTGGATCAGATGCGCGATCTGGATGGCAGCAAAACCGTCTGGGAGGAGCTCTCCGACGGCAACGACATCATCAAGGTGGGCAACTACGAGACCCCTTCCCGGGCCTACGTTGGCCGTTTCAACTTTAAGGGCAGCGACCAGCAGAAACGGGTTGGCGACCTGTCCGGCGGTGAGCGCAACCGCCTGCACCTGGCCAAGCTGCTGAAACAGGGCGGCAACGTGCTGCTGCTGGATGAGCCGACCAACGATCTCGACGTGGAAACCCTTCGCGCCCTGGAAGAAGCCCTGCTGAATTTCCCGGGCTCTGCCCTGGTTATCTCGCACGACCGCTGGTTCCTCGACCGTGTGGCCAGCCACATCCTGGCATTCGAGGATGATGGCGAGGTGGTGTACTTCGAAGGCAACTTCACCGAGTACGACGAGGACTTCAAGAAGCGCAAGGGTGATTCGGCGATGCAGCCGCAGCGCATGAAGTACAAGAAGCTGGCCTGATGGCGAAAACCAGAACCGCCTACGTCTGCACCGAATGCGGTGCAGACTATTCCAAATGGCAGGGCCAGTGCACGGCCTGCCAGGCCTGGAACACCATCAGCGAAGTCCGCGGCGTCAGCAGCAACAGCAAAGGCGCCCGCGGTGGCCGCTTTGAGGGCTTTGCCGGCAGCCTGTCCGAGGTCCAGAGCCTGGATGATGTCAGCCTGGCAGAGCAGCCTCGTATCAGCTCCGGCATGCAGGAGTTTGATCGGGTTCTGGGCGGAGGTCTCGTCGAGGGCTCGGCTGTTCTGATGGGCGGCCACCCGGGCGCGGGCAAGAGTACCCTTCTGCTCCAGGCCGTCTGTCATCTGGCTGCAACAGTCCCCGCCTTGTATGTTACCGGTGAGGAATCCCTTCAACAGGTCGCCATGCGTGCCAAACGCTTGGGCCTACCCACCAAAGACCTGAAGATGCTGTCCGAAACCAGTGTCGAACGAGTCATGCAGGTGGCCGAGGCCGAAAAACCCCGGATTCTGGTGGTAGACAGTATTCAGGTGATGCACATGGCGGATATCGAGTCCGCCCCGGGCAGTGTCTCGCAGGTACGGGAAAGCGCCGCCTACCTCACCCGTTTCGCCAAGCAGACCGGCACCATCCTGTTCCTGGTCGGCCACGTCACCAAGGACGGTAGTCTGGCGGGCCCGAAAGTCCTGGAACACATGATCGACTGCTCGATCCTTCTGGAAGGCTCCAGCGACAGTCGTTATCGAACCCTTCGGGGGATCAAGAACCGGTTTGGTGCGGTGAATGAGCTCGGCGTGTTTGCCATGCTGGAGCAGGGACTCAAGGAAGTAAAAAACCCCAGCGCGATCTTCCTGAACCGCGGCGAAGACGCAGCCCCGGGAAGCGTGGTGATGGTCGTCTGGGAAGGCACCCGCCCCATGCTCGTGGAGATCCAGGCCCTTGTGGATATGGCCCAGGGCGGCTACCCACGACGTGTTGCCGTTGGCCTGGACCAGAACCGGTTGGCCATGCTCCTTGCCGTTCTGCACCGCCATGGCGGCATGCACGTCTCCGACCAGGACGTGTTTGTGAACGTGGTTGGTGGCGTAAAGGTAAACGAAACCAGCGCCGACCTGGCCCTTCTGGCCGCCATTGTCTCCTCCTTCCGCGACCGAGCCCTACCCCAGGACCTGGTGATCTTCGGCGAAGTCGGCCTCTCCGGGGAAATCCGCCCGGTGCCCAGTGGCCAGGAGCGCATCTACGAAGCCGCCAAACACGGTTTCACGCGGGCTCTGGTGCCGAAATCCAATGCCCCGCGCAAGGCCATCGACGGCATGAAGGTGATTCCGGTGACCAAACTGAGTGACGCTCTTGCTGCTCTGGAAGAGCTTTAAGCCTGCCATCTTCGGAGTGAACGGTCAGGTTGCAAAAGCTCTAATCAATGAGGTGGGCAAACTCTCTTTCGAGCAACGCCTGATCTCCGAGGTTAAGTTCCACTAGGCGTTTTAGGTGGGTAGCACTATCGAGATCTATGTACTGGCATTTGAAACCCAGCCGGTGCGGCTCCACGTGCCTAAGCTCTACCGCCATAACAATACCTGCCTCATGATCATTCAGATGAATAATCACTTCGCAGGGCTGCTTTAAGGGGACCTGCCAACCCTCCGGCCGCTTCACCAGAACACCTTTCAGCGAAATATCCAGCACCTCCGTCGTCCAGACGGATTCCTGGCAGTGGAGCTCACACGGCGCATCAAACTCGATCCGGTGGAACCGGCGCTTTTCTGGGGTCTTGGTGGGCAAGTGGTTACTCCTGTTCACCGGTCTTGTTTTACCTGACTATAGACCGGACAGGTCGATGCATCCAGAGGATTTTGGAGGAGGTTAACTATCGGAAGGATATATCTGTTAGGTCAGACTCGGGCCGTTATGGGCCCCTTTCCAAAAATGTCGGAGGCCAAGGATGGCCGAGGACAAGCGCACATGGATGTGCTCGTAGCGGTTTTTGGAAAGGGGCCCATAACGGCCCAGCCATCAAACAAGCAGGCTAGAAGAGGCTAAGCCGCGGAATTCAGCGGTGATACTCTGGGCTCAGCTCGACCACAGCTTCAATGAACGCCTTTGCATGCTCCGGATCGACATCCGGCGTAATCCCGTGACCAAGGTTAAATATGTGCCCATTGCCGGAACCGAAGCGCTTGAGGATATCAGCCACTTCCTGCCGGATCCGCTCAGGCGGTGCATACAGCATCGCCGGATCCATGTTGCCCTGAAGGGCCACTCGATCACCAATCCGGGCCCGGGCATTACCGATATCGGTAGTCCAGTCCAGACCAACGGCATCCGCACCGGAATCGGCAATGGATTCCAGCCACTGACCGCCATTCTTGGTAAACAGGATCACTGGCACCCGGCGACCATCGCTCTCGCGAATCAGGCCGTCAACGATCTTCCTCATGTAGCGGAGCGAGAACTCTTCGTACGCCCAGCTGCTCAAAACGCCTCCCCAGGTATCGAAAATCTGTACAGCCTGGGCACCGGCCTTGATCTGGCCGTTGAGGTAGTCAATGACCGCGTCCGCCAGATGATCCAGCAAGCGGTGCATAACCTCTGGCTGGCCATACATGAGCTTCTTGGCCTCCCGGAAATCCTTGGAAGAGCCCCCTTCAATCATATAGGTGGCGAGGGTCCACGGGCTTCCGGAGAAGCCGATCAGGGGAACACTGCCATTCAGCGCACCGCGGATGGTGGAGACCGCGTTCATGACGTAATCCAGGTCCACCTCAGCGTTGATCTTCGGCAGAGCGGCAACATCGGCTTCGGAGCGGATCGTGTTCCGGAATTTCGGGCCCTCGCCGGTTTCGAAGTACAGGCCGAGACCCAGAGCATCCGGAATGGTCAGGATGTCTGAGAACAGGATGGCCGCATCCAGCGGGAAACGCTCCAGGGGCTGTAGCGTCACTTCACAGGCCAGCGGCGTGTTCTTGCACAAGCTGAGAAAATCCCCGGCCTTCGCCCTTGTCGCACGGTATTCCGGCAGGTAACGCCCCGCCTGTCGCATCATCCAGACCGGTGTGCGGTCCACGGGCTGGCGCATCAGGGCGCGCAGGAAACGATCATTCTTCAGCTCGGTCATAGGAAATCCAGCGTGTTCTGTACAAAGGGGAAAATTGGATGGAGGCCATAATACCCGGTTTGCGGGAATAAAAAAGGGCGGCTTTCCCTTAGGAAACCGCCCTTCTGATCAGGATCAACCGTGCAATCAGATATCCAGGTAATCCATGATGCCTTCGGCAGCCTGACGGCCTTCCCAGATAGCGGTTACGACCAGATCGGAACCACGGACCATGTCCCCGCCCGCAAAGATCTTCTCGTTGCTGGTCTGGAACATGAATTCTGCGCCTTCCGGAGCAGTTACCCGGCCCGAATCGTCGGTATTCACCTTCAGCTCATCGAACCAGTCGGCCGGGCTCGGACGGAAACCGAAGGCGACCAGAACCGCGTCCGCAGGAATAACCTCCTCGCTACCCGGGACCACTTCCGGACGGCGACGACCATTTTCGTCGGGATCGCCCAGACGGGTCTGAACCACCTTCACACCCTCAACCCGGTCTTCACCAATAATGGCGATGGGCTGACGATTGAAGAAGAACTTAACGCCCTCTTCCTTGGCGTTGGCCACTTCCCGGCGAGAACCCGGCATGTTGGCCTCATCCCGGCGGTAGGCACAGGTGACGCTCTCGGCCTGCTGACGGATCGAGGTGCGGTTGCAGTCCATGGCCGTATCGCCGCCACCCAGGACAACAACCCGCTTGCCTTTCATGTCGATGAAGTCTGCTTCGTCTTTCTCGAAGCCGAGACGACGGTTGACGTTCGAAACGAGGAACGGCAGTGCATCGTACACGCCCGGCAGGTTCTCACCCGGGAAACCTCCCTTCATGTAGGTGTAGGTGCCCATGCCCATGAAAACGGCATCGTACTCGTCAATGATCTCCTGCAACTGAACGTCCTTGCCCACCTCGGTAGACAGGCGGAATTCCACGCCCATCTCCTCGAACACCTTGCGGCGGCGGGTCATAACGGATTTTTCCAGCTTGAACTCGGGAATGCCGAAGGTCAGCAGACCACCGATTTCCGGATAGATATCGAATACAACCGGCTTGACGCCATTGCGAACCAGAACGTCCGCGCAGCCCAGACCCGCAGGCCCAGCGCCGATGACGGCAACCTTCTTGTCTGTCCACTTCACGGCGGACATATCCGGTTTCCAGCCCAGGGCAAAGGCGGTATCGGTAATGTACTTCTCGACAGACCCGATGGTAACCGCGCCGTACCCGTCGTTCAGGGTGCAGGCACCTTCACACAGGCGATCCTGCGGACAAACGCGGCCGCAAACTTCAGGCAGGGAGTTGGTCTGGTGACACAACTCGACGGCCCGCATGATATTGCCTTCGGAAACCAGCTTGAGCCAGTTCGGAATATAGTTGTGAACCGGGCACTTCCACTCGCAATAGGGGTTACCACACTCAAGACAGCGATGGGACTGGGACGCCGCGTTATCTGCTGTGAAGGGGTGGTAAATTTCACCAAACTCTTTCTTCCGCTTCTTGGCCGGGACCTTTTTCGGGTCGACACGTCCAACCTCGACAAACTGGAAGTCATTACTCAGTCGTTCTTTCATCTGGATGCTCTCATCAACTCGATTTCGACAAGGGCGGCAGCCAGGCTGCTCGCCCCAAACCCTCTCAGCCTCTTATTCCGGACGCGCCCGGGTGCTGGCCAGCAGACTGCGCAGATTCGCAGCCTTGGGTTTCACCAGCCAGAAGCGGCCAATGTAGTCGTCGAAATTCTCAAGAATGTGCTCTGCCCACTCACTGCCGGTTTCCGAGATATGCTCCCGGATTACACCACGCAGGTGATTGCGGTAGGACTCCATGTCCTCGCTGGAAATCCGCTGAATTTCCACCAGCTCGTGGTTGTATTTGTCCACGAACGTGTTGTTGATATCCATGACGTAAGCAAAGCCACCGGTCATACCAGCACCGAAGTTGTGGCCAGTAGAGCCCAGCACCGTCACCAGACCACCGGTCATGTATTCACAGCAATGGTCTCCGGCGCCTTCCACAACGGCATGGGCACCGGAATTACGAACTGCAAATCGCTCACCCGCGGTTCCGGCAGCAAAGAGTTTGCCGCCGGTTGCGCCGTAGAGACAGGTATTGCCGACGATAGAGGTTTCCTGGGTCTTGAACGCGCTGCCGCGGGGCGGCTTCACAACCAGCTTGCCACCGGTCATGCCCTTACCGACGTAGTCGTTGGCGTCCCCTTCAAGGATCAGGTTGAGACCACCCACGTTCCAGACACCAAAACTCTGGCCAGCGGTACCGGTCAGGTCCAGGGTGATCGGTGCATCCACCATACCCTGGTTACCATGGATCTGGGCGATTTCGCCAGAGAGGCGGGCGCCAATAGAGCGATCACAGTTGGTGACTCGATAGGACCACGCGCCTCCACTCTTCTCTTTGATCGCCGCAGCGGTATCCTGAACCATCTGTTCCGCGAGCCTGCCCTCATCAAACGGGTGATTCCGTTCGACCTGACAGGTCTGCGGCTTGTCTGCAGGAATATGGTCGTTAGACAGCAGGCGACTCAGATCCAGTTTCTTCTGACGTTCGGTATCACCGGGCAGGCGCTCCAGCAGGTCAACGCGACCCACAAGCTCTTCCAGGGTACGCACGCCCAGCTTGGCCATCCACTCCCGGGTCTCTTCGGCCACGAAGCGGAAGAAATTCATCGCCATTTCCACCGTGCCCTTGAAGTGCTCTTCACGGAGGTGGTCGTTCTGTGTAGCCACACCGGTCGCGCAGTTATTCAGGTGACAGATACGCAGGTATTTACAACCCAGCGCAACCATCGGGGTGGTACCAAAACCGAAGCTCTCGGCACCAAGGATCGCGCCCTTTACCACGTCCAGACCTGTTTTCAGGCCGCCATCAGTCTGCAGGCGAATCTTGCCACGCAGGTCATTGGCTCGCAGGGCCTGCTGGGTTTCGGTCAGGCCGAGTTCCCAGGGGGAACCGGCATAGCGGATAGAGGTCAGCGGGCTTGCCGCCGTGCCGCCATCGTAGCCGGACACGGTGATCAGATCGGCATAGGCCTTGGCCACACCCGCGGCAATGGTACCAACGCCGGGCTCGGAGACCAGCTTCACAGACACCAGAGCCTGCGGGTTGACCTGCTTGAGATCGAAGATCAGCTGAGCCAGATCCTCAATGGAGTAGATATCGTGGTGCGGCGGCGGTGAAATCAGCGTTACCCCAGGCACCGAATAGCGCAGTCGGGCGATCAGATCATTGACCTTGCCGCCCGGCAACTGGCCACCCTCGCCGGGCTTGGCGCCCTGGGCCACCTTGATCTGCATGACATCCGCACTACGCAGATATTCGGCTGTAACGCCAAAACGTCCGGACGCGATCTGTTTGATTTTCGAGCGTTTTTCAGTGCCATAGCGAGCGGGATCTTCACCGCCCTCGCCCGAATTAGACCGGCTGCCCAGGGTATTCATGGCCACCGCCAAGGCTTCGTGGGCCTCGGGTGACAGGGCACCAAGTGACATACCGGCCGAATCAAAGCGGGTGAAGATGTTTTCAACCGGCTCTACTTCCGAAATATCAATCGGCTTGATGTCTTTCCGGAAGACAAGAAGGTCACGGAGCGTCGCAACCGGACGCTCGTTAACCAGACCCGCGTATTCCTTGTAGTGGCCATAGTCGCCGCTGGTCACCGCCTCCTGGAGCTTACCGACCACATCCGGGTTAAAGGCATGATACTCCTGGCCATGGACGTACTTCAGAAGACCGCCCTGAATGATGGGCTTGCGCGGCTTCCAGGCCACGGACGCCAATTGCTCCTGGTCCTGCTGGAAATCGTAGAACCCGGCACCCTGGATTCGGCTGGGCACACCCTTGAAGCACAGGTCAACGACATCATCGGCCAGACCGACCGCCTCAAACAGCTGGGCGCCACGATAGGAAGTGATGGTGGAAATTCCCATCTTCGACAGTATCTTCAGCAACCCTTTGTTGATGCCCTTCCGGTAGTTATTCTTGGCATCAATCGGATCCATCAGCAGTTCGCCGGTACGGATCAGGTCGTTCAGAACCTGGTAAGCCAGGTACGGATAGACCGCTGTTGCACCAAAACCGAAGAGCACGGCGAAATGATGGGGATCGCGAGCCCAACCGGTTTCAACAACGATGTTGGAATCGCAACGCAGTCCTTTCTTGACCAGATGGTGGTGGACCGCACCGGTTGCCATCAGGGCATTGACCGGCAGTTCACCTTCCTTCAAATCTTTGTCGGTGAGGATCAGCAGCACCTTACCATCCCGGACGGCCTGTTCCGCTTCCTCACAAACCTGGCGAATCGCCTGCTCCAATCCCTGTTCCGGGCGGTAGCTCATGGAAATACGCGCGACCTCGAAACCCGGGCGCTCATTGTTGGCAATCTTGAGGAACTTGGCAGGCGACAGAACCGGTGTCGTCAGAATAATGCGGTCTGCGTGATCGGCGGTTTCCTCGAATACGTTGCGCTCGGCACCCAGACAGGTCTCCAGGGACATGACAATCGACTCACGCAGAGGGTCAATCGCCGGGTTGGTCACCTGGGCGAACTTCTGCCGGAAGTAGTCCGCCACGTGGCGTACCTTGCTCGAGAGCACGGCCATTGGGGTATCGTCGCCCATTGATCCAACCGCTTCCTGGCCGTTCTCCGCAAGCGGACGCAATACCTGGTCACGCTCTTCGAAGGAGACCATGAACATCTTCTGGTGCACCAGAAGCTCGCCGGAATCCATCAGCCTGAAATCCGGGGTGTCCTGATTCAGAGTGGTCTCGACGCGGAGAGCGTTTTCCCGCAGCCAGCGCTTGTAAGGCTGAGCGGTCTTGAGACGCTGATCAATGTCCTTGGTGTGCAGGACTTCACCGGACTCTGTGTCGATCGCCAGCATCTGACCCGGTCCGACACGGCCTTTGGCTACCACATCGTCCGGCTGATAACCGTAAGTTCCGATCTCTGAGGCCAGCGTGATGAAATCATCCTTGGTGATGACCCACCGGGCCGGGCGCAGACCATTCCGGTCGAGCATACAGACGGCATAGCGGCCGTCCGACATGACCAGACCGGCAGGACCATCCCAAGGCTCCATGTGCATGGAGTTGTACTCGTAAAACGCACGCAGCTCTGAATCCATGCTGTCGACATTCTGCCAGGCTGGCGGAATCATCATGCGGACCGCGCGGAACAGGTCAACACCGCCGGCAAGCAGCACTTCCAGCATGTTGTCCATGCTTGAGGAGTCAGAACCGGTGAGGTTCACCAGAGGCTGCAGGGTCTGCAGATCTGGCAATTCCGGAGAGCTGAACTTGGCGGCCCGGGCGATGGCCCAGTTACGGTTGCCGTCGATGGTGTTGATCTCACCGTTGTGAGCCAGATACCGGAACGGCTGGGCCAGCGGCCAGCGTGGCATGGTGTTGGTGGAGAACCGCTGATGGAAAACACAGATGGCGGTCTCGAGATCGGGGTCACCCAGATCCTTGTAGAAGTTGGCCAGATCTGCCGGCATCATCAGGCCTTTATAGGCCAGGGTGCGGTGTGACAGGCTACAGATGTAGAACTCGGGATCGTCGGCCATATCGCTTTCGGCGTGGCGACGGCCCACGAACAGACTGATCGCAAAATCACGCTCCGCCTTGCCACCAGGCACCACGAAGACCTGCTCGATACGGGGCAGGCAATCAAGCGCCATAGGACCGAGACAGCTGTCATCGACCGGCACTTCGCGCCAGCCGAGAATCTCCAGGCCCTGCTCGGTCAACCGTTTCTCGATGGCCGCACGACCAGCCGAAGCCTTGGCTTCGTCGGGGTTCAGGAAGACCTGGCCGACAGCAAAAAGATCACCCGGCTCCTTACCAAACGCTGCCTTGGCGGCTTTTTTCAGAAAGCCATCCGGGCTCTGGATCAGAAGGCCACAACCATCGCCGGTCTTTCCGTCTGCAGCGATACCACCTCGGTGGGTCATGCAGGTCAGAGACTCGATGGCAGTTTGCAACAACTTGTGGCTGGCCTCGCCCTTCATGTGGGCAATCAGACCGAATCCGCAGTTGTCCCTGAATTCATCGGGATGATACAAACCTGTCATCATAAGCGTTCTCTCGCGTAGAAATGCTTTTCAATCAAAGAGTTAATTGGCGCACAGCCAAACAACCACCCTTCGACACTGAAAATGGGGGCTGGTTATTTTACACACGTAGAAATACGTACTCAAATCGGCGTGACGTTATTGTGGGAAGCCGAAACCGGGATTACCAGTCGACAAGGTTACGGAACAACAAGTTAGAGCCGAAAAGAGAGGCGCTATAAATTGTCGACTGAACGCACCCAGGGCGACCGGGAAGCCAGCTCTTCCGGCAAACCAGACGCTGCGGCGTTCGCCGCCTCCCGGGTAGGGAACTCACCATAGAATACCATAAACCATGGCTGGCCCTGCCTTTCCCCTCGGGTATACACCAGATCATCAAGGTCTGAATAGCTGGATATGACATTTAATGCGGTCTGCTCCAGGTTGCCGGCAACCAGCTGTATGGTCCAGCCTCCTCGCGCGCGAACTTTGTCGATGGCTGCAAAATACTGCGGATCGGCAGGAATGAACTCCGGCGCGGCTTCTGGCTCTGGCTCTGGCTCTGGCTCTGGCTCTGGCTCTGGCTCTGGCTCTGGCTCTGGCTCTGGCTCTG
>PBED01000035.1:0-44231 GCA_002718255.1 Marinobacter sp. | reverse complement strand
GAGGGCGTCTGGGTGCTGAGAATGTGCACAATGCGCTGGCCCAGGCGGGTGTAGAACACCGCGTTGTCGATGGGCTTGTCACCATCGGTGGCCAGTTGCGGATCGGCCTGATGCACAAACACCAAGTCGAGGTCCGAGGTGTAACCGAGTTCGATACCGCCGAGCTTGCCGTAGCCGATGATGGTAAAGTCCGTGTCACACGCCGAACCATCTGCCCGCCGCGGATAACCATGGCGGCTGACCAGGTTGGAGAAAGCCACATCCACCACATGGTCCAGCACCACTTCGGCAATCCAGGTCAGGTAATCACTCACCTTCATCAGCGGCAAAGTGCCTTTCAGCTCGGACGCCGCTACCCGCAATATGTGGGCTTTCTTGAAATGGCGCAGGGATTCCATCTGCTCTTCAAGATCCTCAAAGGGAATCCGTAGCATCTGTTGGCGCAGATCATCCTGCAACTCGGCCTTGGCCGGCGGATGGTAGAGACTCTCGGCGTTCAGGAGCTCATCCAGCAGCAGTGGCGTTTCCGCCAGCTGGCGGGCGATCCAGGGGCTTTCACTGCACAGGCCAACCAGCTGTGTGCGTGCGCCCGGGTTTTCCAGAAGCAACACCATGTAAGCGGTTCGCCGCAGAATGGCCTCCACCAGTTGCAACACCCGGGACAGGGTCTCCGAGGGGTTCTCAACCCGGGTGAGCGCCTCCAGAAGAACGGGCATGAACTGATTAAGCCGCTTCCGGCCCTGGGTCTGAAGGGTCTGCACGGTCCGGTTGTCACGCAGTTCCGCCAACTCCGCAACGGTTCTCTCCGGGTTCTCATAACCCCGCGACTTCAGCCACCCGATGGCGGTGTTTTCATCCATTTCCGCCAGCCAGAGCTCGAACCAGCCTTCATCCAGCGATGCCGGGCCTTCCTCTTCGCCTTCTTCAGTGGCAATGATATTTGAGAAGTGGGTGGCAACGCGTGCCCGATGCTCCCGGAGCGTTTCCTCACAGGCCTGCCAGCTTTCAAAACCCATGATGGTGGCCACACGGGCCCGGGACAAATCGTCCTCCGGCAGAAGCTGGGTCTGCTTGTCCTCCACGCCCTGGAGCGCATGCTCCAGATTACGCAGGAACACGTAGGCGTCACGGAGCTCCCGTACCACCGGCGATGGCAATAACTCCAGGGCCTCAAGCTCCTGCAGAATCACCAGCAACTTCCGCTGCTGGAGCTCCCGGTCACGACCACCACGAATCAGCTGGAACGCCTGGACCACAAACTCGATCTCACGGATACCGCCGCTGCCGAGCTTGATGTTGTTTTCCAGCCCCTTGCGGCGTACCTCCCGGCCGATCATGGCTTTCATACTGCGAAGCGATTCAAAGGCACTGAAATCGATGTACTTGCGGTAGACAAAGGGGCGCAGGCTTTCCATCAGCACCTGCCCCGCCCTCTGATCGCCGGCCACCACCCGGGCCTTGACCATGGCGTAACGCTCCCAGTCGCGGCCCTGGTCCTGATAGTAGGTTTCCAGGGCAGCAAAACTCAGAGCCAGGGCACCGCTCTGGCCATAGGGCCGCAGACGCATATCCACGCGGAACACGAACCCGTCTGCGGTTATCTGGTCAAGAGCCTGTATCAACCGCTGACCCAGGCGGATGAAAAACTGCTGATTATCGAGGGGGCGAGGCCCTCCATGGGTCTCACCCTTACCCGGAAAGGCAAAGATCAGGTCAATATCTGACGACACGTTCAGCTCACGCCCACCCAGCTTGCCCATCCCGAGAACAACCATTTTCTGGTCTGCCTCTTCGCCCGTCACCGGGTCCGCCCCCTTGGGCGTGCCATACTGCTCACAGGAATCCCGATAGAGCCAATCCAGCGCGCCGTCAATGCAGATGTCGGCGAAGGCGCTGGTGGCCGCCATGGTCTCTGCCAGGTCGGCCCAGCGCATCAGGTCCCGCCAGATCATGCGGAACTGGGACTCCCTGCGGAAGCGCCTGAGAGCCGAATGCAGCGCAGGCTCGCCGTCCACTTCGTTCAGATAGTCCTGCCATCGCTGCTTCAGGTACTCAGGGGTTGTCGGCTCCGTCAGCAGCCTCGATTCAAGCAGCGTCAGCACCTGCTCAGGATGCCGCTCAAGGGTCTCGCGCAGGAACAGACTTCGGGACAGCGCATCGGCCACCACAGCCTCGCTGATTTCGTCATCCGAAATCAGCCATCCCGGGACTCCGTCCGGAAACACCGAATGCCAGCACCTGGCGACATCGTCGGCCAGCGGTTCCGGAAGGCTGTGCCATGGCTCGGACATAATGCAAACCCCTGTCTCTCTGTTATATTTCCGGTACTGTATAACGAACCCGCCCGCAACTGAACAGGCCGCCGACACGGATGCTACGAAACCGCCGCCCCCTGAATCCGGAGCACCAGGAAACCCATCTGCCCATGGGTGGGATGATCCGACGCCGCATGAAGCGCCTGTTTGCCATACTCGCCGTGTTGCTCGCAGTCCAGATTCTGATCATCTGGGCGGTCGAGGACCTTTCCCTTTTCGAGGCCGCCTGGCTCACGATGACCACTCTGGTTACGGTGGGTTATGGCGACTATTCACCCCAGACCCTGACTGGGCGATTCAGCACCATCGTGCTGATGTTCATTTCAGCAATAACTTTGCTGACACTGATTGTCAGTGATTATATCGAGTACCGGTTTTATCGCCGGGAGCGCATTCTGGCAGGAAGATGGATCTATAAAATGAATGACCACATTGTAATTATCAACACCCCCCAGAACGGTGGGCAGCAGTACTTCATGCGGTTCGCCTCCCAGATCCGGGCAATACCGGGTTACGAAACCATTCCGATCATGATCCTGACCCAGCAGTTCCCCATGGGCCTGCCAACCGAGCTGTCTGACATTGGCGTTGTGCACTATCACGGTGCCGGTTTTGATCCGAAGGCACTCAAATCGGTTCGCGCTGGCAGCGCGAGACACATTATCGTGCTTTCCGCCGATGAAGCCGACCCCTACTCCGATAGCCTGACCTTCGACATCGCCCACCGGCTGGCAGAACAGAACCTGGGAAATCACACCATTGTTGAATGTGTAGACGACAGCAACCGGGGGCGCTTCAAGACACTGGGAATACGCGCCGTCATCCGGCCGGTGCGGACCTATCCTGAAATCATGGTGCGCTCACTGGTGGCTCCGGGATCGGAAAAGGTTCTGGAAGACCTGTTCAACTACGAACACGACCACCCCCACCGATACGATCTGAAACTGGACGACCTGAACTGGGCCGATATCGTCAGCGCCCTGATACGCCATGGCATCGGCACCGCCCTGGCCTTTATTGATGAGGACAACGAAGTGGTCTGCCAGCCGCCAACCGACCAGGTGATTGAAGGTAAGGGATTGATCGTGCTGGTCAACTCCAATGAAACGCCCGATGTAGCGCTGGTGGAAGAGGCCCTTGCGCGCTACCGCGAATTCATTAACAAGTGGCACGATCTGCAGGAACAGGCTGCGAAGAAAGAAAATTCAGAAGAACCGTGCCCTTGACAAGTAGTCGGCGGATTTTTGTCAAGGGCACTGGCCTGCGGCAATCGCCAACTGAAGCTGCCCCAGTTCCTTGCCTGAAACCAGATCACGGACCGCCGTGCCGTCGGCCAGCGCAGTCACCACCTGCTGGTACAGCTCCCCGACGCCGAGCTCACCGGCCAGCCGGCCAATCGCATCCAGACGCCCCCTGGCAAAGCACAGGCGCTCGCCGGTCAGCCATGAAACACTCAAAAGGAATAGAAAATCATTCACTGCCAGATCTGATATTTTCCCCGCGTCCGGAACCGGATGATAAAGCCCCGCCAGGTGGTATCCCTGCTCTGCCTTGCTGACCAGGTTCAGGAACACCGGCACTTCGTCCGCCAGCCTCCGCGCCCACGCAAGCAATGCCGACGAAGCCCCCGACTTGAGTTCAAATTCAATCTCATTAAGCGGAAGCGACTGACCTCCGGCGACAATCACGCCGGAATCGATGGCCACCTCGATCACGCTGTCCTCCTGGTCAACCATAAGCACGCGGCGCTCAAAGTTGGTCTCGAACACCGGCTGCAGCCCGGCAAGGTTCACGCTCTGCCCCACCGGCGTATCCGCAATCAGGCCCGGTTTGAGTTTTGGGCCAACGAGCGGCCACTCCCATTCCTGGCGCCGGTGGGCACCATCTACGAACTCGCCCCGGGCTTTGAGAGTCTGGATGAACTGGTCACCGGCCTGACGAATCCGCAGGGCCACCTTCCGGCGATTGAGGTCTCCGGCAGGCGTGTCGAAGTAACGGTTAACCAGCGTCTTCACGGCGCCCGCCCTGACACCTTTCTGGGCCGAGAGCCACGCCCCGGCCTGATTCAGCGCGTCCGGGGCGAGGGTTAACTTGATTTCCAGTTCTTCCGCCATGCACTTTCCACCGGTATTGAGAGAAATAAATTGTCCGAGCCTTACCTGCCCCCTAAAAGTGACTTCCTGTTCAAGCTCGATTAAAGAAGCGAGCCTACAATATATAACGATATAGCGCATTGCAGACAAAACTAATCCGCTGATGAAATTAAGGAGGCGTGGCACACGCCCCGACCCACCCTCACCAGCAACAAGACCCATTACCAGAGAGGTTCTGATCACATGAGTCACGAACATGTTCATTTGGATCCCGAATCCAAGGACAAGCGAGTTGCTATCGCAATCTGGGCAAACGGCATCCTGACTCTGGCACAGATCGGGGGAGGCATCTTTGCCGGCAGCCTGGCGCTGATCGCCGACGCCTTGCATAACTTTTCGGATATGGTATCGCTCGTCATTGCCTTTGCCGCCCGGAAAATTGCCCGCCGTCCAGCGGATTCACAAATGACCTTTGGCTACGGGCGGGTTGAGATTGTCGCAGCCCTCATCAACTACACCTCACTGATTATTATCGGGCTCTACCTGGTCTATGAGGGCGGCATGCGGATCATCGATCCTCCGGAAATCAAGGGGTGGTGGGTCGTCTGGCTTGGCGGTATCGCCCTGGTGGTGGACACCTTGACGGCATTGCTGACCTACTCAATGCAGAAAGGCAGCGTCAACATCCGCGCCCTCTTTCTTCACAACCTTTCCGATGCACTTGCGTCGGTCGCCGTAGTCATTGGCGGGACTCTCATTCTGCTTTACGACATGCGGTGGGTGGATCCGGCCATCACCATTGGCATTGCCGGATACATTCTCTACCTTGGCCTGACGGAAATCGGCGGGACCATCAGAACACTCATGCTGGCCAGCCCGGAGGATATCGACACCGAAGCCGTCATCCAGGCCCTGTCGGATATTGACGGCGTTATCGGCCTTCATCATGTGCATTTCTGGCAGATGGGCGAGCACGAGGCGTCGCTGGAGGCCCATGTGGTCATTGAGGAAAACGCGTGGGGTCAGCTTGAGAACACCAAGTACAGGATAAAACAGGCTCTTGAGCAGAATTTCAACATACAGCATTCGACGCTGGAGTTCGAACACCCCGACTACCTTCACAGGAATGCCCGGACCTTTGGACACGAGTAACTCATAAGGCGCCTTGAATGTGGCTTCGCGTTCAAGCTCGTTTAAGGAGGGTGAACTATCCTGTTTCACCGTTAATGGAAATTATCCACCATCATCCACCAATGGGATAGCAGATATGGGAAACATGCCGAGACGGTTTGGTCGATTGATGACAGTATTTGTCGTGAGCACCTTTCCTGTCTGGACTTTCGCGGGCAACAGTGTGTCTCTGAGTGACTACCAGAAGGTGAAGGAGGAGCAAGCCCTTTCGCTGGG
The DNA here is from genome assembly GCA_002718255.1 of Marinobacter sp. GTDB lineage: Bacteria > Pseudomonadota > Gammaproteobacteria > Pseudomonadales > Oleiphilaceae > Marinobacter. Next base: position 38,416 of record PBED01000035.1, on the reverse strand, counting down.
CGAGGCACTTGCCACGGCCTTTGAAAACAACCCCGTTCTGGCCTTGCAAAAATCGCGGGTTGCCGGGCAGCGTGGGCAGGTTGTGCACTCCGGGCGACTGACGCCGAGCAATCCGGTGATTTCGGTTCAGGGAGAAAAGTACCCCTCGCGAATTCCGGATAATATCAACTACCAAGTCCGGCTTAGCCAGGAAATCTGGATGGGCAACAGGAGGGACCTGGGAAGGGACCGGGCAACAAACGAGCTGACTGCCACAGAGCAGGATCTTGAGTTTTTACGAATCGCGACGGCGGCCCGCGTGCGTTCCGCGTTTTTCAACGTGGTTTTGGCGAGGGAAGAGCTGGCAACCGCAAAACGGGCGGTCGACCTCATGGAGCAGACCAGTGAAGTGATTGAGACCTCGTATCGCCAGGGCAAAATGACAAAAATGGATGTCAATACTGCTGTGATCGGACTGGCAAGGGCAAAAAGCCAGCAAGCGGCTGCCGGCCGGAGGCTTGAGGACCGACGGCTGGAGCTGGCGGAAGTGCTGGGGATTGATCCCGGCCTCGCGCTCGATGTCAGGGGTGACTTCAGCCCGGCACTGACCGATCTCCCGGAAGACGACCGGTTGATTGAGGTGGCTCTGCAGCAGCGAGCGGACCTTCAGGCCGCTGCGAAGCGAATTGCCGCCAACGAGTCAGCACTGGACATCGCCGAAAGCCTGACAACCCCCAACCTGGAGGTTTTTGGTTTTTATCAGCGCGATCTGGGAGACAACGTGGTGGGTGGCGGAGTATCGATTCCGCTGGCTATCACGCACCGCTACAGCGGGGAGCGCATGGACGCCGCCGCCGGATTGCAAGCCGCGGAGATTGAAGCGGAAAGCCTGAGGCTGTCGATAAAGCGCAGCGTATTGTCGGCAATCGCTCAGTACAAGGCGGCGAGAACCCAGCTTAGGCAGATGAGCAAATCGATCCTGAGGCGCTCCGAAGAGACCTTGCAACTGATGCAGCAAGCGCTTGCCGCCGGCAAGGTTGGCGCAGCAAGCCTGTTGTCCGCGCAGGATAACCTCCTCGCGGTTCGCAACGAATACATCCAGGTTCAGAAAGATTACATCCGGGCAACGCAAGCTCTGGAGATCGGCACCGGCGGGGCTGTTTCCATGGGCGTATCACCTTAGCGGGCCATTGTCGTTTACCCATCTCAAGTTCCAACTTTTCCCAAGGGATAATCTTATGCTGCAGAAAAAAATCCTTACCTGTCTGACGGCCGTCCTGGTGGCCCTGGGTTTGCCGACAACAGGATATGCACAAGAAAGTAATCATCAAAATGAAAAGAGTGAGCAACACCAACCCGCGGGCGGAGACGAACATGCGGGTGAGGAAGCCCAGAACAAAAGGCGCATCCACCTGACCTCTGAACAGGCCGCACTGCTTGATATTGAAACCATGCCGGCGCCCTCCGGCCGCGCGGAGTCTTTGGTTTCCGCTCCGGTTGAAATTCAGTTTGTTCCCAGCCAGGTCGCAACCGTTGGCCCGTTACTGGAGTCCAAAGTGGCCGAAATCAAAGTCGATCTCGGCGATAAGGTCCGCAGCGGGGATGTGCTGGCAATCCTATCAAGTGTCGGGCTCGCAGATATTCGTTCCAGGCTCAAGTCACTGGAAGCCCGGAAAGTGACGGCCGAAGCCGAATTCAAACGGGAAAAAGAACTTGAGGAACAAGGAATCTCCAGTGAAGAGGACTACCTCTCGGCCAGGGCGTCGTACCTGACGACCATCGCGGAACTTGAAGCAACCCGGGAAAAACTGAAAATCTTCGGAGACAGTGCCGCGGGCAATGGCGGGCTTGCCGGCTACGCGCTCAGGTCTCCGATATCCGGCGTCGTTGAAAAGCTGGATGTCAGCATCGGCCAGACACTGACACCAACCGATACGCCGTTCATGGTAGTAAATACCTCCTCCGTCTGGGCAATGATCAAAGTCAGCGAGACCGACATTGGCCAGGTGAGCCCTGGAGACGAAGTACGGGTTACGACCAGAGGCAAGTCGGAATCCTATCACCCCGGAAAAGTGACATGGATTTCACGCGTTCTGGATCGCGAGTCTCGCACCATAGCTGTCCGCGCCGAAATCAAAACCCCGGACTCCAGGCTACGACCCTACAGCTTTGCAACGGCCGAAATCATGACACAGCCGGAAAGCACGGTCCCGCTGGTTCCCCGGGATGCCGTGCAGACCATTGATCAGCAGGACGTTGTTTTTGTGCCGGGAAAAGAGCGGGGAGAGTATGAAGCCGTCCCGGTCACGCTTGGCGATGAAGCCAATGGCTGGATAGAAATCCGCTCGGGAATTGAACCGGAAACACCGGTTGTATCCTCGGGTGCGTTCGATCTTATGTCCGCGATAACATCCATCGGTCGCAGCGCAAGCCACTAAGCCGGAGAACCTATGATCAACGCTATTGTTAACTACGCACTGAGTAACCGGCTGATGACAATCGTGGCTGCTTTGGCAGTTATCGTGGCCGGCTATTTTTCGTTCAACAAACTGCCGGTGGATGCGTTTCCGGATGCCACTCCAACCATGGTGCAGGTCTTCACAGCCAGCCCGGGGCTGTCTCCGGTTGATGTCGAAACACTGATTTCATATCCGATTGAAATCAGCATGTATGGCATTCCCAAACTGGAAAAGGTGCAGAGTACCTCTATTTTCGGCTTGTCCCGGGTGACCATCTATTTTAAGGATGGAACCGACATCTATTTTGCCCGCCGACTCATTATGGAACGCCTGGCGGAAGCAAAAAGACAGATCCCCGAAGGGATGGGCGAGCCTGAGTTGGGGCCTATCACCACCGGGCTTGGCCGAATCCTGATGTACTCGCTTGCTGAAGAAGAAGGCGGGAACTTCAGTCTGCAGGAGATGCGCACGATTCAGGACTGGCTTATCAAGCCCCAGTTACGGACGGTACCGGGTGTCACTGACGTACTGTCGATTGGCGGCGACGTCAAGCAGTATCAGGTCAATATCAATGCCAGGGCCCTGCAGGCACGGAACCTGACCGTCGCGGATGTGCGTCGGGCGCTGGCGGGCAACAACCGGAACGTCGGCGCCTCATTCATAACCCGGGGCGGCGAAGAATATATCGTTCGTGGCTACGGGTGGATCAATCCCGGAAAGGAAAATCTCGACGACATCCGGAATATTATCGTATCAAGGCCTGATGACACGCCCGTGTATATAAAGGATGTTGCCTCAGTCGCCCTGGGGCCCGCCATTCGCCGGGGCGCTCAGGTTTCCGGCGGCAAGGAGTCGGTTGGCGGCTATGTCATGAAGCTGATTGGCACCAACACGAGCAAGGTGCTGGAAGACGTCGACACGAAGATCGCCGAACTGAACGAGTCATTGCCCGAGGGCCTGTCCATAAAGCCTTATTACTCGCAGGCAACACTGGTCGAAAAAGCGATTGGTACCGTCGAAAAGGCACTGCTTGAAGGGGCGATTTTTGTTCTGGCATTTCTCTATCTGTTCCTTGGCAACATCCGCTCCACGCTGATTGTTGTACTGACGCTTCCGCTCTCGGTACTGATCGCATTTATAGCAATGGGTTTTACCGGCTTGTCGGCAAACCTGATGAGCCTGGGGGGGCTCGCGATCGGCATTGGCATGATGGTCGATGGCGCCGTGGTAATGATCGAGAATATATTCCGGCACCTTGAGGAGCGATCAACCGAACAGATCAGCATCGCACGCCTTGTCGGTGAAGCTGCACGGGAGGTCGCGCGGCCTATCGTTTTTGCCATTGGTATCATCATCATTGTCTTCCTGCCCCTGTTCACCCTGCAGGGTGTGGAAGGGAAGCTGTTTTCCCCGATGGCCTATACAATCAGTTTTGCCCTGATCGGCGCCCTGATCCTGGCGCTTACACTGGTGCCCGCGCTGGCGTCACTTGCGTTCAAAATGGGTGTCGTACACAAGGAACCACGTCTGGTTCTGGCCCTGGGCCGGCTCTATGAACCGGTGGTCAACACCGTGGTAAAGGCCCCCAAGCTGGTGATGGGCATTGCCGTTCTTGCTTTCGCGGGGAGCCTGCTCCTCTTTCCGTTCCTGGGTAGCGAGTTTGTACCAACCCTTCGCGAAGGCACGTTTCAGTTACGCTCCACCCTAACGCCAGGTGCCAGCCTGGACTCAGCCATCAATTACGGGAAACGCATTCAGGAAGTGCTCGAGGATTTCCCAGAGGTAACACAGAGCTACGCACGCGTGGGTCGGGCGGAAGTTGGTGGCGACCCGGAGCCGGTGAATGTTGTGTCAACCGTCATAACCCTTAAGCCCCTTGACCAATGGCCGGACGGCTTGAGCTACGAGGAGTTACAAAGCCGAATAGCGGAAGCGTTAAATGAGAAAATACCGGGTCTCGCGAATAACATGTCGCAGCCCATTCAGCTCCGGACAGACGAGCTTTTGTCCGGTGTTCAGGCGCAATTGGTCGCGAGTGTTTTTGGCGACGACCTCAAGGAACTCACCCGAATCGGCAAGGAAGTCGAGGCCCTGGCCAAGGACGTGCGTGGCGCAACCGATGTCCGGTCTCAGCAGATGGCGGGAAAAAAGCAGATCGTAATCCGCCCGGATCGCAATGCCCTGGCGCAATACGGCATCAGCATTGATCATGTGATGGAAACCGTCGAACTGGGTATCGGGGGCGGAACCGCCGGGCTGGTGTTTGACGGGGTTCGCCGGTTCGAGATCTATGCCCGCCTTCAGGAACGCTTCCGGGGTTCCCTTGATAAGATTCGCGAGCTTCCTCTGCGCGGAGCCAGCGGAGAAATGATTCCGCTGAAGCGTGTTGCCGAGGTGACCACCTACGCGGGGCCGAAGAAAATCTCGCGATCAAACGCCAGCCGCCGGCTTTATGTTCAGATGAATGTGCGTGGCCGTGATATGGGCGGGGTTGTTGAAGAATTGCGGGCCCGGATCAAACAGCAGGTACAAATGCCCCCGGGCTATTTCGTGGAGTTCGGCGGTCAGTTCGAAAACCAGCAGCGGGCGATGGCGCGCCTCCAGGTTGTTGTACCCATCACCCTGGCGCTGATATTCCTGCTGTTGTACTCGGCCTTCGGCAGCCTGCGCTATGCCACGCTTATTTTTCTCAATGTACCGTTCGCCGTCACTGGCGGAATCGTTGCCCTGTTTGTGACCGGACTGTATCTGTCGGTGCCGGCGGCGGTCGGCTTCATCGCCGTATTCGGCGTCGCCGTACTGAACGGCGTGGTCATGGTGAGTTACATCAACCAGTTGAGAGACCAGGGCCACGAAGTCATGGAGGCCGTGAAGCTGGGCGCCAAGCGCCGCCTGCGCCCCGTCCTGATGACGGCCTCCGTCGCGATTCTCGGCCTGGTGCCGCTTCTTCTGGCGGACGGAATAGGCTCAAATGTCCAGCGTCCTCTTGCAACGGTCGTGGTCGGAGGGCTGATTACCTCGACATTGCTGACGCTTGTCGTGTTGCCAAGCATCTACCAATGGTTTGCAATGAAACGGAAGGAAGTCGATCTTTAACGGCAAGGGGATGATTCACATGTACGAAATAAAAGCTTATGTTCGTAAAGCCATGACCGAATTTGTCATCGATGAACTGGCTAAACTGGATGGGGTGGCAAGTATTGCCGTCGTGTCACTTAATGAGTTTGGCCACACCGCTGGTGACAGCGGGCCAATGGAGAAAGTCGATATGGTCAAGCTGGAAGTAGATGTTGCGAGCGAGTCAGCCGCCGATACGGTGGCTGATGCCATTGTTCGAGCCGGCCGCACTCAGGAAGGCCACCCCGGAGATGGCAAGGTCCTGATCTCCAGGCTGGCAAAAGCGATACGCATCGATGACGGCGTATCGGGGCCGGAAGCACTCCGGCCCCGATCAGTGTAGCGGCAAGGTCGGGACTGAAGGCTGACAATCTTCAGTCCCGGCACTCTAAATAGCCCGGATATTAATCCGCTCCCTTCCGTATTCACTTGAAATACTCCTGAAACTCCATGCGGTGTTGTCCGATGAACCCACCGAAAACCTATAAGCGCCTGAAAGATAACATTAGTACTTTTCGTAACTGGTGGGGGCGCCGCTCAATCAGAAAGACGCTTTTTTCCTACCTTTTCCCAATGGGTCTTGCATTTATGATTGTGGTATGGGTTTCCCATCAGCTTCTCATTGGCTATTTACACGAAGAGTTGCATCGCAGCAGGCTGGAAGCTCAGGCATCCCAGTTCAAAGAGATGCTGGCTGGTTCGGGCCAGTTGACTGACAATACGTTAAAAAAGATCGTCAATTCGGGAGATCAGGGAGATTATATTTTTTCAGCAAGCTCTGGGGGACGCATCGTTGCGTCAGATAAAAAGTATTTAAGTATTGTTAAAAAAATCATGTCAGGCAGCGAGAGCGGAATAATACACTACAGCGATAAAAACCAAGTATTGCTGGGACTTACATCGGAAACTGATGTGGGCGGTGAAAAAATAAATATCCTGGTTTTGGAGGCAAGAAGTTATAAAACAGGTATTTCTGATAATGTACACCTGGTGATTGGAATCATTGCTCTGGTATTATTTTTTTCCATTATTTTTTTTATATATCTGAGCGTAAATATCGCCCTGAAACCACTCGGTGATTTGAGTATTCAGTTGTCTGAATTAAAGAATGGTCGCCGCACACGCCTGGCTGAGGATTCCCCCGTGGAGTTCAGAGAGGTGGTTGTTGATTTCAATCATCTTCTTGAAGTTCTGGACAGGCGTTTGAATCGCTCCAGAAGATCAATGTCGGACCTATCACACAGCATCAAAACCCCGTTAACCGTTGCTATCGCGATCACAGGCGACCAGGACACCCCCATCGAACAGGATGACCGGGAATTTCTTCATGCAAAATTATCCGAGTTACGGAAGATCATCGATACCCAGATGAGAAGGGCCGAGATGTCGGGACAATATTCGGGAAAACCCATAAAGGTTGTGGAAAAGGTTGAGGCAATCATTGATGTTGTACGGAGAATCTATCCGAGAAAAAGCTACTTATTGAAAAAAGATTTGCCTGATGATTTTTTCTGGGCAATCGATGAGCACGATTTCAACGAGGTAGTCGGTAATATTCTTGATAATGCAGCGAAGTGGAGCAACGGCAGGGTCGACATAACCCTGGCTCAATACCATCATATATTTAAAATAACAATAGAAGACGATGGACCGGGCGTTGAACAGGATAACCTGGACCAGTTAACGATGAGAAAACGACGACTGGATGAACAAACACCGGGCTATGGCCTAGGGTTGTCCATCGTAGATGAAATCGTGGACAATTACTCCGGAAAATTGGCTTTTTCAAGGTCGAAAATGGGAGGACTCAGAGTGGATGTAATGTTCTCCGCCAGCAAGCTCACTCCGGTTTTCTCATAGGAGGGGTCAAAAAAATAACTCCTGCGCCCCGGCCTTTGTTCTCGCATCCTGTCATGAGGCATTGACGCCCCTTCACGGATAAATATTCAAGGTTCATCTGGGTCGAAAAAATAACCCTGTCCGCGAAGGGTTTTTATCTTTGACTTACCAAGTAGTTTTCTAAGCCGTGTTATGTAAACCTGAATCACGTTATTCCCGGGTGACCTGTCGATATTGTACAAAAGATCCACAAGATCATCCTGGGAGAACACTCTTCCAGGCGAACGTAAAAAACACTGAAGCAACCGGAACTCAGTTGCAGTTAACCGATGGTCCTCACCCGTTGGGGTCGACAGTGTTCTGCAGTTGTTATTCAACCGGTATCCGCCAACCCCGATCTCGTTTGTAGAACGCCCTTCTTTTCTTCGGATGATGGCGTTTAGTCTGGCCTGCAACTCTTCGAACTCAAAGGGCTTCGGTAGATAATCGTCAGCACCGGCGTTTAAGCCCTGAACCCTTTCCGACCAGTTTGACCTGGCGGTCAGGATAAGTATCGCGTCATCCCGTCCAGACTTGCGCCACTCCCTCAGCAGCGACAGTCCATTTTTATCGGGCAATCCGATGTCGAGGACTATCCCTTCATACAAGCTTGTACCGACAAAAAAGTCTGCTTCTTCTGCGTTCTTTGCAATATCAACAGCATAATCAGCCCGTTCAAGCCATTTTGAGATTCTTTCTGCCAAAAAGGCATTGTCCTCAACAATCAGAATTTTCATCTCGATCTCTCAAAACCTGCACTTAAGCCGCGGCAGTTACTTTATAGGCACCCAGGATAACCCGTCAGACTCCAGTATGCAGGTTACTCGCTCCCGGGGCACGGAAAGAACGGTGCAAAAAAATCAGAAGAGGCATTCGCCCTTTTCCCAACCTCAAGCAGGAAGGTTACCGGCCCGTCATTCACCAAACCGACTTTCATGTCGGCACCGAACTGCCCCTCACCCACTCTTTCGGCACCCAGTGCGGAGCGAGCTTCCAGAACGAACAGCCGGTAGAGCCGGTCCGCTTCACCGGGCCCGGCAGCGGAAGAGAAACCGGCCCGCGTACCTGATGACGTGTCGGCAGCCAGCGTAAACTGTGGAATAACAAGAAGGGAACCATCAATATCGGCAAGGCTTCGGTTCATCCGGCCTGCGTCATCGGGGAATACACGGTAGGTGATAATTTTCCGGCATAGCTTCCTTGCCTCTCTTTCGCCATCACCCTTTTCGACACCCAGCAACAAAAGCAGCCCTGTTCCTATTGAGGCTAACGGCTTACCCTCCACCCTAACACTGGCTTGGGATACTCGCTGGATAAGTCCTTTCATCAAATTCCCAGAGGACGAATGAACAGAAAGAAAGAAAATCGGCGCAGAGTTTATCCACGGCGCTCACAGGCCGCAACCCTGAGAATGGAATTCAACCGGCACTTTTTCCGGTTTTGGCAACAACTGACTCAACACCACGAATCAGGGCATCGACAATCGCGGGTTCAGAGGCGGAATGACCAGCATCCCGAATGATCTGCAGCTCCGCCTCCGGCCAGGCCAGGCTCAGCGCCAGGGCGTTCTCGAGAGGACAGACCATATCGTAGCGGCCATGGACGATAATGCCCGGAATGTCTGACAGTCTACCCGCATCCCGCAGGATCTGATCAGGCTCCAGGAACGAGGAATTCATGAAATAGTGGCATTCGATACGGGCCAGGGCGATGGCGACATGGGGGTGACCAAAATGCTCGACCACCCTGGGATTCGGATGCAAAGTGGCGCACCGGCCCTCCCACACAGACCAGGCCTTGGCGGCCTGAATCTGCTCCAGTTCGTTGGTACTGGTGAGCCGCCGATAATAAGCGGCGACCATGTCGCCACGCTCAGCCCCGGGAATCTGTGCCTCAAAATCTGCCCAGTAATCCGGGAACACCCGGCTTGCGCCGTCCTGGTAAAACCAGTGAATATCGCGGGGACGGCAGAGAAAGATGCCTCGCAAAACCAGCCCCAACACCCGCTCAGGGTGGGCCTGGGCATAGACCAGGCTCAGGGTCGAGCCCCAACTGCCACCGAACAGAAGCCATTTGTCGACACCAAGAAAGGAGCGCACAGCCTCCATATCTTCAACCAGCCTGTCGGTGCTGTTGCCTTCAAGTTCCGCCAGAGGCGTTGACCTTCCTGCACCACGCTGGTCCATCAGAATGATCCTGAAACGTTCGGCATCGAAAAAGCGCCGGTGGTATTCCTCACAGCCTCCGCCAGGGCCGCCGTGGACCACAAGAACCGGGATGCCATCTGGGTTACCGCTTTCTTCAACATAGAGTTCGTGCGGCGCATCAACCGCAATACGATGCCGGGCGTTGGGTTTGATTTCAGGGTACAGGGTGAGCATGAAGCGCTCCGTAAAAAGGATTTACCCGGAGTTTAGCTTAAGCCAATGAAAAAGGGGTCAGATGAAAAGTTCATCTGACCCCTTTTTTTAGGCCCGGGGTCAGAAGAAAGCTTTCTTCTGACCCCTTTTTCACTCAAGCGCCGGCTTACTTCTTATTGGCACGCTTGCGATCATTTTCGGTCAGGAATTTCTTGCGGAGCCGAATCGATTTCGGTGTCACTTCAACCAGCTCGTCGTCATCGATGAACTCCAGCGCCTGCTCAAGCGTGAACTTGATGGGCGGCACCAGCCCGATGACTTCATCCTTGCCGGATGCTCGCATGTTGTCGAGCTTCTTGCCCTTGGTGGGGTTCACCACCAGATCGTTATCACGGCTGTGGATACCGCAAAGCTGGCCTTCGTAGATTTCCTGGCCCGGGTCCAGGAACAGCTTGCCACGGCTCTGCAGGGTTTCAAGGGAGTAGGTCAGCGCCGTACCGGTTGCCATGGATACCAGAACTCCGTTCTGACGACTGGTGACATCGCCAACCTTGATGGGGCCGTAATGACTGAAGGTGGACGTCAGGATACCTGTGCCCGAGGTCATGGTCAGGAAGGTATTGCGGAAACCGATCAAGCCCCGTGCCGGAATGGTATACTCAAGACGCATCCGCCCCTTGCCATCCGGCACCATGTTGGTCAGGTCACCTTTGCGCAGCCCCATCTGCTCCATGATCGGACCCTGATGCTGCTCCTCGATGTCGACGATGACATTTTCATAGGGTTCCTGCTTCACGCCATCCACTTCCCGAATAACAACTTCAGGCCGACCGACCGCCAGCTCGAAGTTCTCACGGCGCATGTTCTCGATCAGCACTGACAGGTGCAGCTCACCCCGGCCGGACACCTTGAACTTGTCCGCCGATTCGCCTTCTTCAACGCGCAGCGCCACGTTGTGCAGCAGCTCCTTCTCCAGACGCTCCTTGATGTTCCGGCTGGTGACATACTTACCTTCCCTGCCGGCGAAGGGCGAATCGTTTACCTGGAAGGTCATCGAAACGGTCGGCTCATCCACTGTCAGCGCCGGCAGGGCCTCAACGTTGGCCTGGTCACACAGGGTATCGGAGATAAACAGCTCATCCATACCGCTCACGCAGACGATATCGCCAGCCTGCGCCTCATCCACTTCAACGCGCTGCAGGCCTGAGTGCCCCATGATCTTGAGTATGCGGCCATTGCGCTTCTTGCCGCTGGCACCAATCGCCGTCACCGGCGAATTGGTTTTGATCTTGCCGCGTGCGATGCGACCAATACCGATCACGCCCAGGAAGCTGTTGTAATCCAACTGGGAGATCTGCATCTGGAACGGTCCGTCAGGATCAACGTTCGGCGCCGGCACATGATCAACAATCGCCTGGAACACAGCGTCCATGTTGTCATCGAGGTTTTCATGATCCAGACCGGCAATGCCGTTCAGCGCGCTGGCGTAAACAATGGGGAAGTCCAGTTGCTCGTCGGTCGCACCCAGGTTGTCGAACAGATCAAACACCTGGTCTACAACCCAGTCGGGCCGCGCACCGGGACGGTCAATCTTGTTGACCACCACGATCGGGCGCAAGCCGGCGGCGAACGCCTTCTGGGTCACAAAACGTGTTTGCGGCATCGGGCCGTCAATGGAATCAACCACCAGCAACACACAATCAACCATGCTCATCACACGCTCAACTTCGCCACCGAAGTCAGCGTGACCCGGGGTGTCCACGATGTTGATGTCGTAGCCATTCCACTTCAGGGCGGTGTTCTTGGCCAGGATGGTAATACCCCGTTCCTTTTCCTGGTCATTGGAATCCATGACCCGCTCGTTCTCGAGTTCCTTTCGGTCCAGCGTGCCGGACTGGCGCAACAGCTTGTCCACGAGCGTGGTTTTACCATGGTCAACATGGGCGATGATGGCGATATTACGAAGTTTTTCAATCACAAAAATAATCCTGCGGCATGCACTCAATGACCTGAGAAGGTCGTTCGCAGGGGCAACCCCAGCACATGCCGTCTCAAATCCGTAAAATGAACTCATTCACCGGAGCTGGCTGCCCGGCACCCTGCATGGTGATTTCCGATCCGGGATCTGGAAATGGCAGGGTAAAAATGAAGCGGCGCGCAGTATAGCGAAAAGTCTGTGTCGTTAATATGAAGAAAAACGCCTATTCTCTACACTAAGCACTCGCACTCATTTAGGGCGCATAGCCAATAAATGCACCAACGCGGTGCACCAATTAAGTGCAAGCGACCAGCCCAGAGCTACTAATTTCTCGTGAACATGCCCCAAACCCTTGCAGTTGCGCTGTTCTGGAGCATGCCCTAAAAATTGGCAAGCGCCTTGCTTTATCGAAATCAGCCGAAATTTGCAGGTAAGACGCAACGGCATTTGCTAAGCTGCGCGAACCTGAGAAACAGATCGGAACCCGTTTATCCGGGCGATCCGGCACCACGAACATGAATACAGCCGCCTGTGCGGTATAACTTACGGAGCATGCACAATGTCCAAGACAGTTGATTTGATCAAAGAACACGAAGTCAAATGGGTTGACCTGCGCTTCACCGACAGCCGCGGTAAAGAGCAGCACGTTACACTGCCTGCCACCGAAGTGGATGAAGACTTTTTCGCAGACGGCAAGATGTTTGACGGCTCCTCAATCGCGGGCTGGAAAGGCATCAACGAATCCGACATGATCCTGATGCCGGACGACGAAACCTCCGTTCTTGATCCCTTCACCGAAGAAACCACTGTCAACATCACCTGCAACATCGTAGAGCCTTCTACCATGCAGGGTTATGAGCGTGACCCGCGTTCCGTTGCTCGCCGTGCCGAGGAATACCTGAAGTCCACCGGCATCGCCGATGGCGCGCTGTTCGGCCCGGAGCCGGAGTTCTTCGTGTTTGATTCCGTGAAGTGGAATGTAGACATGCAGGGCGCTTCTTACCATATCCACTCTGAGGAAGCCGCCTGGGTATCCGGCGAAGATTTCGACCGCAACAACATCGGTCACCGCCCGGGCGTTAAAGGCGGCTACTTCCCGGTTCCGCCGGTGGACAGCCTGCACGACCTGCGTGGCGCCATGTGTGCCGCCATGGAATCCATGGGCCTGGAAATTGAAGTACACCACCACGAAGTCGGTACTGCCGGCCAGTGTGAAATCGGCGTTGGCGCCAACACCCTGACCCGCAAGGCTGACGAAGTACAGATTCTCAAGTACTGCGTACACAACGTGGCCCACGCCTACGGCAAAACCGCCACCTTCATGCCCAAGCCGGTGGTTGGTGACAACGGTTCCGGCATGCACGTACACATGTCCCTGAGCAAAGACGGCAAGAACCTGTTCGCAGGCGACAGCTATGCCGGCCTGAGCGAAGCGGCACTGTACTATGTTGGTGGTGTTATCAAGCACGCCAAGGCCATCAACGCCTTCACCAACCCGGCAACCAACAGCTACAAGCGCCTGGTTCCGGGCTACGAAGCACCGGTTATGCTGGCCTACTCCGCCCGCAACCGTTCGGCCTCCATCCGTATCCCGTACGTGAACAGCCCGAAGGCGCGTCGTATCGAAGTTCGCTTCCCTGACCCGGCGGCCAACCCGTACCTGGCGTTCGCGGCGCTGATGATGGCCGGCCTGGACGGCATCCAGAACAAGATCCACCCTGGCGATGCCATGGACAAGGATCTGTACGACCTGCCGAAGGAAGAGGCGCTGAGCATTCCGAAGGTTGCCGAAACCCTGTCTGAAGCCCTGGACTGCCTGGAAGCGGACCACGAGTTCCTGACCCGTGGCGGCGTATTCACCGAGGACATGATCGCGGGCTACGTGGATCTGAAGCGCGGTGAAGTCGAGAAGCTGAACATGACCACTCACCCGGTCGAGTTCGATCTGTACTACTCCTGCTAAACTCTCTCTTTAGAGAGAAAGCAGACAAGCCCCGCCCTCGTGCGGGGCTTTTTTTGAGCAAAAGCACAGTGCCTGCAGCCCTTAACGATATGTAACCAACATCCGGGGCTGCAGACGTTGAAAAGACCCCGGGCGCCACCGATAATCGGGGAAACCCAATAACAGGTGAGCTTATGAATCCAAAGTCTGGATTGGTTACCGGCCTTCTGTTTTTTCTGGCGATTCCGGTCTCGGCCGAGGTTTATCGCAACGTTGATGCCTACGGCAACGTCACCTATTCTGACGAGCCCAGCGAAGGCGCTGAAGCGGTAGAGGTCAAGCCGGTCACGACGATCACCCTGCCCAAGCCAGAGGCTGTGCAGGAAACCGAAAAGCTTCGTGAAGAAGTTCAGCGAGAAGGCGCTGCCTACGAAAGTCTGTCCTTCGCCTATCCGGATAACAACCAGGCGTTCTACAGTGGCAGCGGCGATGTCCAGTTCGAGGTGCGCAGCACCCCCGGCCTCCAGCCCGGCCACAAATACGAAGTGACCCTGGACGGGCAGCCTGTCGGGCAAAGCACCTCCGGCTCAATCACCGTCAACAACGTGTTTCGTGGAACCCATGAAGCCCGGGTCCATATCGTGGATGAAAACGGGGTTCAGGTAAAAACCGGCTCACCGATTACCTTCACGGTTCACCGTCCTTCCGCTCTGAACTAGCCAAGCCGCCCACATATCCGCACCATTTTGGTGCGATCGCACCAAAAAGCAGCCATACTCTGATCAGCAACGGGGCGCATTTTCCGGACTGATCAGAGGCTTTCTTTCCATTTGCACCAGCTTACGGCACTTTTCCGCGCCAATGTCCCCTTTTGCCCGCACTTTGCTCATTCATTTGTGAACCTGGCTAAAGTGGTTCGCTTTTTGCAAAACTCCGGAGGTCACACTTTGTCGAACCAACGGGATTCACGCATGGCATTGCCTTCGGCCCAGCAAAACGGATACAAGAGCATTCTCGACAGCCTGACTACGGCCGTCCTGGTGCTCGAGGATAATCTGAGCATTCAGTATCTTAATCCGGCCGCCGAAAGCCTGTTCGAAACCAGCATGACCCGAAGCCAGGGCCAGCCCTTCCAGGACATTCTGGTCGAGTCCGAAGACGCCCTGAAAACCCTGTTTGCCGCCGTCCGTAACGGGCAATCCTACACTCGCCGCGAAGCCGAGTTTCTGCTCGCCAGCGGCTCCCGACTCACTGTGGATTATTCCGTAACGCCTATCAGCCTGGAGCCGACGGAACTGCTGATCGAAATCCAGCCCAGGGACAGGCTGATGCGGATCAGCCGTGAGGAAGACATCATCTCCCAGCAGGAGACCACCCGTATCCTGGTGCGGGGCATGGCCCACGAGATCAAGAATCCGCTGGGCGGCATCCGTGGCGCGGCCCAGCTGCTTGATCGTGAACTCAGCAGTGAAGACCAGCGGGAATACACTCGGGTCATCATTGACGAGGCAGACCGCCTCAGAAGCCTTGTTGACCGGATGCTGGGCCCCAACAAGGCACTGAAGCTGGCGCCGACCAACATCCATGAAATACTGGAAAGAGTTGGCACACTGCTCGAGGCTGAGAGCAAAGGGCGACTGAATTTCAAACGGGATTACGACCCCAGCATTCCGGAGTTCAAGGGTGACAAGGAACAACTGATCCAGGCGTTTCTAAACATCGCCCGGAACGCAATGGAAGCGGCCTTCGAAAACCAGGCGGGGCATAGTTCCGAGGAACCGCCGACTATTACCTTCCGCACCCGCACCCTGCGTCAGTTCACCATTGGCAACCGCCGCCACAAACTGGTGTGTCGGGTCGACGTGATCGACAACGGACCCGGAATTCCGCCGGAGCTGGTGCAGAACATTTTCTATCCGATGATCAGTGGCCGTGCCAGTGGCACCGGTCTGGGGCTTTCCATCACCCAGAGCATCATCGGTCAACACCGCGGACTGGTTGAATGCGAAAGCGAACCAGGCCGAACCGACTTCATCATCTTCCTGCCTCTGGAGGACACCCCATGAGCCAACCGGCGAACGTCTGGATCATAGACGACGACCGCAGTATTCGCTGGGTGCTGGAGCGCGCCCTTAACCAGGCCGGTATGCAGCCCCGAGTTTTTGACAGTGGTGAAAGCATCATGATGCGGCTGGAGCACGAACAGCCGGATGCCATCGTCAGCGATATCCGCATGCCCGGCGTTGACGGCATCACCCTGCTTTCCCAGATTGTGGACGTTCACCCGGACGTGCCCGTGATCATAATGACCGCCCACTCGGACCTCGAGAGCGCGGTGACCAGCTACCAGACCGGCGCGTTTGAATACCTTCCCAAGCCCTTCGATGTGGATGACGCCGTGGCGCTGGTCAAACGCGCTGTGGCCCATAGCCACGAGAAGCGGGCCAGTGGTGAGCCTCAGGCCGAGATGGCCCAGCGAAACGCCGAAATTATTGGTGAAGCACCGGCCATGCAGGAAGTTTTCCGCGCCATTGGCAGGCTGTCCCACTCCAATATTACCGTGCTGATCAACGGCGAGAGCGGCACAGGCAAGGAGCTGGTGGCTCAGGCACTGCATAACCACAGCCCCAGGGCCAACCACCCGTTCATTGCCCTGAACATGGCCGCTATTCCAAAGGACCTGATTGAATCCGAACTGTTTGGCCACGAAAAAGGCGCCTTTACCGGTGCCGGCGCCGCCCGACAGGGTCGTTTTGAACAGACCAACGGCGGCACCCTTTTCCTCGATGAAATCGGCGACATGCCCGCGGACACCCAGACCCGACTATTGCGGGTTCTGGCCGATGGCGAGTTCTACCGCGTAGGTGGCACCACCCCGATAAAGGTGGATGTGCGCATCATCGCGGCAACGCACCAGGATCTGGAAAAGCTGGTCCAGGCGGGCACCTTCCGTGAAGACCTCTTCCACCGCCTGAACGTTATTCGCGTGCATCTGCCAAAGCTGGCCGAGCGGCGGGAAGACATCCCCCGCCTGATGCAGCACTTCCTGAAACGGGCCGCAAAAGAGCTGGCCGTAGAGCCGAAGATCCTGCGTGAAGAAGCGGAAGAATACCTGACCACCCTGCCCTGGCCGGGCAACGTCCGCCAGCTGGAGAACACCTGCCGCTGGCTGACCGTCATGGCCAGCGGTCGCGAGATCCACATTGATGACTTGCCCCCGGAATTGCTGCACCAGGCAGAAACACCGACCACCGGGACAACCTGGCAGGAAGGCCTGAAAAACTGGGCCGAACAGGAACTCAAGCGGGGCAAGAAAGGCATTCTCGATACGGCCGTGCCCGAGTTCGAGAAAATCATGATCGAGACCGCCCTGAAGCACACCGGCGGCAGACGCCGTGATGCGTCAATACTTCTGGGCTGGGGACGGAATACGCTGACCCGGAAGATCAACGAACTGGGGATGGACCATCCGGAACACGAAGACGACTGACGATTGGCGAACCGCCGGGGTTCGTTGATGTTTTGGGGCAGGACTCAGGTCCTGCCCTTTTTTATCGTTCCTGCCAGTAGATCACTCTGTCGTGGCCCCGATAGACGCCGAATGTCGCGGTTGCTTGCGGATTTTCCTCAACACCGTCGCCGTCGAAGTCAGACTGCCAATATAGAGGCACGGGATATTCAACCTGAACATTACCGGTGTTACCTTCTCCCGGCGCAGTGAGACGGATCGGCGCTCCAGCGGCAGGCCGACCGCTATTGATTGTCCCTGAATTGGCATCCACGGAGGTGTTCGGAGGTATGTCCGTTATCACCGCATCAGCGGTATTGTAAGCCCAGCAAATTTCATCACTGTGCAGCTCAAAATCAGTCCCGTTCCAGATCTGGACTTCAAACGGCATCGCCAGATCGAGGGTTTCAGGGCCATAAGCGTTCTCTAAAACCATTCGACCATAACGAATTGAAGCGCCAGAAGAAGACAACGTCGGCAACTCCGCCGTCGGCATTGATACCCCGTCTGAATCGGAAATATTCGTGAATGCAGTCTCGAGTCTGGCATCAAACGGGCCAATCAGGGAATTTGCATTGCGATCATAGGTAAAGGTATCTGCGCCCGCCTGATAAACCAGCGTGCCATCGCCATTCCCTATAAGCGTTGGTGTTCCGGCAACAGTTGTCACACCAGGGGCAGTGCCCTGCGCGCCAATTTCATCCGCGTCTGCGGCAGGATCAGTCCGCCCAATATCCGCGACCGTCAGCTTCTGCCAACTGTCCCGATAGTTTCGCGTCACAGGCCCGACACCACTCACACTGTATGCTCTTGCCGAAAAGATAAACTCTGGCGAAAGACCGTATCCGAAGCTCTGACCGGTGTAATTGAAACCATTGCACATGGCATCAAGCACTCCGTCCATCTGGCTATCGAGAGAGAACCTCTCCGGGTGGAACCTGCCGACTGGCCCTGAATCTCCGACCACCGTAACAGCGCGCCCGAGGAAAGCGCCGTTGATTCCAGTCGCGACCTCTATCGCACCAACCTCGTTAAAGGCCGCTGAACCGGACGCCGATCCAGAGCTGAAGCCGCTTAATCCACTCAAGCCTGCGAGTCCCGGATCAGCCGCGCCTGCGGGCCCCGCAATCAGATAACCGGCGACACTAACGGCCGCGTCAAAGCTGTCCACGGATGCGTTATCAGTGAGATCGGTGTTATTGGAGGCATCAGCATCCCCATGACCATCCGGTTGACCGTCTGCGTCTGCATCGTCAGCACTGTCGTACTGCACGGCCCGAACCGACACGTCGAATGGTCGCCCCGCCGCACTGAAGGCAGTTCCACTGGGTGCATCAGTCGCCGGGTTGCCGGCTACGGTCACTGCAAAAGCAAAGGGCCTGGCCGTTAATTCCGGTCCGGTACCTGCGATGGCGATGGGATTGTCATTCTCGTCCAAAATGAGACCGGATTCGGAGTCTTCCAGCTCCAGTGCATAGTGACCAACATCGGTAGCAATGAGCCCCAGGTTTGCAAGGCCACGGTCAAAGTCAACTGTCAGATTGGAAGTCGCTGGTCGTGACGAGGGCAACGATATACTCCCCGCACCGGCATCAAGCCCGGGCGCAGAGCCAGCTGGATCGTCTGTTTCCCGATTCAGCCAGGCCCTGAGATCCACTGCACCATCATAGGCTTCAACACGACCACACTCACCACTGGAGGGATCTCGCCTCAATACCTCGGCCTGCAAGCCGTGTGGTCGCCCGGCAATGACATCATTACCCAGGCTATCAGCCAGACCGATGACCAGCGCGTTCTCACGAAATTCGACCACATTGGAAACCCCGAACTGCCCACCGGTTATGTCCTCGGCACGGATGGTCAGTCGATCGGCGCGGGTATTTTCCAGTCCCAGAGTGATTTCCCCGTTGTCTGCAGCAACGAACTCGTATAAGGCCTGACCATCATCGACATCTGGACTCGGCGACAGGGGGCCCGACGCTGCAACCTTCTGCCAGTTGCCATGGCCGGCACTTGTCGTGATCCGCATGGTACCTTGATAACCCGTGAGCACGTTGTCGCCGGCATCCTCTGCCTGAATTCTGACATCGACGGGCGCACAAACGCTGGCGGTCGCAGGCACAGTTATGCGGAAATGATCGAGAACCTGGGCACAGGGACGACTGCGATTCGCTTCGCGAAGAATGGCCGCATCGGATAGCGCTCGGGCGTATAGGCGCACCTCATCGATCTGGCCTTCAAACTCTCGGCCGCCAAACCCCTGATCGGCGCCTATCTGAAATGGATCAGCATTCAGGAGCAACGACTCACCTGCAAACGACTGCCTCGCCCGTTCCACACCGTCAATAACGATGCGCTGTACCCCATCTCGTTTCGAGTAGGTGATGGCTGTGTGGACCCAGGTGTTCAATGGCAGTTGATAGCCCGAGGTAAAGGATCGCGAAACACCGGATTCGTTCGTCCACCACCAGTAAATCTCGCGGTTGCTGTCAACGTGGTACTCATAGTTTTCGTCTTTCGACACGATGGTTTTGATGCCACCGCCAGTTGGGAAAGCATCGACATTTATCCAGGCCATGACGGTAAGCTCATCGGTGCCGGACAAGTCATCATCATGGGGGATGTCTATGAACGAGCCGCTCGACAGGGTGGCGCCATAGCAGACTTTGGCTGGTTCCGCCGTCGCTCCATTGACGGCTCGCCCGTCCAACCCCGTTCCACGAAGCTCGACAACCTCCCCGGGATCACCTTGCCACCGAGGCCCCTCGAGGCCATAGACTGCGCGCAGAGAGAAGTCGACAACAAAATCACCGGAAAATGCCAGAAACCCTGCTTGCTCGGTGGTGTGGCTCAGATCCCGATCATTCGCCCAGTCCTCCTCGATCTTCAGCTCAACGGCATCGTTGGATACCGAGCAGCGGCGCAGCCAACCACCGTCGCCACCATCGCGGGTCAACTGAGAACCGACAACGCGGGGCGGAGAGGGGTACGATTGCAAAAAGGGTGCGCTGTCACAGCTGTTCGTTCCAGAAATGTTGTCCGGGGTAATTTGGGCCTCAGACAGAACTGTTCTACCGTCGTTATCGACAAAACTACCGATGACGCCCGGTTCAATTGCCAGATATGCGATCGTCTCTGGTCGCACAACAGAACCCGAGGTTGTCTCAGCTCGCTCAATAGCAAGATCTATTCCCGAAGCTCCCAGGCGATCGTGCGCCATCGTCAACCAGGGAACCGATCGTTCACCGGGAGACGACGTTTCGTTCTCCAGGGTTTGAATGTTGCTGATGAAAACCGGTGTTCCACCAAATCCGGTGAGAAAGTTCAGGCGCGACCAGTCCGAACCCGAAATAAACCGCCCCTGTTCCGATTGAAGCGGAACCTGGCCAACCTCAAGCCTCGTTCCATCCGGAAACGTATGTTCTCCATAGGTCACCGCAAGATAATGCACCGTCGTGTTCTGATCGCCTACATCACTGTAGCGTGTGGGCGGCTCCAACGGCACGACATCGAAGCCGTCCTCACTGATCTGGCGAATGCGAACTGCTGATGGTTCCGGATTATTGTCGTCGCTCAGAACAAACACTGCCGGGGGTGACGGATAAACCTGCTGGAAAGAAATCCGGGTAACGGCACCAGGGTTCACAGTCACTGAGCGGGATTCCATCATCAGGGGTTCAGGCTCAGGCGGCCGGACCTCGGAGTCGTAGGCAAAAGGCTCAGAGAAAGCGACCAGCCCGACACTCTCAACGACATGATTGCGCTCGGAGTCCTGGGCGGTGTCCTCGTCGATAAGCAATCCGATGCTGGAGTTGGAAATCTGGCATTGCCGAAGCCAGCCGCCGTCTTCCTCCAGCCGGCTGGTTTTGCTGGCGACCGCGATGGGCGCCGAACCATAGGAGTTGTTGAACACGAAATTGCTGCAACCGTCATCCCACCCACGCGGACCGTTAAAAATACTCTGGGACTCGAACAAAACGTTTATATTTCCAATCGCTCTGAAACTGGCCGTCGCAGGCGAAATGGCAATGAACCCGATTTGTTCGACGTTGTCCAGGTCGTAGAATTTGTTCCCACCGGAGCCGTCAAAAGCCTCACTTAACTCCAAAGCGTAATTGAACCCTGACGATGTCACTGCATCGAACACTGTTGTAAACCAAGGTTGCGAAACTTCATCCGGAACACCCGCATTCGTTTCGTTGGTCATCGTCTGAACGTCACCAATGACCACGGGCGTAGTTGAAAAACTGGTAGAAAAGTTGAAGCTTCCCCAGTTTTTCTGCCCTTGTTGTGAGTTACCGCCAAACTGGACGAAATCCTTGTTGTTGCTCCCGGATCCGCTCTCCCGGGTGCTTAGCAGACCAGCTTCAATGCGAGTGCCATCGGGCAATTGGTGCACGCCAGGCTCGACGGCCACGTAACTTACCGTCATATTGGTGTGCGGGCCATCCTCGGAGAAAGGCTCTACCTGCGCTATCTCAAACCCCGTTGAAGTGACGTTTCTGATCCGTAAAGCGGAAGCGTTAGGGCCATCATCCGTTGGCAAGGCCACAACGATGGGCGGGGAGGCATAGGTTTGCTTGAAGCTGAAAGAGAACAGCTCATTTTCACCCGATGTGGCCGGGAGATCCAAAGTGCCAGCTTCCATCTTCCAGGCATGGGCCAGGCACGGGGCCAGCAGAATCACAACCAGGATAGACCTTATCAGCGCCGTGAACTGCCTCATCGCACTCTTACCTCAATCGTTCGGGACGCAACTTCAGGCCCGCTGCCACACTGACCATTGCTGAGCAACGTAAACACGGTTTCGGGTGCCGGACTACCGTCTATATCGGCTTGCACCGAAGTACAGGTTATACCTGCGGAGCAGTTTGAGAGGCCGCCGTTGGAAAAAGTGATCGAAGAAGAAACAGAGCCACAACTGCTTCCTGACAGCGCTTCCGCCACGGCAACCTGCGCACCACTCTCCGCTGCATAAAAGGCCCTCTGGGAGAGAATCTGCTGGCTGACCGAAGCGCCCGAGCTCTCCTGCTGTTGCGCCATGCTGGTAACAATGAGTGCTAATACCGTGATGATGAACAGCGCTACCGGAAGCCCCGCCCCTATTTGCTGTTTGATGCCTCGTTCAGGGTACATTTCGGATTTGCACCTCCTGGCTGACAGTCGTTGCCTCCGAACCATCCTCGCTGGTCAAAGTGAAAGCGAATTGAACAACCGCCGCCCGCTGGAGAGTTGCCGGCAAATACCGGAAATCCACATTCCCGGCCAGATTGGCGGCCAACACCTCTCTGTCCCCCGTTGGCGGTGAAGGCTGGGTGGAGCTGGGCGAATAATCGTTATACCGATAAAGAAAGCGACCACTCCGACACAAACTGACGGGCTGACCCACCACGAACAAACGGCGCGCGGGTGATGTGGAGGTAAACCGATGGCCAGAGGAGAGCTCGATGCTCGCTGGCGACCCTGTGTTGTCAATTGACGAAATCAAAGGAGAGACGGGACCGGGATTGGTGCCATTATAAAGATCGGCGGTAGTTGTCCCATACCCGTAAACCACGGCGCGGGTAGTTCCCACTGAGGGAAGGTTCGCAAAGGCGGCGACATCAATCTGGTCAAATGCCGGGCCTCGGGTAAGCCTGACGTAGTTGGTACCCGCCTCCAGAGGCAACCACTCAATGCAATCACCTGAAGTCCGAACCGACAGAGCGAACGCCTCCCTCAGCTCACGGGTGATTTGCTCTGATACAACCACTCCCTGAAAGGCTCGGAGCTGGCGGGCGCTGACATCCAGCGCACCCTGAGTTGAAAGGCTCACAAACCGGACCGACACCGTGGCAACAATGCCAAGCAATACAATGACCATCAGCAACTCGATCAGGGTAAAACCGGCTCGCTGGTGCATCAGAAATTCGCCCTGTAGACAGAGAAACTGTAGCCCTGACCACCCGGATCGGTGATTGTCAGGTCGACTCGCTTGGCGTCCGCCGGAGCCAGACCCACTTCCCCACCTGCACACTCCACGGTGATTGAAACCCGGAAGCCAGAGTAATCCGCTGCCAGTGGGGTGCCTTCGGCATTTTCGGGCGCAGCGTCGGCGATGGCGTTGTAATCGTCGACATCATCATAGTCAGCCCGACTAGCTTCCTCCGTGTTGATTGTACAGCCGGATTGCTTCGGAACGCCCCCGACGGGCGTGTTGTCATCGTACTTTCGGCTGAGAATTTCATCCATATAGAGCTGCGCAAGCGCCACGGCGCGGGTCTGGTTCAACGGATCGGCGCTGCGGCCTGCGATCAGGGAGAAAGCCCCCACCACTCCGGCTATGGCAACACCAATGATCACGATCGTGATCACCAGCTCCACAAGTGTTGCGCCACCATGACGTGCTCTCATGACTGGCAACTTCCGGCGTAGACGGCGCCCAAAGAGCTCAGGCAGGTTTGAAAAGTGCTTTCACCGGAAAACGAGAACTGCATGTTATTGCCAGCAGAAGGTGCGCCTTTAGTATTGAATGTCACCGTCAATGGAAGAGTGTTGCCGGCAACAGCCAAAGTGGCACCCTCGTGGGCGACCTCAAAAGTCCGCTCGTTACCGGTGCCACTACCAACCACAAACCGGAAAACATTTGAATCGCGCTCGATTGTGAGCGTGTTGGCAGGATTCCCCGCCAGCGCTGCCTGCTGGGCAAGCAGCGTGGCGGAGGCAAGTTGCTGGGTGGCCAGCAGGGGGGAGAAGGCCGAGCGGCTGGCGAACAGGCCTATGCCCAGAGCGGAAAGGACTCCGATCAGGATGATGACCATGACCAACTCAACGAGGGTGAAGCCAGAGGATCGCAGAGCTCTCATCTTTCTTTTATTCCTCGCTTACACGGCCTTCTATTTGCTTTCGGTTCTTAAAAAGAAAACCATCTGCACTAAGCTGTTATTCAGCATCCGCCAGTCTGAATACTGGTAACCCGACCAGTCGTTTCATCATATGTGAACTGGCATTGAGTGCCTGTAGCTGGGGTGAAACCTGTCACAGTGAATACCCCAGTGCTTTCATCAAACGTAAAATCATTCGCATCAATCTGGGCGGCTGCGGTTATTCCCGATGGTGTTGCAGTTGCGGCAACGGAATCTGGATACCCCTCAGTAGACATGGCGACTGTCACACCGTCCAAGTCTACGCTGGTTGCTGAGTTGCCATCCGCAAGCCACTGAGCATGAGCAATAGACGCGGCCGACTTTACTGCTCCAGCAGCACCTTCTACCGTTGCAGTTCGTGCTTCATTGCCTAAATCCGCAAACCGCGGCAAAGCAAACGCCGCCAGAATCCCCAGAATAACAATCACCATGACCAGCTCGATCAGGGTGAAACCTTTTTCTTTTCTTGCCGCAATGGCTGTCATCGCTTTCATGGTCGTACTCCGTTTTTATCGCCAGTTGGCTTTGAGGTTTATCAGTTAATGGTTGTGGTTATTTCGCCAGTATCAGCATCATACGCAATGGTGCTGCTCTGGTTGTCCGGTTGATAGGTGAAAACACAGTTTCCGCCGGTAATCGATATAACGTATTCGGGATTGGTTCCATTTACAGTGGGAGCATTGGACTGCAAAACACCCAGCCAGACTTCCTCGCACTTGGTGGCATCCATCGTGGGACTGGTATCGTCTGAGGCAACGGAGGTCGGCCAGCCATCATCACTGACATCCACGTTGTCGTTACCAAAGCCCACCACATTCGTTTCCGCCGCGGTGAAGCCGTTAGATACCCACTGGGTTTTTGCCAGGGCCACGCCCGCTGCCAGGGCTCCCGCAGTCGCGCGAATACTGGACTGATGTGCCTGCTCAGAAAGCTGAGCAAATCGTGGCAGTGCAAACGCTGCCAAAATCGCAAGGATGGCTATGACAACCACCAGCTCAATGAGGGTGAAACCCTGCTGTTTTTTCGTTCTCATATCCCGCTTCATAGCGTCGGCCTCTTTACGGTTACTTCATCCGTCTGGTCAGCGTTGCGCATCCTGTGTTTGCGCTGCTTCTTCTGTCAACGACACCGGGGCCAGTTTTAACCCCGTCAGCCGTTCTTCTTGCTCCCGCTCACCATTCCCGTTGCGGTCTGCAAATTCCGTTGTCACTGTCCAGGCCAGAGGCTGCTCCTGATTGGCTTGCCGACCATCTATGGTTATCGGCTGCCCTGGTTTATAAATTAACCAGCCTTTGGGCCCGTTTTCTGTTTCTTTTTGTTTTTTAACCCGGAAGCACCAGGTGGCCGGTGCCAGTTGTTCGGCCTGGCACTGTCCTTTGTAATTGCCCCACTGGTGTTCCACCAGCTCAAACGGGTTGATGCCCTGATGCTCCGCCAGGCGCCCACCACGGCTCAGCATCACTCCTGCACCCTTGATCACCAGGGCCGATCTCAGCTGGCTGATCACCATGTTAGCGGCCCGCTCTTCGGCATTTCGGGTTTCCCGCTCCAACACACCGAGCAGGAACCACCACAGCACGCCCAGCACGATTACCACGACTGCCAGACGAAACTTGCGGGAAAGCGAGTACCCGCTGGCGTCCGCCAGTTTTGCCGCTGGCACTCAGCCCCGCCCCATGGCGGCGGCCCCCAGGTCCCAGATCGGGAGGAACACGCCCAGTGCCAGGATCAAAACCAGGATGCCCATGGCCACAATCAGTATGGGTTCAATCGACTCCGCCAGCCGTTTCAGGCCGTAGTCCACATCCTCATCGTAAAAATCCGCCACGTTGTTGAGCATGTCGTCCACGGAACCGGTTTCCTCCCCCACGGCAATCATCTGCAGAATCAGCGGGGTGAACATTTCGCTGTGCCTGGCTGTTCTGAGCAGGCTCTCGCCCCGCTCGATGCCGGCGCGCATGTCCTTAATATGAGTCGAGATCCAGGCGTTATCGGTTGTGTCAGCCACCACGGTTAACGCGGTTGTTACGGGCATGCCGGCGGACAGCATGGTAGCAAAGTTCCTCGCGAACCGACTGAGCGTGATCAATTCCAGCAGCGGTCCGATAATCGGCAACCGGAGTTTGTAACGATCCCAGGTCAGCCGGCCCTGTTCGGTCTGTTTCCACTGCCGCACCAAGAGCCCGCCAGCGGCAACGACGAACAGCATCACGTACCAGTAGGCCAGGAGGAAATTGGAGGTGCCAACCAATACCTGGGTCAGAAACGGCAAGTCTGCCCCCAGCTTGTTGAACACCGATGCGAATTTGGGGATAACCAGAAAGTTCACGATCATCAGAGCCGATAACAGGGCAATGATGACAAACATCGGATAACGCATGGCCTGCTTCAGGCGCCGCTTTGTATCCCGCTCCAGCTCGAGAATTTCTGACAGGCGCCGGAAAGCGTCGTCCAGCATCCCGGTGTTCTCGCCTACGTGGATCATGGCAATGAACAGCTCCGAGAAGACTTTGGGATGCGCCTGCATGGCCGTCGCCATGGTGGTGCCGCCTTCAAGACGGGTGGTCACATCCTCAAGCACTTCCGCCAACACCGGCGAGCGCGTGGTCTCTGCCAGGCCACGCATGGTTCGGATCAGGGGGATGCCAGCCTTGGTCAGCGCATGCATCTGGCGGCAGAACACAATCAGCTCATCGAGGGTGACCTTCTTCCGGAAGATCGGCAGACGATTCAATCGATCAATGACCGATTCCGTTTCCTGCACCTCCCGGATGGCGAGCGGAGTTATACCCCGTCGCATCAGTTCGGTGGCAGCAGCATCGGCATTCGGAGCGCCCAGCAAACCCTGCTGGACACCGCCACGATCATCCTTGCCCCGGTAGCTGAACTGCATCAGGCGCCTCCCCCGATCGGTTCATCCGGCAGGGGAATGTCATCCTCGGGCGAGAACTCGCCCTCGGATGTGGCGGCCACCCGCGCCACCTCTTCCAGTGTCGTCGTGCCCTGCAGTGCAAAGTCCATGGCGCACTGCCCCAGCGGCCGGTACAGGGGGCTCAAGCGGGCCGCTTTGGTGAACTCCGAGACATTCTGGCGGCGCAGGGCATCCAGCATGGCTTCGTTCATTTCCAGCATCTCGTAAACGCCGATCCGACCCTTATAGCCGGTGTTGCTGCACTGGTAGCAACCACGGCCATGAACGAATCCGGCTTCCATATCCAGGGGATCCAGATCAAAACTGCGCAGCCAGACCAGCTCCTGTTCCGTGGGCGTGTAGGCCTCGGCACAGTTGTCACAGACCCGCCGCACCAAGCGCTGGGCGACAACACCAAGCAGGGAGCTGGCCACCAGAAAGGGTTCCGCGCCCATATCGATCAGCCGCATGGCGCTGCTGATGGAGTCGTTGGTGTGCAGGGTGGAGAGCACCAGGTGGCCGGTCATGGCCGCTCGCAGGCCGATCTCCACGGTCTCGCGATCCCGCATCTCGCCCACCAGGATCACGTCCGGGTCCTGTCGCAGGGCGGCCCGAAGTACATTGGCGAACTCCAGACCGATCTTCGGGTTCACCTGTACCTGGGTAATCCGGGGCAGACGGTATTCCACCGGATCCTCGGCAGTGATGATTTTCACTTCCGGGCGGTTGAGCTCGGTCAAAGCACCATAGAGCGTCGTCGTTTTACCGCTACCGGTGGGACCGGTCACCAGGATCATGCCATGGGGTTTTTTGATCATTCGGCGGAACCGTTCCAGCAACTGAGCTGGCATCCCCGTTCCGTCGAGGTTCAACATGCCCTGACTCTGGTCCAGCAAACGCATCACCACGGATTCGCCGTACTGAACGGGCATGGTGGAGACCCGCACGTCGATACTGCGGCCCTTCACCCGAACGTTGAAGCGCCCGTCCTGGGGCATCCGCTTCTCGGAGATGTTCAGGCCTGCCATCAGCTTCAGGCGCAATACCAGCGCGGCATTGACCCGCTTTTCCTTCATCACCTGTTCCTGCAGCACACCGTCCACCCGCTGCCGGATGCGGACCACCGTCTCGTCCGGCTCGATGTGGATGTCCGAACTGCGCGCTTGAACAGCATCCTCGAACAGCGTTTGCAGCAGTTTGACCACCGGCGCTTCAGCGCTTTCGGACTCGGCGGAAAGATCCGCCAGGTCGAAGGCATCGTCGCCCAGTTCGTCTTCCAGCTCTTCCGCCAGCGACGCAATCTCATCGGTACGCCGGTACACCAGGTCCAGAGTGTTCAGCAGCTCGCTTTCCCGCACTACGGCCTGTTTGATGGGCTGCTTCAGAATGCGGACCAGCTCATCGTAGGCAAAGATGTCCAGAGGATCCGCCATGCCCACGAGCAGTTCGCCACCATGCTCCGCCAGCACGATACTGCGGAACCTACGAGCCATGGCTTCCGGAAGTTTCTTTACCAGCTCATTGTTGAACTGGTAGTGGCGCAGCTGAACAAAAGGTACATCGAGCTGACGGGACAGGATATTGAGCAGGCTGTCTTCGTCCACATAGCCAAGATCCGTCAGCGTCTTGCCAAGCTTGCGACCGGTACTCTTCTGCTCGCGCAGGGCCGTCGTCAGCTGCTGCTCAGTGATAACGTCATTCTGAACCAGCAGGTCGCCTAACCGGACTTTCTTTTTTGGCTCTGTCGTCATCATCCCGCCTGCAAAGATTTCAGTCGTTCACGAACATAATCCGCCAGGGAAGGCGAAAGCCCGGGTAACTGGACGGCCTCGCTGTACGCCCGAACCGCACTATTGATCTCGCCGCCCGTCTCCAGGGCAATCGCAAGGCCCACCCACCAGGCCGCGCGGCTGTCATCCTCGGCAATCAGGGCCGACCAGTGTCGGGCTGCCTCGGTATTGCGGCCTGCCTGCTGCAGCAAGGTTGCCAGGGTTACCCGATATTCCACGTTCTGGCGCACAGCGGGCACACTGAGCTCAAGGGCAGTGATTGCGTCAGGCAACCTGCCCTTGGCGTGAAGCGCCCGGGCCCTGAGAAGCCGCAGACCGGCATCACCGTTCGTCACCGATTCCGGAAGCCATGCCAGTGCCCTGTCTGGCATTTCCTGAACCAACATCTGACGCGCGAATACTTCCCGGCTGGCAATCGCCGCCTGAGTCGCGGCCAGTTCCTGCAATTTTTGCTCGGCTTCCCGGGTATCCCCGCTTCTGAGTAAAGACGCCAGTTCGCGGCTAACCCGGCGATCGATCGCTTCGGGCGTCTCACGGACCTGCTTCACCGACGGCGTTGGCGCCTCTGTCTCCTGGGCGGGCTTGCTCTCTGCCACCACGGGCTCACTGACAGCGCCTTCAGGCTCGGAAGCCTGACGTCTAACCGGTTCGGGCGCTGGCTCTGACACGACCGTCTCGGCTGCTTCCATGGCATTGGGTTCAGGCTGTACCACGGCAGAGGGCTCAGGAGCTGGTGGCAACTGGCTGACCGGCTCATTCTCGTTCCCGGACACAGCCGGCTCGATGGTATCTTGCCCACCATCCACAGACTGAGAATCAGCTGAACTCTTTTCGGTTCCGGCATCCTGATCAATTGGCGGTGCCATGATGGTTTTCGGCGCTGGCGAGGCGATCACCTCAACAGGCCTCTCTTCACTGCCGGTCCGAGTCATGAACCAGAAGACAGACGCGCCAACCAAACCCGCGGCGAAGAGCAATACGACGGCCCACAATCCGGAACGCGGGCGACCCCGGGATTGCGACTGCCCGGCATAGGCCGCGGCCACCTCCGGTCGGTTCTGACGTTGTTCTGCAGCACGCAGAGCATCGTTCAGGAGGCTCATAACCACCTCCCGATCAGGCCCGGCACCCGTACGCTTTCGGTGTCGCGAATGGCCTGCATGGCATGGCCCCGCTCGATGAGGCGGTCGCCCCGGCCCCAGGCCGCCAACATGGACTTGTGGGCAAGAATATTGACCAGCCTCGGAATACCGCCGGAAGCCCGGGTAATCAGACGAAGCGCACCCGGCGCAAAAAGATCAGCGCCGTTATAGCCGGCCTGCGCCAGTCGATGACGCAGGTACTGCGCAACCGAGTTTTTGTCCAGGGGTGTCAGGCGATAATGGAAAGTGATGCGCTGGTTCAACTGCCGGAGGCTCTGTTTCTGCAACAGCACATCCAGCTCCGGCTGGCCGAACAACACCACCTGCAACAACCGGACACTTTCCGTTTCCAGATTTGTAAGCAGCCGCAATGCCTCAATGGTTTCCTCGGGCATGGCCTGGGCCTCGTCGATCACCAGAACCACCGGCGTCTGCGCCATGGCGTGGGCAATAAGCCGCTCGTTGATGGCTTTCAGAACCTGGTGAGGATTGGCACAACCGGACACATCGACACCCAACTCCTCGGCCACCGCCTGGTAGAGCGTATCAGGTGTCAGACGGGGGTTGGGTAAATACGCGGTGCACGCCCGCGGCTCCAGTTCGTTGAGCAGCAACCGGCACAGCAGGGTCTTGCCGGTGCCCACTTCACCGGAGATCTTGATGAAACCCTCACGCTCCTTCAGGGCCACCAGCAGCAATTCCAGCGCATCGCCATGGCTGGGTGCCCGCAGGAAGTAACGGGTATTTGGCGTCAATGCGAACGGTGCTTCCTGCAGTCCGAAATGGGATTCGTACATGCTAGCGAACGGCTTTCTCCGGCTCAGGGGTAACGGATTCGGACGACTCCAGCAGCTCCCGGAGTACACTTATGCGCTCGCGGCTGGCCGCGACATCGGCATCCATCTGGGTCGACCCCGCCATCACCGGGCGCAACAGGATCACCAGTTCGCTCTTGCGGGACTGGAATTTTCGCTGCTTGAACAACTCCCCGACCAGAGGAATGTCGCTGAAGAAGGGAACGGCCGAGTTGTTGTCCTCACTGCTGTTCTGAATAAGACCACCGATCACGACAATCTGCCCGCTCTCGGCGCGAATCACGCTGTCGGTCTCACGCACGGTGCTGCTGGCCAGGGGCAGGGTTACATCCTGCTCACCAATGGTAACGACCTTTTCCTGATCGGTCACCTCACTCACCGACGGATGAACGTGTAAGGTGATAACGCCACTCTCGGAAATCTGCGGGGTTACATCCAGGGAAATGCCTGAGAAAAACGGCGTAAGCTCAACGGATGTCGAATTCGTGTCCGTTACCGTCAGGGCGGAGTTGTTGTTATAAAAATCGATATCCGTCACAAAGAACTCATCGGTACCGACCTTGATGACCGCCTTCTGATTATTCACCGTGGAGATGCGCGGGCTTGAGAGAATCTGCACATTGCCCTGCCCTCCAAGCAACTCGATCAGGGCGGTAAAACTGCCTTCCCTGATAGTGGCCGAAAACAGTCCACCAATATCGGAGGTCTGGATAGCCTGACCTGCCAGGGCCTGCGCGGTAAACTCCGCTGGCAAGCCATCACTGGCCACCACCGATGACGCACTATGGATATCTGACCAGTTAATGCCCTGCTGATAGCTTTCGTTCAGGGCAATTTCCAGAATCTTGGCTTCCAGGATCACCTGACGCTGCATGATCAGCTCGGTACGGCGCAGGTACTCTTCCACCAGTTCCAGGTCTCTTGCGCCGGCGCGCACCATGACCAGCCCGGCACCGGGGTTAACGATCACCTGCTCACCATCACCGTCAACAATCATGCTCAGCGCGTTTTGAATGTCCTGCCAGAAATCGGAAGCCGTTTCCGTGGAAATGGTTGTTCCCACCAGACTGCGGGTCTCCCTGGAACTGTTATTGCTGCTGTCGCCGGCACGGTCGTAGTTTCCGCTACGGGTACCGGTTGAGCGACCGGAGTTGTCGCGGGAACTGGTGACCTGACCGGAGCTGACCCGGGTCTCGGAGCCGCCCCGGCGCTTGAAGTGCAGGTAATCAATGGGGAACATCCGCGTCTGGACCTGATCCGCCTGAACACGGAACAGCCGGCCATTGCGGCGGATATCCAGGCCATACAGGTCACCGGCTATATCCATAACTTCCGGTACGGTGACATCACCCAACCGGAGATCGATGCTGGTAGTGACATCGGGATGGATTACCACGTTGTAGCGGGTCCCATCGACCAGCGATTCAAAAAAGCTTGCGGCAGGTACGCCCCGGGCATTGACGTCAAAACGTTCGTCCAGGTCCGCGCCGCCGGACAGCGACGGCAGCAATGCTGCGCTTACGTCCGCAGGTAAAGGTGCTGAAGCCTCGGTGGATGCTGGCGCCGCCGGTTCTGGTTGCGTGGCCTCCTCAAGGCTTTGGTCAATAGCGTCCGCAGCATCGGTTGAGGTAGCCGTTGCCGACCGCATCAACGGGTTGTTACTACACGCCGTCAACACCAGGCTCAACGCCAGTGCACCTGTGATTTTAATGGTTGTCATGAGTATCCGATTGTCTGTCATTGAGTTCCCCGAACCTGCGGAAGTCTCTCCAGGTACAACACCCGTTCACGGCCGTTATCCGTTACCAGAACCCGATTGGCGTAGATCCGGATAACCCGCACGTTGTCAAAACCCTGGCCTTCCCTGAGGGCCTCACCTTCGATTACGGCGACTCGCCTGTCCTTGCTGAAAAGAATGGAATCCAGAGCCAGCGACCGCTCGGGCGACGGCTGGGCAACTGTGGCCTGAGGACCCGGCGGCCGGGTCGGATCCTGCAGTGCATGGGCCGGGCCCGCACAAAAAAACACAGAGCCGAGCGCCAAGCCCAACCACCGACTTGCTGTCTGATTCAAGCGTCTGCTCATCTCATACCCCCAGCCAAGCCTGATCCAGGCTTAGTGTTTGCACCCTGATGACGGCCTCACCCGAGGGCCAGTCTCCCGAGCTGTATTCCAGCCTGATCCAGCCAAGGCGCTCATCCATCGCCTCCAGCCGCTGCAGGTAATTCAATACATCGAGGTAGCTCCCTTTGATCCGGAGCTCGACATCGTGGGCATACAGCAGTGGCTCAGACGCAGCCTGCGGCTCCTGAGACGACTGCTCCGGTGCAAAAACCGGGGTTGGAGTTTGTAGCTCGAGTGCCTGCAACTCCAGCGATTCCTGGGCCGCCAGAATATTCCTGAGCAGTGCAACCATCGCTGTGGGCGCGATCAGTTGCCCCGTGGTATCCGCGATCTGCTGATCGAGCCGTTCCAGTCTCTGTTGCCGGGCGTTTAGCTGATTGCGCAACTCCCGGGAGGGATCGGTCTCGAGCTGTGCATTAAGCGTCTGTTGCTGCGCAAGCAGGTCATCCCGACTGGTGGACAGCATCTGGAGGCGATTCTCCAGGTTCTGATGCCGTTGCTGCAACGGCGTAACCGCAAGCTCCCAGACGACAACCAGGACAAGCACCAGCGCCGTGAGCAGAATCAGTGCCCGCTCGCGAATCGGGCGCAGGTTATACCACTGCGCCGCTCTTGCCAGGGAGGTGTTGGACGCATCCGCCATCAGTTGGCCTCCCCGTCGAGTTTACTGGACACATGAAAATCGATCCACCGGCCCTCATCCGACCGTGACAATCGGAACGCACCAAAAGTTTTTCCGGCAAAGGCCGCCTCGTCGCCCAGATTTTCAAGGTATCGGGGCACCAGAGCACCATCACGGCTACTCCCCTCAATGGTGACTTTGTCCGGACCCGACTCGAGAATAACGTCGGTTAGCCAGACGTCTTTCGGGATCTGCCGGGCCAGCGCTGACAATTGCGGTGAAAAATTGCGACCTTCCGAGAGCACCAGGCCCTCCACCCGTTCCAGCAAACGCTGGCGACGGGCAAGGGTCTGGGTAACGCGCTCCAGAGCCTCTTCCACTTCCGCATCCGGCTGGCGAGCTTGAACCGCCGCTGAAAGCTCCGCCACGGCTTGCTCAAGCTGCTGATTCTGCCGGTCCAGACGCGAGGCCTTGTTCGCCAGCACGGAGTTCTCGTAAGTCAGGAAACCGGCCACGAACGCCACCAGAAGAAACCCCACGAGCAGAACACCAACCGCCGTCCCCGCCTGAAGCCTCTCCTTGTACGGGCGAAGCTCATCTGTATACAGATTGACCTGCTGGATCATGGGCGACCGTCCTCCGGCATTGGCAAGCATGCGCTCCAGGCAGGCAGGCAACGACTGTCCAGATCGGCCTGAAGGCCCAGGGCGTTCCAGTCGAGGGTTTCGATACCAGCGGCTACATAGGAGGACAACATGGAGGCAAGTGGCAGAACACTGTCGCGGGCGACAAGACGGATCATCGCCGGCGGAACCTGGCCCAGCTGGCTTTCGTAGTAGTCGAGGGAACGCTGCATTTCCAGAGCCAACGACTGAACGGCCGATTCCTGACGGGCCGCATCACGCAGGTCTTCGGAGGTCACATCCAGTTTGCGCGACAGATACAGGGTATTGTCTCTGCAGATCACCATCTGGCCGTAATTGTCTTTCAGATGAACCAGTGCTGCCCCGCGTCGATTCTCATCCAGCCGGCACACCAGGTTTCGCAATGCCAGCTCGGCGATATCAATGCGCTCAAGCTCCAGGCCCGCCTCCTGAACCAGCCGAACCAGTTCCGAGACCAGAACTTTCCTGGCCGCGACTACGTTAACCAGCTCACCTCGCCCACGGGATGCGTCCCGGGGAAAGGGAAACACATCGGAAACGGCTTCGGACGGACTGAAGTCCAGAAAATCTTTCAACTTCCACTTGAGAGCATCGCCCAGTTCCGATTCATCGATGCCTTCCGGGCGATCCATCTGGAACACCTGATACTGGTCCAGAGGCAGCACAAGCGTCGTCGCTGCGCCGGACCAACCTTCACTTTCCACCAATGCGGCGAGGGTTTCCAGACGTCTGGCAGGCAGACAATCGCTAAAGCCCGATCGCCCTGCTTCAGACCCGGCTGATTCCGCCCAGGCAATGCCGTCCGGACGAATCTCAAGACATACCCGCAGGCGTGCCCCGGAGTGCCTGAATAGGCCGGTCAATTTTCGTAATATCGGTGTCTTTGTCATGGGGTCCGCAAAAAGGATCCGAAGGCCACTCGCCAGCCTCGCGTGACTATTGTATTGCCCAAAAAACCGGCATTTTTCGCAATGGATTACATAATAGATGAGAAAGCGAACGTAACTCCACGTTTTTTTAGCTGATTTCACACCGTTTTTGCAAGTCAGTAACAATAAAGCCCCCGCGATGCGGAGGCTTTATAGAGTTCGGATGCTCAAATACCGTTTGTCTCGTGGGGAGAGTCAGAAGGGAATGTCATCATCAAAGTCGTCAACCGGTTCGGGCATGCTGCCCTGCGAAGGCTGGTTGCTGTAGCCACCGGATTGCGGTGGCGGATTGTTCTGCTGTCCAGCCGGCGCGTTGTAGCCGGACTGCTGAGGCCGTCCTGCCGGCGCACCCTGGCTCATTCCGCCTTCGCCGCCACGGCTGTCCAGCATCTGCATCTGGCCATTGATATCCACCACAACCTCGGTGGTATAGACATCCTGCCCTTCCTTGTTCTGCCATTTGCGGGTCTGAAGCTTGCCCTCAATATAAACCTTTGAGCCCTTTCGCAGGTACTGTCCCGCAACTTCGGCGATCTTGCCGAACATGACAACCCGGTGCCATTCAGTTTTCGGCACCAGCTGACCGGTCTGACGATCCTTGTAGCTTTCGTCTGTTGCAAGGTTCAGGTTTACTACGGCATTGCCGTTGGGTGTGTAGCGGGTATCCGGGTCCTGCCCCAGATTACCGATTAGGATTACCTTGTTTACGCCTCGTGCCATGTTCTGCTCCTGACTCTGTTTTCAGGGACGCCCGCGTTCCGTGCGAGCCTCCGGATTTCAAGAATGGTTAGCCTGCCGGACAAAGGAAAAGTCCGCAAGTAACGCTTCATCAAATTGCTGACGATCCACCTTAAGATAGGCGGTGGCAGCGTCTTCCACAATCACCACATCCTGAACGCCCGGAAGGCGGCGGAGATTGTCATCGATGTCGTCGTACTGGTCGTTCATTACCTGCTGCAACTGTACCACGAAACTTGTGGTGTGACCGGGCGCGGGCATGGTGAGCGCTATCAGCAGCCAGAGGCCCAGCACTACCACCATGAACCAGAGCACGCCCTGCAGCCCGGCTACCTCCAGGAGGTAGCCGCCGAATGCGCCCCCCAGAAACGCACCCATGAACTGGGAGGTGGAGTAAACCCCCATCGCCGTGCCTTTGCTTGCAGCCGGCGCCTCCTTGCTGATCAATGACGGCAGGCTGGCCTCGAGCAGGTTGAAGGCCATGAAGAAGAAAAACAGCACAGCCCAGGCCGCAACCAGGCTGCTGGAAACACCGGTAAACCCGGCAGTGGCCAATGTCAGCAAGGCAATCGCCCCGCAAAGCACCGGTTTCATCCTGCGCTTTTTCTCGCCAATGATGATGAACGGCACCATGGCGAAGAAAGACGTGACCATCACGCTCAGGTAAAACCACCAGTGTGAACTGCTGGCAAGGCCAAACTGCTCCTGAAGCATGGAGGGAAACACCAGAAACAGGGCGGTCAGCACCAGATGCAGTGCGAAGATACCGAAATCCAGCCTGAGCAGGCGCCCGTCTGAAAGCACGCGCCCCAGCATCTCCCGGGCAGGATGCGTGTCGGGGCTGGTCTTGTGCTGATGGGGCGTCGGAACCGCGCGGTTGACGATCACCAGAGCCACCACGGCCAGTGCTGCCGTGGCGTAGAAGATCCCGGAGAGCCCCCACCAGGCTCCGAGAAGGGGCCCAAGAACCAGCGATACCGAAAACGACAGGCCGATGGTGATCCCTACCGTTGCCATGGCCTTGGTCCGCTCTTCCTCGCGAGTCAGGTCACTGAGCAGCGCCATCAGCACACTGGCGATCGCACCGGCGCCCTGAAGAATCCGACCGGCAATTACAACGTATATGGAGTCCGTGGCTCCGGCCAGCAAACTGCCTGCGGCAAAAAGTACCAGCCCGATATAGATCATGCGCTTTCGGCCAACCCGATCAGACAGCATGCCGAAGGGAATCTGCAACAGGGCCTGACTGAGTCCGTAGGCGCCTATAGCGAAACCCAGCAGTGCGGGAGTTGCATCCTTGAGATCTTCGCCCAGCAACATGAATACCGGCAGCACCATGAACAGTCCGAGCATGCGCATGGCGTAAACAGACGCCAGGGCGAATACGGAGCGTTTTTCCAGCGCATTCATGGCAATTACGTACCTCAGCCGGGGTTGAAAGCGGTCAGATTGAGGGCAGATACCCATCGCAGGCGGCGCATTGTAACAGAAGGGGCGCTGACGGGGGACAACCCGCGTGATGCTGGCCCCGGTATCATTTTCGCCGCAGCGGGCCCAACGCGGTATAATTTTCGTTTTTATCCGAGCGAGGTGTTATGGACCATATCCAGATCAAAGGGGCGCGAACCCACAACCTGAAGAACATCGACCTGGATATGCCAAGGGACAAACTGATCGTGATTACCGGCCTCTCCGGTTCCGGTAAATCGTCCCTTGCGTTCGATACGCTCTATGCTGAAGGGCAGCGACGTTATGTGGAGTCGCTGTCTACCTACGCCCGCCAGTTTCTCTCGATGATGGAGAAGCCGGATGTGGACCATATCGAAGGCCTGTCGCCAGCGATATCCATAGAGCAGAAGTCCACTTCCCACAACCCTCGCTCCACCGTTGGCACCATCACGGAAATCTACGATTACCTGCGCCTGCTCTTCGCCCGCGCCGGGGAGCCCCGGTGCCCTGACCATGGCCAACCTCTGGAAGCGCAGACCATCAGCCAGATGGTAGACCAGGTGGTGGCCATGCCAGAGGACAGCAAACTCATGATCCTGGCACCGGTAATCCGGGATCGGAAAGGCGAACATCTGCAGGTTATCGAAACCATGCGCAGCCAGGGCTTTATCCGCCTGCGCGTGGACGGCACGGTTTATGACATCGACGATGTGCCGGCCCTGGACAAAAAACGCAAACATCAGATTGATGTGGTCGTCGATCGGTTCAAGGTCAAGCCAGGCCTGGAGCAGCGACTTGCCGAGAGTTTCGAAACCGCCCTGGACCTGGCGGACGGGATTGCCCTTGTGGCGCCCATGAGTGGTGAGGGAGAAGAACAGACCTTCTCCGCCCGTTATGCCTGCACCCAGTGCGGCTATGCCCTGAGCGAGCTCGAGCCGAAACTGTTTTCCTTTAACAACCCGGCGGGTGCCTGCCCTACCTGCGACGGACTGGGTGTTAAACAGTTCTTTGATCCCGAAAAAATTGTCCAGCACCCGGAAGCCACTTTGGCATCCGGCGCCATCAAGGGCTGGGATCGCCGGGCCGTCTATTACTTCCAGATGCT
>PBED01000034.1:0-32263 GCA_002718255.1 Marinobacter sp. | reverse complement strand
TTCCTGTTCCCAGTCCGCCAGTTTGCGGAGCGCCTGCCTGAGCTTTTTCTCAAGCTTGTTGATGGCATCTTCGAACTTGTCGCGCTGCTCATCAGTCAGAGCCTGGAAAGATTCCGCAGTGTGGGGTTCGTCGCCATTCATGGCCACCAACCGATAACCGCCCGGGGTTGTCACAGTGAGGCTGACTTTTTTGCGCTTGGCCTGTGCCGCCACCTTCTCGAGCTCGTCTTCCTGTTTTTTGCCGTATTCGTTTTTCAACTGTTCCGAGCGCTCAAGAAAGCTGTCGCTGTCAAAGGTCTGTGGAATAACCTTGACCAGGCGACTCATCAGCTTTTCCATATCCTGTTTGAGCTGGGTACCCTTCCCGGCCGGGAGCTGCAACAGCTTCGGAATGCGCGGCTCCTCGAAGTTGGCCACGTAGCACCAGTCATGGCTCTGCTGATCCGTATCCACATGATGCTCGAGGTAACGCAGCATCATGGTGCGCTTACCCAGGCCATTACGGCCAACGGCATAGACGTTGTAACCGCCATGGGGCATTGCCAGAGCAAAACGCACAGCCTCCTGGGCACGGTTCTGGCCAACGATTTCAGCCAGGGGCTCCAGTTGCTTGGTGGTTTTGAACGGCAGATCTTTCAGAACACAGGCTTTGTAAAGCTGGTGCAGAGGCAGTGACTTCAAGGTTTGGTCCTGTAACGGTTAACACATTGGCCGGTCATTGTAGATTCTGCGGTCGGCTCTGTCGCGTTCAGCACGAAGATTTCTGGAGTCGCGCACATTGCGCGGGATTTTGTTAGGCAGTTCACAATTCCGCCGCCGCTCATTTTTCAGCCAGCCTTTCCGGAACTACACTTTATGTCCCAACCATAAAAACAATGCACGCAACGGACGCCAGCGTATGACCAATGATTCCGCAGAGCGCAGAATCAAGGATCGTTACCCCGCCTCCTGCCTGAAGGTCCAGCTCCGGGAGCGTAGCTTCCTTGGTCGTGGCAAACACCCCACGCCGGTTACCTGCCTGGACCTCAACCGGTACGGAATGGCAGTGCTATGCCCCCGACCAGTAGAGCCGGGCGCCCGTCTGTTCATGGATTTTGACGGCAAGTACATCAGCGAATCGCGGGTTTGTGCCCGGGTGGTGGAATGCCAGCCCTTCCAGACCGGCTATCGCGTCAGTGTCCAGTTCAGCTATTGCCTGGACAAGAAGGGCTATTCACGAACTGTCGACAATGCCCTGTCGCGGATTGAAGGCTTCTACAACCGGTTTGCCAGCTGAGCCAGGCCTTCGGAATCAAACCAGCCCGGCGTCAAGGCTGGCCGCAACATACATCCCCAGCTCCCGACACTGATCTTCAAACTCTTCCCGGTATTCACCCCGGCAGATCAAAGGCTCCTGGACCAGCTTCCAGCGTAGCCCGGTAGTAATGCTTTCTATTGCCCGCTTGGTGCCCGTGCCGTCATGGCCGGCGCGAATGTAATAGGCAAAAGGTAGCCCCTGGGTTTTCTCGAGGCAGGGATAGTAGCTGCGATCGAAGAAGTCTTTTAAAGCACCACTCATATACCCGAGATTCTCAGTGGTGCCCAGAATAATGGCGTCGCAGGCAAGAACGTCTTCGGGACCGGCATCCAACGGTGCCAGAACGGTTACTTCAACGTTTTCGATATCTTCATGGCGGGCACCCTCATCCACAGCTTCTCGTAGGCGGAGGGTGTTCGGGGAAGGCGCATGGGCAACAATCAAAAGTTTCTTCATGCCATCCATACGTCCTCCCTACATCAAGCTTAGAGCAGCTCGCCGTTGGCTTCTGCGGGCTCTTCTTTTGCGTCTTTCTTGGGTTCAGGCTTGGGCATCAACTTGTCCCGAACCTTGGCTTCGATCTCGTTGGCAATGTCCATGTTTTCTTCCAGGAACTTGCAGGCGTTGGCCTTGCCCTGACCGATCTTGTCGCCATTGTAGGCGTACCAGGCTCCGGACTTGTCGACAAAGCCTTCCTTGACGCCCATATCCAGCACTTCCGCCATGTGGTAAATGCCCTTACCGTACATAATCTGGAACTCGGCCTGCTTGAACGGCGGCGATACTTTGTTCTTGACCACTTTCACGCGGGTCTCGTTACCGACCACTTCGTCACCATCTTTCACGGCACCAATGCGGCGGATATCAAGGCGAACGGAGGAGTAGAATTTCAGCGCGTTACCACCGGTGGTGGTTTCGGGCGAGCCAAACATAACCCCGATTTTCATACGGATCTGGTTGATGAAAATCATCAGGCAGTTAGCGTGTTTGACATTACCGGTCAGCTTGCGAAGCGCCTGGGACATCAGTCGCGCCTGCAGACCTACGTGGCTGTCGCCCATTTCACCCTCGATTTCCGCTTTCGGGGTCAGGGCCGCCACGGAGTCCACGATGATCACGTCTACCGCATTGGAACGAACCAGCATGTCGGCAATTTCCAGGGCCTGCTCACCGGTATCCGGCTGGGACACCAGAAGGTCGTCCACATTGACGCCCAGCTTTTCGGCGTAAACCGGATCGAGCGCGTGCTCGGCATCCACGAATGCGCAGGTTTTGCCGGCTTTTTGTGCTTCGGCAATTACCTGCAGGGTGAGCGTCGTCTTACCGGAACTTTCCGGACCGTAGATAAATGAGCACATGAAAGAACCGCTGATTTTGGTACAGGATTCTACTCAGTCTCGACGCTACTCACCTCTTTTTCAAATTCCCGCCAAATCCAGTTGTCAAAATTCAAAAAACGAACCAAAGTGTCCTGTATAGTTTCGTGCATGCAGAAAACTATTTTAAGTGACTTCCGTTCATCATAATGATAGGATGCACAAAAGTCAAGACTTACGGACACTTTTATGAAAATCGGGTACGCACGGGTATCAACAGCTGATCAAGATTTATCCAGCCAGGTTGAAAAACTTGAAGCCGCTGGCTGCGAGAGAATTTGGGAAGCGAAGCTTTCTGGAGTCTCCGATGAACATGAATCCAAGTTGAACGAGGCAATCAACTTTGTACGAGATGGTGATGTCTTGCTTGTGACACGACTAGACCGGCTTGGGAGATCGTTAGCGAAGATCCTCAAGGCCATCGAATCAATCCACGCGAAGGGAGCAACAATCAAAACGTTGGACGGAACTCTCGACACTTCGAACACCAGCCCTCTTGCGAGAGCAATGATCAATCTGTGCGGTACGTTTGCCCAACTCGAACGGGATCTCATCCTTGATCGGACCAGCGAGGGACGGGAACGAGCCAAAGCGAAAGGCACGCACATGGGTCGCCCTCCTGCTCTTAGCGAGAAAGAAATCAAGGATATTTACCTGAGGCTAGACAACGGAGAATCAATTGCCTCAGTAGCGAGGCGCTACAAAGTGTCTCGACCAACGATCACCAGATACCGCGACAAAAGAACCAAGGGCCTAGAATGAGTCAGAAGAAAGCAGCCGAAAACATTGACCTCTTCGAGGGTTGGATAGCGAGACAAACTAACGCTGATTTCAAAAATCTCGTGCGGCGTGGGCAACTAAATCGCCAGGAAGTTGCGAATGCAGTTGGTTTTGCAAAGAGCGTTCTCCGACAAAATCCAGCTGTTAAGGCCCGTTTAGCGCAACTCGAAGATGACCTTCGGCCAATCGGAATTTTGCCCGAAAAAACAGAGCAGCGAGTTCAGCAAGAGAAAGAGAATAAACCCAAAAAATATGACGGTGAGGCCAGCCGACGCTCTTACGACAAGAGACGACTGCAAGAGCTAGAAGCTCAGAATCTTGAGCTAAAAGCCAAACTCAAGCGATATGAAGAATTATCCGAAGTGTTGACCGAGATGGGGATTGAGTTTTGACAAGACCGGTGACAAGAAAAGCATTAACCAGGATCACCAAAGTTCGTTTCGCGAATAACGAACGCACAATATTCGGCGGTGTACTGCTCAAAGATGCAATCAATCTAAAGTCTGCCAAGGTTATTGTACAAGTCGATGTTCCAACTCAGTCGTTACCTGTCGAGGCTGCTGTTGGGCAAGTATGGGAGCTGGATGGCCCATGCACCGAGGAGATTATCGAAAACAACGGATATAAGATTCGACAAGCAGTTTGGCGCAACCCAACTGTTTGTGAATTGAAGATGCCAGCAACAGATGAAAGCTTGATTCAGTTTTTAGCCGATGACCCGGATTTTCGGGGTATCGGCAGCGTCAAAGCACGCAAACTCGTTCAAGCGCTGGGAAACGATCTCGTTCGCCTCGCTACAAGCGGTGATCGAGAAGCCTTCAGAAAGCATCTGACGAATGAGTCAATCGACGCCTTGATCGATGGCTTTCAAAAGTACAAAAACCTCCGACACGCGCAATTTTTAAGCAATCATGGCATTCCACTGTCAGTTCAACACAGGCTGTTCAAAGCACACGGTGAAAGTGCTGTCGAGGAAATAAAGCGCAACCCATACTCTCTACTCACGTTCGGCCTACCCTTTGAAAAGACAGAGAAGATCGCGAGCCAGTTTGGAATTGCGACTGATGACCCCAGACGTTTTGCAGCTGCGACAGAGCAAGCTTTGATCAAGCACTGCCGACTTGGACACACATTCGCAGCACCCTCTGACCTCAAGCGTCGTATCGGAAGCATACTTTCTACTTCGAATGATTCTGTGATCGCCCGAGCCCTAGAGGCAGGAAAGAAAGCAAAGTTCATCACCTATGATCGAAAGAAAGACCAATACCATAACACTGCTCTACACGTCATGGAGCGCGTTGTCGCTAAGCGTTTGCGCAAAATCGGGTCAGCCAAAGTAGACCTATCAGATAAAGAAAATGACCTGATCACAAAGTCAGCGATGGCTTTGCCATTCCCCATCGCCGAGCGGCAGTTAGAGGCAGTAGAAATGTCTCTATCGCATGGACTGAGCTGTGTGATCGGTGGTGCTGGCACCGGAAAAACAACGGTTCTCAGAACTACAATCGAGTGCTACCGCGCATTGAACTACAACATTTATGCGATGGCTCTTAGTGGCCGAGCGGCGACACGGCTGCACGAGAGCATTGGCATTGAAACGATGACAATTGCAGGTTTTCTTCGCAATGTTGAGGTTGACGATAAACCGACCCTGATCGTCATCGATGAAGCCTCAATGCTCGATCTGCCAACGCTTTACCAGATCATTATTAAAACAACAGCATCGATCAGACTGCTTCTGGTGGGAGACCCTCATCAATTGCCGCCTATTGGCGCTGGGCTGCCGCTTCAAGACATTATCAATTCAGGAGCCTGCCCTGTCGTTGAGCTTGATATTGTTCAGCGTCAAGACGAAACAACGGGCATACCCGATTACTCACTAGCAATACGCAACGGAGAATTACCGCTTGAGCTGACAGTCGGACGAATATACTTTCATGAAGCGGCGAGCCGCGAAGACATCATAGAATCTTGCACTGAACTGTTGGCCCAATCCCCGCGTGACAGCAAAGTTGTTGCCCCAACGAAAGCCCTCACCAAACTCATAAATAATTCGTGC
Organism: Marinobacter sp.; assembly: GCA_002718255.1. GTDB lineage: Bacteria > Pseudomonadota > Gammaproteobacteria > Pseudomonadales > Oleiphilaceae > Marinobacter. The sequence continues at coordinate 26,751 of PBED01000034.1, read as the reverse complement.
CAAGAAGCCGTAAATCCGAACGGAAGCCAACTAATGCCTGAGATTTGGGGTGACCTGTGGAGCACAGAATATCGCGTTGGGGACCCAATTATGTGCCTGACTAATGACTATGAGAATGACTTGCAGAATGGAAGCTTGGGAAGACTGTTATCGGCAGATCAGGAAGCTGAAGACCATCTAGGATTAATCAAGATGGACGACAAAACAGAAGTTCTGACTTTGACCAAAGCCTTGCTAGACAACATTCAGCTCGGCTATGCGATGACACTCCACAAAACGCAGGGGTCTCAAGTTCCAAAGGTGATTATTGCCCTCGACAACTCACCCTTGGTGGACCGCTCTTGGATCTACACGGCGATCACACGAGCTGAGCAAGAAGTTCATATAATCGGCTCAAAATCAGTTATGAGGTCTGCTGTCATAAGAAACAGCGCACATCACAGTCGAATGTCCTACCTTGCGGACCTACTTACTGAGAGCGCCCACGCCCACCAAAAAGCAGAAGAAGCCGAATGCGTCGTGTAGTTTACGTTGATCTTGATGATACGTGATTGTGAAACCATAGTTTGGCCGCCAATTGTCACCATAAATTGGCCGCTCTGCTTTCAAAGCGGACCTTTTCAGGTGACCAGAGTGGCTCAGGCTTTTAAACAAAAGCGGACATTCGCATTTCTACACAACTATGGAGTAATTTTCACAAATCCAAGTTAGGTTGGTAAAACAGCGTTGGAGAGGTTGTGTAGATATGGGGTTGGTGTGGGGTCAGCTATGGGCAGTGGGGTTAAAGAACGCAATGAGGAGGGAAAAGCCACATGCGGTTATAGGTGGCGGTTATCCAATGCTGGATAACCGCCGATCTCCCTACCAAGCCCAATAGCGTGTACGGCGTAAACCGTCTCGTCGCCCAGTCGAGGAAGCAAGGCGAACCGAGCAACCCCGACGGACCCGTGTGGCTGGCGAACCAGCTGGACAAGATAGAGGACCTTGATCCTCTCATGCTTAGTAAACGCTTTGCAATTCCTTCCGAAACAGTGCCTTCCTGATATCAAGATCTTTACGGCTCCAGTCAACAAACCAAGGCAGCTCCGCGAGAGCTGTTAGAGCGGGGCCAATTTTAGACTTGTCTTTTGGCGGCTGATTATGAACAGCGAGCCACGCTTCTTCGACCAAGGACTTTTTCTTTGTTTCATCGAAATATGGGCAAGCTGAGTAATCCAAAAATGCCATGAATGTGGAAGTAGACTGAGTTAGACCCCCTCCTTTGATCGATTGGCGAAGATCTCTGTATAAAAGGTTTCTTAGCGAGGAGTATTCTTGCCTGTCCTGAATGTAAAATAAGAGGCTTACTGCCTCAAAATATGGAAAATCATCAGAAAACTTCTCATGCAAACTAATTTTTGCGGCTTTCCAGAAATCGATGAGAGATTGCTGTGGAATTCGGAAAAAAGGAGAAATATAGGCGATTGCAATAAGCGAGGATACGAATTCGAGGCTAGATTTACCTAGATTAATGATATCTTTAGATTTCAAAAATACACCTACAAATCCATCTTCAGCTGTTCTCGAAAATACCTGGTTAAGAACAGGGTCGTACCATTTGACATTTTCATAAAGAAGTATCAAAGACTGAAATGCTAGATCGACGTTCCTGCTCTTAGTGTCAGTGGCTAAAACAAAATAGATTAATCGAATGAGTTCGAGGTAAAAAGCGGAAATCGCATTATAATCGTCATCTCTCACTAAGTTACATGTTAAACTTTTGGAAAACCCTAAAATACGCTTCCTTATGATGCCAAGAAATATCCCAGAAATATTTGAGTAACCAACGCCACTTAAGCTTGCTGCATCTTTATACCCAGCAATCAGACTCGCAGTCAAACTCCTAAAATTAGGGAGAGTCTGATTAACGCCTGATTTCTCGCTGAATCGCTTTTCAACTCGAAAAAAAGCCATTCAAACGCGATTTGGGCATTATCACCCTCTGTTTTGTTCGTTTTTTGCCCGCTTTCCGCCATTTTGGCGGAACTCAGGCACACTGGCCCTACGCCAGCAGGTATTTTTCACCTATCAGCAGGTTGCTGAACGCAGCCAGCAAATGCAGTCGGTTACTGTTTTTAGCAAGGCCACGATAGCGGACTTTGCTATAGCCAAAGACTTGTTTGATGTACCGGAATGGGTGTTCCACTTTGGCCCGGGCGCTGGCTTTGAGCTTTTCAGCTTTCAACTTACGGTCGTCCAGTTTCTTACGAGAGCCAGGACGCTTGGCAATGAACCAGGATACGTTTTTACGATCTTTATGCTCATCCCGCTTTTGAATTCCAAGATAACCGGCATCACCGAACACGCGCTGCTCGTCGCCGTGGAGAAGGTTGCCAGCGGGCAAAATATCGTGGACGTTGGCTGCCGTGGTATCGATGCTGTGGATCAGGCCGAGCGTGTCATCGACGCCGATGTGCATCTTCATGCCAAAGTACCACTGATTGCCTTTTCTGGTCTGGTGCATCTCGGGATCACGCTTGCCGCTCTCGTTCTTCGTGGAACTCGGGGCAGAAATGATGGAAGCATCCACAATGCTGCCCTCGCGCAACATCAGACCGTTCTTCTCCAGGTGTTTGTTCACTTCTTTGAACAACACCTTGCCAAGGCCATGGCGCTCCAGGAAGTGGCGGAACTTGAGAATAGTGGTTTCGTCCGGCAAGCGATCCAGCTTCAGGCCAGCGAAGTGACGCATGGACTCGATCTCGTACAAAGCGTCTTCCATGGCGGGATCGCTGAGGTTATAGAACAGCTGCATGCAATGGACTCGCAGCATGGTCGGCAGCGGATACGGTGGCCGGCCAGTCTGACCCTTGGGATAGTATCGGGCTACCTTCTTCTCCAACTGCTTCCACGGAATCAGCTTGTCCATCCGTTCCAGAAAGATCTCGCGGCGGGTCTTACGCTTCTTGGTCTGGTACTCGGCTTCGGAGAAGGTGATCTGATCCATGGTGACAACGAATCCTGTGCGGTTGACGATGACCGTATTATCGCTGATTTTGAGACTTATTCAGAGTCTCCCTAAATTGAATTGCGGTTATGTCGAAATGTTATAGCTGACTGATTGGGTTAGCAGCAAATGTGATGTCAGGACTCGGCAAGGCCGTAATCAGCCGGGGCGCTAATGCTGTCCAAAGCATTTTTTCCAAACAGCGGCCGCCCCTGCGAGACGCCATCCGCAACCTGAAGCGTCACCTGATCCATGATGATTTCGGCGAGCTTCAGGGTGGCGAGAGAGGGGGGCAGGTCGCGCGGTGTCGCAATGGCCAGAGATCGATGAAGCGCGGGCGTATCAATCGGAATGGCTACGACTTCTTTGCGCATCACCATTTCATAAACCGAGGCGTATGACAGCACGGTGTAGCCCAGCCCACGCTTTACAAGGTCCGCGAGCAATGGCCAAGCGTTGACTTCAATGGCCAGCTGGAGTTTCTTCTGGTGTTTCACGGCTTCTTTTTCCATGAGTTCCCGCAAGCCGTGCTTTTCTTCTGGCATAACCAGGGGCAGCTCAAGCACTTCTTCCAGGGAGATGCTTTGGCGCATGGCGAGACCATCCTTGGGGGGAGCGATCAGGAAAAAGCGCTCTTCGATTAATGGCGTGTGTTGCACATGCTTGTGCTTCCCGTGGTTGTAGGTAACGGCAAGATCCACCCTGTGTTGTGACACCATTTGCTGCAAGGTACCGCTCATGGCGGACTTGACGGAGAGCCTGACGCGGGGGAATTTTCGGCGGAACTCGCCGATGATACTGCCGGAAAACGTGTCTGCTGCGGTGGGTAGCATCCCCAGAATAATTTGGCCGGTGACTTCACCGGAAATGGCGGCCACGGAAGCCTGGGTGCGCTCCAAATCCTGAAAAATGGTCATTGCCCTCTCGTAAAGCAATTCGCCAGCGACGGTCAGGACCACACCGCGGCCATGCCGCACAAACACTTCGGCGTTAAGGGCTTCCTCCATCAAGCGGATTTGCCGGCTGAGTGCTGGCTGCGCGACGAACAATTTTTCCGAGGCGCGGCTGAAACTACCTACCTCTGCAATGGTGAGAAAGGTGTTGAGTTGGCGCAGGTCGATCTTTAATTGGAATGACATAGGACGTTCTCGCCTCAAGCGGCCTTTGGCGTTGCTGGTTGCTGTTACCGCCTGATCACAGCAGTGCGTAGGTATCCAATAATTAAATAGAACATATACAAAGTATATAATAGTGGTATTTTTTTTGCGGTGGTATCTTGCGCGATCAATTGTAGATGCCAGCAATGGGGCGGCCGTTATGATTAGGACCGATTTGATCGCGCAAAATGAAAACGGCGGATTTTCGCTGCCGTGGTAAGGGAAGCGACTTGGTCACGTTTGCGTTCAGGTCTTGCGTATCTTGCCCTGTGTTTTGGCGCAATGGCGTTTTTGCCTGGTAGCTCTGCGGCAGTAGCGTTGCTGGCTTGCACCGTGATTTTTATGGGGTGGGGGCAGCTGCGCCCGGTCGCTCGGGTGATTGCATCGCTGATTCTGGTGGTCACTGTAATGGCTCTGTTGTTGAACCCCGGTGTCCTTGCCAGCGCGGTTCATCGCATGGCCGGAATCACCGGGCTGATCCTGGCGGTAATGTTACTTTCAGCGGTGCTCAGTACGTCGAAGGACCTGGCTGCAATTTCCCGAAGCTTGTTCGGTGGGCGTTCGGTGGCCCGTTATTTGGGTTTGAGCCTCGGTACCGGGGTATTGGCGATCCCGCTGAACTTCGGATCGGTGGGGTTGGTCGCCACCATGATCGGTAAGCAAGTACAGGATGGCGGCGATGATGCGGCCACCCGAAACGCATCGCGGGCTGTGATTCGTGGATTTGGTGCTTCGCCTATGGGGTCCCCATTATCGATAGCGGTGGCGTTGACCGTGACGTTGTTGCCGGGACTGGCTAGCTGGACGCTGTTGGTATGGAGCATGCCGTTCGCGCTGAGCTATCTGATGGTGGGGGTATGGTTCCGGGAGAAAGAGCTTGGCGCTTCGCCGTCGTTAAGTGTATCTGATGTAAGCGGTGAAGATGATTTACGCGCGTTCTGGCCGTGGATGCGATTTGTCGGGCTTGCTCTGTTTATCTCGCTGGAAGCCTATGCCCTCAATACCTGGGCGGGTCTGAAGTATTCGCAAGCGGTGACCCTGAGCTGTCTGACCGTGATCATTTTGTATCTTGTGATTCGTCGCCTGGTTGCCGGGACTGTAAATCTGCCATCCATGGCGAATGTCTCCAACGAGCTGGCGATTATGGGTGGAGCATCTTTTCTGGGTGGCGCACTGACGGTAACCGCGCTGAGTTCACTAGGCAGTGATTTTGTGTTGCCGGGCTGGGCGTACGCAGTCGCAGTCATCTGCATTCCGTGGTTGTTTTACGCGGGTGGGGCGGTTGGGATTAACCCGATTTTAACCGCAACGGTTTTCGGGGGCGTATTAGGCCCTATCTGGCCGGAGTCCTCTATTTTCGGGCTCGGTATTGCCATGGTCACGGGGTGGGGGGTCACCATTGCCGGCACCCCCTACTCGGCAAACGCCATACTGCTTGAGCGATTTACCGGCTATGACGCGCGGACGGCTTCCTACGGCTGGAACCTGTCTTATTCATGCCTTTTTCTCGGGCTTAGCAGCTCACTGTGCGCAACCGTAGTGCTGGTTTCGTCCTGATCGTTGCAGTAGCTCTTTTCAGGTATTCATTTTAACTATCTAGCTGTCGCTTTGATGGACAGCTTTTATCAACTCGCAAGAAGTGTGGAGGCCATAATGGCGCTTGATCAAGAAACTCTGAACCAATTTATCGATAGCGTGCGCCGCTATGTGCGAGATCGCCTCGTGCCTCTGGAAATGCAGGTTGCGGAAGAAGATCGTATTCCTGAAGAAGTGATTGATGAAATGAAGGAGATGGGCTTGTTCGGCTTGTCCATTCCAGAAGAGTTCGGCGGGCTGGGTCTAACCATGTCGGAAGAAGTCGCCATCATCCAGGAAATGGGATACACCTCGCCGGTATTCCGCTCCATGTTCGGCACCAACGTGGGTATTGGCTCCCAGGGCATTGTGATTGATGGCACCCCGGAGCAGAAAGCCAAGTACCTGCCCAAACTGGCCACCGGCGAGTTGATTGGTTCGTTTGCACTCACCGAGGCCGATGCCGGCTCCGATGCAGGCTCGGTTATGACCAGTGCCCGTCGCGATAGCGATGACTATATCATTAACGGCAGTAAGCGTTTTATCACCAACGCTCCTCGTGCCGGTGTGTTCACCGTGATGGCCAGAACGGGCACTCGCGAAGAGGGTGGTCGGGGCGTGTCTGCGTTCCTGGTGGACGCCACCTTGCCGGGTATTTCTTTGGGCAAGCCCGATAAAAAGATGGGGCAGAAAGGGGCGCACACCTGCGATGTTATTTTTGAAAACGTTCGTGTTCCGGCGGATGCGTTAATCGGCGGTAAAGAAGGTCAGGGTTTTAAAACTGCTATGAAGGTGCTGGACAGGGGGCGTTTGCACATCAGCGCCCTGAGCGTGGGTACCGCCAAACGGCTGATTGATGAAAGTGTTACTTACGCCACGCAGCGCAAGCAGTTTGGTACTGAGATCAGCAATTTCCAGCTGGTACAGGCGATGCTTGCGGATAGTCAGACGGAGTACTACGCAGGTAAGTGCATGGTTGAGGCAACCGCATGTTCCTACGACGCCGGTGAGTCTGTGTTGCTGAATGCGGCCAGCTGCAAGCTGTACTGCACGGAAATGGTCGGCCGGGTTGCTGATCGCGCCGTGCAGGTTCACGGTGGAGCCGGTTATATCAGTGAATACTGCGTCGAGCGTTTTTACCGGGATGTACGGCTGTTCCGTTTGTACGAAGGCACCTCTCAGATTCAGCAGCTGGTTATCGCCAAACAGATTATCCGTAACGCCGAAAACGCGCTTTGATTGAGGAGACAGCTATGGCAGGCCCATTGTCAGGTATTCGTGTGCTTGATCTATCCCGCGTAATGGCGGGTCCCTGGTGTACCCAGATCCTGGCAGACCTGGGGGCAGAGGTGATCAAGATTGAGCGTCCGGGGTTGGGGGATGACACCCGGCACTGGGGGCCTCCCTGGTTCAAAGACGCTCAAGGTAATACCACTACACAGTCAGCCTATTACCTTTCCGCCAACCGCGGGAAGCATTCGGTGACAGTGGATATTGGCAGCGAGGAAGGGCAGGCACTGATCCGGGAATTGGCCGCAGAGTGCGACGTGCTGGTCGAGAACTTCAAAACCGGAGGGCTCGACAAAAAAGGTTTGGGTTATGCGGACCTGTCCAAGATCAATCCCGGACTGATCTACTGTTCGGTCACCGGGTTTGGTCATACAGGCCCGATGGCGGCGGATGCGGGCTACGATTATCTGATACAGGCACAGTCCGGTCTGATGAGCATTACCGGTGTCGCTGACGGCCAGCCGGGCGCGGGCCCGATGCGCGTGGGTATGGCGGTAGCCGACCTGACCACCGGTATGAATGCTGTGATTGCCATTTTGTCGGCTGTTCATCACCGCACGAACACTGGTGAGGGGCAGCATCTCGACATGGCGTTGCTGGATGTTCAGGTCAGCTGGATGGCGAATCAGGCCCAGAACTATTTCTGCAGCGGCAAGGTGCCCGGACGGACGGGGGAGTATCACCCCAATCTTGCGCCCTATCAGCCGTTCCCCACCAAAGACGGAAAGGTGATCATTGCCGTCGGAAACGACGGTCAGTTCCAGCGACTGTGCAAGGCGCTGGGGCAGCCTGAGCTGGCGGAAGATCCGCGCTTTGCGACCAACCCGCAGCGAGTCCTCCACCGGGAAGAGCTGGTGGGAAAACTGTGCGAATGCACGCGTACCAGAACCAGCCGGGAATGGATGGATTGCCTGGTCGGCGTACATGTTCCCTGTGGCCCTATTCAGAACCTTGCGGAAGTGTTTGAAGACCCGCAGGTGCTGGCCCGCAACATGAAAATAGAGCTGGAGCACCCTCAGCTGGGGAAAGTGCCGGGTATCGCCAACCCGATCAAGTTTTCCAAAACCCCGCAAGTCTATCGAAAAGCGCCACCGCTCCTAGGCGAAGATACAGATACGATTCTTCAGCGCGTGCTTGATAAGTCGCCTGAAGATATAGCGTCGCTGCGGGCCAGAGGTGTTCTCTAGTTTATCCGCAAAATTCTTTTTAGTTATCTCCATCGCCAGAAGCCGTTGCGCTAAGCACGGCTTTTGCTATTCAGTCTCACAGGAGAGCCTCACTATGTTGGTTTCTTATCGCCGAGTAGACGAACTCGCTGTTATCACGATTAATAACCCACCGGTAAATGCCCTTTCTCATGGCGTCCGCAAAGGCGTCCTTGAGGCCATAACCACAGCCCAGGCAGACGACTCCAAAGCCGTCGTTATCCTGTGCGAAGGTCGCACGTTTATTGCCGGTGCTGACATCAGTGAATTCGGCAAACCGATCGAAGAGCCTTCCTTGCCCCAGGTTAATGCGGCGATTGAAGCCTCGGCCAAGCCAGTGATTGCGGCCATTCATGGCACTGCCTTGGGTGGAGGCTTCGAACTGGCATTGAGCTGCCATTACCGTTGTGCGCTTGACTCGGCTGCAGTCGGGCTACCCGAGGTCACCCTTGGGCTTTTACCTGGCGCAGGGGGAACCCAGCGGGTGCCTAGGCTAATTGGCGTTCAGGCGGCGCTGGATATGATCACCAGCGGACAGAAAGTTGCCGCGGAGAAAGCACTTGCGCTGGGGCTGATTGATCGCGTGATGGCTGGCCCGCTTGAGGAAGCGGCACTGGCGTACGCTCGTGAGCTGGTAACAACGGGTGCCAAGCCACGGCGTATCAGTGATGCCTCCATTCCTGCGGAGAGCTTCGATAGTGACGCGTTCGAGGCCTATCGCAAGGTGCTTCGTAAGCGCAAGCGCGGGCAGGAAGCGCCGCAACGCATCGTAGATTGCATTGAAGCCGCCATGGAGAAGCCATTTGATGAGGGGCTGACATACGAACGCTCCCGTTTTGTCGAGTGTTCCCAGTCGGAACAATCGGCGGCGTTACGGCACATTTTCTTTGCTGAACGTCAGGCGCCGAAGGTACCGGGACTGGATAAATCCGTTGCGTCGCGTTCGATTGAACGCGTGGCGGTTATCGGTGCTGGCACCATGGGCGGCGGAATTGCCATGTCCTTTGCCAACGCAGGTATTTCAGTGACCCTTTTGGAGCTCAATCAGAAGGGGCTGGATGCAGGTCTGGCGCTAATAGGCAAGAATTACGCGACCACCGTCAGCAAAGGCAAGCTTTCGCAAGAGCAGGCATCTGCACGTCAGGCATTGATTAGCGGTACCACAGATTACGAAGCACTGGCCGATGTTGATCTGGTGATCGAAGCCGTTTTTGAAAGCATGGACGTGAAGAGGCAGGTGTTTGGTCGTCTTGATGAAGTCTGCAAAGAAGGCGCGATTCTGGCGTCGAATACCTCGTATCTGGACGTCAACGAGATTGCGGCTGCGACCTCGCGCCCTCAGGACGTTGTGGGGTTACACTTCTTCAGCCCGGCGAACGTCATGCGCCTGCTTGAGGTCGTCCGTGCCGACAAGACTGCGGAAGACGTTATTGCGACAGCCATGGCTCTGGGTAAGCGCATTGGCAAGGTGCCCGTGCTGGCAGGGGTTTGTTATGGCTTCATTGGCAACCGAATGTTGCGGCAATATGCGCGTGAAGCTCAGCTTTGTATGATTGAGGGTGCAGAGCCCGAGCAAATCGATGGCGTGCTGACCGGGTTTGGCATGGCCATGGGCCCGCTGGCCGTAGGTGATCTGGCTGGTCTGGATATCGGGTACAAGGCGCGGCAGGCGCTGACGGATGAACAGAAGGGCGACCCGCGCAGCTACTGTATCGCGGACACGCTGGTTGAAATGGGACGGCTGGGGCAAAAAACAGGCGCCGGATACTACCGTTACGACCCTGAGACCCGCGCCCGCTCAGCGGATCCAGAGGTTTTGGCCGTCATTGAGGCGAAGGCGAGGCAACACGAGGTGGAACGCCGAGTGTTCAGCGATGCGGAGATTCTTGATCGCCATCTGATGGGGTTGATCAATGAAGGCTTCCGCATTCTCGAAGAAGGCATTGCCCAGCGTCCGAGTGATATCGACGTAGTTTATGTGCACGGTTATGGTTTCCCCTCGTACCGGGGCGGCCCTATGTTCTATGCCAGTCGTCGCGGCCTGAAAGCGGTGTATGAATGTATAGAGAGTCTGCACAAGAGCACCGGTGAGGCTCACTGGGCACCGGCGCCGTTGCTGACCGCACTGGTCGAGACTAACCAGACTCTGGACGACTGGATGGGCAGCAAAAGCTGAGTTGTGTACCTCGATATCAGGGGCTGGATACGGATTCCTGTCCCTGGTTTTTCCTGAGGGCTGGTGGCTTGCATAGTCGATTCGTCGCTGTCATTATCCGCTGATTCGAACAATCGTCCGATTATCGAACGGTTACAGAGGCTAATGCAGAGGGGATGAATCAGGATGAGTCACCAGGATTCGGATGGTACCGGTGCAGACAAGGAGTTCCTGTCCACGTTTGCGCGCGGGCTTGAAGTCATAAGGTCTTTCGACACAGAGACGCCTTCTATGACGCTGTCGGCAGTTGCGGAAAAAAACAACCTGTCGAGGGCGGCTGCACGTCGTTTTCTGTTAACGCTGCAAAAGTTGGGCTATGTCTCCCAGGATGACAAGAAGTTTGGTCTGACCGCCAAGGTTCTGGAGCTTGGTTATTCGTATCTGGCGTCGCTGGACTTTTCGGAAACCGTCACACCCATCATGGAAGAAGTATCCTACCAGCTGGGAGAGTCCTGTTCCGCTCTGGTGCTTGATGGTGTCGATATCGTCTACGTCGCCCGAATCCCCCGGCGAGGCCTGATTCCTCTTAACCTGCAAATCGGCGCCCGCTTGCCTGCTTATGCCACCTCTGGCGGGCGCGTTTTGATGGCGGCGTTGCAGGCTCCGGAGTTGGAAGATGTCATCGAAAAAACCCACTTCGAGCAACTGACCGCTTATACTAAAGGGCCTGATGCGCTTCGAGCGGAATTACAAAAGATTCGCTCCGATGGTTACGCCATTGTGGATCAGGAGCTGGAACTGGGTATGAGGGCTTTGGCTGTACCGGTATTGGATCGTCGCGGAACTGCCCGGTTTGCGTTGAACTCCAGCAGCCATGTCAGCTCTGTGTCGATGGAGCGTATTGCACAGGAATACGTGCCAATCATGCAGGACGCTGCACAAAAACTTACCGACATCCTGCCCTGATAGCGGATTCTGATACAACTGATGCGGTGGCCCCTGTGAGACTGGGGCCATCTACCTATCTCTTCCTCACCTTGCCTGGTTCGTGTTTGGAACCGGCTCCCTTTACGCGTTGATCTGAAAATCTTATGGATGGCATGGAGTTAGCGATTATTCGCTGTAAATCTCTTGTGGGTGGTGGTTCGGTTGCCTCTGAAAGGGCTGGTTGGGGGAAGGGAAAAACTCTTGCACCTTGTTTGTGAATATGTGAGATTACGTACCCGCGAAATATGCGAACATAAGTTCGATAAGCGAACAAGTATCTTTGCTGATTAGGATAACCACAAAAATGATGAAATTAATGAAGAGCCGTTTGAAAGGTAAGATGTTATGCACTCTGGCCGCAGTGTCGCTGTCCTTTGGCGGGTTGGTGCAGGCTGATGAATGGCCGGAGGATAATATTCGCCTGGTGGTTCCCTATTCCGCAGGTGGCACAACAGATCTGTTGTCCCGGAAGGTTGCTGACCTGTTGCAAAAAGAGCTGACCACCGTTGTTGTCGAAAACCGCCCCGGTGCCGGCTCTACAGTGGCAACTGGCCAGTTGGCACGCGGTGGGCGCGGATCAGACCATATGTTGCTGATGGCCTCTCCCGGGCACACCATTGGGGCTTCCCTTTATCCGAATCTGCGTTACGATCCGGTGGCGGACTTTGCCTTCGTACGCAACGTGATCAATATTCCCAACGTTATGGTGGTTCCGAGCGATAGCCCTTACAACACCGTCGCTGAATTTGTAGAGGCGGCCCGTGAGCAGCAACTGTCCTTCAGTTCGCCGGGTATCGGCAGTTCGATTCACATGTCAGGTGAGCTGTTCAAAAACCTGACCCAGACGAATCTGGTACACGTGCCCTTCCGTGGTTCAGGTGAAGCGCTTCCAGCCCTGCTTTCCGGCGATGTGGATGTGGCGTTCGAGAATATGCCAACGGTCTACCCCCATATTCAATCAGGCAAGCTCAAAGCTCTGGCAGTAACCACACCGACAGCGTCCGAGTTCCTTCCGGACGTACCTTCCATGCAGCAGGCAGGCAAAGGCTACGGTCTTGAAAGCTATGAAACCTCGGCCTGGTTTGGTTTGATCGCACACAAGTCCTTCCCGGAAGAAGGGATGGCTAAGCTTCAGGCGGCCCTGGATAGGGTTATGGCCGGCGAAGACTTTAAAAAGTTCCTGCCGCAGTTCGGTGCGGAAGCTGGAACGGTTGTGGGTGATGACTTCCGTCAGTTTGTTCAGAACGAGCTGCAGAAGTGGTCAGACGTTGCAGAAAAAGCAAACCTGAAGCGTTAATACAGGCTGCTTTCGGGGCGGTGCTTACTGAAAGGTGAGCCCGCCTTTTTCTTTGAGAGAGATCGGTATACAGGGCCTGATCATGGAAAAGTCTGAACTGCAATTTGTCGCGGCCAGCGAGTCCCATTATGGCAGGTGCAACCCTAACTCGGTTTTGGGATGCGCCTTTTCTATTCTGGCATTGGGCTTTTTGTTCTACGTTATCCCCTCGCACATCGAGATACCTGGGCAGATGCAGCACCCGTTGCTGTCACCGCGGTTTTTGCCCCAGCTTGCGGGTTGGTTGGTGTTGGTGCTTTCGTTGATTCTTATGGTCGATGGCCTTGTCACGCCACCAAAGCGAAGTGAAGCGGATGAATTCCGTCGAGGTGTTCCCATCATGCGGCAGGTGTTAATGGTCGCAGCCGGGGTTGTCTACGTACTGTTTTTTGAGGAACTTGGCGCCATTGGCAGCGGTTTTCTTGCCAGTGTTCTGCTGTTCCTGGCAAGCGACTTGCGCAATATCTGGGTGTATGCCCTGGCGATCATCTTTCCCGCCATCGTGACCTTGCTGTTTATTTATGTGCTCAATGTTCCACTCCCTCCCGGAACGCTTTGGGAGTCGCTCTCCCTGATCTGAACCGCGTTCCTGACTGTCAGGCACGCACGCAGATAACGACGTCTGTCTGTTATCAGGTATTACGTATTTGGGTTGCTCAAAATGGAAAATTTTTCTGAAGTTCTGACGCTCTTTTTGAGTGTTGATAATTTTCTTGCCATTGCGGCGGGTGTTCTGGTCGGTGTTGTTGTTGGTGCTATTCCTGGTCTGACGGCCACTATGGCGGTGGCACTGGCGCTGCCGTTTACCTTTTCCATGGAGCCGGTCACCGCCATTCTGCTGCTGGTTGGTATCTATAAAGGTGGGATGTATGGTGGTTCGATCACCGCCATTCTGATCCGTACCCCGGGCTCACCAGCCTCTGCCTGTACGCTGTTGGATGGTTATCCTATGGCGCAGCAGGGCAAGGCCAAGAAGGCCTTGAAAACGGCGCTGTACTCATCGGTTGTGGCGGATATGATTTCCAATATTGCCTTGATCTTTTTTGCATCCTACCTGGCAAAAATTGCACTGAATTTCGGTCCTCCCGAGTATTTCTGGCTTATCTGTTTCTCGCTGACCATCATTGTCTCCGTTTCCGGTAGCTCGGTGGTCAAAGGGTTGATTGCGGCGGGTCTCGGCATCATCGTTTCCACCATCGGCCTTGACGCGGTATACGGCACCCAGCGGCTGACCTTTGATAACTATAACCTGATGGATCGGGTTTCCTTCATTCCTCTGCTAATCGGCCTGTTTGCGATTCCCGAGGTAATTGAGTTCTATACATCCAAGGTAGCCCCGCACATCCGTACTGCGGTCAGCGGCGCATCGCTGACGTGGAAAGAATTCAAGGGTCTGTTGAAAACCATCGTCCGCGGTAGCCTTATCGGCGTTATTATTGGTGCGATCCCCGGTACTGGCGCCACCTCGGCGGCGTTCATCTCTTATAGCGAAGCCAAGCGGACCTCACCCCGCAAAGCGAACTTCGGTAAGGGTGAGATTGAAGGTGTTGCCGCAGCTGAGTCTGGTAATAACGGCGTCGCCGGCGCGACACTGATTCCGTTGCTCTCACTGGGTATTCCGGGTGATGTCATCACAGCCATCATTCTGGGCGCTTTCATGATCCATGGCCTCACACCCGGCCCGGTTCTGTTCCAGGAAAACCTGACCCTGGTTTATGCGCTGTTCTGCGGCATTATGGTCAGCTCTTTCGTACTGGTATTTGTTGGCAACGCGGCTATTCGCTACTTTTCTCTCATTGCCGACATTCCCAAAACCATTCTGTTACCCATCGTATTGATGTTCTGTATCTACGGGGCCTATGCCGTTAATAACAGCACCTTTGATATTGCCCTGATGCTGGCCTTTGGCGTTGTCGGTTTTGTCTTTAACCGGACAGGGATCGCAGCGGCACCGTTCCTGATCGGCTTTATCCTCGGGCCGATGTTCGAAGACAACCTGCGGCGTACCATGCTCATCAGTAAAGGCGATTTGTCGATTTTCTTCCGGGGACCGATTACCTGGGTGTTCGTGATGCTTACCGTTGCTTCCCTGATTTTTGCGATTCGTCGCTACTGGGTGGCACGGAAGGAAGATGCGTTGGCGTAGGTACTTTGATGTGATCTGACAGTGGAAGGGTGCGGGCGCACCCTGCGGATTGCTGACGAGCCCCGGTATTCCGGGGCTCGTTGCGTTATGACTTATACCCGTTCGATAAGTGTCGCGATACCCTGGCCGACCCCAATACACATGGTGCACAGAGCATAGCGTCCACCGGTACGCTGCAACTGGTAGGCGGCGGTCATCATCAGGCGTGTCCCGGACATGCCCAGTGGGTGACCGAGAGCGATGGCACCGCCGTTCGGGTTTACCCGTGGATCGTCGTCGGCGACGCCGAGTTCCCGCAGGACAGCCAGCCCTTGTGCAGCGAAGGCTTCGTTCAGCTCGATCACATCAATATCATTAATGCTGATACCGTGCTTCTCCAGCAATTTGCGGGTGGCGGGCACCGGACCTATCCCCATGATGCGTGGTTCAACGCCAGCGGTGGCCATGCCCAGCACTTTGGCCATAGGCTTGAGTTTGTGTTGCTTCACCGCGTCGGCGCTGGCGACCAACATGGCGGCGGCACCGTCATTCACACCAGACGCATTACCAGCGGTAACGCTACCGCCTTCGCGGAACGGGGTAGGTAATGTTGCAAGCTTGTCGAGGGTTGTACTGCGGGGGTGTTCGTCAGTGTCGAATACCAGCGGTTCCTGTTTACGGCGAGGTATCAGGACCGGCACGATTTCCTCGGCAAAGACGCCTTCGCTCTGGGCTTTGGCGGTTTTTTGCTGCGAGCTCAGTGCGAACAAATCCTGATCTTCGCGAGATACGTTGAATTGTTCGGCAACGTTCTCGGCTGTTTCCGGCATCGAATCCACGCCGAATTCTTTCTTCATCAGCGGGTTCACAAAGCGCCAGCCGATGGTAGTGTCCTCAATTTTCTGGCTGCGGGAGAAACCGCTATCGGCTTTGCCCATTACATAGGGCGCCCGTGACATGGATTCGACGCCGCCTGCCAGTACCAGATTCATTTCGCCGGCGCGAATGGCGCGGAATGCAGTGCCTACTGCGTCCATGCCGGAGCCGCACAACCGGTTGATGGTGGTGCCCGGTACTGAGGTGGGTAGCCCGGCGAGCAGCGCCGACATGCGGGCCACATTGCGGTTGTCTTCACCTGCCTGGTTGGCGCATCCCATAATCACTTCATCGATGGCTGCCGGGTCCAGTTCGGGAGCCTCTGCCAGTAGCGCTTTGAAGATTTGAGCGGCCAGATCGTCCGGGCGAACACTGGCCAGAGTGCCGCCAAAGCGGCCGATGGCCGAGCGGCGGGGATGGCATAAAAATACATCAGTCATAATAAACCTCACTGTTGGCCTGCATGGTGGGCATCGGTGCGTGCTTTCAGGCTGCGCAGGATTTCCAGCTCTTCGGCGGTGGGGGCAGGGGTGGTTCCGAGTTCGTCGGCGAAGCGGATTTCCCAGCCCGTGGCGTTGATCACATCTTCGCGGGTTACGTTAGGGTGCAGCAGGTGCACGACCAGTTCCTTGGTTTCCGGATCTGGTTTGAGAATGCACAGGTCTGTGATGACGATTGTCGGGCCGCGACCAATGTTGGGTACGTTGTCCCGAGCCTTACCGTCACGCCCAAAGCCGACTGTGGTAAGGAAGTCGACGTCTTTCACAAAGGTGCGCTTGGAGTGTTTCAGCGTGACAAACACTTCTTTTGCGTTGGTGGCTATTTCCGGTGCGCCGCCGCCTCCGGGCAGGCGAACTTTGGGTGCCCGATAGTCTCCAATCAACGTGGTGTTCAGGTTGGCGTAGCGATCAATCTGGGCGGTTCCCAGAAAACCGACGCTGACATGACCGCCTTGCAACCAATAGCGGAACATCTCCGGCACCGACACCGTGGTCAGGGCTGATTCGCACAGCTCGCCATCGCCGATGGATAGTGGCAGAACATCGGGCCTGGTTTGCAGGGTGCCGGATTCGTAAATCAGGGTGATGTCCGGGGCGTGTGTCAGGCGAGCCAGATTGGCGGCCTCACTGGGCAGGCCGATACCGACGAAGCACGTCATCTCGCTGGTCAGCGCGCGGGCAGCGGTGACGCTCATCATTTCTGAAGACGTAAATTCAAGGCTCATTACGCAGCTCCTTTCTCAAACACGTTGGCTTCCAACCAGGCCTGGAAGGCTTCCCGATCACGGGCGATGCCGTCCCACTCTTTGTAAAAGGCATTGTCACGATCGTAGTAACCCAGGGCATAGGACGGGCTGGCACCTTTCGGTGCCTCGGCAATGGCAGTGACGGCCCAGGAAGGAAGAACGCAGGCGTTCACGCCGGCATCAAGGTTATCGACGATTTCCTCAACGGTGACGATGCTGCGCTTGGCGGCCAACACCACTTCCTTTTGAATACCGACAATGCCTTCGATCAGTACGTTGCCGTTGCGATCGGCGCGCTGGGCATGAATCACCGCCACATCGGGCCGAACCGAGCGCACCGCTGCCAGCCGCTCGCCGGTAAACGGGCAGTCGATGAACTTGATCTGATCATTTACTTTGGGCAGATCGCTGCCTATGTAGCCACGCAGAACGGCCAAGGGCAGGCCTGCTGCGCCGGCATCGTAAGCACAGGCCATGGCAGCGTGGCTGTGTTCGAGGATTTCGATGCTATTTGGCCAGCCGTTTTCAAGCGCATCGCGCAGCCGGTGAAGGGAGCCAACCCCCGGGTTCCCGCCCCAGGAGAAGATCAGTTTTTTGGCGCAGCCGGCGCCTATCATCTGGTCATACACCAGGTCTGGGGTCATCCGTATCAACGTCAAGTCGCGCTTTTTCTGACGGATAACTTCATGTCCGGCGGCAAATGGAATCAAATGCGTGAACCCCTCCATCGCCACGGTGTCGCCATCGTTGATGTATCTACTCACCGCTTCACGGAGAGAGAGAAATTCAGCCATGCAGATCTCCAATTTTCTTTTTAATGTTCGTTATATGAACATAAGTTTTATATGCGAACATGATCGCTTGATTTGATTTAGACCGTCAAGGGCAAATGTAACCTTGGAATCAAACAGTGATCTGATGTTCGTATTGCGAACAAAATGGTACGGTATAGGCTCAGATGAAAGTAAATACAGGGTGCAGAATGGATGAACAAAGCCTGAAACCCGGAGACCGGGACTTCGTAGGTGCGCTGGCCGCGGGGCTGGAAGTGCTGCAAGTCTTTGGTGTTGAGTATCCGCGCATGACGTTGAGCGAGGTGGCGGTGCGTGCAAATATGGATCGTGCCAAGGCCAGACGTTTTGTTTTAACGCTGCATGCTTTGGGGTTTGTGAAGCGGGTTGGACGCCAGTTCGAGCTGACGCCCAAGGTATTGCAGTTGGGTTATGCCTACCAGGCCTCAAATCAGTATCGTGCTGTGATCGAACAGTACCTTGGTGAGATCACCGCCGAACTGGGAGAGTCCTCGTCACTGGGGGTGCTTGATGGCAAGGATGTGGTTTACGTGGTGCGGTCATCGGCACGCCACAGGCTGATGGCCATTACGCTGTCGGTGGGCACGCGGTTGCCGGCTGTCTATACATCCATGGGTCGGGTATTGCTCGGCCAACTGCCGGATAAGGAGTTGGATAGCTTTCTGGACAGCGTCGAACTGAAGCCCTCCGCGCCCAATGCGATCAAAACCAAAGGGCCTTTAAAGGAGGAGGTTTTAAAAGCCCGGTTGCAGGGTTTCGCGATTGTGGATCAGGAGTTGGATTCCGGCCTGCGCTCAGTTGCGGTGCCGGTATACACCAGCAGTAACGTATTACTGGGTGCGCTTAACATCAGCACCAATGCGGCTAGGGTGGACATGGACACTCTGATGACCGTTTATCTGCCGCGGTTGCAGGACGTTGCGGCCAGAGTGAAGTTAACAACACAATAGTCAGCCGCAACTCTTGCTTAAGGGCGAGCAGGTAGTTTTTCCTGACGGTATCGGCTTCCAGGCTGTGTAAACGGTTGCATCCGGCAGCGAAGACGTCGGTCTTCCCGGCCACCAGCCTCATTTGCCGCCCGAATGAATGAAGCCAAAGAGCGCCTGCTGAGCTGAAAAGCACAATGGCACCTACTGGATCGCTAAAGGACAGTTAAATGAGAGACGGAGAAGTCGATCGGAACACCTCCTCCAAAAAGAAGGCCGAGGAAGTCGCGGAAGAGCAAGAGACTCGTGCCAAAGCGCAGGATCGCGAATCCCGCGAGCAGACGCCAACGCAGAGCGAAAAGTCACTGACTCAGAAAGAGCGCAATACCGTATCCGAGCATGGCAATCTTTCGCCCCTGACCGTTTACTCTATTATTCTGCGCGAGGGCGAAGATGAGCTTCGTCGGCCGAAAATTTCACTTTGGTGGTCGGGTGTGGCAGCAGGGGTCGGAATTTCGACCTCAGTCCTTGTCGAAGGAATTATCCGCTCCAACCTTGGCTCGGATCACCCTTACCTGACGTTGATTGAAAGCCTTGGTTACTCGTTCGGATTTGTTCTGGTTATCCTGTGCAGGCTTCAACTGTTCACTGAAAACACGATCACAGTTGTGCTGCCAGTTCTCGCTGACCCGACACGCAACCGCTTCTTTTGCGCCGCCCGCCTTTGGGGGATTGTGCTCGCTGCCAATTTGTGTGGCACGTTTCTTACTGCCGCCATCAGCGTCCATGGGGGTATCCTTCCCGCCGAAAGCCTCGCGGCGATCATGGAAATATCGCGCCATTTGGCGGAACTGACTCCGGTCGAGACATTTTTACGCGGTATACCATCCGGTTTTTTCATAGCGGCAATGGTTTGGATGCTGCCTTCGGCGAAGAGATCCGAAGTGTTGGTTATCGTCATGTTCACCTGGTTGATCGCCGCGGGTGATTTTACCCATGTCATTGCTGGGTCAAATGAAATTTTCACTCTGGTGCTGAGTGGGGAAATGAATATCTTTACCGCCTTGAACTACCATATTTTCCCTGTACTCCTCGGCAACATTCTCGGCGGAACGGGTTTGTTCGCAATGCTGGCCTATGGCCAGGTTCATGAAGAAATGTGATGCGAAACGGAGCGAAGGCGTATGGCCGCAGATGGCCTATTGAGACGCCACGATTCTATTTCGCTGAGCTGGCTTCTACCCGAGTCAGAAATTCACCAATATGCTCGAATGCTTCCTCTGCCTCTGGCAAAAGAGGCGTGAACAGATGCCATACATGAACCATGTCGGGCCAGGTTTCTATTTCCACCTGGGAGCCAGCCGCCTGCGCTTTCGCTGCGTATCGTTGGGCGTTTTCCAGCAGTAATTCCGATTCACTGACGTGAATGAGTGTTGGCGAGAGGCCGTGAAGGGCGCCTCGTAGTGGAGAGGCTATCGGGCTGGTGGGCAGCACCCGAAAGCCCAAAACCGTGCCCCACCACAGTAGCGGAAGGGGTACCCGCGCCAGTTTCTCAATGGTTGGCCCGAGCATGGCATCGGTTTTCAGGTTGGCTCGTTTTCCCAATGACGTGAGCATGAGCTCGGTAGACGGCGATAGAGCAACAACAGCATTCGGTGGTTGCAGACCCTGGTCTCGTATCCAGGCATTCAGCCCTAGAGTATGACTGCCGCCAGCGGAGTCCCCGGCGACCACAATGAAATCAGCCGCAGCCTTCCCGTCCGGGCCGTTACCGAGTAGCCAGCGGTAAGCTTGCTGGCAGTCGACAATGCCGTCCAGGTAGCGGTTTTCCGGCATCAGCCGGTAATCGATGGCGAATACGCAGGCGTTGGCCAGCCTCGACAAACGATCAGTGATGGCGCGATGGCTTTTGGGGCTGCCGGCGATCCAGGACCCACCGTGAATGTAGAGAATCCTGCGGTTGGGTTTTGCACCGGGTGCAATCACCCATTCCCCCTTGGGCTCATCGGTTGCAGAGGGACGTATGTCCGAGACGAGTTCCAGACCGTCGCTCATGCTATCCATGTAGCGTCGCAGTGCCTTTACGCGAGCCCGGCCATGAAGACCCTCAGCCGAAGCATGCATCCCCCTGACCGTTTCAAGTACCTGCTGGCGGGCTTCGCTTTGTTCAGGGCGGGTGGTTGTTTCGCGTTCATCCCGCGCACTGCGCTTGCGGCGCCGTAAAAACACCACAGCAGCCACCAGCGCGACCATCATCAGACCAAGCCACATCATTGCGAACCAGGCGATTCCGAAAATCATGAGTAACCCTCGCGTGGTTTCATGGCAGCTCATCTGAGCTGGCAGGGGTTGTTACAAACAACCAGGTGGTAGTATAAGCAAAATGCTGTGGGTTGAGTCACTTTCGCGTTCGGCCGGGATCAGTTGTCCACCACAATGGCGCAATCTCAATCTGGCGAGGCGGATGATTAGCCTGTCTGTGTAACCTCATAGCCGCTATAATTCCTGAGCCTTGATCGTTTGATCCGGCAGTTCAATAAACGGGGGTGTGCATTTGCTGTCGGGTGGTTGTCGTTTGGCAAGTCGGTGTTTTGCCTTTGTAGGACTTTTGCTGGCGGCAGCATCAGGTTGGAGCGCAGAACGTTTGCTGGTGCTGGACGAGCGCGGTGCTCAGCCGCTGGATGGTTTTGTTTCGCTACTGCGGGACCCCGACGGTGAGCTGACGTTCGAGCAAGTGCGCAGTGGAATCGAACCCTTCGGGCCAGCAGTGCCAAGCGATCTCCACCAAGGCTACACTCCCGATGTGTTCTGGATGCGGATTGAAGTGGAATCCCACTCAAGCCAGCGGTTGGACCGAATGCTTGAGTTTACCTACGCCTATCTGGATGACATTAGCCTCTATCGGGTGAATACCAATGGCACGGTTGAGCGGATGCGGTCAGGGCGTACCCTGGCGCCAGCGGACCGCGTGGTGGCCCATCGCAAACCGGTCTTTCCGCTTTCGTTTGAGCCCGGGGAGCGGGCGACGCTGTACCTGCGGGTAACCACCCACGCCAGCATGACCCTCAACGCACGGCTGGCGCCTACCTTTGAGTTCTACGAAGACAGTGACCAGGAATATGTCTGGCTGGCTCTGTACTTCGGGATGCTGGTGGCGCTAGGGGCCTATAATTTCTTGCTGTTTCTTGGCACCCGCCAACGCTCTTTCCTGCTGTATTCGCTGTTTGTGTTCAGCTTCGGTATTGCCGCCTCCAGCATGAACGGCCTGGGTCCTTTGCTGCTTTGGCCAGGGCTGGTTGGAGAGTGGGGCAACCGTATTCTGCCAACCGGGTACACTCTGGCGGCTACCCTGTCGGTGATGTTTGCTCGCAGCTTTCTGAATATGCGCCGGATTGCGCCGCGCTGGGATCGGGCGTTATTGGTCATGGCGATATGCTGGTGGTGCGCGACTCTGGTGACACTACTGGTGCCAGTGCAGGATGCCCTCAAGATCATGTCAGCGATGGGCGTGTTGACCACGGCGTTTCTGATAACCAGCGGGGTTGTTGGTGTGCGCCTTCGTGTTCCTGCGGCCCGGATATACCTGTTAGCCTGGTTGCTCCTGTTGGTAGGCACCGCGTTGCTGTCGGTCCGAAACCTGGGCTGGATACCCTCCAATTTCTTCACCGTTTATGGCCTGCAGATTGGTTCCGCAATTGAGATGATCCTGCTGTCCTTCGGTCTGGCGGCTCGATTTAACGAACTCAAACGTCAAAAGGAAGAGGCTCAGCGTCAGTTGGTGCTGTCGCTACAGCGACAGGAGCGTGAACTGGAACGCCGGGTTGTTCAGCGTACTTCAGAGTTGGAGGTCGCCAAGGCCGAACTGGAGCGCCGGGTAGTGAAAGACCCCCTCACCGGGCTCTACAACCGCTATGGCTTGATGATTCATCTCGAAAAATTCACGCAACGGGCGCAGCGGCGGAATGAGCTTCTGGCGGTAATCCTGATCGATCTGGACGGTTTTAAACCGGTGAACGACCAGTACGGCCATGAAGCGGGTGATGTATTGCTTCAGACAATCGCCCGTCGCCTGCAGCAGGAGGCTCGGGACAGTGACTGTGTGGCCCGGATGGGAGGCGATGAATTTGTGGTGGTCACCGAAAACGTCATCTCAAAAGCCAGCGTGTTGGAAATTGGCCAGCGGTTACGCGAAGCCATCACACAACCGGTGACTCTGCCTTCGGGAGAGTCGGTACGGATTGGTGCCAGTGTGGGTATCTGTACCGGTCGGGGTGGAGAGCAGAAAGGCAGTGACCTGATCCGGGGAGCGGATGAAGCCATGTACCGAGTCAAAAGGGAACGCAAGAACGACGTTTGTCTGTTGGCTTAAGGGGGCGAACAGCGGGAAGACGTTAGGCGAAGCTTCTGCGAGTGGTGATGCGAGGGCTAAAGATTAAAGGTGTTGTCTTGGCCTTCGGAAAGGTGTCAAAAGCAGGCCTTCGCTTTTTATGATTGCCCTGGCTGAACGCCCCGATGGTTTTCCAGGGGTGCTCAGCCACTAGATCGAGATGTTTATACCTTACCTGTAAGCTTCATGAACTCTCGCAAAAGGGCACCAATTCTGCCTGAGTATTCTGGATCGCTAAAGGCATAATTTTCTCGAATGCCCGGTTATGTCTTGCTCAATCACATCCCATATACAGAAAAATTTTCGGCCACTATATGGGCGAATGTGGTGAATACTTTTGAGTAAAACCGATGATTTAATATGTTCACTAAGTAATGGTGCGGGCGTAATACTTGATTCGCTCGGTAAGATCCTGGGCGATTACATCAGAATGAACCCAATCCTTAAGGGTGAGATGTTAGATGCCATAGAGCCTGTTTAATGGAGAGCGATTTGCAATATATGGATGAGCACTTGCAAATACTTGATTATAGTTCCAGTGCCGTAGCCCTTGATGCGGGTATCGCCTACCATGCAAGAGGTCGAATCGGTTGTAAGAGTCGCGCCGGACTAAATGCCAGCAATAAATTGATTCGTGTCAAGATAAGTGCTGCCAACTTATATATATATGTTTGTCAGTTATTTACAAACAATTACAAAATGGCCCAAGTATCGTGACTAATAATGGATTGTGATCAGCTGATAGGTCGACAAGAACTCATTTCCTCACCTCCCAAACAACGGAAGCATGGCAGTCTTCGACTAACGTTGGGCCGTAAGTTGGCGTTGGTGACGCTTGCTTTCCTGATTCTCTGGAGCGCGCATGCGGGTGTTGGCCATTTGGGCAGAACGCAGGCCGCTTCTTTTAGCGGGTTGGTAAATGAAGCCGGTAAATTGCGAATCCACAGTCAGCGTATCGCTTTGCTATCGATAGTCTGTGGTAGTTACGCCCCCCGGGAAGGTGCCGAAATTGCTTTATGTCTTGATGCTATAAAACTGAGCATCGATAGCTATGAATCAAGTCTTCAGATAGTAGCGAATGATCCTTTCACATTGTTGTTCAAGAATGACCGACAGCAAATCAACTCCTATGTCGCACAGCTGCAGGTTGACTGGGTTGAGTACCGGGCGGCCGCTGAGCTTGTCCTGAAGCCGAAGGCTGAGGGGGCGCTTTCTGATCAAAGTGAGTATTTTGAGGCAAATAACGAGCGACTGCTGGCCCGGGCCGAAGCTCTGACAGAGTTACTGGTTGCAAGCCAGCGTCGAGTTCAGGTTGCGCAAGATAAGGTGTTGAATGCACTCCAGCTCTTAGGGCTTATCCTTCTTAGCGTTTTTTCTGACAATATTACCGTTAGGTTCTAACTTGACAAGCACAGCATCGAAAAAAGCATCGGACTTCACGAATAAAGAATCTTTTGCAGACGAAATATTTGTATAAAACGGGCGCTGAAGATTAACGTGTTTTGCCTGGTTTAAATACAGCTTGTACTTTGACAACTCGACTTCGTACTGATCTTTTACTGTATCTTCCGCTGATTGGTTATTAGAGAAAATATATATATCGTCTATATATCGTCTAACTACGAAATCTTCTTCAGAGTGCAAGTTATAGTTTTCTGTGAGTCTTCCTTTAACATTCGCGTCAATTCTTTGGAAAATGATTTCCGAGAATATCCTCGAAATCTCCGGCCCAACCAATATTCCATTTGTTTCGCCAAAGTTGCAATTTCTCATCAACTCATCAAATCTATTTTCAAAAGAAGACGTCATTCGATGATTTTTCGAGAAATTCTTCTCCTTAACCGCCCAGGCTACTGAATGCGTATAAATATTATAAAAACACTTTGATACGTCCAGCGATAAATAGCGGGAATATTTCTTTTCTATTTCTAGAAATTCGTTAGAATCGAAAAACTGAAAAAGCCGATTGTATTTTCGGTAGGTAAAAAAACTAGTTGCATATTTCGATTGAGGTGACCTTCCATTCTCCTGAAAATCAACTTCATCAGAGATTAGCTCATCGAGATCTTTTAGGAGAGGTCTTTCATAAAATCTGCTTGCGACCTTCGTTGGTGATCTTAAAGAAAAGCTCGAAAGCGAGCAGCGATCCAAAATCATTGAATAATAGTCATTGTAAAATTCAACTAGGTCAAGCTGCTGTCTTGGATGAATTACTGAAAGTTCTCTTTGTCCAAGATCTCCGCGACTGGCAGTATACGTGTAAGGTATTGACGGATCAGGTGTAGCTCTGAAAAGTTCAATGATAAACGAATGAGATAGTCTGTCTTTTTTGATACGGTTGTAGAAGTGATTATTAGAAAAAATTATTGGCGTCTCATAAGGGAGCAAGTCAGTCAAAAGAACTCTATGAAAATCTTTTTTCTCGATTTTTATTGATTTATTTTTCATGGGCCAAAGCATCTCTTGATTTCGTGAAGTTCTTCTCGACTAAATTCGTGAAAGACTCGATTTTTATATCCATAAACGTGGCTAATGTTTGATATCCAATCCACCTCTTCTTTTGAGAGCGTAAGGATTAAAGCGCGCCCTAGAGGACTTTTCATAGATCTAGATATATTTCTTTTGAATCTGTCTAGGCTTTCTAGGCCTTCATTCCTAGTAAGCATTGGGTAATTATAATATATACCACCTTTTAAGCCACCTTTTGAGCGCCCTTTGTAAAGCGGGTAATTTCCGGTCGCAAATTTCAGTCGTTTTTTAGCAATCTCAAAATCACCGTTCTTTTTGTACGCTTCAAGTACTTTCGCTATTTTTGTTTTCATTTTCTTTATTTTTTTATCGGCAATATCTATTTCTACATTTTTAGTAGTCTTACCGTTCGGCGTATCCTTGAATATAAATTTGTAACCAAGATACTGTAAAGATATTTCTCGGCCGTCGGACTCTTTGCATTTACATTTTGACCTACACCTGCATGGAACCTTCCCACAATTACACCCTGATTCACAAATACATTCAACTGAGAATATCTCAGTCTTTTTAGTATTGAGGGATAAATTGTCAAGGTTTTTCAAAACGATCTTAGATTCTGATAATATTATTTTACTGTTTTCAAAACAAAATATCAGTATATCGTCAACGTACCGGCTGTAATAATAAACTCCGTGCATAGACCTCACAGCGTCATCAAACTTTGCTAAAGCAAGTTCTGACAAAGTAGAACTGATGCTCAGACCGCGTGGTAAGCCCTGGATCCCCTGATCTGAAAGTGACCGATCGATTTTTTTCAGCAACCATTGTGTTTCGCTAGAGACAGTCATTTCTGAACATATGCTCTTGATCAATTTATCCCTATTGATACTCTCAAAAAAGTCCTTAACATCAAGTTTTAAAACGTGGAATGGGCAGCTTTCAGAAAGCAAGGTTTTGATCTGGGAGACAGTTATATTCCGATCGTTGGGACGGACGTTGTAACCCCGTTTTAGATTGTCATTAACTTTGCTCTCCACCAGTTTGGAGGCGAGGTCGGTAAAAAAGAATGTAGGCTTCCCGTTGGAGATTTTCCTGTTGAGCTCGCCGAACTCGAAGGTGTGAGTTTGGATACTTTCAGCGACGGCCATCGCCTCTTTGTTTAATAAGGCTTTCGATTGTAGCTTGCGCAGGAATGGAGATGTGCTGACGAGATTTT
>PBED01000033.1:0-16759 GCA_002718255.1 Marinobacter sp. | reverse complement strand
GGAAAAAGAACTCGCTTCGCTCAGACACCTTTTTCCTGTCAGAAAAAATACCCCATACCCCCTACCGACGTGCATCACTGGTATACCCCTAATGCCCGTCGGCGCGGGGTGGTCGGTGGATTTTTCGCCGGAAAAAGGTGTCTGAGCGAAGCGAGTTCTTTTTCCAAGAAAAACTCCACCTGCCACCCCGCAGGCCCGCCCCTCAACCAACAGGCTACAAAGGCGGGCTCTTCCGATTTACCAGGCTTTGTAAGGCAGGAACTTCCCGTTCATAGTCACGACCACACGGTCGCCCTTCGGATTCTCTTCCTTCTCGATGTCCATGGTGAAATCGATGGCACTCATGATGCCGTCGCCGAACTTCTCATGGATGAGCTCTTTTATAGTGTCGCCGTAGACACCCACCACTTCGTACAAACGGTAAATCAGCGGATCCTGCGGAACGGCGCCGTCCCAGGCTTTTTTGGGGCAGACCTGCAGGGCTTCGGCTATCGGCTTGTCCAGGTCGAGGACTTCGCACAGGGCAAAGGCCTTGTCTTCGGTGAGGCTGTTCATACCCAGGGCCGCTGAGGTGGTGAACACCGGGGATAGGCCGATGGTTTCGGCGATGGCTTCCCAGGTCATTCCCTTGGACACTTTGGCTTCCAGGATTTTGGCGGTCATCAGTTCTTTGTTCATCATGGCTGTTTCCTCTCTTGGGTTTTAACGTCAGGCATTCACCGCACGGGCGGCAGTCTCAGATTCGGATTCGGTTTCAGAGTCGGCAGACGCTGGCGTGGACTGGGCAACGCCTTTGGCGGGTTCGACGATTTTCGGGGTGCCGTCTTTTTCCGGCAGAGCCGAGCCGCTTCGGTTGACCAGGAAGTCCACCAGGTAGTCCCGGGTTTTGTGGTAGGCCGGGTTCTGGAAGATGGTGGCCCGGGCCCGCGGGTGCGGAATGTCCACTTTCACGCTCTCAGCGATGCGGGCGTTGGGGCCGTTCGACATCAGGAAGATGCGGTCAGACAGTAGAATGGCTTCGTCCACATCGTGGGTGATCATGAACACGGTCTGGCGGGTTTCTTCCCAGATTTTCACCAGCTCGTCCTGAATCACACCCCGGGTGAGCGCATCCAGCGCGCCGAAAGGCTCGTCCAGCAGCAGGAGTTCCGGCTGGGTGGCGAAGGCCCGGGCGATACTCACCCGCTGACGCATACCGCCGGACAGCTGGGACGGCTTGCGGTTCAGGGCGTGGTCCAGGCCCACCATCTTCAGGTAGCGTTCGCTGTGCTCTTTCACCTTTTCCTTGGACCACTCCGGCCAGCGGGCGCGCACGGCGAAGACGATGTTGTTCAGGGTGGTTTTCCAGGGCAGCAGGCTGTAGTTCTGGAACACAACCCCGCGCTCAAGGCCTGGGCCTTTGATTTCCTTGCCGTTCATCACCACGTTGCCGGCGCTGGCTTCGTCCAGGCCTGCCAACACGTTCAGGATGGTGGATTTGCCGCAACCGGAGTGGCCGATGATGCAAACAAACTCACCTTTCTCCAGGGCAAAGCGGATATCCTCGAAGACGGTCAGCTCACCGCCCTGGCCGTCCGGATAGACTTTGGACAGGCCATCTACTTCCAGGAATGATTTACTCATAACAGGTCTCCATTCGGAGGGTTGAGGCCGGCACCGGAAACCGGTGCCGGACCGCTCATTCTTTGTATTCCACCAGTTTCTGGGCCTTGCCCAGGGCCAGGTCGAGCAGCATGCCCACCACCCCGATCATCAGGATGGAGAAGATCACACTGGCCAGATCCAGGTTGTTCCATTCGTTCCACACGTAGTAGCCAATGCCGGTGCCGCCCACGAGCATTTCCGCGGCCACGATGACCAGCCAGGCAATGCCAATCGAGATCCGCATGCCGGTCAGAATGGTGGGTGCTGCGGCCGGCAGGATCACCGTAATGGCGGTGCGCAGTGGGCCGAGTTCGTGGGTGCGGGCCACGTTGACCCAGTCCTGCCTCACGTTCGCCACACCAAAGGCGGTGTTCAGAAGCATTGGCCAGATCGAGCAGATGAAGATCACAAAGATCGCTGAGGCATCGGAGTCCTGGATGATGAACAGGGCCAGGGGCATCCAGGCCAGCGGCGAAATTGGCCGCAGCACCTGGATGTAAGGGTTCAGGGCCTTGTACATCAGCGGCGACATGCCGATCAGGAACCCGACGGGCAGCGCAATGGCCATGGCCGCCAGGTAGCCGGTCAATACCCGGTACACCGAATAGGCCAGCTGGATGCCGATGCCCTTGTCGTTGGCGCCGGCGTCATAGAACGGATCGGACAACTCCGCCCAGGCCAGCTTGATCACCGCCGAGGGTGGCGGCACCCGGGATTCCTGCTCCACACCACCCATCAGCATTTCGTATTCGGTCAGTCCTGTCTGGGCCTCCGGGGGCTGGGTTGCCATTTCCCAGAGCCCCAGGGCCAGAATCAGGAACGACACCGACAGCAGTGCTGCCCGGACGTTCAGGGAAGCCATGGTTACACCCTCCCGATGTCGAAGCTGCGTGCGTATTCTTCGGCACGATCAGAATCGAACGTCTTGCCCATGATGGTGTGGGTCTTGTAGGTCTTGTCCGGAGCGGTGTAACCCAGTTCTTCCATGATCTTGCCGGTCTCGCTCGCCAGGTAGACCTGCTCGGCAATGCCTTTGTAGTCCACATCACCCTCGATATAACCCCAGCGCTTCATCTGGGTGAGGATCCACACGCCCATGGAGTGCCACGGGAACGGGTCGAAGTCGATGCGGTCCGGCACGTCTTTTACCTCGCCAAGGCCATCGGCGTAGTAGCCGGTCAGCACCTGCTGAATCACCGGAACCGGCTGGTTCAGATAGTTCTTTGGCGCGATGGCTTCGGAGATTTCCTTACGGTTATCCGGATTGTTGGAGTACTGCGTCGCGTCGATGATGGCGCGCAACAGGGCGCCGTAGGTGTTCGGGTTCTGGGTCGCGAACTGCTTGCTGCAGGCAAAGGCGCAGCACGGGTGGCCTTCCCAGATGTCCTTGGTCAGCATGTGGATGAAGCCCACCTTCTCCCAAACAGCACGCTGGTTGAACGGATCCGGTGACAAGTAGCCATCCAGGTTACCGGCGCGGAGGTTGGCAACCATCTCGGGTGGCGGGACCACACGGATCTGCACATCTTTGTCCGGGTCGATACCGTTCTCGGCCAGGTAGTAACGCAGCAGGAAGTTGTGCATGGAGTACTCGAACGGCACGCCAAACTTGAAGCCTTTCCACTGTTTCGGGTCGCGCTTGTCCTTGTGGTCGACGTGCAGCACGATGGCCTGGCCATTGATGTTCTCAACGGCCGGCATGATGAACGGCTCCGGTGTGGAGCCCGCGCCCATGGTCATCGCCAGGGGCATGGGAGTAAGCATATGTGAGGCGTCGTATTCGCCAGCCAGGGACTTGTCCCGGGCCACCGCCCAACCTGCGGTCTTGGTGACGGTCACATCGAGGCCGTACCGCTCATAAAAGCCCATCGGGTGGGCCATGATGATAGGCGTGGCGCAGGTGATCGGTACAAAACCAACGTTCAGCTTGGTCTTCTCGAGCTTGCCCAGGGATTCCTTCACCGCGGCCTTGGCCTTTTCCATCGGGAACACGCTGCCCAGAACGGCCGCCGCGGTGCCCGCGCCCATCATTTTCATGAAGGCGCGCCGGCTGTGTTCGTTGTGACCAAACACCGAGCGCACCACCGCGCCTTCGATGGCGCGATCCATCATCGCTTCTGAATCCAAATGCTCGTCAGCAACTGCCTGCTGGCCGGCAGAGGGCTTGAGATCGAGGGAAATCGACGGGGTGCTGTCGCCGGGTTTGCACTCGGGGCAGCCGCAGGTCTTGGCATGAATCAGGGACTTGTCACCGTCAAACGGGTTTCCAAGGCTTTTCGTGGTCATGGCGCACTCTCCTGGGTTTGGGACCTAAGTTTTGGGTTATTTCTGCACTCTCACGGTGCAACAAAGGTGCGGCTCGGGCCCGAGGCTGGAAATGGTCGGGTCGGCTCCGCGTTCTGAGAGAGGTATCGCAGGGTTTGTGCCAAGTCCGGTTATTTTTTTAACCCATTGTTTTTAAGGCATCAGGAATGAGGAGCCTGAAAACAGGAGAGCTACGACATTTCGTATTTCACGATTTTTCGTAGCCCGGACTGCGATTTTTCGTAGTTGGCACAGGGTTTGTTTCTTCCTTCGGGAACTGACTCAGGAAATCGCCATGAACACCGAAGCCATCATTCGCCCTGAAATCACCGGCAACTGGATTGACCATCTGCCAGAGGCTGCGCTGTTGGTAGATGCAGGCAGGGACCTGATTCTGTCCGCCAACAGTGCCATGGGCCGAATGATCGGCTCCGACCGGCAATCCCTCGTCGGAACGCCATGCACCCACCTGTTCACCGACCAGCGGCCGCAACTGATTGCATTCACTGAGGAAACCCTGTTTCGCAGCCACGGCTGGAGCCGGGATTTCTTCCTCCAGCACCGGGACGGCCACACCGTGGAACTGGAAATCTCCTCATCCAGGGTCGGCGAGGCGGAAACCCAGAATGTGCTGCTGTTGTTGAGGGACCGACGCCAGCTGCGAACCCTTCGGGAGCGCCACGATGCCAACCACTACCACCGGGGCGGCCTGCTTGAATGGCGTCGGGTGGAAGAACTGTTCAAGGACATGGAGCGGGAAAACCAGCTGATCCTGCATGCCGTCGGGGAAGGCATTTACGGGGTGGATGCCGAGGGGCGAGGCACCTTCGCAAACCCCGCAGCCGAGCGCATGCTGGGGTGGCGAATTGACGAACTCATGGGGCGGGTTCTGCACCGCGTGGTGCACCACTCCCATGCCGATGGCAGCCTGTATCCCCTGAAGGACTGCCCGATATACGCCGCCTTCCGCGATGCCAGTGTGAAGCGGGTTGGCGAGGACTGGTTCTGGCGCAAGGACGGCAGCGGTTTCCCGGTGGAATACACCAGCACACCGATCCTGGACAACGGGCATCCGGTGGGTGCAGTGGTGGTTTTCCGGGATATCTCCGCGCGTCAGGAAGCCCAGCAAGAACTGCAGAAAGCGCTGGAGGAAGTGGAAACCCTCAAGCACCGGCTGGAAATGGAGAACGCCTATCTGCAGGAAGAACTCAGCGCCGAGTACCACTTCCACGAAATCTTCGGCCAGAGCGAGGCCATCAAAGCCATCGTGCGCCGGATCGGTATGGTGGCGCCCACCGATGCCAACGTGCTG
The DNA here is from genome assembly GCA_002718255.1 of Marinobacter sp. Classification (GTDB taxonomy): domain Bacteria; phylum Pseudomonadota; class Gammaproteobacteria; order Pseudomonadales; family Oleiphilaceae; genus Marinobacter. The sequence goes on along the minus strand of PBED01000033.1, from coordinate 11,499 downwards.
ATCACCGGCGAATCAGGCACAGGCAAGGAGCTGATTGCCCGTGCCATCCACCAGTCCAGTAGCCGACGGGACCGGCCCCTGATTCGGGTGAACTGTGCGGCCATTCCCAAGGATCTGTTCGAGAGCGAGTTCTTCGGCCACATCAAGGGTGCCTTCACCGGCGCCGTCAGTGATCGCGTGGGCCGGTTCGAACTGGCCGACGGCGGCACCCTGTTCCTGGACGAAGTGGGCGAAATCCCCCTTGAACTCCAGGGCAAACTGCTCCGGGTGCTGCAGGATCAGCAATTCGAGCGGGTTGGCGAAAACCGAACCCGGGCTGTGGATGTGCGGGTGATCGCGGCCACCAACCGTGACCTGAAGGCGGAAGTTCAGGAAAAAACCTTCCGGGAAGACCTCTACTTCCGCCTGAATGTTTTCCCCATCGAATCCGTACCCTTGCGCCGGCGGCTGGAGGACATCCCCATCCTCGCCCAGGAATTCCTGAACCGCGCGTGCCAGAAGTTCAACCGGCCTCTGTTGGCCCTGAAAGAACGTGACGTTGAAACCCTGAAAGCCTACCACTGGCCCGGCAATGTGCGGGAGTTGGAGAATGTGATCGAGCGCCAGGTAATCACCGCCGACGGCCGGCTGGATCTGGACCTGCCAGGCCCAGAGTCCGCAGCCCGGTCCAACACGGCAGAAGCGCCGCCTGCGAGACATTACAGCGGCGAATTGATGACGGAGCAGGAGTTGCGGGAACTGGAGAAACAGAATTTGGCCCGGGCCCTCACCATGAGCAGTGGCCGGGTCTTCGGCGATGACGGCGCGGCGGCCATGCTGGGCATCAAACCGACCACCCTGACCTCGCGCCTGAAGAAGCTGAAGATCGACGCCAGGGAGTTCCAGGTCAGGCCGGAGTAATGCCCACCTGGTTCAGGGCATAGGTCACCACAATCCAGATCAGCATCACCAGCGGCAGGTAGCGACCAACCAGGTACATACGCCACTCCCACCAGCGGCTCTGGGTGCCCAGCACCGTTCGTATCTTCTCGGGCGGAATAAACCAGCAGAACATGGCGGCCCCCAACACCCCGGAGAAGATGATCACATTACCGCCGGCCACCCGGTCGATCACATCCAGCACCGGCTCCCCGGCAATGTTCCACTCCAGCGGGGTGAAACTCAGTGCCGATGCCGTGCCCAGCACCAGCATCACCAGGGTAACAAGACTGACGGCCTTGCCATTGCTCAGCCGGAACTCCTCCGCTACCGCCGCTATCATCACCTTCAGACCGGCCAGGCTGGAACTGAACGCGGCCATGAAGAACAGGCTGAAAAACAGGGTACCCACCCAGTAGCCGCCCACCATGTCCTCGAACACCCGGGGCATGGTCACAAACGCCAGTTGACTGCCCTCCGCGGGCTCCATGCCAAGACTGAACACAAACGGAAAGATCATCCAGCCCGCCAGCAGCGCCACACTGGTCTCGGTACCTGCAACAATCAGACAGGCCCGGGGCACGTGGGTCTGCCGGGGGATAAAACTGCCATAGGTCACCAGGTAGCCCTGGCCAATCGCCAGCGTGTAGAACGCCTGCCCGAACGCAAACGCCCACAGCTTGCCGTCCGCCAACCGGCTCCAGTCCACCTGGAAAAAGAAATCCTTGGTCTGCTCCCAACCGGGTGTGCGGCTGGCGAAAATCACCAGACCGATCATCACAATGATCAAAACCGGCATCAGGATCTTCGACATCAGCTCGATGGCCGTCACATCCTTGGCCAGGATGATTGCCCCCAGCACGGTCACCGCGAAGAAATACCAGAGCGAGTTATACCCGGCGGTAAAGTCACCAAACACTCGGAGATTGTCTGTTGCGGCATCCACCGCATAACCCAGGGTCCAGCCGGTAATCACCAGGTAATAGCTGGTAATGGCCATGGTGATGAGCACCACAAACCACCCGTAAACAACCCCGAAGCGGTTCACCTGCCGGTAGGTCTGAACCGTACTGCCCTTGGAAAGACGTCCCGCTGACACTTCCAGAATCATGATGGGCAAAACCACGACAATCAGCGCCAGCAGATAGGCCACCACAAAAGCGCCACCACCGTTCTCCCCCACCATGTACGGAAACCGCCACAGGTTCCCAAGCCCCACAGCCGCTGCGGCCATCGAAGCAACAAACGCAGGCTCGGAACTCCACTGTTTGCGGGATTCCTCAATAAACTCGTGGCGCTTTCGCACGGGGGTTCTTTCTCCAATGCCGGGGAATTTCAATGCATTGAAGGCTAGCAAATCATGGGGTTGGCCGCATGACTGATGTCAACTTGGGGTCTCTGGGAGTTTTAGGACTTCAGCCTTGGGGGAGTGGCCGGCGATGGGGGTACCTTTTCTTCTGGGAAAAACAACTCGCTTCGCTCAGACATTTTTTCCCGCCAGAAAAGGTACCCCCACCACCGTCCTTCGGACTAAGGAATGCACTTCTTCAAAAAAGTGAAAGCAAGATTTTGAAAATCGCGATATCTCAAGAGTATCTCGGCGCGGGGTGGCCGGTGAATTTTTCGCCGGAAAAAGGTGTCTGAGCGAAGCGAGTTCTTTTTCCAAGAAAAATTCACCGGCCACCCCGCAGCCCGCCCCTAGCCGGGCAGGCTACAACAAGAACCGATCAAATCAACTCGATGGCAACGGCAGTCCCCTCGCCACCACCAATACACAGCGAAGCCACACCGCGCTTCAGGCCACGCTGCTTCAGGGCATTGATCAGGGTAACGATAATCCGCGAACCGGAAGAACCGATCGGATGCCCCAGGGCACAGGCGCCACCGTGGACGTTCACCTTGTCAGCCGGGAGTTTCAGTTCGTTGATGGCCGCCAGGGTGACAACGGCGAAGGCTTCGTTGATCTCGAAGAGATCCACGTCGTCCACGCTCCAGCCGGCTTTCTTCAGCACCTTCTCGATGGAACCAATGGGCGCAAGGGTGAACTCGGCCGGCAGTCGGGCATGAGTGGCGTGGGCCACGATGCGGGCCTGGGGTGTCAGGCCACGGGCGTCGGCTTCGGCGGCGGAGGCCAGAACAAGGGCGGAGGCGCCGTCGCTGATGGAGCTGGAGTTGGCCGCGGTCACGGAACCGTCTTTGGCGAAGGCCGGCTTCAGGTGCGGGATTTTCTCCGGCTTTGCGTTGCCCGGCTGCTCGTCGGTGTCGACTTCGGTGTCACCGCCACGGCCAGGTACGGTTACCGGAACAATTTCGTCGCGGAACCAACCGTTTTCGATGGCCGCCAGGGATTTCTGCAGGGAACCGATGGCAAATTCGTCCATGGCCTGGCGGCTGATGTCGTATTTGTCAGCTGTACGCTGGGCGAAAACGCCCATCAGGCCGCCTTCGTAGGCGTCTTCCAGGCCGTCCAGGAACATGCTGTCCATCACCTGGCCATGGCCCATGCGCATGCCGGCGCGGGCCTTGGGCAGCAGGTACGGCGCCTGGCTCATGTTTTCCATGCCGCCAGCGATCATGATGTTATTGGTGCCTGCCTTGATCTGGTCGTGGGCCATGATCACGGCCTGCATGCCGGAGCCGCACATCTTGTTGATGGTGGTGCAGCCGGAGCTGTCGGGAATGCCGGAAGCACGGGAGGCCTGGCGCGCCGGGGCCTGGCCGAGGCCTGCGGGCAGTACGCAACCCATGATCACTTCCTGCACATCCGCCGGCTGGAGGCCGGAGCGTTCAATGGCGGTCTTGATGGAGATAGCGCCCAGATCCGGCGAGCGCACGGAGCTGAGGGAGCCCATCATGCCGCCCATCGGGGTTCTTGCTGAACCTGCGATTACCACATCATTGCTATTCATTTGGTTGTCCTCCTGATTCTGTGGAAGGCCCGACCAGGGGGCAGCCTCTCCGGGACACGCTGTAAATACTTCCCTGTACGCTTGACTGCAGCATCCATGCTGCAGACAGTCCCGGAGAGGCTGCCCCCTGCTCGGACCCCGAGCATTCGACTTGCCTTCTGAGGCCTTAAAGGCCCTTCTTTCAGGCTTTGCCCAGTACCGACCGGGCAATAATTTCTTTCATGACTTCCGAGGTACCGCCATAAATGCGCTGCACCCGCGCGTCGATAAAGGCCCGGGAAATCGGGTATTCGGTGGTGTAACCGTAACCGCCAAACAGCTGCAGGCAGCCATCGGCCACGCGGCACTGCATCTCGGTGGCGCTGTACTTGGCCATGGAGGAAGTTGGGGCATCCAGCTCGCCCAGATCGTACTGATCAATACACTGGTCCACGAATGCCTTGTTCACCCGGTAGTCGGTTTCCATGCGGGCGATTTCAAACCGGGTGTTTTGCAGTTGGGCCAGCTTCTGGCCGAACAGTTCCCGCTCCCGGGCATAGGCGATGGTCAGGTCGAGGGAGCCACGGGCGGCGGCAACACCAAGGGCACCAATCACCAGCCGCTCCCGGGGCAGCTCCTTCATCAGGTACACAAAACCCTGTCCTTCTTCGCCGAGAAGCGCGGAAGCCGGGATGCGCATGTCGGAGAAAAACAGTTCGGAGGTATCCCCGGAATGCTGGCCTATCTTGTCCAGGTTGCGACCTTTGCTGTAGCCGGGCAGCGAGGTGTCCACCAGGAACAGGCTGATGCCGCGGGCGCCGGCCTTCGGGTCGGTTTTCGCGGCGACGATGACCATGTCGGCGTGCTGACCGTTGGTGATGAAGGTCTTGGAGCCGTTCAGGATGTAGTCATCGCCATCTTTCACCGCACTGGTGCGGATCGCCTGCAGGTCACTGCCGGCACCGGGCTCGGTCATGGCGATGGCGCCAACGGCTTCGCCGGAAACCAGCTTGGGCAACCACTGCTGACGCTGATCTTCATTGCCCATGTGGCTCAGATAGGGAGCGACAATGTCCGAATGGACCATCACGTTGGTGGATAGCGCGCCGAATCCCATGCGGGCCAGCTCTTCACCTACCACCACGGAGAACTGGAAAGGCGCACCGATGCCGCCCCACTCTTCAGGCACATCCACGCACAGCATTCCGGCGTTGCCCAGGGTGTTCCAGAGCTCGCGAGGCACCAGCCCGGACTTCTCCCAGGCTTCGTAGTGCGGCGTCACTTCTTTTTCCAGGACCTTGATAACGGAATCCCGGAACATCCCCAGTTCTTCTTTATCAACAGACACGGTCATGTATGTCTCCTGCAATTGAATGCTTCACTTGGGCGCCATGCGGAGCGCGCAGTCCAGACGAATCACTTCGCCATTGAGAATCGGGTTACGCACCATCTGATCCACCATCATGCCGAACTCTTCCGGCTTGCCGAGGCGCTTCGGGAACGGCAGCGTGGCCGCCAGGCTTTCCTGAACTTCCTCGGGCATACCCGCCATCATGGGCGTCATGAACAGGCCCGGTGCAATCGTATTTACACGGATGCCCTCGCGAGCCAGCTCACGGGCCGACTGCAGGGTTAGCGATACCACACCGCCCTTGGAGGCACTGTAGGCCGCCTGGCCAATCTGGCCCTCGTAGGCGGCCACCGAGGCGGTATTGATGATCACACCCCGTTCACCGTCAGCGTTGGGCTCACGCTGGGCCATATCTGCTGCCGCCAGGCGCAGAATGTTAAAGGTACCAATCAGGTTGACCTGGACAACCTTGCTGAAGTTCTCCAGCGGCATTACCCCCTCACGGCCCAGAATCTTGGAGGCCGTGGCAATACCGGCACAGTTCACAGCAATACCGCAGGGGCCATGGGCCTCACGGGCCGCGTTAATCGCTGCTTCGGCGCTGTCCGGGGAACTGACATCGCATTTCAGGAAAATGCCGCCGATATCCGCGGCCACCTTTTCACCCTGTTCCTGCTGAAGGTCAAGAACCGCGACCTTGCAGCCGGCGGCGGCCAGTGCGCGGGCCGCACCCTCGCCCAGCCCGGAAGCACCGCCTGTTACAATGGCTGCCACATTTTTGAATTCCATCGTTCACTCCCCTTTTCAGGATTCTGTTTGTTAGAAATCGGACCCTAAAACTACTTTACGTTTACGTAAACTTTATCTAACCTAAGTCTAAAAAGGAAATCCCAATGGACATTAAACAGACATACAGCATCAGCGAGCTCGCCAAAGAGTTCGATGTAACAACCCGGAGCATTCGTTTCTACGAAGATCAGGAACTGCTCAAGCCCTCACGGCGCGGGCAGACACGGATCTTCAGTTCAAAGGATCGGGTGCGCCTGAAGCTCATACTCCGGGGCAAGCGCATGGGCTTTTCCCTGGCCGAGACCAAAGAGCTGTTTGACCTGTGGGACGAAACCCTCAGCGGAAATGAGAAACAGCTTCACAAGATGCTGACCATTCTGGCCAACAAACGGGCACAAATGGAACAGCAAAAGAACGACATTGCCCAGGCGGAAATGGAGATAGACACAGCCGAAACCCGGTGCCGAGAAGCCCTGGCCGAGCTGCAGAAGAAAAAGAAACAGCAGGCCCCGGCCAACGAAGAAGCCAGGCAGACCGCTGAACACTAATGACAGAAATCAAAGGTAGCCAACGATGAAATCACAATACTCAGAGCTCAACTTCGGCCTCGGCGAAACCCTCGATATGCTCCGCGAGCAGATCAACGGCTTTGCTGCTTCCGAAATCGCGCCGCGCGCCGAGGAAATTGACCGCAACAACGAGTTCCCCATGGACCTGTGGCGGAAAATGGGCGACATGGGCCTGCTGGGTATCACCGTGAGCGAAGAATACGGCGGCTCCGACATGGGCTACCTGGCGCACGTCATCGCCATGGAAGAAATCAGCCGTGCTTCCGCCTCCGTTGGCCTCTCCTACGGTGCCCACTCCAACCTGTGTGTGAACCAGATTCACCGCAACGGCACCGAAGAACAGAAACAGAAATACCTGCCGAAGCTCGTCAGCGGCGAGCACATTGGCGCCCTGGCCATGTCCGAGCCCAACGCCGGCTCCGACGTCATCTCCATGAAACTGACCGCCAAAGATGAAGGTGACCACTACCTCCTCAACGGCAACAAAATGTGGATCACCAACGGCCCGGATGCGAACACCTACGTCATCTACGCCAAGACCGACACCTCCGCCGGCTCCAGGGGCGTGACCGCCTTCATCGTAGAGCGCGACGCCCCGGGCTTCAGCCGTCACCAGAAACTCGACAAGCTCGGCATGCGCGGCTCCAACACCTGTGAACTGGTCTTCCAGGACTGCAAAGTACCCAAGGAGAACGTCCTGGGTGGTGTTGGCAACGGCGCCAAAGTCCTCATGAGCGGCCTCGACTACGAACGCCTGGTTCTCTCTGGCGGCCCGCTGGGCATCATGCAAGCCGCTATGGACGTGGTCGTACCCTACATCCGCGAGCGCAAGCAGTTCGGCCAGGCCATCGGTGAATTCGAACTGGTCCAGGGCAAAGTCGCCGACATGTACACCTGGATGAACACCGCCAAGTCCTACGTCTACATGGTTGCCATGTCTGCCGACCGTGGCGCGGAAACCACCCGTAAAGACGCCGCCGGCGCGATCCTCTACTCCGCCGAAATGGCCACCAAAATCGCCCTGGACGCCATCCAGCTGCTCGGCGGTAACGGCTATATCAACGAATACCCGACAGGCCGCCTGCTGCGGGACGCCAAGCTGTATGAGATCGGTGCCGGAACGTCCGAGATTCGTCGGATGCTGATCGGCCGTGAGCTGTACCTGAACAAATAACGCGCAGCTTCAAGCCAGTAGCCGTCCGCAGCCAGATAAGCCGGGGACGGCTTGCACCCAAAGTACAACGAGGGACTGGCAGGGTGTCTTTCAGGGAATGTCGGCGGCCATGGATGGCCGACGTCAAGCGCACATGGATGTGCTCGTAGCGGTTCCCGGAAAGATTCCCTGCCAGTCCCGCCGCCCCGAACCTCGAGGCCCGAAAAAATGACCATACTTCAAAGCAAGATTAATCCCAGGTCCGAAGAGTTCCAGGCCAATCAGGAATCCATGGCCCAGGCCGTAGCCGACCTGCGCGACAAAGTGTCCACCATCCAGCAAGGCGGCGGCCCCTCCTACCAGGAGCGCCACATCGCCCGTGGCAAGCTCCTCCCCAGAGAGCGCATCAACCGCCTCCTGGACGACGGCTCCCCGTTCCTGGAAATCGGCCAGTTCGCCGCCTACAACGTTTACGATGAAGAAGTCCCCGCAGCAGGCGTGATCGCTGGCGTGGGCCGCGTCTCCGGCACCGAATGCATGATCATTGCCAACGACGCCACCGTAAAAGGCGGCAGCTACTACCCGCTGACCGTCAAAAAACACCTGCGCGCCCAGGAAATCGCCCTGCAGAACCGCCTGCCGTGCATCTACCTGGTCGACTCCGGCGGCGCCAACCTGCCCCGCCAGGACGAAGTCTTCCCGGATCGCGACCACTTCGGCCGCATCTTCTACAACCAGGCCCGTATGTCTGCCGACGACATCCCGCAGATCGCCGTCGTCATGGGCCTGTGCACCGCCGGTGGCGCCTACGTGCCCGCCATGGCCGATGAATCCATCATCGTCCGTAACCAGGGCACCATCTTCCTGGCTGGCCCGCCGCTGGTGAAAGCCGCCACCGGTGAAGTAGTGACCGCCGAAGACCTCGGTGGCGCCGACGTGCACTGTAAAATCTCCGGTGTTGCCGACCACTACGCCGAGAACGACGCCCACGCCCTGGAAATCGCCCGGCGCAGCGTCTCCAACCTGAACCGTCGCAAGCCAACGGATGTGGAAATCCGCAAACCCAAGGCACCGCTGTACGACGCCGAGGAGATCTACGGCATCGTTGGCACCGACCTGCGCAAGCAGTTCGACGTGCGTGACGTCATCGCCCGCACCGTCGACGGTTCCGAGTTTGACGAATTCAAACGCTATTACGGCCAGACCCTGGTTACCGGCTTTGCCCATATCCACGGCTACCCGGTGGGCATCATCGCCAACAACGGCATCCTGTTCAGCGAAGCCGCCCAGAAAGGCGCCCACTTCGTTGAATTGTGCTGCCAGCGCAACATCCCGTTGCTGTTCCTGCAGAATATCACCGGGTTCATGGTTGGCCAGAAGTACGAATCCGAAGGCATTGCCAAGCACGGTGCCAAAATGGTCATGGCCGTAGCCTGTGCCAACGTGCCCAAGATCACCGTGCTGATCGGTGGTTCATTCGGTGCGGGCAACTACGGCATGTGCGGCCGTGCCTACAGCCCGGATTTCCTCTGGATGTGGCCGAACGCCCGCATCTCGGTGATGGGCGGCGAACAGGCCGCCGGCGTTATGGCCACCGTTCGCCGTGAAGGCATGGAGCGCAAGGGCCAGGAATGGAGCGCCGAGGAAGAAGCTGAATTCAAGAAGCCGATCATCGACACCTACGAACACCAGGGCCACCCGTACTACGCCAGCGCCCGCCTCTGGGACGACGGCGTCATAGACCCGGCCCAGACCCGGGAAGTGGTTGCCCTGAGCCTGTCTGCCACCCTTAACCGACCCGCCAAGCCGACACGCTTTGGCGTGTTCCGGATGTAATCGGGGAGACTGACATGACAGACAACGAATCCGCAGTTCTGCTCAAACGTCGCGACGAAGGCATTGCCGAGGTGGTTCTAAACCGCCCTGACAAACGCAACGCCTTTGACGACGTGATCATCCAGCAGCTGATCAGCACCCTCACCGAGGTGAATGCCGACAACAGCGTGAAGGTCGTTATCCTGCGCTCCGAAGGCAAGCACTTCTCCGCCGGGGCCGACCTTGGCTGGATGCGCCGCATGGCCGAGAACAGCCGCCAGGAAAACCTGGATGATTCCCGGGAACTGGCGCGGCTGATGAACGTACTCAACCACCTGTCCAAGCCCGTGATCGGCCTGGTACAGGGCGCCGCTTTCGGCGGCGCGGTGGGCCTTGCCGCCTGCTGCGACATCGTCATTGCCACCGAAAAATCCAGCTTCTGCCTCAGCGAAGTGAAGCTCGGCCTGATTCCGGCGGTGATCAGTCCCTACGTGGTGCGCGCCATCGGCGAGCGCCAGGCCCGGCGGTATTTCATCTCCGCCGAAGTGTTCACCGCAAAGCAGGCTCAGGAATACGGCCTTGTGCACATCGTCTGTGACGATGTCGACGCCATGGAAGCCCGCTGCAACGAGATGCTCCAGCAACTGGCCATGAACGGGCCCGAGGCCATGAAAGCCGCCAAGGACCTGGTATTCGCCGTCAGCCACAAACCCATCAACGACGACGTGATTGACGACACCGCACACCGCATCGCGGATATCCGGGTGGGTGAAGAAGGGCAGGAAGGGCTCAGCGCCTTCCTGAACAAGCGCAAGGCCAACTGGGTTCCGGAGGAAGAATAACAATGTTCAGCAAGATACTGATCGCCAACCGGGGCGAAATCGCCTGCCGGATCATACAAACCGCCCACCGCATGGGCATTCGCGTTGTCGCCGTCTATTCCGAGGCCGACGCCAATGCACGGCACGTGGCCATGGCTGACGAAGCCTTCCACATCGGCCCTGCACCGAGCTCCGAGAGCTACCTGCGGGCCGAAAAGATCATCGAGATTGCCAAAAAGAGTGGCGCCCAGGCCATCCACCCGGGCTACGGTTTCCTCTCGGAAAACACCGGGTTCGCCGAATCCTGTGAAGCCAACAACATTGTCTTCATCGGCCCGCCCTCCTCGGCCATCGCTGCCATGGGCTCCAAGTCTGCGGCCAAGGCCATCATGGAAAAGGCTGGCGTACCGCTGGTGCCGGGTTACCACGGCGACGACCAGTCGGTTGAAACCCTGCGGGCCGAAGCCGAGAAATGCGGCTTCCCCTTGCTGCTCAAAGCTGTCGCCGGCGGCGGTGGCAAAGGCATGCGCGTCGTGAACAACATGGGCGAGTTTGACGACGCCCTGGCCGCCGCCAAGCGCGAAGCCCAGAACGCGTTCGGCAACCCGGACATGCTGATCGAACGTTACCTGACCCAGCCCCGGCACGTGGAGATCCAGGTCTTCTGCGACCAGGAAGGCAAGGGCGTGTACCTGGCCGAGCGTGATTGCTCCGTGCAGCGCCGCCATCAGAAAGTCCTGGAAGAAGCCCCGGCCCCGGGCCTGAGCGAAGACACCCGCAAGGCCATGGGTGAGGCGGCCGTGCGCGCCGCCCAGGCCATTAACTACGTGGGTGCCGGCACCGTTGAATTCCTGTACGACGTCGACGGCTCCTTCTTCTTCATGGAGATGAACACCCGCCTTCAGGTCGAGCATCCGGTTACCGAAATGGTCACCGGCCAGGATCTGGTGGAATGGCAGCTGAAAGTGGCCTGGGGTGATGCCCTGCCGCTGGAACAGTCCCAGGTGAAAACCCGGGGCCACGCTCTGGAAGCGCGGATCTACGCCGAAGACCCGGACCAGGACTTCCTGCCGGCCACCGGTAACCTGCGCTACCTGAGCACCCCGGATGAAAGCGCCCATGTGCGCGTCGACACGGGCGTGACCGAAGGCGACGACATCAGCATCCACTACGACCCCATGATCGCCAAGCTGAT
>PBED01000056.1:0-17826 GCA_002718255.1 Marinobacter sp. | reverse complement strand
CGACGAATCCCATCACCGCAATGAGCAGGGCGGACTCGAGGTACATCCGTGTTTGTAGCGTTATACCAAGCAGCACGATAAGTGCGATGGCATTGACGTAAAGAGTATCGAGTGCCAACACTCTATCGGGCGCATCCGGCCCCTTGATCACGCGATAGACGTTCAGTAAGGCTGCCAGCGTGACCATGGCGATGGTGATGTAGAGCGCAATAAGAATCATCGGAACATCTCCAGCAGTGGCCTCTCATAACGGGCTCGAATCGTGTCGATGACTTCCTGCTCATCCTCGGCGTCCAGTGAATGGATGAGAATCAGTTTGTTGTCATCACTGACATCGGCGCCGACCGTTCCGGGCGTCAATGAAATAGTGCTGACCAGTATGCTGATGGCGAGTGGGTGATCCAGCTCAAGAGGATAACAGATGAACATCGGGCGAGGCTGCCGCGGGCTGAGTATGAGCTTTGCTACTTCAACACTGGCAACAATAATATCCCAGAGAACCCGCAACGCGTAGGCTGGCGCCCGCCAGCCCCTGATTACAGCGGGGCGGTCGGGCCAGAACCCCCGGGTCAGTTGGGGTATGCCCCAGGCAAGTACAATGCCCAGGACGACACTGCCCCCGCTTATGCCGTCACTCAGAAACTGCCAGGTGGCGAACAAGGTAAGACTTAGCCAGGGCTGAGGAAAACTGAGGCGATCGAGCATTAACTGCCCTCCCTGACCATGGGTGTTTGCAAGATTTCGATGTAAGCGTCGCTGTTGTGCAATTGCGCTGCAGTTGCATCGGTATAGTTCATAATGGGGCCAGCCAGCACTACCATGACAATGGCCATGGCAGTGAGTGCTCCCGCTGCCACGGAAATTCGGCCATTGAGCGGATCCGGTTTTTCCAGATGACCATCCACGGTGCGCCAGAACACGATGCTACCAGCGCGGCTGTAGGCAATGAGGGTCAGGAAGCTGCCGATCAGCAGTACTGACCATAGCCAGGCCATCTCGGTTCCCGATTCAACAGACTGCAAAATCAGCACCTTGCCAAAGAAACCGCTCAGGGGCGGCAGGCCGGCCGCTGCCACGGCACCCACCAGGAAGAGGACACTGAGGAAGGTGCGGCTCTGCATTTTAGGCGCTGTAACAATGCGGTCTTTCGCCGAACCGCGCTGGTTAGCGACCAGCTCAGAAACAAGGAACAGGCCGCCCACCGTCCACGTTGTGCTTAGCAGGTAGAAAAGCGCCGCAGACAATCCGGCCTGAGAACCAAGTGCAATCGGCGCCAGCAAGGTGCCCACCGAAATGATGACCTGCCAGGCGACCAGGGTCTTCAGAGTGCCGGAGCCCAGTGCGCCGATAACGCCCATGGCCAGGGTGGCCAGGGCGATCGGGAACAGCCAGTCCATGCCGAGATTGGCGAGCTCGCCTGCATCGTCGCCGAAGATAAGCAGATAGACCCGTAAAATGGCGTAGATGCCAACTTTGGTCATAACCGCAAACAATGCCGCAACCGGCGCCGTCGCTTTTGAGTAGGCCCGTGGTAGCCAGAAGCAAAGGGGCAGAATGGCTGCTTTAAGGCCGAAGACCACCAGTAACATCATGCCTCCGGCCTTGACGATGTTCAGGCCTTCTCCGGAGATTTGCGGAACCTTGACCGCGAGATCTGCCATGTTCAGAGTGCCGGTAACGCTGTAGATCATGCCGACGCTGATCAGGAACACGGCAGAGCCGATCAGGTTAAGCACGACATAGTGCAGGCCCGGAACGGTTCTGACTGTCCCGCCGCCATGCATCAGCAGACCATATGAGGCGATGAGCAGAACCTCGAAAGCAACAAACAGGTTGAACAGGTCGCCGGTGAGGAAAGCAATGTTTAGCCCCATGAGCTGGAAGAGGAACAGGCCATGGAACTGACGGTTTCCTTCATCGGCACCGCCTATGGCGAAGAGGTGGCAGAAAAGGGCCAGAATGGCAGTCATTATCAGCATCAGGGCGGCCAGTCGATCCAGCACCAGCACGATCCCGAAAGGTGGTTGCCAGTTACCGAATGCATAGATCCGATAACTGCCATCGTTTGCCATTACGAGGAGCACAACGGCGGATACTAGCATCAATACCGTTGTGGCCAGCGCCAGCGTCCGCCTCAGGTGGATAGGCGCGTAGCCCATAAAAGCCTGGAGAATGCCGCCGAGCAGGGGAATAAGAACAGGAGCGGTAAGCCAGTGGTTCATTTACCGGTAACCTCCGATTCTTCCTCCGGTGCGGGTGATTTGTAAGGCTGCTTCCCATCCACATGATCGTCCTCATTGTCCGCCAGGTTGCGCAGGGAGAGCACTACAACAAACGCAGTCATCGCAAAGCCAATCACAATGGCTGTAAGTACAAGGGCTTGTGGTAGAGGGTCAGAGTAACTGGCTGCAGTGCCGATGATCGGCTGCTGACCGGTCGCCAGGCGTCCACTGGAGAACAGAAACAGGTTGACGCCATAAGAAAGAAGCGTCAGGCCGACCACTACCGGAAAGGTCCGAGCACGCAGAATCAGATAGACGCCGGACGACGTCAGTGCGCCAATAACCAGTGCGAAAACGAGCTCCATTACGCACTCTCCTGTTTGGGTTTAATCGCAGAATGGGGCGACAACCGGCCGACAGTCACCAGCGACAGAAGGGTAGCACCGATAACTGCCAGGTAGACGCCGAGATCAAAGATCAGGGCCGAGGCAACCTCGAACTTGCCCACCACCGGCCAGGTGATGTAATCGAAGGTGGATGTGAGGAACGGGTAGCCGAAGGCGAAACTGCCAAGCCCGGCAACCGTTGCGAACAGCAGGCCCAGCCCGATGACGTTGTGGTAGCGCAGACGGATTCGATCCTCTGTCCACTCCATGCCGCTGGCAATGGATTGGAGAATCAGCGCAATCGAGGTAATAAGACCGGCGATAAACCCGCCGCCCGGCAGGTTGTGGCCGCGCAGGAAAATGAATGCGGACACCATCAGGGCAAGCGGTAACATTGGCCGGGCAATCAGGCTCAACATCAGCGGGTGCGCATCCCGGGCCCATGCGTGGCCGGCGCCATCGCTGGGCGGTGGCGTCAATACGGTGTCTTTGAGCATGGCGTAGATGCCCAGGGCGGCAATGGCCAGGACCGTGATCTCGCCCAGGGTATCGAAGCCCCGGAAGTCCACGAGAATGACGTTGACCACGTTAGTGCCGCCTCCGCCCGGCTTGCTGTTCTCCAGGAAGAACTCGGAGATCGAGCTGAATGGCTGGGTCAGCATGGCAAGCGTCACCAGTGTCATGCCAATACCTGCGACCGCCGCAATGGCCACATCGCGGAGACGACGTTTGAGAGGTGTTTCGACTGGCGTCCAGGGATGCATGTAGTAGATGGCCAGCATCAACAGAACAATCGTCACCACCTCCACAGAGAGCTGGGTCATGGCCAGGTCCGGTGCCGAAAAGCGGGCGAAGGCCAAAGCTACGACCAGTCCTACAACGCTCAACAGTACCAGTGCATAGAAACGCTGTCGGTGCAGTCCTGCCGTTGCAAAAGCGCAGAGTATCAGCACAGCGGCCGCAATCGCCGTTGGCGCATCCACCGGGCTCAGGCCGTTCTCACCGACAAAGACCCCCAGATCAAGCAATGGCATTGCTGCAACAGCGATCACACTGACAAACAGCAGCAGAGCGTAGCGCTGTAGCGAGCCGTTCTCCAGCCGTGAAGTCACGCTGTTGGCAAAGTCTACAATCCGCAGAACAACGCTCTCGAATACGGCCTTTTCATCGATTTCCCGGAACCGTGCGTGAAAATCGAAAAAGCGCTGGCGTTGGCTGTACATTAGCAAACCGCCGGCAAAAGCGAAAAAACTCATCATCAGCGGGAGGTTGAAACCGTGGAACGCCGCGAGTTGGTAATCCGGCACATTGCCGCCAAATGTGGCGGATGCCGCCATGTAAAGCAGCGGGCCGACCGAGATGGCCGGAAAGATGCCGATCATGACGAGCGCAAACACGAGAATCTCCGCCGGGATCTTCATGTAACGGGGAGGCTCGTGTGGAGGGTAGATCGGAAGATCAACCGGCTTGCCGTTGAAGAAAACGTCGTGGATAAAACGTGCGGAGTAAGCCACCGTGAAGACGCCCGCCAGGGTCGCCACGATTGGTGGCAGCCAGGCCCAGAGCCCCGGCAGGTTCAGCGCCAGTGATTCGGCGAAGAACATTTCCTTGCTCAGAAAGCCGTTCAGCAGCGGCACCCCGGCGTTCGATGCGGCAGCAACCATGGCCAGGGTGTCCGTGTGCGGCATGAAACGCCAGAGCCCGTTAATGCGGCGCATATCCCGGGTGCCGGTTTCATGGTCGATGATGCCCGCGGCCATGAACAGGGAGGCCTTGAAGGTGGCGTGGTTGATCACGTGGAAAATCGCCGCAACGGCCGCAAGCTGGGTGCCCATGCCGAACAGCAGGGTAATAAGGCCCAGTTGACTCACCGTTGAATAGGCCAGCAGGCCTTTCAGATCGTGCTTGAACATGGCGGTGTAGGGGCCCAGCAGCATGGTGGCCATGCCGGTAAAGCTGACCATGTAGAACCACTGTTCAGTACCTGCCAGGGCCGGATACAGCCGGGCCATGAGAAAGATGCCGGCTTTGACCATGGTAGCCGAGTGCAGGTAGGCAGATACCGGTGTCGGTGCCTGCATGGCGTGAGGCAGCCAGAAATGGAACGGGAACTGGGCCGATTTGGTGAACGCGCCCAGCAGAACCAGGGTCAGGGCGACCGGATACATGGCATGAGCCTTTATCTGGTCTCCGGCTGCCAGCACGTCATCAAGCTCGAAGCTGCCAACAATGTTGCCGATGATCAGGATGCCGGCGAGCAGTGCAAGGCCGCCGCCGCCGGTTACCGCGAGTGCCATCCGGGCGCCACGGCGGGCGTCCTGTTTATGGGTCCAGAAACTGATCAGCAGGAACGAGGTCAGGCTGGTCAGTTCCCAGAAAATCATCATCAGGAGGAGGTTGCTTGAGAGCACGATGCCGAGCATCGATCCCTTGAAGCACAGCAGCAGGGCGTAGAACTTGCCGACGTTTTCATGGGCTTTCAGGTAATAGCGGGCGTAAAGAATGATCAGCAGCCCGATGATCAGGATCAGCAGAGCGAACAGCAGGGACAGCCCGTCCAGACGAAAACTGAAGGAGAGGCCGAGCGCGGGGAGCCATTCGTAGCTGTGCAGCACAACGCCGCCGTCAGCAAGGGGTTCCCAATGGGGGAAAAGGGCAGCGAGTGCGATCAACGCGGGTACAGAAGATGCAACGGCAATCGCCGTTCTGCCGCCCTGGGCGAACAGGGGTGCGGCTATGGCACCCAGAAAAGGCAGTAAAACAACCAGCGGTAGCGACATCGCAACCTCGTTATTGGTTTTCTTTTACGTGAGTATTGAAGGCATGTTTGCCTGAGTCTAGTCTCCGGCCGGCCACCCTGCACATCGGGCAACGATCCCTTTACGGCATGGCGGGTGGGGTGGATCAGCAGAAGGCAGGCGGGTCCGGGAAGTACGGAAGACGTCCCCGGTGCCGCGCGATGTCAGCGGTAACAGGTGGGCGGGTAACTCTTATGCAGCCGAAGGACCTTGCGGTCATGGTTGCTCCGTCAATGAAACTTGATTGCCGATGATACGTGCCCCGTCTGGAAGGTCAAGTCAACTTGCCATTGATCAAGTGTATACTCGCGATAAATATTTATTGAGAGAGTCCCATGAGCGACACCTATCCCAACCTTCTGAAACCCCTGGATCTTGGCTTCACTGAACTTAAGAACCGAGTGCTGATGGGGTCCATGCACACGGGCCTGGAAGATCGGTTCTGGAACATCCACAAGTTTGCGAGGTACTTTGCCGAGCGCGCAGAAGGTGGCGTGGGGCTCATGGTGACGGGCGGTTTCTCGCCCAATCTGGTTGGGCAGCTGGCCCCCCTTGCCTCGACCATGAACAATCGGGCAACGGCTCTTTTACATCGTCATGTGACCGGCGCGGTGCATGAGGCCGGCGGCAAGATCTGTATGCAGATCCTGCACGCAGGGCGTTATGGCTAACAGCCTCTGATTGTCTCTGCGTCGGCAACCAAAGCGCCGATCAGCCCGTTCAAGGCCCGCGCCCTTTCCTCGAAAGGGGTTGAACGTCAGATCAACGATTTCGTCAGTGCCGCGAAGCTCGCCAAATTTGCGGGTTATGATGGCGTCGAGGTGATGGGCTCCGAATGCTATTTCATCAACCAGTTTTTGTGTGAGCGGACCAACAAGAGAACGGACAAGTGGGGTGGCCCTTACGAGAACCGTATGCGCCTGCCCGTGGAGATTGTCCGCCGTATGCGCGAGGCTGTTGGGCCTGAATTTATCATTATCTACCGGTTGTCCATGCTGGACCTGGTCGAGGGTGGCCAGACCTGGGATCAGATCGTGACGCTGGGCAAGGCCATTGAGCGGGCAGGAGCCACCATCATCAATACCGGGATTGGCTGGCATGAAGCCCGTGTGCCCACCATCGTTACCTCGGTTCCCCGGGGCGGCTTCGCCGATGTCACCGCCAAGTTCTATGGCGAAGTGGATATCCCGGTGTGTACCACCAACCGCATCAACACCCCCGAAAAAGGAGAAGAGATTCTCGCTGCCGGAAAGGCGGATATGGTGTCGATGGCCCGGCCTCTGTTGGCGGACAGCGAGTTTGTTCGCAAAGCCGAGCAGGGGCGCAGTGACGAAATCAACACCTGCATTGCCTGCAACCAGGCGTGTCTTGACCATGCCTTCCAGGCCAAGCGGGCATCGTGCCTTGTAAACCCGAGGGCCTGCCACGAAACCGAGCTGGTGTTGACGGTAGCGCCGGTTGTGCGCCGGGTCGCAGTGGTGGGGGCCGGACCTGCGGGGCTGGCAGCAGCGACCACCGCCGCGAAACGGGGCCACAAGGTGACCCTTTTCGACGCAGACGATCGGATTGGCGGTCAGTTCAACTACGCCAAACGCATCCCGGGCAAGGAAGAATTCTACGAAACCCTTCGTTATTACCAGCGCCAGATAGAGCTGTTGGAGATCGACCTGAAGCTGGGCACGCGCGTGGACGCGGACTCACTCAAGGCCCAGGGCTTTGATGATGTGGTGATCGCCACTGGCGTGAAGCCGAGAACACCGGCAATTGAAGGCATCGATCATCCCAAGGTGCTCGGATACCTCGATGTGCTCCGTCACAACAAACCGGTTGGTGCGACTGTGGCGGTTATTGGTGCCGGCGGTATAGGCTTCGATGTCAGCGAGTTCCTGACGCACGACTTCAGCCACCATCCCGAAGGCGAGCAGGTCAGCGTTGCCGACTGGCAGGCGGAATGGGGCGTCAACCCGGACTTCGATGGCCCCGGAGGCTTGGCCGAGCGCCAGCCAACACCGTCGCCCCGAAAGATTTACCTGATGCAGCGAAAAACCGGCAAGGTCGGCGGCGGTCTGGGCAAGACGTCGGGTTGGGTGCACCGCAACAGCCTGAAGCACCGTGAAGTCGAGATGCTGAGGGGCTGTCGCTATGAGCGGATTGACGACCAGGGGCTGCATATCTCCCTGACCGACAAAGATGGCAAGGTCACGGAGAGCCGGGTGTTGGCCGTGGACAATGTGATTATTTGTGCAGGCCAGGAACCTTATCGGGAACTTTTCGACGAGTTATCGGACTCTGGGGTGACCGCGCATCTGATCGGCGGTGCAGACGTCGCCGAAGAACTGGACGCCAAACGGGCCATCCGGCAGGGAACGGAAGTCGCAGCCAAATTATGACATTACTAATTGCCTTCGCAGTGCTCTCGATTGGCTTCTCCTTTTTATGCTCCATTCTAGAGGCGGCCCTGCTTTCGGTGACTCCGAGCTACATCGCCTCACTGAAAAAAGAGAAGCCGAAGCTTTTCGCCCGGTTGCGAAAACTGAAAGACGATGTGGACGATCCCCTGTCTGCAATCCTTACACTGAACACGGTTGCCCACACCGTGGGCGCCACCGGCGTTGGCGCCCAGGTGACGGTGGTTTTTGGGGAAGCGTGGCTCGGAATTGCCTCTGCGGTAATGACCCTGGCTATCCTGATATTCTCGGAAATTATTCCCAAAACCATTGGCGCCAAATACTGGCGGAGTATTGCGCCACGGCTGCCAGCTATTCTGGGATTCATGATCAAGGCGCTGCTGCCGTTCATCTGGTTGTCCAAACAGGTCACCCGTCGAATTGGGTCTGGTGAGGCCGACGTTGATATCCGTGCGGAGATCAGCGCCCTGGCGGAGATCGGCAAGGATCAGCAGGCCCTGGACGAAGACGAACGGCGCATGATTCACAACGTCCTGCGATTCCACGAGATCAAGGTCAGTTCCGTGATGACACCAAGGACGGTCTGCAAATACGTTGATCCGGGAATCACTTACGACCAGTTCCGGGAGCAGGTCAGCAAATCACCGTTCTCCCGATACCCTGTAATCGATGAGGAAGGCGAGGCGCTCGGGTACCTGCATCGGGCAGACCTGATCAACCTCGATTCCGATGTCGACCTGCTCGACCACATGCGCAAGATCAAGCGAGTGAAAGGCAACACCAACATCGAATTCCTGTTTTCGGACATGCTGCGAGAGCGGCAACACCTGGCCGTCGTCTATGACGAATTGGGAACCTGGCTGGGAATAGTGACGCTGGAGGACATACTGGAGACACTTTTGGGCACGGAAATCATGGATGAAACCGATAATGTCTCGAACCTCCGCCGGTATGCGAAGCAGCGCTGGAGCCGGCGTTTGAAGAAGTATGGCTCCGGATAGAAGGGTTTGGTTAGCGGGAGGCTTTCAAGGCATTTGAAATCGCCTCGGCTTCAGCTTCAAGTACCTGACTTCGAAGGCTGTTTCCCTGCTGCAGTGCCTGCTCGATCTGCTTGCGCTTCATGTCGTACAGCCTGCTCAGAATCTCTGCCTGGCTTTGTCTGATCGGTGCATTCATGGCGGACCTCCCCATAGTGACACCTGTCGGTATTCTTTACGTTTCAGGCCGAACATTGGCCTTCACTGGAAACCAATGCATAACCCGGGCCAGTCAGGACCGACCAGACATTACCTGACAAAGCGAGAGCGGTAGGCACCCGGTGAAAGCCCGGTATGTTTGCGGAACAGACGCGTGAAGGAACTCACGTCTTCGTAGCCCACCAACTGAGTGATTTCATCAATCGGTAGCCGCGATTTCTCCAAATGCTGACGTGCCACCTCAATCCTGAGAAGTTGCAGATACCCGGTGGGCGTGTCGCCAGTGGCTGCCTTGAATCGGCGAATCAGAGAACGCTCGGTGAGTCCGCTGAGTGAAGCCAGGCGTTGCAGGGTAACAGGGTCCCGGTAATGACTGTCCAGCCAGTCCTGCAGCTTCAGAATGGCGGCATCAGAATGATAACGGCGAGCCTGCAGGGCACTATAAGGCGCCTGGCTGGTCCGCCCCGCATCAATCACAAACGCCTTCGCCAGCTCCCGCGCCACCTGAGCCCCCGCGTAACGTTCGACCAGATAGATCCCCAGATCCCACCAGGCCATGCCGCCCCCGGCACAGGCGATGTCGCCGTCCACCGTTACCAGCTTGTCCGGCTGAAGGTTCACCGCCGGAAAGCGCTGGCGGAACTGATGGCTGAAGCCCCAATGCGTCGTCGCCTGACGACCATCCAGCAGCCCCGCCTCGGCCAGCATGAACGCCCCGGTACAGTTACTGGCTACCCGCACCTGCCCGGCGTCTGAAGACCGAAATGCGCTCAGCCATTCAATAAGCTCCGAATTCCCCGCCAGAACGACTTCGATAGGACCACCAATAGTCGGTATCACCACCAGATCGCTGTCGTCGCCACCCGGTAACAAATCGTTCCAGGCTCCGTCTGGCTGAATGGTCAGTCCGTTAATGCAGCGGCAGGGCGCTCCGTCCTTCGTCAGAAGCCGGGTTGTGAACCGGGGTGTCGGCGCTTCATCGTTAATCCGCGCCCAGGTAACGCCGGCAAGACGGAAAAGATCAATAATGCCAGTGATGGCGCTGGCTAAAGCGCCATCAAAACCGATAACAGAGACCGTTCGCATACATTCTCCAAATTAGGCCACCTTTGGCAATATTGACCATGATTATGTCATAAACGCCGGTTTCCAGGAAAAACCAGTTGTGAGAGGCTAACGACATCAAACAGGAGACCAAGCATGACCGACACCCTGATCGACCGCCGCGACCTGGCGTTCCAGCTCTACGAAGTTCTCGATACCGAAAACCTCACCACCCGCGAGCGCTTCAGCGAACACAACCGCGACACCTTCGATGCCGTCATTGAAACCGCAGACAAGATGGCCCGGGAAAAGTTTGCCACCCATAACAGCGCCGCCGACAAGGACGAACCAAAGTTCGTCAACGGCCAGGTCGAGATGCTGCCGCAAGTGAAGGAAGCCTTCGACGCCTATGCGCAGGCCGGCTTTATCGCAGGACGTTACGACTATGAACTGGGTGGCATGCAGTTGCCTGAATCGGTCATGGCCGCCTGCAACGGTTTCTTCACAGCTGCCAACCCCGGCACCGCCGGTTACCCGTTTCTGACCACAGCTGCCGCCAACCTCATCCGGGTTTTCGGCAACGAACAGCAGAAAACCACCTTCCTTCCGAACATGCTCAGCGGTCGTTTCAGCGGCACCATGGCCCTGACCGAGCCCCACGCCGGGTCCTCCCTCGCGGATATCCGGACATCGGCGTCGCCCACAGATGAAGGTCACTACCTGATCAAGGGCGCGAAGATTTATATCTCCGGTGGCGAGCAGTCCATCACTGACAACATCGTTCACATGGTGCTGGCCAAGATCAAAGGTGCGCCGGCGGGCGTGAAAGGTATCTCCCTATTCATCGTGCCCAAGTTTCTGGTGGATGGTGAAGGCAATCCCACTGAACGCAACGGCGTCAGCCTCGCTGGCCTGATTCACAAGCTGGGCTACCGTGGCACCACCTCCACCGCCCTGAGCTTCGGTGATGATGCTCCCTGTCACGGCTATCTGGTTGGCGAGCCCCACCAGGGCCTGAAGTATATGTTCCAGATGATGAACGAAGCGCGGGTTGGCGTGGGTTTCGGCGCCGCTGTGATCGGTTATCGCGGCTACATGCACAGCCTCGAATACGCCAAAGATCGCCTGCAGGGCCGTAGGGCCAGCGAGAAGAACCCGGAATCCCCACAGGTGCCGATCATTGATCACGCCGATGTCCGGCGCATGCTGCTGGCCCAGAAAGCCTACAGTGAGGGTGGTTTGGCTTTGTGCCTCTACGGCGCCCGACTGATGGATGACCAGCACACCCATCCCGATGAACAGAAACGCCAGGAAGCCGGAAAGCTGCTGGACCTGCTCACTCCGGTGATCAAAGCATGGCCTTCCGAATACGGCCCCAAGGCTAATGACCTGGCCATTCAGGTATACGGTGGCGCAGGTTACACCCGGGAGTATCCGGTAGAGCAGTGCTGGCGTGACAACCGCCTGAACCCGATTCACGAAGGCACCAACGGTATCCAGGCCATGGACCTGCTGGGCCGTAAGATCTGGCAGGATCAGAGCCACGGTTTGCAGCTGCTCATGCAGGAGATGCAGGTAGATCTGCAGGCAGCCACCACCGATCGCTGCCAGCAGTGGGCCCTGTCCCTGAGTGAAACCCTGCAGCAGGCAGTGAAGGTTACCCAAAGCCTGGGTAAATCCCTGATGGAAGGCGATCCCGACAAAACCCTGGCCAATGCCTCCTGCTACCTGCACCTGTTCGGGCACATTATGGTGGCCTGGATGTGGCTGCGTCAGGCCAATGCCGCCTCCCATGCCCTGGGTTCCGCGAATACCGATGATGAACGCAATTTCTACCAGGGCAAACTGCAGGCGGCCCAATACTTCTTCCACTGGGAATTGCCAACCGTGGCTCAGGATCTGGTGCTGCTGCGCAATCAGGACGATACCTGCCTGAACATGAAATCGGAGTGGTTCTGATGGCTCTGGTAAATGTTGAGAAGAAAAACCACATTTTGCTGATCGGGCTGAACCGCCCGGAAAAAATGAACGCCATGAACCGCGAGATGTACCACCAGATTGCGGCGGCCTACCACCAGCTGGAAAACGACCCGGAGCTACGGGTCGGGCTGATGTACGCCGAGGGCGACCACTTCACCAGCGGCCTGCAACTGGACGACTGGGCGGGTGTGTTTGCCAACGGCAAGGGCATTGAACCGGGTGAGGGCGAACTGGATCCCTTCCACATTACCGGTCAGGCGCTGACCAAACCCGTGGTCTTCGCCGCCCAGGGCATCTGCTTCACCTGCGGCGTTGAGATGATGCTCAACACCGACGTGCGCGTCGCTGCTAAAGGAACGCGCTTTGCCCAACTCGAAGTGAAGCGGGGCATCTTCGCCTGTGGTGGTGCCACCATCCGCCTGCAACGGGAAATCGGCTGGGGCAATGCCCAGCGTTACCTTCTGACTGGCGATGAGTGGACCGCCGATCAGGCGTATCAGTGGGGGTTGATTCAGGAACTGGTGGAACCCGGCGAGCAGTTCAACGTCGCGTTGGAAATTGCCGAGAAAATTGCCAGGGCGGCGCCATTGGGTGTCCAGGGCAGTCTTAAATCCTCAAAAATTGCTGTCAGCGAAGGGCAGGAGGCTGCGAAGCAGCGTTTGTTCCCGGACCTTCAGCCGGTTATGGCCAGTGAGGATGTAAAGGAGGGAATTCAGTCATTCCTGGAACGTCGAGAGGCCGCTTTCAAAGGTAAGTAACGGCTCAACTTGGCCAGAAATCACGGGTTTCAGCGCTTATAAAGAAACCTGACTATATCGCCAGAGCTCAGGGTAGCTGACCGGGGTCTTCCTTCCGGGAGTGTGAGCAGCAAGGATGCTGCGATCAAGCCCCCATGGATGGGTTCACGGCGTCTCCCGGAAGGAAGACTCCGGTTGGCTGCATGCTCTATAACGTCAAGGCTTGGGGGCAAGACTTCAGGCGGCCTCGGAATTCCCGGGTTCGCGACGAGCCTTCGCTTCAGCCGCTACCTCCGCAGCATAATCCGAATACTTGGCCATCAGCTCCTCCTTCCGATCCGGATCCCAATTGATTTTACTCAGATCCCCCTCGTAGTGGTCAATCACCCGCTTATCCATGGTTTCATACCACCATTGCGGCAGGTAAGCCGGCAACAGCATCGACGCATAACCACCCGGCAACTGCGGCGCCTTCTCGAAATGCCTCAGGGCCTGGAAGCTGCGTTGTGGGTGGGCATGATGATCCGAATGCCGCTGCAACTGGTACAGGAACAGGTTGGTCACAATATGATTGCTGTTCCAGCTGTGCTCCGGCTGGGTACGCTCGTACTTGCCGTTCTTGTCCTTCTGACGGAGCAGGCCATAGTGCTCAATGTAATTCACACTCTCCAGCAGGCTTGCGCCATACACCGCCTGGGCCGCCAGGAATGGTACTGCCCGTGGGCCGCAAACCAAGGTTGTCGCGCCAAAGAACCCGGCGCTCATGGCCCAGCCCTGCAACAACTCATTATCCAGGCTCCAGAAGCCCTTGCCTTTGCGGGCAAGCCACGCCTTCTCAATCCTGATGGAGGATTTGATGCCACCCAGCACCGTACGGGGAAGGAACTTCCAGAAACTCTCGCCCATGCGGCTGCTGGCCGGATCCTCCGGTGTGGCCACCCGCTTATGGTGGCCGAAGTTGTGTTCGACAACGAAGTGGGTATACCCGGTGGGCGCCAGAGCCGCCATCGCCAACAGCTTGTTCAGTCTGTTCGATTTGTGACCCAGCTCATGGGCCGTGTTGATGCCTACGCCATTGATGGCACCAACGGTAAGCGTCAGGCCGATTTTATCGTCCAGGGGCGTATCCTTGCGGCTGGCCAGCCAGGCGCCCATGAGGGTCATGGCGTACTGGGTCGGAATAAAGGCCTTCACGATCCGGTCGTAGTACTTGTCCCGTTCCAGGGTCTCCACTGCGGATTCCGGCGGGTTGCTCTGGTCCTCACCAATGGCCCTGTCCAGCGCCGGAATGATGCCGTGCACCAGAGCAGGGCCGGTCCAGGCCAGGGCTTTCAGTTTTTTGGGGGCCAGGGCGTAACCGGTCAGGGCCGCGAGCCCGATGCCCGGCAGGACAGGGCCGAGTAACCACATATAGCGTTTCGGATCCTTCCAGTTGCCAGTGGAGCCGGATTCGGCGGGGGAAACGACATTATGCGATTCCGGGTTGTCGTGGGTCTTGGCGTTCATTGTGTTCTCCCGTTCGGTGCGCGTAATGTCAATTTATGTCGGACAATCTGGCAATGCAACGACCGTCCGGCAGAGCGGGGTAGCTTGGCGCAAAATGACAAATATCATTCTTTTGGCGAAATCCCGTTTTCTGAGCCAGACTTCGGGGAAAACAAGAATTCGACGGTAGTGAAGAATCAGCTATGCCAAATTTTCCCTCCACTCCCTCCGCTACGGCTTCGTACTCAGTTCAGGGTATGCTTCAGGAGTATCTGGGCTCAGGGCAACTGACCGAGGTGGTTTACCGGGACAGCGCCGGCCAGATATGCACGGTGCACGATGTTATTCGTGAGCTTTGCAGTCGCGCAGGGCAGGATTTCCTGCTGCTCGGACGAGGCACCATGCTCCCGCTCGATCATGTCATCACCATTAATGGCCGGCTGCTGGCAGGCAGCACAGGCTAACCAAAGGGTAATCGCCGGGTAATTGCCTTTGGGCCGGGCCTCGCCGTACCCTGTTTCGCGTTGTAAATATTTATCAACAGAGGGATATGGTATGAACAAGCTCACGCTGGGTGCGCTTTTGGTGGTTCTGACACTGGGCCTTGCTGCCTGCGGTTCGGAGGACAACGAAGGCGTGGATGTCGAGCAGGCTGCGGACAACGCCGGAAACATGATGGAAGAGGCTGGCGATTCAGTCGAGGAAACCTACGAGGATGCTACTGGCCAGAACGAAAGCGTCATGGGAGAGTTACAGGAAGGAGCGGAAAACGCAGCTGAGGAGATGGGAGATGCCGCTGAGGAAGCGGGTGACAGGGTAGAGGAGGCTACTCAATAACTCTCCGATAACTCTCCGATAACTCTCTAATTTCCGCCGGCGCGCCTCTGTTTGCGCTGGCGGGTCCTGGTCATCAGCGTCCGGGGAGGAGAGTGAGTCGAATCTTTTGCGGCCAGACAACCTTAATGCCTGAGTAACACAAATGTAGGATTAACGTCATAACCAGCCCCTATCTTTTTAGCGGAGTCGATCCGGAATTCTGTTCGATGAACAGGTTGTACCGGAGTGGCAGACAACAACACCGTTGAAAGGATATGCGCTATGAATCTGGAAAGAGCGTTAATTTCCGTGGCGATCGGGCTGGCATTGTCCGCCAGTGTCGTCGCAGAGATACTACCGACCTCACAAAAGGGCAATACCTGGTTTATTAACGCCGCGGCACAGCTTCAGCAGAAGCTCTCCCTGAAGTCCTCGGATAAGGCGAAAAACGTCATTCTGTTTGTGGGCGATGGCATGGGGGTGTCCACCCTTACCGCTGCGCGCATTCTGGAAGGCCAGAGGCAGGGCAGTCCGGGCGAGGAAAATCTGCTGAGCTTTGAGAGTTTCCCCTTCACGACACTCGTGAAAACCTATAACACCGATGCCCAGGTTCCGGATTCAGCGGGCACCATGACCGCCATGATGTCTGGTTTGAAAACCGATGCGGGCGTGCTGGGCGTGGACGAGGATGTCCAGCGGGGTGATTGCAGCACGGTTGCAGGCAATGAAGTAGTAACCGCTCTGGAGCTTGCGGAAATCAAGGGTTTATCCACTGGTGTGGTCTCCACCGCACGCATTACCCACGCCACACCCGCCGCTGCCTATGCCAAATCGGCAGATCGCAACTGGGAAGACATTTCGGATATGCCTGCTGAAGCGGTTCAGGCCGGTTGCAAGGACATTGCCGATCAGCTGGTCAGTTTCGAGCAACTTCTGGAACAACGTTACGCTGGCGTGGATACCGATGGGATTGACGTGGTCATGGGCGGCGGCCGTCGCCACTTCCTGCCAAATGATGCCAGGTTCAACAGCCCGGATGCGCGATCCAGTGTCGAAGGCGACCGCACCGATGGCCGCAACCTGGTCACCGAGTGGCAGGCTCAGTATCCACAAGGCGTATACGTGTATGACAAGGCCGGTTTCGACAGCGTCAACGCCGCAACCACGTCCAGGTTGTTCGGCCTGTTCAACGAGTCGCACATGCAGTACGAGGCTGACCGTGGCAATGATGTTGCCGGTGAGCCGTCACTGAGTGAGATGACTGCCAAGGCCATCGACATTCTGGATAACGATCCGGACGGGTTTTTCCTGACCGTCGAAGCGGGCCGCGTTGACCACGCCCACCACGCCGGCAGTGCCAATGGCGCCTTAACCGATACCATTGAACTGGCCGAAGCCGTAAAAGTGGCCGCGGATCAAACCAACCCGGAGGATACCCTGATTATTGTCACCGCTGATCACAGCCATGTGTTCACGATGGCCGGTTATCCGAAGCGGGGCAACCCGATTCTGGGCAAGGTGGTTAATGTTGGCGAGACGCAGCCGGCACTGGCCGCCGATGGCATGCCCTACACCACCCTGGGGTACGCCAACGGACTCGGTTTCCGTAATCTTGGTATGGAAACGGATTCAGACGTGGCCTACAGCCAGGCACCTAACGCCGGACGTCAGAATCTTACTGGCGTGGATACCACCACCACTGGTTATCACCAGGAGGCGCTGGTTCCGCTTGGTAGCGAGACCCATTCCGGTGAGGACGTCAGTCTGCATGCAAAAGGACCGGGTGCTCATCTGGCGCAGGGAACCATCGAACAAAGCACGGTTTTTCACCTGATCGACCAGGCTCTGGGCTTAATCGAAGAATAAGGAGCAAGGCAATGAACAAATTCTTTTACAGCGCACTGACGGCTTCAATGTTTGTCCTGACCGGGTGCACGGATGACGACGATAACAGCCCCGTGCAGCCAGCCGATGAGGCTGTGACCAGCCTTTCCTCGCAACAACTGGAAACGTCGCTGACCAACCCCTGGTTCCAGCAGGGCCAACAGGATATCGAAGCGGCGAAAGCGGCCTGGGCCGAGGTTACCGGTACCGTGGCCCCTGTCACTCAATCGGGCTCCCTGCAGGCGGCCATCGCCGATGCACGGGGCAAGGCAAAGAACGTTATCCTGTTCGTGGGCGATGGCATGGGCGTTTCAACCGTCACAGCGGCGCGTATTCTGGATGGCCAGAATCAGGGCAAGCCGGGGGAAGAGCATCAACTGAGCTTCGAGCGTTTTCCGTTCGCCGGCTTGGCCAAAACTTATAACGTAGATGCGCAAGTGCCCGACTCCGCTGGCACAATGACAGCCATGGTGTCTGGTGTAAAAACCGATGTAGGCGTGCTTGGCGTGGACGAAGACGTTAGCCGGGGCGATTGTGGTTCGGCCACGGGTAACGAGCTGATGACACTGACGGAGCTGGCGGAACTTGCTGGCAAGGCCACCGGGGTGGTATCGACTGCCCGTATCACTCACGCCACGCCGGCAGCCACCTACGCCAAGTCGGCAGATCGTAACTGGGAAGACATCTCCGATATGCCTCCCGAGGCAGTTACCGACGGCTGCCAGGATATTGCCGACCAACTGGTGAACTTTGAAGCAAACCTCGAAGCACGCACCGGCGCGGATATTGACGGCCTTGATGTGGTCATGGGCGGCGGCCGTCGCCACTTCCTGCCAAATGATGCCAGGTTCAACAGCCCGGATGCGCGAT
>PBED01000031.1:0-80807 GCA_002718255.1 Marinobacter sp. | reverse complement strand
CTCTCCCATTCGCTCCAGGGCTTCCTGCTCCTTGCGCTCCTCCAGGGAAAGAACCACTTCCAGACGCCGGGAACGCAGCATCAGGCACCACCTCCGCCGCCAGCTGCCGGGTTCGGCACGGCCGACTTACGCCGATCGGGGGATCGACGCTCTGGCACCACCGCCAGCAACTGGTCAACACTTTCCTTCAGTGGTGCACTCTCATTCAGGCCCTGCTGCAGGAACTGGCGCATATTACCGATGTGAGTGATGGCAAAATCGGTCTCGGGATCGGAACCCTTCACGTAAGCGCCGACAGAGATCAGATCCCGGGCCTGCTGGTACCGTGAGTACACCTGCTTGAATCGCTGGGCCCTGGAAAAATGTTCGGTCTCGGTTACCTGCGGCATCACCCGGCTGATCGACGCTTCCACATCAATGGCGGGGTAGTGTCCCTCTTCGGCAAGCCGGCGGGAGAGTACGATGTGGCCATCCAGAATCGCCCGGGCAGCGTCTGCAATCGGATCCTGCTGGTCATCGCCTTCGGTCAGTACGGTGTAGAACGCCGTGATAGAACCACCTCCGGGGCGACCATTGCCGGTTCGCTCCACCAACTGGGGCAGTTTGGCAAATACCGAGGGCGGGTAGCCTTTGGTCGCCGGCGGCTCACCCACGGCCAGCGCAATTTCCCGCTGGGCCTGGGCGTAACGGGTAAGAGAATCCATCAACAGGAGCACGCGTTTGCCCTGATCCCGGTAATACTCGGCAATCCGGGTGGTCAGCATGGCGGCGCGCAACCGCATCAGTGGCGAATCGTCCGCGGGCGCGGCCACCACCACCGAGCGGGAAAGGCCCTCTTCGCCCAGGATGTCTTCGATAAACTCCTTTACCTCGCGGCCCCGCTCACCAATCAGGCCCACCACGGTGATGTCGGCATCGGTAAAGCGGGTCATCATGCCCAGCAACATACTCTTGCCCACGCCACTGCCGGCAAACAGACCCAGGCGCTGCCCCTGGCCGACGGTCATCAACGCATTGATCGCCCGTATACCCACATCCATCGACTGCCGCACCGGGGCGCGGTTCAGCGGGTTGATAATATCGCCGGTGAGCGCCACGCGGGCTTCGGCCTGCAAGGGGCCTTTTCCGTCCAGGGGCTCGCCACTGCCATCGACCACCCGGCCAAGCAGCTGGGGGCCAACCGGCACCCGGCTTGCGGCAGACAGAGGCACAACCCTGGCACCGGGCTTGAGCCCCTCGATTGCTGTCAGGGGCATCAGATACACCCGGTCGTCCTCAAAGCCCACCACTTCCGCCTCAACATTACCGGTGTTCTGGCCAAAAATGACACAGCGGTCACCGACCACCATGGGGCAGCCGACACATTCGAGGGTAAGGCCCACCATGCGGGTCAGTCGGCCGGAAAGTTCAGGCTCGGGCTCGTTTCCCAGAAACCCCTGAAAGCGGTTGAGGCGATCAGCGAGGCTCGAGGTCATCACCGTCACCTGTATTTTGCGCCGGCTTCGGATCGTCTGAGGAATCCCCGGTCTCCGGGGAATCCAGCACGTCCCGATGGAAACCGGTCAAGTCTTCCATCATGGAGTCCAGTTCCTCGGTTTCTCCGCCCTCACTGTCGCTCATCTGCTGGTCCAGCATGCTCTGCACGGCCCGCTGGAAACGTTTCTCAACCGTGAAATCCACCAGGCTGTGACGGGTTTCCACCTTACAGCCACCGGGCAGAATACTGGCGTCTTCAATGACGGAAGCGGACGCTTCGAGGCGGGCGGTCACCTCGCGAACCATTTCACAGTCTTCCGGGTTTATATGGATGCGGATGTTTTCCGCGGTGGAGGGTAGCGCCTCCATGGCGCGGCGAACCACGTGACGGATCTGGGAGGAGTCGATGGTCAGTTCACGATAGACCACCGCCCGGGCCAGAACCGTGGTCAGGTTGACCAGAGAGGTTTCAAGTTCGTCCTCGTGGCGCTTGATCGGCAGCAGTAACTCACCGAGTAGATGTTCGAGACGGTCAAGCTTGGTGTCGATTTCCTTGCGGGTATCGTCGTAGCCCTGACTTTTGCCTTGCTCCCTGCCCTCTGCCAGGCCGGTTTCCAGCCCATCCTGGTGGCCTTCCTCTTTGCCGGCCTTCAGGCCATCCTGGTAACCCTGTTCCCGGCCCTCGTTATAGCCGTCTTCCCGGGCCGCCTCGCGAATCTCGTCAATGTCGGCGGCGGTGAGGGGCTTGACCTCGCGCTCCTCTTCCCGCGCTACTTCATTGCCACGGGCATCCAGCAGGGGCAACTCCCACCGTTCATAGGCGGTCAGCTGTTCCTTGGGAATGCGATTGACGTCACGGGTGGAATCTTTCATCACATCATTTCTTCGCCGGCACCGCCGAGGGAGATTTCACCGGCCTCGGCCATACGGCGTGCAATGGTGATAATGTCTTTCTGGGCGGATTCAACTTCGCTGACCTTGACCGGCCCCTTGGCCTCAAGATCATCCTGCAGCAATTCCGCAGCGCGTTTGGACATGTTCTTGAAGATCTTGTTCTGAACCTCCTCGTCGGCGCCCTTGAGGGCCACCACCAGCACTTCCGAGGACACTTCCCGCAACAGCGCCTGGATTCCGCGGTCGTCCACTTCCTTTAGGTTATCGAACACGAACATCAGGTCTTCGATGGTGCTGGCAAGGTCCGGATCCATATCCTTTATGGAATCCATCAGATTGCCTTCGATGCTCCGATCCATGAAGTTCATGATGTCCGCTGCGCGCTTGACCCCGCCAATGCGGCTGGTCTGGGAGGCGGCGCCACCCGAGAACTGCTTCTCCAGGATATCGTTGAGTTCCTGCAAGGCCTGGGGCTGGATACTCTCCAGTGACGCAACACGCATCATCACATCAAGGCGGACCTTCTCATCCAGGGTGCCAAGAATTTCAGCGGCCTGATCCGGATCCAGGTAGGAAATAACAATGGCCTGGATTTGCGGGTGTTCATAGCGAATGATGTCGCCAACGGCCCGGGGCTCCATCCACTTGAGAGTATCGAGGCCGGTGGTATTGCCGCCAATCAGGATGCGATCGATCAGGCTGGATGCCTTGTCGTCGCCGAGCGCCTGGGTGAGCATCGTCCGGATGTACTCGTCATTGCCTACGCCAAGCCCGGTCTGCCCGCCTACGGCATCAACAAAGTGGTTCATCACGTAGGTCACTTCGTCCTTGCTGACATCCTTCATCTGGGCCATGGCCACGCCCACACGCTGGACCTCTTTGGGGCCCATATGCTTGAGGATTTCTGCGGCATCCGCTTCGCCCAGTGACATGAGCAGAATCGCAGCCTGCTCCACACGCGGAATTTTCCGCTGCGGCTTTGATGGCTCACCGCCACCCTGTTGATTGGCTTGCTCAGTCATCGACGTTCACCCACTGGCGCATTACCTGTGCGACCCGCGCCGGGTCTTCGGCAATCAACCCTTTCAATGCGTTCAGCTGCCTATCATAACCGTCTGTGGCACCCGGCAAAAGCAGATCATCCTGAGCGGACATGGCCTTGCGGAGCTCATCTCCACCCTCGATGTCATCCAGGCCCCCGTAACCACCGCCACTGCCGGAGCCGGAATCCAGGCCGCGTTCCCGCTGGCCACCGCCGGACAGGCTTTTAAGCGTTGGGCGCAGCAGCCCCAGCACGAGCACCAGAATCACCAGGCCTGCGAGCACTTGCTTCATCAGATCCCAGAACCAGGGCTGTTCCCAGAACGCCGGAGCCTCGAATTCAACGGATTCTTCCTGCGCAAATGCGGTATTCATCACCGTAACACTGTCACCCCGGGCAGCTGAATAGCCCACAGCGTCCCTAACCAGCATGCTGAGCCGCTGCAGCTCCTGCTCCGGCCAGGGCTCGTAGCTGACTTCGCCCGTTTGTGGATCCACTACTTTCATGTCGTCCACCGCCAGAGCCACGGTCACCCGCTTGACTCTGCCCAGCTCCTGACGTCGGTAGCTGACAGTACGATCCATTTCATAATTCCGCGTGGATTCACTTCGCACGTTGACCGGTGCTGGCGCCGCCTGCTCACCATCACCACCGGCAGCCTGCTCTGGCACCGTAGCATTAGCCGGCGGCTGGTTTGCCAGCGCACCGGGAATGCCGCCCTGTGCGCCGGCAGTGCGCCGTTCGGTCAGCTCACGCTCACTGCGCACCGCCTGCTGTTCGGGGTTGAACAATTCCTGTGCCTGCTCCACCGAGGAGAAATCGAGATCCGCCGACACTTCGGCACGATAGCGGCCATCACCCACGATGGGTCCGATGAGAGAGGCAACCCGACGTGTCAGACGCTCCTCGACTTTGGCGGTGTATTCGTATTGGTCCGCCATCTGATCCGCACCGCTCTGACTTTGCTTGCCCGTCAACAGATTGCCGTTTTGATCGACAACGGTTACGTGTTCCTTGCTCATCATGGGAACACTGCCGGCAACCAGATTCACAATAGCGTTAATCTGTTCCTGTTCTGGCCGGCGACCAGCGAAAACTTCAAGAAACACCGAGGCAGAGGGATCACGGGCATCGCGAACAAAGACAGAGCGCTCCGGGATAGCCAGGTGCACACGGGCATTCCGAACGCCACGCATGCTGGCAACGGTGCGGGCAAGCTCACCCTCAAGCCCGCGCCGGTATGAGATGGTTTCCATAAACTGGGACGTGCCGAGACCACGTTCCTGGTCCAGCAGTTCGTAGCCCATGGTTTGACGATCGGTGACACCTTCGGCCGCCAGCTTCAAACGGGCGTTGTAGACCTGATCCGAGGGAACCAGTAATGCGCCGGTGCGCGGATCCATCTTGTAGTCGATACCGTTGCTTTCGAGGATGGTGGTCACATCCTGGGGATTGTAGGATGAAAGATCACCCACCACCGGCTGATAGTTCGGCTCCTGAGCCCAGAGCACGACCGCCAGCCCCAGCGCCACGCTGGCGGCAAGCCCCACCATAAGCCCGATCTGGCGCAGCAGGTTGAGCCGGTTGAACCCCATGAACAGGTCGCTACGGCTCTCTGGCGCGTCTCCCTCCCGGGCTGCGGGCATGTTGGAGGCATTGGTTTCTGCAGGTACGCTGGCCATGACTCTGCTCCGTTATCAGATCGGCATGTTCATAATGTCTTCGTAGGCCCGAACCACCCGGTTACGTACCTGGGTCAGCGCTTCGAAGGAGACAGAGGATTTCTGGGCGGCAATCATCACGCGGGTGATGTCTACGTTCGGATCGCCCATGTCGTAGGCGGTTCGCAGATCCCCAGCCGTTTTCTGGAGATCGTTCACGTTGTTCACCGCGTTGCTAAGCATGTCATTGAAGCTTGGCGTCTCCTGGGTTTCCTGAACCTGGCGAGGGCCGTCTATGCGACCACGAACCGATTGATCCTGCTCGACCCGCTGGTTCTGCATCATCTGTGAACGCAGGGACCGGATATCGGACAAAACACTGTTGATGTCGGCACGCTGAACCATAACTCTCTCCTGGCTCCGCCCTCCCAGGGACGGAATTGCTCTTGGGATGATCTTAGCTCCGGTAAAGCAATTGGCAGGCCAAGTAGATTTTAGATATAAATATCAGAAGGTTATGAATACAAGGACGGAGTCGTGAAAGTTCCATGACGGACTTTTGACGACGGGCAGGATGCCCCCGCCGGCATGGGGAATCGAAGATAAAAAACGGCACCCCGAGGGGTGCCAATGAAGGAGTTCGTCTTGCAGGGGGTCAGACCAAGGCCATCTCGGCGTCCAGATCGATTCCGGCGTCGCGCATCTGGGCCAGCTTGTACCTGAGCGTCCGAGGACTGATCCCCAATTGCTCTGCGGCCCTGTTGCGACGCCCACGCTCTTTCCGGAGTGTCTGAATAATAATACGGAATTCCTGCTGCCTCAGATCATCTCCCAGCGAAACCGCGCCCTCCGGCTCGTCACTGCGCAAATGAGAAGGCTCGTCTAGGGGGGAAAAGCCAGAGTCTGAAATATCCGGCTCGCCCGCTGCTGTGTTGGCAACGGTTTCGGTCATCGAAACCGGCGCCGCGCTGCGAAGGTCCGGCCGGCCGGTGATGCCCAGCTCCAGACACAGATCTCCAGAGTGAATGACATTTCCCTGGTGCAGCACCAGCGCTCGCTGGATGGCATTGTCCAGCTCCCGCACATTCCCCGGCCATTGATGATTCATAAGCGCACTTTTTGCGTCCTGGGCAAAGGTAATCCCGGTCAGCTTCATTTTGCGGCAATGCTTTTTAAGCAGCGAAGTAGCCAGTGGCATGATATCCAGCGGCCGCTCCCGGAGCGGCTGCCAGTGCATCGGGAACACTGTCAGACGGTAATAAAGGTCTTCCCGGAACTTGCCTTCGCGAACGTAATCCGCCAGATCCCGGTTGGTGGTCGCTACAACACGGACATCCAGGCTGATGGTTTTGCGACCACCAACCCGCTCCACTTCCCGCTCCTGCAATACCCGCAAGAGCTTGGACTGAAGCCCCAGATCCATCTCCGAAATCTCGTCCAGCAGAATGGTGCCGCCGTTGGCCTGCTCGAATTTGCCGGGCGAGGAGGCGACGGCACCGGTAAAGGCACCTTTCTCGTGACCGAACAGGATAGCCTCCAGCATGTTTTCCGGTATTGCAGCACAGTTGATCGCTACGAACGGCTGCTCTGACCGTGGGGACTGCTGGTGAATGAACCGGGCAAGGACTTCCTTCCCAGTTCCGCTTTCCCCCGAGATCATGACGGTGGAATCGCTGCCGGCCACTTTGGTCGCCAGCTGGAACATCCGCTTGCTGATCGGGTCTTCTGCCACCGGTTCATCACTGGCTTTCTCACGCCCGCCGCCAACAACCTTGCTGACGGCATCCACCAGGAAACGCGGTTCGAATGGCTTCACCAGATAATCGATAGCACCGGCCTGCATGGCGGATACCGCATCGCTGATCTGGCCATAGGCCGTGATCAGCATCATCGGCAGGCCCGGGTACAACCGCTGCACCTCTGCCAGAAGCTGGTGCCCTGACAGACCCGGCATGTTGACATCACTGACCACCATATCCACCGGAGCCTCGGCCAGTCGCTCAAGGGCTTCGCTGGCATTGCATGCTTCCCGAACCCGGAATTTTGCCAGTTCGAGGGTGGTTACCAGCGCTTCACGCAGGTCATGGTCGTCCTCAACAATCAGAATCTGGGCCTTGGCCATGGTTGCCTCCGATCAGTGTCTGTTACGTAATTGCGGCAAACGCAGGGTGGCTACAGCACCGCCCTGCTCCGGCGATTCAATGGAAAACCGTCCCTGATGCGCCTTGATAACGGCCTGCACCACCGCAAGGCCGAGACCCGTGCCATGGGACTTGGTTGTATAAAAAGCTTCGGTCAGCCGGGCAGCGTCCGAGGGCTCAAAACCTGGGCCGTTGTCCACAACCCGGATGACCAGTTCCCCGGTTTCCTCGGTTACCCGAACCGCCACATGGCGAGCGCCGGCCTCCAGGCTGTTATTCACCAGATTGGTACAGGCGCCAACTAGGGCATCCCGATTACACATCAGCCGGCAGTCGCTGGAGATTTTGTTCTCGAGATTCACTGTCGCGCCCGGAGCCGGCTTCAGCCCCTCGACTGCCGATGCCAGTGCAGAGACCAGTTTGTCGGCAGATAACTCCTCGGCCAGCCGGGTTTCGCCCCGGGCGAAAATGAGCATATCCCGCACCTGCTGTTCCAGGTGGGTCAGGCGCGACATCAGGCGGGAAGCACAGCGCTGACGCATTTCTTCGTCCAGATCCTCCTGGCTCAGATGGCCACCGTAAAGAATGGCCGCGGACAGCGGGGTACGGATCTGGTGAGCGAGAGACGCAACCATCTTGCCCATGGCAGACAGACGCTGGGCGTGAGCCAGCTGCGCCTGAAGGTACCGGGTTTCGGTTAGGTCTGTCAGCAGGATTAACTGGCCGGGCTGGTTTTCCATGGTCCGGATCTCGATGCTGACCCTGCGACCATCCTTCAGAGATACTTCGTGGCCATCGTCCCGCCGGGGCGCAAAGCAGCGATGGATGACATCAACCCAGCGGGCACCGTCAAGGGGCTCCCCCAGAAGCGCAATAGCTGCCGGGTTGGTCTGCGTTACCACGCCCTGGCTATCCAGAACGACAACGCCGGCAGGCAGTGCGTTCAGCAAGGTGGACAGACGATCTGCCAGCTGCTCTTTTTCTTCAAGCTCCTGCTGACGCTGGAGCGATTCCTGGTTCAGCTCGCCGGAAAGCTGGTTGACCCGGGATTCGAGGGTCCGGTAGGAGTCAGTGATCTGCCGCGACATCCGGTTGAACAATTCCAGGGCGGTATCCACCGCCTCATCGTCCTGTTCCGGAAACAGGGCGGTAACCTTGTCATTGACGTCCGCCGCAGCGTTGGTCTTTGTGCCGCCCGCGCCGGACTGAAGAACAAATTGTGCCTGACTCATAACCTGACTCCCCGATCGGCCCGTCGGTTCGGACCTCATAGTTCGGATACTTCGTTTGCAGGTTTGTAAGCCAGCAACGTGCCAACTTGATTTTTTCTATATATTTCAAAGGCAAGGAGATTCTTGAAAGAGTAGAATGACAATTTTACGTCGGTCAGAAACGGAAACGGCGCCTCAGGTTACGAACCTTTGACGCCGTTCAGGGAGCTCTAAATTCCGGGCGATCCTGCTCAGGACTCCTCAGATTCCTCTTCCCGCAGCCCGTACTTTCGAACCTTCTCTACCAGAGTAGTGCGTCGGATCCGCAGCTTCTCGGCAGCCCTGGCCACAACGCCGCCGGCCTCGTCGAGCGCCTGCTGGATCAGCTGTTTCTCGAGGTTGGAGAGGTAATCCTTCAGGTCGATACCGTTCACCGGCAGCAATGCCGGGGCATCCAGGCCCACCAGGCCAGGAATACCGGAAGGCATACCCGTGTCCTCCACCGGGCGATTCTCATCATAGTCGTCAACGTAGCGGAACTTCTTGGGCAGCTCCTGCACGCCGATTACACCATAGGGATGCATGATCGACAGGCGTTCGACAAGATTCGCCAGTTCACGCACGTTACCGGGCCAGTCGTGCCTGCACAGACTCATGATGGCCGCGGAGTTCATCCGCAGCGAGCCACGCTTCTCCTTCTCCATCCGGGAAATAAGCTCGTTGATCAGCAAGGGAATATCTTCCACTCGCTCGCGAAGGGCCGGCATTTCGATGGGGAACACATTCAGGCGATAATAGAGATCTTCCCGGAAATCCCCGGACTCGATCATGTCTTCCAGATGCTTGTGAGTGGCGGCGATTACCCGCACATCGGCCGACTGGGTCCGATTGCTGCCCACCCGCTCGAAGGTACGCTCCTGCAAAACCCGAAGAATCTTCACCTGCATGTTGAGCGGCATGTCGCCGATCTCATCCAGAAACAGGGTGCCGCCCTCCGCCATTTCAAAGCGCCCTACCCGGGCTGTGATGGCACCGGTAAAGGCGCCTTTTTCATGGCCGAATAATTCGCTTTCCAGCAGTTCAGCCGGAATGGCGCCACAGTTCACCGGCACAAACGGTTTGTTCCGCCGGGAAGAGTGGTAATGCAGGTTGCGGGCGACCACCTCCTTGCCGGTACCGGACTCACCGGTAATGAGAACGCTGACGTCCTTATCCGCCACCTGCTCCATCAGCTGGCGTACCTGCTGGACTTTTCGGCTGGTTCCCACAAGGCTCCGGAAGAGCTGCAAACCGCGCTGCTGGCCACGCTCCCGGGAGCGGGTGAACTGATCCCGATAGATCTGGGCCCGGTAGAGCGAATCGACGAACTTGGTGTAATTGAGCGGCCATTCCATGCGAGCAATGATGCGACCGCTGGTCTCGTCGGACAGCCCCTTGAGCTCAGGGTGACCAACAACCAGAAACGGTACGCCCTGAACGGCATCACACACAGCGGTGATCGCCTCGGTGGCTCCTGCATCCTCGCCATTCACCACCGCGACCGCGATATCTGAAAGGCTTTCCTCATCACCACTGCTCAAAAGTGCCCTGGCTTCATCGCCGGCAAGAACCTGCTCCTCGCCAATGAACTCAAGAATGGTGACTATGTCCCGCAATCTTGAATCATCCTCGCTCAGCACCAGCACTTTGTTATTTTTAGACATTCAACCGAATCTCTTGGGGGATTTGTGCGGTATTTAAGACTGTAAGAACCCCAGAGTCAATTTTATGACGCTATTTTGGTCGGTTTGAAGAAACGTTCTGGTAGGCCTTCGCCGCACTCCGGTTCCTGTTTACACCCTTCAGGCCATCCTCCGCCTCCTTGCGGGCCATTCGGGCCGATTCATCGGCGGCGTCAATAAACTGCTGTAGTTCCTGCAAGCGGAGCCTCACCGGCTCCGCATCAACCTCTCCCGCTTCCAGGGCAGCCATCAGCGGCTCGACTGCCGGCTTCACCTGCTCGTTCAGCCCCGCCATCGCGTCCCAGTCCTTTTCGGCCAGGGCGCGACCGAGATCCGCCATCAGTCGATCCAGGTGGTCCAGGTGGGCTTGCGGGTCTGCCATGTCAGTCTCCTTGGAAATCAGCGGCGAGCGGCACGACGGGCGGCGGAGGCAGTAAATTCGTTGCCACGGAACCCCGGGGCGAAATCGTACGCCGGGAATCCATTATCCAGCCCATCAATGTAATAACGCTCCGCCTTGAGCGTCGTACGTCATTTCCATGGTAGTCCAGAATACCGGCTCACTGTAATAGCTGATGTTGTGAGCTTCGGACACACGCCACAGATTCCCCTCTGCATCGTATTCCTCGGACGCGAGGATCTGCCAGCTGTCTTCATCCACGTAAAACACGCGGCGATCGTAAATGTGACTGATACCGGTACGGCGTTTCGCTTCGACTACCCAAACCCGATGAAGTTCGTAGCGGGTAAGCTGCTGATTGATATGGCCCGGACGAATCACGTCGTCGGCTTCGATTTCTGGCCCGTGAAGC
This sequence comes from Marinobacter sp., assembly GCA_002718255.1. Classification (GTDB taxonomy): domain Bacteria; phylum Pseudomonadota; class Gammaproteobacteria; order Pseudomonadales; family Oleiphilaceae; genus Marinobacter. The sequence goes on along the minus strand of PBED01000031.1, from coordinate 69,849 downwards.
TTGTAGGCATTGTAGGGCACGAACAACTCGCGCTTGCCTTTCAGCTCCCAGTCGTATTGGTTAGGCGCACCGTTGTACATGTCTTTCTGGTCGACGGACCGCAGCGAGGATGAATTCGGCAGGTCGGTTTCGTAGGCCAGGTTGGGCGACCGGCGAAGACGACGGGAACCGGAATCGTACCGCCACGCAAGACGCGGCGACCGCACCTGGTCAAGCGTTTCATGCACCAGCGTGATGGTGCCGGCCAGTGACGACGGTGAGACAGTGTCCGTCTTCAGGTAAAAAATCTTGTTATCGATTTCCGCCAGCTCCGCACCCCTCTGGCTGTATGCGATGAAGTAGTCGTAATCATTGACCACCGGGTTGTAGGAGCCATCCCTCTGGGGCGTTGCAGAGGCACTACGCAGGGAAGTTTCTTCGCCCCGATAGCGCAGGATATGGTTCCAGATAACCTCCAGACCATTTTTTGGAATCGGGAAGGGACTGGTCATGATGGTGTCGCGAACGCCGTTACCGTTGTCCAGCAACTGCGCTGTCAGCGCGTTCTCACGAAATTTGTCGTAGACGTGCTCGGGAAACGCGGCAGTCCGTCGGGTCTGGTAAACCGGCATGAAGAAGTCGGGCCCATACTTCTCCAGCATGGCAATGTGGCCGTCTGAAAGCTTGTCCCTGTATAGCTCCAGATTGTTGGAGGTAATAACGAAAAGAGCCTCATCTTCGGGAAACGGGTTAATTTCCACTTGCCCCTCACGCCAGCCGTCCGGCGGCGTGGCCAAACCTCCGGTCCATTCGGGTATGCTGCCTGAGCGGTTGCCCGCCTTTTCGGCTCCGACCGGGGTCAGTTCACCACCCAGCCGCTCGGCCTCGGCGGCCGTGACCTTGGACAGGGCCTGTCCGGAAAACCCGAGAAAAACCAGTGCGACACCTGCAACGAGTTGGCTTCGCATCCCTTACACCTCCAGAAATTCATGCTGTTGGGTAGCCGCCACGAGCAGAACTCGCACAGCCGGGCGCCTTTTTGCCAAATTCAAACGGTCGTTTCAAGTGAATGTTTGTGTTTTATTGTGAAACCTCACCGCACAGAGAATGGAAGAAATTTGATAGCGAAAATGATATAGTGACGAATTAATTTTTCGGGGTTACACCCGCGCTGGGGGATTGAAGGTATTCCATGGCCTCGCAATGGCACTCACTGGTTTCTCAAAAGCTCTTTCTCGCCCGCACGCTGCTTCAGCCACTCGACCGGCCCACAGACGAAGCTCAGGAACAACGTCCCAACGAGGCGGAACAGGCGCTGCGCCGGGAAGCCGCTATTCAGGGGGCGATCGAGCTGCTTCTGCGGTCTCGAAAACTGTTGCTGGTCATGGTTGCGAGGCTATACCAGAGAAAATCAGAGGAACCTTCAACCCTTGATGAGCTGGTCGCTCTTATCGGGCCAGAACCGAGTGAAGTTGGCCGCCTGAAGGAGCTAGAACAGCGATCCGGGAGTTGGTGGAACCATCTTGAGCAACTCGAGCGCGCTCAAAGCAGACCTCCGGCGACCAAAAAAACCGTGAGCGAGGAAAACATTATTGCGGTATCGGCCGATTCCGGCCCGGATCGATCGTCGGCTGCTTTGATGAAAACGCTGACCGCCGTCAAACATTTTGCCGACGATCTGGAAGAGCAGCACAGCGAGTGGTAAGCCACTCCCAGCTCCGGCTATTCAAATCGTATTAACTTGAAGGTTTATTGAATGTCACCATCGTTTTTTGAAATCGTGCAATTGACCAATGGCGATTACGCCCTGCGCCGCATTGATGATGACAGTGCGCCACTGGTAAAAATCTCTTTTTCGGAAGAAGCCCGGGAAATGATGGAAGATCGGGATATGTCGGTTGCCAAAGCCATGATTGCAGCTGGCATTGAGGCTGTAGGCAATGTTGCCCACGATATCGACTGGGAAGATGACGAACTGGACGCCTCAGACGCCCAGCCCTCCTACACTCTGCATTGATCGGTTAACGCTGCCTGAGAACGACGCCGTGGCTATTGCCCTCGGCCGAGGCTCTTTGCAGGGATTCGAAGGCAGTTCGTCCCAGTTTACGGGTCCACATGACCACCGCGTGACAGGTGCCGGCACTGAGGGCTCGCTCTGCCAGATCCTGGGCAGGATAGTCCGGTGTTGAACGCAGCACCAGCAACTCGCCGGCGACAATCCCGTGCATTTTTTGCCACTTGCTGACCAGCGCCTGGGGCGGGTCGATCCAGGCCAGCCAGCGCTTCTCCTGATTAAGCTGGGTCAGCATTGGCAACAGCAGCTGGAAATTTTCTACCTGGCCTTCCGGCAGAATGATCTCCGTCACATTGCCACAGACTTTGGGTTCGGTGGTTTCCGGAGCGCGTCGGGCGCGAATGACGGAACGTCGCTCGCGGGCGGCGGTTGCCGACACTGAACAGGACAGAGCATTGGGGTTGTAGGCCAGATTCTGATTAAAGCTCATTTGTTCCATAATTCACCCGTTATTCAAACTATCTGAGGCTATCCGAACCGCTCAGTGCAGGTCAGAGCGGCGGATAACACCAACACCCAGACCCTCGATGAACAGCTCCTGTTCGGTCAGGTCCACTTCGATCGGTGCGAATTCTTCGTTTTCGGCAATCAGGTAGACTTTCGAGCCTTCCTTGCGGAAACGCTTTACCGTGACCTCATCGCCAACCCGGGCAACAACCACCTGGCCGTTGTGAACATCCTGGGTACTGTGAACTGCCAGCAGGTCGCCATCGAGAATACCGATGTCTTTCATGCTCATGCCCCGGACCCGCAGAAGATAATCTGCAGACGGCGAAAAGAATTCCGGCTGCAATGTGCAGTGGTCCTCGATGTGCTCCTGAGCAAGGATCGGACTACCGGCAGCGACCTGACCAATGACCGGGAGGCCCAGGTCCTCTTCCGCCTCAGGCAGACGGATGCCGCGGCTCGCTCCCGGCACCATCTCGATGGCACCTTTCCTTGCCAATGCCCGGAGATGTTCTTCCGCGGCGTTGGCCGAACGGAAGCCCAGTTCTGCTGCGATTTCAGCACGGGTTGGCGGATAGCCGGTCTCGTCGACGTATCGGCGAATAATATCCAGTACCTGGGACTGCCTTGCTGTAAGCTTCATCAAGCTACTCCGCTATATCGGGATCGGGCCGCTGCAAACATCAGCCTCTCGTAAGAGTGGCTCCGGAGGCCCTGTTTTTTTATACAGTAAACTGACTATATACAGTGTTTTATCCAGTGTAAAGTCGGCTCCCTGATTTTCTTGCATCCGCTTAATAATGAGGATCAACGGCGGTGTGATATGGTTAGGGCACTATTCCTCACGAACCAGGGAGCACCATGACTCAAGTCAGTGCCTGCAGGATGCCTGACATCCTAGAGACGAACGAAGGGAAGGAACGCCGGGTTGGCGTCGAGATCGAACTGTCTGGTCTGGGCTATGATGAGCTGGTTACATTGGCGGCGAAGATGCTGGAGGGCACACCTGAGCTCAAGTCACGCTATGTGACAACCTTGCAGACAGCTCTTGGCGACTTCACAGTTGAGCTTGATTCCGATCCGATCAAGGATCTAGATCTGGCGGACGAGCGCCTCCCCGAGTCCATTCGTGAACTCGGTGGACAGGCGATGGATGTGATCGACGCCGCGGCTGAACGCGTGGTACCCCTCGAGATCATAAGCCCACCCCTGAAGTTTTCCAGCGTCGAGGTGATTGAAACGCTCATCGACAAACTCAGGAACGCCGGGGCACTGGGCAGCCGGGACGCCATCTATTTTGCGTTTGGCCTGCAGCTTAATCCTGAGTTGCCCGACCTCAGCCCGGAGACCCTGGTTCGTTATTTCCAAGCGTTCGCGGCCCTGTATGAATGGCTCAAGCACCGGCATCAACTGGACGTCAGCCGCAAATTCACCACCTACATCGAACCCTGGCACGGCAGCTACACAGAGCTCCTGATGGAAGACAACTATCATCCAAACCTCGGGGAGCTCATGGAGGATTACCTGGAGTTCAATCCTACCCGCAATCGCGCGCTTGACCTGCTTCCACTGTTTGCCCACCTGGACAAGGAACGGCTGGAACGCCATGTTCAGGATCCCAGGATAAAAAGCAGGCCAACCCTGCATTACCGGTTGCCGGATTGCGACATCGACAATCCCGGCTGGCATTTCTCAACCGTTTGGAACGACTGGGTCGTTCTGGAGCAACTGGCCAACAATCCCGACGACCTGGCCGACATGCGGCAACTGTTCCGGGAGCGGCGCAAACTGAATCTTCACAACCTGACCCACAGCTGGCGGGAAACCACTGACGACTGGCTGGCCAAAAACGGGTATGTCTGAAGAGTCCAAAGAACAGGAACTTGAGGTTCCGGGCCTGACGATCGGCATCAGTGGTCCCGCTCGAAAAAGCCTTGCCCATCGCCTGATCAGCCTGGGTCTGCGCCTCCACGGTGCCCGGACCCACTATATTCGCCCCGGTTCACGGGTTGCCGTACCGATGCTTGATGGCCTGGTGCTGTCAGGCGGCACCCACGTCCATCCTGAACGTTATGGGCAGGAGCCACAGGTTACCGCCAACTATGACCGCAAGCGGGATAAAACCGATCAGTCACTGCTTGAGCAGGCTGAAGCCATTGGCATTCCCGTGCTCGGGATTTGCCGCGGCGCCCAGTTCATCAACGTTTTCCACGGCGGGTCCCTGTGCCAGAACGTGACACCGCTGAGGGTCAATACCCGGCATCGCCCACTGCTCTTGCCCCTGCAAACCGTGCGACTGGTAACGCACAGCCGGCTTGAGCAAGCCATGCGCTCCCCGGTGATCGGCGCCAACCGGATTCACAGCCAGGCCATCAAGCGCCTGGGCCGCAACCTGCGCGTGACCGCCGTGGACAATGATCTGTTTGTACAGGCTATTGAAAGCACCGGACGCCAATGGCTAACCGGCATCCAATGGCACCCGGAATACCTGCTCTACCATGGCGGACACCGACGCATCTTTGGCCAGTTCGTGGATGCTGCCCGCCGATACAAACTGGCGCGCCTGGAACCGGATTCCGACGACGCCTGATCCATCAACGGTTTCCAAAGGAGGCACTACCATGAACGGACGGAACCGAAAGCTCCGTTTAAACCTGAAGTCCGGTTTTATTCTCCCTCTCGCGCTCACAGTACCTGCTCTGACAATGGCAGGTGAGGTTACGCTCACTGGCGAGGGCAGTGTCCGATACGAGCCCGACAGCGCCAGACTCCAGTTCACAGCCAGTGCCGAGCACGAGCTTCCCCAGAAGGCCACCGAACGGGTAGCGGCCCTGATGGCGCAGTGGCGCGAGGGTATTACCGAGTACCAGGATCAGCTCAATGATTACTCAGACGCGTCGGTAAACCTTTACACCCGAACTCTGCCCGCATCTGAAAGGGAGGAGCAGCCCCGCAAGCAGGCCGTCGCCTCCCAGACCGTCAGCTTCAGCATCAGTGATCTTACTCTGCTCAACCCCCTGCTCCAGCAGGCCCAGGCTGTGGGCCTGGATTACCACCTGGGCCCTCACCAGTTCTTCCACTCGGATGAGACCGGTATGGAACAGGAAGCACTGGCCAGAGCCATCGCAGACGCCCAGGCCCGCTGCCGATTCGTGGCCAGTCAGCTCGACCAGAGCTGTGGTGATGTGGTCACCATCAACATCAATGGCGGGCACCGCCCGGTACCAATGATGATGGCGGAGGCCAAATCCATGTCGGATACGGTCTCGAGCGTGGGTGAGCGGGAAATCCGGGCCTCAGTGAGCGCCACCTTCGAGCTGGACTGAACTCAGAAATCCCGGGTGTAGAAGATATCCAGGGAGGCCGCCAGCCCGCTGGCAGCCTCCAGATAGAAGTAGCGGCCCAGATCGTAGCGCAGAGCGACCGTGGTGATCGGCTCGAAGATGCCGACACCGTAGCGGACACTCAGTTCATCCGTCAGATACCCGCTCGCCACCACCGAGGTCTGATCGCCGGAACCCTCCGCTTCCAGGGTGAGCTGGCGAATACCGAACTCTTCGCCAATTTGCCCCGTCACCTTGTTGGCCTGGGTCAGTCCCAGGGACAGCGCCGCCCGGCTCATCTGGCCCTCATCACCCTGGCTCTGGGGCGCCCGGCCAAGAATGACATAGGAAAGCGCCTCCGTCTGAGGCATGTCGGGGTTGGAGAATACTTCCGTCTGGGGCGACTGCACAGGGCCGGTCAGACGAATACCGGCCACGACGGTATCCACGGTGCGGACGGCCTCGATGTCCAGATAGGGCTGGGTAAGGTTGCCCACGAACAACAGTCTTGCCCGCCTGAGCTTGAGCTCCTGACCATAGGCTTCATACTGGCCATTGACCAGTTGGAGCGTGCCACGGGTATCCATGTCATTGCCAATGCGAAGAGATCCCTCCAGATCACCGGTCACGCCGAAGGCGGCAAAAGTCACCTGATCTTCTCCAACAACCACGGTCACATCCATATTCAGCGATCGGACAACGGGCTCTTCCCGTTCCACGCCGACAATGACCTCATCCTCCGAGACCGACACGGCCTGGTCCGGCAAACCCTGTATCTCGATGTCGCCTCTTGGCACTCCGACCTGTCCGGATACCTCCAGGGCCCCCTCACTGAAAACGATGGTCAGATCCGGCTCCACCTCAAGCTGCGCATAAGGCTCCAGGTTGAATGGCACACGGCTGCCGGAAATCGTGATTTCCCCCCGGGGAGACTGTTGCCAGTCGATTTCCCCATCCACAATGGTCTGGCTTCGCGCATTGCTCCGGATCCTGCCACTGATCTCGGCCGAGTAACCGCCAAACTGAACGCTGGCGATCACCTCCTCGATCGGTACCGGCAAGCGGGGATCGGAAACCCGTCCATTCACCAGGTGCAGTTCGCCGGTCACCGCCGGCTTCATCAGCGGGCCGGAGAGCTGGCCCTGGCCGTTCACCCGACCGGCAACTTCGTCCAGCCCGGAAAGCAGTCCTGCAAGGGCAATATCCAGACCCTCGAGACTGAAGGAACCCTCAACGTTGCGGTCGTCCGAGTTCGGATCCAGGTTCATGTCCAGCGTGAAATCGCCAAGCTCCGGTCCGGAAAGACGGACTGCAAGGTCGGCCTGTTTCGGCTTCAGGGCGACCTCGCTTGTCAGGGTATTGTAGGCGAGCGACTCCCACTCGCCGTCCACCAGCAACTGGAATTGTCCTTCACCGGCGTCCAGGAAAAGGCGTCCGTCCGGACCGTCGCCGGTGGTGGTGAAATCGACCTCTCCGTTGATCCAACCGTCCCAACGTAATGTCTCTGGCAGCAAGGGAGCGAGGGCCCCGGTTGGGAAGCGGTCGATACGATAGACAATGCGGGGAACCGGAAGCAGTGTCTGGTCCTCGGCACAAACCGTACTCTCCTCCCAGCGCCAGCAATGATTGCCAAATGTGAGCTCACCATCGGCTTTGTATGCCAGGGTCGCCGGGGCCTGCAGCCGCCATTGCTGGGACTGTTCCGGAAGGTCAATCACGCCCCGGGACAGCTCTCCCTGCCAGGTTCTCCAGTCAGCGCCGGCCTCTCCTGCGAAAACCAGCTCAAGGTCAGCCTCGGCATGACGTGCACCGATGCTCACGGTGTGCTTTCCCTGGGTGCCATTGGCTTCCAGAGTGAGCGTTTCAAGCTCTTGCCCGAACCCGTTGAGGTTCTCCGCCTGCAAACGGCTGACAAGGCGCATGCCGTCCTGCAGATCGGCCTCAAGACTGAGGGTTTCAATGGCGAGCTTATCCTGCCAGCCCAGGTTTTTGCCACTTGCACTCAGCTCGCCCCTCGGGCGCTCTGGTGTTCCCTCCGCCGTCAGAGTGGCTTGCAGATTCCCCGTCAGGCCAGGCAGGACAATTTCCGGCGCGGGCAGGTTCAGAGCCAGATCACCACGCAGAACGTCGCCCCAGGTACCGCTACCCTCAATACGGTTGTCACCCACCAACAACTGCAGGTCGGATAGCTCCCAACTGCCTGATGAGGTATCTAGCCGTCCCTGCAGAGACGCGGGATTGGAACGCCAGTCGCCCTCAAGATCCCATCCGGCATTCATGGCAGGGACCGGTCCATCCCCGAGTTGTCCCTCGGTCGTCACATCACCGCTGAGACTGGCTTCCAGTACAGGTACCCAATAACCGGGATTGAAGTCCTTCAGGCGCAAGGCCGCCTGCCAGGAAAGCGGCCCGGAAAAGTTCACCGAGCCGTTGCCGGTAAGAGACCCGGCGCCTGTGCTGACGGTCAGGTTGGTCAGTGTGGTCTGCCCGGCATCGCCATCCACCGTGGTGGTCAGTTCCGCGTTGCCCTGGGGACCCTCGACACCGGCTTGAAGCTCTGCATGGTAGTTCCCCTCACGCCAGGACACGGTGCCATCCAGGGAACGAAGGGTTACCACTGGCGGCTCAAAGCCCGGGATCAGCGTATACCAGGGAAATCCGCGCAAACGGATGTCGGCACTGGCTTCGAGGCCCTCGCTCCAGGAGACATTGCCATTGGCCACCACAGTGTCTTGCCCTGTACCATTCTCCTTGTCTGCGGCCAACTCGATCCGGATGTTCTCCGCCGCACGAGTCGTCGCCAGGCCCTCCAGCGTCAGCCGTACCGGGCCTGTCGTGCCCGGAAGCGTAGCTTGCCCCCGGGTGCGAAAACCCTGCTGAAGGCTACCCCTGGCGTCCACAGACCAATCATTGAACACAAGGGTCTCCGGCAGCGCCTGCGCTGCGCGGAACTGATCCGAGGTTAGCCTCAACTGTGCCGGCAGGGCCGGATCGAGCGGCTCGACTTCCCCCGAGAGTTCAGCATCCAGGTAGCCACGGCTGGATGCAGCGACCATCAGGTCCCGAACGCTGCCGGAGAGCCGGGCGTCGAGAAGCCACTCGTCTCCATAAGGCGGCGGGATGTCCGCTTTGACTTCCAGATTGACAGGCCAGTCCCGGCGGGTTTCTATCCGGCCAGCGGCGGACACCGTGTACTCACCCAGCTGATACCAGGCGCGCTTTATGTTCCAGGCGGCGCCCGACCCTCCGGCGTCCAGCTCAAACCGGTCCCAGACTCTGTTGCCGTTGAAGGTAAAAGGCCCGAGCCGGACGCCACTGATATTCAGCGCCAGCGGCAGGTCCACGCCCGGCAGTGTAATGGGGCTCCCGCCTTCGGCTTTGTCCGCCGGGGGCAACTGCGAGACTTCGAGCGTCTCTGCTTCCAGATTCTCAATACAGAGCTGTTTTCGGAACAGACAGGAAGGGGACCAGTCCACGAGTGGCGACTCAACGACCACTTCGACCCCGTAACCACGCCATTGCAAGTGGTCGGCCTGCCACCGACCAAACAGAGATCCCCGGTCATTTTCCACCTGAAGCCCTGGCACCTGTTCTATAACCCAGGCGGTTCCCGTCTCAGAGCGCAGGGCCAGCAAAACAGCGGCCACCACAAGGACAGGCACGAGAATCAATACCGCCAGCCCTACCAACAGCCAGAACCGGAGGCGGCGCGGGCGTGCCGATGGCTTGTGCGGCCTGTCGTCCGAAGTTTCCGGTGTCCTCGTCACAGCTCAGGCCCCATGGAAAAGTGAATGCGCCAATCCCCGCCAAATTCACGATCCAACCCTTTGGCGATGTCCAGCCTCAACGGCCCGACCGGGCTGATCCAGCGTATGCCGACACCAGCGCCGGTGGCCAGCGGGTCGCTCGGATTGTTGATCGCGTTGCCGTGGTCGACGAACATGGCGGCACGCCATTTGTCCGCAAACTGATACTGATACTCGGCACTGCCAACCATCAGGAAGCGTCCGCCCACCGGCACGCCGTTATCATTCTCTGGCGACAGGGTTTCATAGCCATACCCTCGCACACTCTGGTCACCGCCAGCGAAGAAACGCAGGGATGGAGGCACATCTTCAAACCGGTTGGTTGCCACAGCCCCCGCCTGCAGACGACCCAGAAACCGGTGCTTGTCCGCCAGCGTAAACAGCCCCTTGACCAGTGCGTTTACATGAAGGATATCCACATCGGACAGCGCCGCCCGATGCGAACCGGTAACATCGAACTGCAGGCGATAGCCCCGGGATGGGTCCAGTGGCGAGTCCGTGTGTATTTTCGAGTATCCCGCACCGGGCAGCAGGAGTGTGCTTGTGCCTTTCTCGTCATTGCCGATGTTAAAGCGCTCACCTTCCCAACGCAGCGACAATATCTGTAGCCAGCCGTTATCCAACTGATGCTGCCACTGCTGCCCCAGGCTCAGAAGTTCCGATTCCACATTCTCGATGTCCTCGCGCTGGTAACCGGCGCTCAGGCGGATCAGGTCGGTCATGGGCGGATCCAGGGGCAGCTCGTACCAGGTACTCAGGTTCTGCCTGGGTACCGAGAGTTCTGTCTCGGCGCCCCGCTTGTGCCCCATGGGATTGATCCAGTGTTCCCGCCAGTTTCCACGGAACCTGGGTCCGACATCGGTCGAAAACCCCACGCCCGCCGCCACAGAGCGGGCCTCGCGCCGGGTGAGATCAACGCGGACCGGAATCACGCCGTCCTCGGCACTACCCGGTGAGGCATCGATATCAACACTGCTGAAATAGCCGCTGTTCAGGAGATCCCGGTTGAGCCTTGCTACTTCATCAGCATGGAAGGGTATACCTGGCTCGAAAGAAACGAACTGCTCCAGTAGACCGATCTCGAACCAGTGTCCCTCGGCAAAGGTTACCTCTCCGAGCCGGTGCCTTTCGCCGCTATCATAGATAAGCGTAACCGCAGCGCTTCGGGTTGCCGGATCCACTTCCAGGGTACGGGTAACAAATGTGCCGTCGAAATAGCCACGCCGTCGGGCACGGGTCTGGATGGTGTCTCGCAGGCTGGCATATTGACCGTGGTTGAGAATGTCGCCTTCCGCCGGGTGCTCTGGCAGATCGGCGTTAAACCGTTCATCTGACGCAGCTGCCCCCCTGATCTCCACGGTCCGGGACGTAACTCGCACCGGCTCCCCCGGTGTAATGGACAGAACGAGCGTTGCCGTTGTGTCGGAACCACCCTCTTCAATCCGCCAATCAATCAACGGGCTGTAATACCCGAGCGCCCGCAATGCCTCCTCGGCCTGACCAACGGCCGTGGGGGCATAACGCCTGAGATTACTGGCACTGCGGCCTTCAACCTCCCCGATAAACGCCTGGGCATTTGATTTCAGATCCGGGTAGTCTCCCTCCATGTTCACGACGACCTGTTGCGCGCAAACCCACGACGGCAGCCAGCAGAGCAACAAGATCAAAAGCCGGACCCGGCCCGAATTCACGACTTGATAGATTGATAGCATCCGGCTATTTCAGTGTTGGTGGTAACAAGAAGGATTTCCGTTCAAGCGTGGGAGTTTAATGGCAGACGGTCAAGTTAATCCATGGTTGGCCTTTCGGACTGCCTTGAGCGGCTCAAGGGCGAGTCGTTTGTGGCGTTGAAATAAGCTAACCTGTCAGATACTTAGCAACAGACCGGACCCTGGCGAATGCTGAAGATAAATCGAGAAAACCTGAAATCCAGCCACCAGCTTGTCTGGTTCATCATTGATTTCCTGATGCTGGGCCTGCTGATCATCAACCTGGCGTTCATCATCTGGGACTCGATCTATAACTTTGTAGCCGTTCAGAATCTGCTGAAAGAGCATGCTCCGGCCATACAGTCGGCCTACCACCCCATCCATGAACGCTTCATCTTTTACGATCTGATCTTCGTCAGCATATTCCTGACCGAGTTCTTCGTCCGCTGGGGTTACGCCATCAAGGCAAAAATCTACGACCGCTGGTACTTCTACCCGTTTATTCACTGGTATGACCTGGTGGGCTGTATTCCGGTGGGAAGCCTGCGTTTCCTCCGTATCCTCCGTGTGATCTCCATCATCTATCGACTGCACCAGTACAAGATCATTGACGTTACGAACACCAAGATCTACCGCTTCGTAAATTTCTATTACGAAGCCTTTATGGAAGAGCTCTCTGATCGCATTGTGCTGAAGGTGCTGAGCGGCGTGCAGCAGGAGGTCAAACTGGGCTCTCCGCTGTTTGACAAGATCCAGAAGGACATTCTCTATCCCCGACGGGACATGCTCTCCGACTGGATTTCCAAACGGGTTGCCGAGGCGGCCCAGGAAGGCTACGTACCCAATCGCGGAGCCCTCAGGAGCTACCTGGAAGACACAGTGGATAATGCCCTCAAACAGAACCTGGAACTGTCACGACTGAAATATCTTCCGGTGGTGGGCCCCACCATTCAGGAAACCCTGGAAGAAGCGGTCGGCGACATCGTTGCCCATGTCATCCACCAGATCCTCGAAGACCTGGCTTCAGCCTCCAATCACGCCTTCATTGAAGACATCGTGAATGTTTTCCTGCCGACACCCGGTGAAGTGAAAGCCGACGAAGCCCAGAACGAGGCCTTGATTAACCTGATTATCGAAATCATCGACGCAGTCAAGGACCAGGTGAACGTAAAACACTGGCGATCAGAGCTGCCGTGACTCGCTGGCGACAGGCCTTAAGACCAACAAAAAAAGAGAACATCCATGGATGTACAAGACACCCCGACTCATTATCAGCCGGCCCATGAGCTCCTGAAACAACTGGAGGCCGGCACCCTGACCAGCGAGGCACTGATTACCGCCTTACTGGAAAGAATCCGGGACCAGAACCCTGCCATCAACGCGATTGTGGCGCTGGATGAACACAGCGCACTGGCCAGCGCCCGCGAAGCGGATAAGCAACGCGCGCTCGCTGGTTTCCTTCCGCGGCCACATCCCCGGCCCGCCCGGCACCCAGTCCCGACCGGATCTGGTCGAGGGCGGCCCCATGGCCCGCAATGCCCGGGTCGGTTTATGGCTGGAGGATCCGCTGTGCCCGGTGGAGCATGAGCTCACCGGGGGTTATCGCACCCTGGGCAACTCCCTGGCCGACAGGGGCGCCCTGGTGAACCTGGATATCGATCCGGGCCGAAGTAAGCCAAGATCATCCGGAAATACAGGAGTAGGTCCGGATGGCCGGAAAAGACTTCCATAGTTCCGGTAACTCCTGCAAGCGTCCCAGTTTCCGATAAGGTTTGACGAACAGCAGTTGCCTAATAAATGATAGTCCACCTACTTTTTAACCCACTGAAACTTGCTGGGAACAGCGTAAGGATGGAAAGGCATGAGCAGGGAATCCTTGCCGGAAGGCGGGCACCTGGGGTCCCGGGAAAAGCCAACGGGAAAGACGAGCGCAATTCACCGTAATCTTTTCCTGCAGGCGCTGAAATCTCTTCAGTTCGGTTCGTTATCGCTTACATGGCCGGATGGAAAGACGACCCGCCATGAAGGAAAACAAGACGGTGTGCATGCGGAAATGGCATTGCTGCAGTGGGATGTCATCGATCACCTGATCACCCACGGTGACGTGGGATTGGGCGAAGACTACATGGCAGGCAAATGGTCCACACCCGACTTGCTTGCCCTGATGCGCCTCGCCGCAGGCAATATCGTTGTTTTTGATCGGGTTTTGCACACCAGCGTATGGCTCGGGTTATGGCACTGGTGCAGGCACCGGTTGTCTTCCAATACACTGAAACGCAGCCGTAAGAACGTCCAGGAGCACTATGATTTAGGCAACGACTTTTATCAGCTCTGGCTGGACCGGAGCATGACATACTCCTGCGCCCTGTTTGACGGCAATACGTCCCTCTCGCTTTACGAGGCCCAGAAAGCGAAATATGAACGCATCCTTCAGCGACTGGCACCGGAACCGGGAAGCCGCATTCTGGAAATAGGCTGTGGCTGGGGTGGTTTCATGGAAATCGCAGCCACACACGGATGCCATGTGACCGGTGCGACCCTGTCCGGCGAACAGGCGGATTATGCCCGCCAGCGACTCGAGTCCGCCGGACTGGCGGAAAATGCCGAGGTTCGTTTACAGGACTACCGGGAGCTGTCCGGCCCCTTTGATTACCTGGTATCAATCGGGATGTTTGAGCACGTTGGCGAATCGTACTGGCCCGCCTACATGAGGGATGTGCACGACTACCTGAGACCTGGCGGCAAGGCAATGATACAGACCATTACCATTGCCGAGGAGCGATTTGAGCGATATCGCTCCGGCAACGACTTTTTGAGGGAACATATTTTCCCCGGTGGTATGCTGCCTTCCAGAAAGCGTTTTGAAGCTGTTGCCGCCGATAGCGGCCTGGTGGTGAACGATGTGTTCGAATTCGGGCAGGATTACGCCATTACGCTGGAAAAGTGGCTGGCGAACGTCGACGAACAGATACCGGCGATACGGGCGCTCGGGTACAGCGAGATGTTCGTGCGAAAGTGGCGGTTTTACCTGGCCAGCTGTGCCGGTATGTTTCGCGCCGGAGGTATCAATGTGATGCAGGTGGAGTTAAGCCGGGAGTAGCGACCCGGCTTTTCCGCAGCGACGAGCGTTATTGGCTGCAGGCATGGGAGCCTGTAGCCATGGGAATTATTCTTGACTTCGGGTGGGGTCCGCGGTTGCCCCCCAGCGCCATTGGGTAATCTCCGGCATATCCACGCCGTGCCCGATGATGTGATGCCGATGCTCGATCAGCCGGTCACGCAGCCATTGCTTGAGATAGGCGGCCCGTGACCCCAGTTGCGGAACCCGATCAATGACATCCGCCACCAGGTGGAAACGGTCCATGTCATTGCGCACCACCACGTCGAACGGCGTGGTGGTGCCTTCCTCCTTGTAGCCACGCACGTGGAGGTTCTTGTGATTGGTGCGCCGGTAGGTCAGGCGATGGATCAGCCAGGGATACCCGTGATAGGCGAAGATGATCGGTTTATCGGTCGTGAACAGGGTGTCGAAGTCCTTGTGTGACAGCCCGTTCGGGTGTTCCGCCTGGTCCTGCAGGGTCATGAGATCCACCACGTTGATCACACGCACCCTGAGCTCGGGCAGGTGGCGGCGCAGAATATCCACCGCCGCCAGGATCTCCAGAGTCGGCACGTCGCCGGCGGGCTCGGCCCGGCACTGGCTTGTTCGGTTTGTATAGGTTTTTCAAGATCAGGTCCTCCACAAAGTCAGGGATAGGAGTGCTTCAGGTCAGGCTCAGGTTTCTGTTGCGGCCGGATGACCTGCAGGCAAGCCCAAACTTCCCAGACCAGGAAAACCGCCAGCGCGACACGCTCCGCCAGGCCCGGCGCGATATCCAGTTGAATGGCGATCACGAACGCCGTCACCGCCGTCGCCGCGATCACCGACAGCACCAGCGAGGCGGCGCGCTGGCGGCGCCAGTCGAGCTGACGGCGAAAGGCCGCTGAAAACACGAACAGCGCGGCGAGTTCCAGTGCAAACGCCAGGCTGGCTGCCCCCCGGTGTATCTGCCCGGGCAGGTTCGGCGCCTGGCCGGGTGCCTCGATGGGAAACAACGCCGCCAGCAGGATACCGACCGCGGCCAGGCCGAACAGCAGTACCGACCAGGTCCGCAGCGGCCCCGGGCGCAGCGCGCCGCGCAGGGCCAGGGTCAGCGCCAGGTTACCCCAGCCATGCACGAAGGCGCCAACCATGAACAGCCAGCCAAACGGCTGGTTAGCCAGGTCGCTGACATAATCGCTGGTCCAGTCGACCCCGCTGCCGGTCAGGTGCAGGGCGATAATTGCCGCCCCGAACACCGCAACCCCCGCCAGCCCCAGCAGCGCAAGCCTGCGCACCGGCCATGAAAACCTGTGTTCCCTGGTCATACGTGCTTTCATCTCTCCTGAGTGTCTCCTGCGCGCCAGGACACCAACCCGACTCGCGATCTTCCTGGATGCGCGATACCCGCCCGCTCACCGTTGCCAAAGGATGTGAGCAGCTTCCAGGGGGATCGCCACACCATTGTGATGCGGCATGAGTCGCGCGGTATAGTCTGTCGCCGGGCGGGCCGCAGGGGCTGCTGCGCGATAGCTGTAGCCGCTTTCGCCGTCCGTCGGTTGCCGCAGGCGCTGCATCTCCACCCGTTCAGGTGCGCTACCGTCCCTGCCGTCGGCGTAGAGCTCAACCCGCACGGCCTCCGGATCAAGGTCTCCGAGGTAGACCTGAACCTCGAAGAGGTGTTGTTCACCGTCAGGCTCGACCTCAACGTCGCCGAAGCGTATCGCGGCCCATTTGTGATCCAGAGCGTGCCGCCATTCAACCAGTTCCGCGCCGACTCCCCCTTTGCCAGCGGCCCGCTCACGGTATGCAGCGGCAGCCGGGAGGTAGTGTTGCTCGGTGTATTCGCGCACCGTACGGTTGGTAGAAAAGCGCGGTGTCAACCGCGCCATGCTCTCGCGCATCCGGTTCACCCAGGCGGAGGGAATGCCTTGTTCATCACGCGTATAGAACTCGGGGATCACTTCGCGTTCGAGCAGGTCGTACAGCGCATCGGCTTCAGCCGCATCCCGGAACGGATCATCGCCATGTTCCTGGCCGTCCCCCAGTGCCCAGCCCACATCCGGAGTGTAGGCTTCCGCCCACCAGCCGTCCAATTCCGACAGATTGATACCACCATTGACAAGCACCTTCATGCCACTGGTGCCACTCGCCTCCCAGGGCCGGCGCGGCGTGTTGAGCCAGACATCCACGCCCTGCACCAGGTGCTCACCCAAGTGCATGTCATAGTCGCTCAGGAAGATCACACGGGCGCGCACCTCGGGCCGCTGGATGAATTGCATCCATTGCCGGATCAGGGCCTGGCCCGCCCGGTCCTGCGGATGAGCCTTGCCGGCCATAATGAGCTGCACCGGGCGCTGCGGGTCAGTCAGCAGGCGCAGCAGGCGCTCCGGGTCATGCAGCAGCAGGTTCGGCCTCTTATAGGTGGCGAAGCGGCGGGCAAAACCCAGCGTCAATACCCCGGGATCAAACAGCTGGTTCGCAGTATCAGCGGCCTCGGGCGCCTCGCCGGAGGCGGCCAGTTGCCGGGACAATCGATCACGGACGTAGTCAACCAACGCCTTACTGGCCGCCGTGCGGAATTGCCAGAGACGGGCGTCAGAGAGGGCGCGAATGTGCTGCTCATGGGTTTCCGTGGTCCCCAGCCAGCGTTCCTTGCCACAGGCCTCGGTCCAAAGATCATCCGCCGCCGCCGAGTCCCAGGTCGGCATGTGAACGCCGTTGGTCACGTGCGTAACCGGCACCTCATCCACGGGCCAGCGCGGGAACAGCGGCGCAAACAGGTGCCGGCTCACCTTGCCGTGCAGGCGACTTACGCCATTCACCGCCCCGCTGCCGCGGATCGCCAGGTACGCCATATTGAAATCCTCGGCCGGATCGTCCGGATTCCGGCGGCCCAGCGCCAGCAAATCGTCGAGCGTAATGCCGAGCTGGTTGCTTGCGTAGCCACCCAGGCAGTGCTCGATGAGGCCTGGTGGGAAACGGTCGAAGCCAGCGGCCACCGCCGTGTGGGTGGTGAAGAGATTGCCCGCGCGCGTGGCGGCCAGCGCAACGCCGAACGGCTGACCGGTCCGCTGCATGAAGTGGCGGGCGCGCTCCAGCACGGCCAGAGCCGCATGCCCTTCGTTCAGGTGGCAGACTTCCGGTTCGATACCGAGCGCGGCGAGCAACCGCCAGCCGCCAATCCCGAGGATCACCTCCTGCATCAGGCGTTGATCCGGCGCGCCCCCGTAAAGCTCACTGGTTATTCCCCGGTACGGCGGGTAGTTCGCCGCATCGTTGCTGTCCAGGAGGTAAAGCTTCACACGGCCCACCTGGACCTGCCAGGCGCGCAGCCAGATCGGGTGGCCGGGCAGGCCGAGCTGTATCCGCAGCCACTCCCCGTTGGAATGACGCAACGGCATGATTGGCAACTGGCCGGGATCGTTATACGGGTAAAGCGCCTGCTGTGCACCGTCCCGGTCGATCAGCTGGCGAAAATAGCCTTGCTGGTAGAGAAGCCCCACGCCAATCACCGGAACACCCAGATCGCTGGCGGCCTTGAGCTGATCGCCCGCCACGTTGCCCAGCCCGCCGGAATAAATGGGCAGGGCCTCGCTCAGCATGAACTCCATGCTGAAATAAGCGGCACAGGTTAAAGGCGGCCGCGGGTAGGTTTGCTGAAACCACGCCGGCGCCCGAGCGGCATCTCGCCTGGCCTGCACCAGGTCCCCGACGTCTTTACGGAACGCCGGATCGGCCAGAAGTCCCTGGAGCTTCTCCCGCGAGACCGTCTGCAGAACGACCCAGGGGTTACGTGTGGCTTGCCACAACTCGGGATCCAGCTGCCGCCACACCTGGTCGGTCGCATGATTCCATGACGAACGCATATCCAGGGCCAGCTCGGCCAGGGCATCAAATCCCTCGACATCCGTATGCAGCGGGCCGTATAGCAGCTGGCTGACAGGGGTTTCATTGTTCATGGGGTCTCCTTCCTTATTAAGACCGGGGCCTGCGCCCGTTGATAGCCCTTGCGCCGCCGCTCACCTGCGCCGCGGCTCACCAGAGTGGTGCCCCTGCCAGGGTCAGTTGTGCTCCGGGGGATTAAACCGCGGTTGCGTGGTCTTCATCAGGACCACCACGCCGACAACCGCCGACAGCAGCGAGCCTGCAATCACACTGAGACGGGCATTGCGAAATACCTCCGGATCGGGAAAGGCGAGGCCGGCGATGAACAGGCTCATAGTGAAACCGATGCCGGCGACAAGGGCCACGCCGGCGAGCTGGCCCCAACTCACCGACTCTGGAAGTCTTGCCACCCCGAGTCGCACCGCAAGCCAGGTGAAGCCAAAAATACCCAGCGGTTTCCCGGCGAACAGCCCTAGCAAGATCCCCAGCGACGTCGGAGAGGCAAGCGTGGCTGCACTCGCCAGCGTTAGCACAATGCCCGAGTTGAAGAACGCGAAGATCGGTACCACGCCGAGCGCCACCCACGGCTGAAGCGCCTGTTCCGCATCTTTCAGCGGCGAGAAAGAGCGAGCGCCCTGTCTGGCCCGCATGGGAATCGCAAGACCTATGGCCACCCCGGCGAGCGTCGCGTGAACGCCGGACTTAAGCACTGCGACCCAGAGAAACACACCCACGACGACGTAAGCCCCGGTACGCGTGACCTTGAAGATATTGAGCGTTACCAGGGCCACAATCCCCAGGGCCGCCAGCACCAGTGATGTTGTGGCAAGCTGCTCCGTATAGAACAACGCGATGATGACGATTGCCCCCAGGTCGTCGAAAATCGCGACCGCCGTCAGAAACACCTTGAGCGAGACCGGCACACGCGGGCCAAGCAGTACCAGCACGGTCAGCGCCAGCACCGCGTCGGTTGCGGCGGGAATCGCCCAGCCGCGCATGGCCTCCGGATCGCCGGCGTTGAACGCTGTGTAGATCAGCGCAGGGACAGCCATGCCACCCAGGGCGGCGAAACCGGGTGTGGCAATCGCCTTGGGTGTCGCCAGTTGCCCTTCCAGCACCTCACGTTTCAGCTCCAGGGCAATGAGCAGGAAAAAGAATACCATCAGCCCATCATTGATCCAGAGGATGATTGGCTTGTCGATGGCAAACTCACCCACGCGCAAGGACACCGGTAAATGGTGGACTATGTCATACCAGGCTTGCGCGGGAGAATTGTCGATCAGCAGCGCAAGCAGCATCGCCGCGAGCGTCATCAGGCCCGCGATGAGCTGCAGGCGCGACAGAGCCCCGGAGCTCACCCCGGATTCCCCTCAAAACTTGTCATAGTTGCAGCACTTTCAGTACTTGCCGAGGCGGAGCCGGACCGGAACGTGCGGATGCCCTCCAGCCGCGTGCGCTTGAGCAGCAGGGCATTCACCGCCACCAGTGCCGAGCTGCCGGACATGGCGATCGCCGCCACCGTGGGACTCAGCACCAGTGGATAGAATACGCCCGCCGCCGCCGGGAAGGCGACAACATTGTAGGCCACGGCCCAGAACAGGTTCTGGTGCATCTTGCGCAGGGTGGCGCGCGACAGCTCAATGGCCCCGAGCACGTCGTAGGGATCGCTCTTCATCAACACCACATCGGCACTTTCCATGGCCACGTCGGTGCCGGCGCCGATGGCAAAACCCACCTCCGCCTGGGTCAGTGCCGGGGCGTCATTGACGCCGTCGCCCACCATGCCAACCTTCTTGCCCTGAGCCTGGAGCTCCTTGATTTTGTCCGCCTTTTGCCCCGGCAGTACATCGGCGATCACCGTGCCGATGCCCAACTCCCCGGCGATGCGCTCGGCGGTGGCCTGGTTGTCGCCGGTGAGCATGGCCACCTCCACGCCGCGTTCCCGCATCTTCCTGACCATCGCCGCAGCGGTGGGTCTCGGCGCATCCGCAATGGCAATGAGGCCGACCAGTTTCCCATCCCGGGCAACATGCACCGCGGTTTGCCCCGCACTCTGAAGACGAGCCGCCTCGTCCTTCAGGCTCGCCATATCGACCGTTTCTTCGTCCATCAGCCGGCGGTTGCCGAGCAGGACGGTCTTGCCGCCAACCTCGGCCCGGGCACCCTTGCCCTCGATGTTGGTGAAGCCGGTCAGCGGTTCGAGTTGCAATCCTTCGGCCCGCCTCTGAATGGCCTGGGCCAGGGGGTGGTCCGAACCCTGCTCCACGGTTCCAGCCAGAGCGAGGAGCGCCTCCTCGGTGCTGTCCGCCGCCACGACGACTTCGACCACCTGGGGCTCGCCCAGGGTCAGGGTGCCGGTCTTGTCGAACACCACGATATCCAGCCGGGTGGCATCCTCAAGTGCCGAGGCGTTCTTGAACAGAATGCCGTTCTTGGCGCCCAGGCCGGTGCCTACCATCACCGCCATGGGCGTGGCAAGACCCAGGGCGTCCGGGCAGGCGATGACGAACACAGTGATGGTCAGGGTCACGGCGAATAGCAGCGTCTGGCCGAGCAACCAGAACCAGACGGCGAAGGTGAGCAGGCCAACTACAATGGCGATCACCACCAACCACTGGGAGGCCTTGTCCGCCAGCAGCTGTGCCGGCGCCTTGGAATTCTGCGCCTCCTGCACCAGCTTGACAATCTGCGCCAGGGCCGTGTCGGAACCCACCTTGGTGGCGCGATACCTGAAGCTGCCACTCTTGTTGATGGTGGCACCGATCACCGTATCGCCAGGTTTCTTCTCCACTGGCATGGACTCGCCGGTGAGCATGGACTCATCCACCTGGGACTCGCCCTCCAGTACCTCGCCGTCCACCGGGATCTTGTTGCCGGGGCGGATCACGACGATGTCGTCCTTCAATACCTCGGCCGTGGGAATCTCCTGTTCCTGGCCATCACGCAGCACCGTCGCCTTGGGTGGTGCCAGGTCCATCAACGACCGGATGGCGTCCGAGGCCCCGGCGCGGGCGCGCATCTCCAGCCAGTGGCCAAGCAGGATGAACACCAGCAGCACCGCCACCGCCTCGAAAAATTGCACACCCGGGAAAAAGAGCGTGGAACCGATGCTGAACAGGTAGCCGGTGCCCACCGACAGCACCACCAGCACCGCCATGTTGAGCACGCCATTTTTCAGCGCGCGCCAGGCGGCAACAAAGAATGGCCAGCTTGGCCAGAGCACCGCGATGCTTGCGAGAATTAACAGCCAGAGGTCAAGCCGCAGCCCGAAGGGCGGCGCCGGCGGGTCGAACAGCCCGCCCATGGGGGAATAAATAAAAATCGGTATGGTGAAGATCAGGCAAACCCAGAAACGGTTGCGCATGTCGCGCACCATCGCCTGCATGCCCATGCCTCCGCCGTGACCCATCTCTTCGGCCATCTCGTCCTTGGCGCCGGTATGCTGGCCGTGTTCAGCAGGGTGGGCCCCATTGTCGTGGGCGGCGGCAGCATGGGAGGTATGGGCATGGCCACGCACCGCCTTATCCCCCGCCTCACCCGACTGGTCCCGCCGGTCGCATACATGCCTGGGTAACTGTTCTCCGGAACAGTGATAGCCGCACTCGTGTATCCGGGCCTTGATGGCCTCAAGATCGACCTTGACCTCATCGTAAGTGACCGTCGCGCTGCCGGCCACATAGTTGACCTCGGCTTTCTTGACGCCAGGCAACCTCAACAACTGCTTCTCCACGCCCTGGGCACTCAGTGCCGATAACAGACCGCCGACTTCCAGTGTGCTGGTCTTCATGGTTTGCCTCCTGCGGCATATTTGTGGGGGATCCTGTAACTTTGCAACATGTGCCTGTAAGCAGCCCGTTCGAAGGCCATTGCGTCCTTCAGGTGCAACTGACTCATGCGGCCACGGATATCGCCGAGCGAGTCAATGCCGCGTGCGGACAGCAAGGCGGTCAAGCCGTCGATGAGAGTCCGCATATGTTCGGGGCCGTGGCGCAGCAAGGCGGCGGTGGTCATGACCACGTCCGCACCGGCCAGCAGATATTTGAACACATCTTCCGCCGACTCCACCCCGGTGCTGGCAGCCAGGGCCGCCGGAATACGTCCATGGAGCACGGCAACCCACAACAGTGGCAGCCGCATCTCCGCCGGCGTGCTGAGCTCAAGATCCAGCGACAGCCGTAGCGTCGCGACATCGATGTCGGGTGGGTAGATCCGGTTAAACAGTACCAATGCGTCCGCACCGGCCTCGGCGAGCGCCCGGGCCATCGCCCCCGGCGCACTGAAGCAGGGGCCGATCTTGACCGCAACCGGGATCGTAACCGCCCCCTTCACCGCCGCCAGGATGTCGAGATGGCGCTGCTCGACGTCGCGACCTGCCATCGCCAGATCGGTCGGGACAAAGTAGATATTGAGCTCTATCGCATCGGCGCCGGCGTCCTGCAGCCCGCGCGCATAGTCGACCCAGCCGGACTGCGAGACACAGTTCAGACTGGCAATCACCGGGATGCCGAGCGCCTCCTTGGCTCGGCGCACCATGTCGAGATAACGCTCCGGCCCAAAGCCGCAGCCACCGTGGCCCGGAAAAAAGCTCAGTGCCTCGGCGCATCCGTCCGCCGTCCCTTCGGTGCGATGTTCAAACTCATCCCGCTCCGCGAGAATCTGCTCCTCGAAGATCGACGGCAGCACGACGGCGCCGGCACCGGCATTTTCAAGCCGGCAGAGCTGGTCGAGATCGCCATTCAGCGGTGATGCCGAAGCGACCAGCGGATTGCGCAGGCGCAGCCCCATGTAATGGGTCGTCAAGTCCATAGGCCATTCTCCATCTTTGGGTTATCCCTGTTCCAGAATGCAAGTATTCACGACCGTTGTGTCACCGTTATGTCACCCTTGTGTCACACCGGGCTCGTCGATGACCGGATGGAAACACTGGCTACCGCGACTGGCCAGTTCCTCGTACTGCCGATATTTCTCGGTCACGACCTGCTGTGCCTTGGCCAGCAGCGCCTCGGCCGCGTCCGGATCCGTATGGGCAAGCGCCCGGTAGCGCAATTCGTTGTAGGCGTACGCCTTGAACGGGATTGTCGGTCGTGGTGAGTCGAGCCGGAATGGCCGTTCGCCAATGGTGTGCATGGCCGGGTTGAAACGGAACAGCGGCCAGTAGCCGCTCGCGGTCGCCAGATCCTGCTGCTGCATACCGTGGCGCAGATCAAAGCCGTGCGCGATGCAGTGGCTGTACGCGATGATCAACGACGGGCCAGGCCAGGCCTCGGCCTCGCGGAAGGCAAGTAGCGTGTGCTGAGGATTGGCGCCCATCGCCACCTGCGCGACATAGACGTCGCCGTAGGCGATTGCCTGTAATGCCAGATCCTTGCGGGCCACGCGCTTGCCGCCGGCGGCAAACTTGGCGACCGCGCCGAGCGGCGTCGCCTTGGACGCCTGGCCGCCGGTATTGGAGTAAACCTCGGTGTCCAGCACCAGCACGTTGACGTCGCGACCACTCGCCAGCACCTGATCGAGTCCGCCGAAACCGATATCATAAGCCCAGCCGTCGCCGCCAACGATCCAGACACTGCGGCGCAGAAGATGGTCGACAACCGATGACAGGTCGGCGGCGGTTTCGTCATCCAGAGTGGCAAGCGTGCGCTTCAGCTCTTCGATACGGCTGCGCTGGGCGCGGAGCTCGGATTCGCGCAGTTGCGGCGCATCGAGGATCGAACGGGCGAGTTCCTCACCCACTTTCGGCGCCAACCGGCGCAACAACGTTCTCGCCAGCTCGAGGTGCTGATCGGCGGCAAGACGGAATCCCAGCCCGAACTCGGCGTTGTCTTCAAACAGGGAGTTCGACCAGGCCGGCCCCCGTCCGCCCTCGTCCCTGGTCCAGGGCGTGACCGGCAGGTTGCCACCGTAGATCGACGAACAGCCGGTGGCATTGGCGATCTGCAGGCGGTCGCCGAAGAGTTGCGACAGGAGTTTGAGGTAGGGTGTCTCGCCGCAGCCGCCGCAGGCGCCGGAGAACTCGAACAGCGGCTGCAGAAACTGAACACCACGGACGTTGGCGAAATCGATGCGCGCGCGGTCATTCACCGGCAGCGCCTCAAAGAAGGCGATGCTTTCGCGCGAGCTTTCGAGGATCGGCGCCTTGGGCCCAAGGTTGATTGCCTTCACCCCGGGGTTGAGCGGGCTGTGCGCCGGGCAGACCTCGACACAGATACCGCAGCCCGTGCAGTCTTCGACGTAGACCTCCAGCGAGAAGCGGACATCGGGATTGCCGCGTGAATTGACCGGTGCCGACTTGAAGTCAGCCGGCGCACCGTCCAGCTCGCTCTGGCCATAGTACTTCGACCGGATCACGCTGTGCGGGCAGGCAAAGCCGCACTGGCCGCACTGAATGCACAAGTCCGGCTCCCACACCGCCACATCATCGGAAATGTTGCGCTTCTCGAACGCCGCGGTGCCGGACGGGAAGGTGCCGTCGGCGGGCAACTGACCGACGCGGAGCTCGTCGCCCAGGCCGAGCATCATCATGGCGGTGACTTCATGCACGAATGGCGGCGCCCGGTCCGGCACGACCGGTGGCCGGTCGAACAGACTGGTCGCCGCGCCCGGAACGGCCACTTCGAACAACTGCGCCAGCGTCTGGTCCACGGCCGCGAAATTCTTTCGCACCACGTCGGCGCCCTTGACGCCATAGCTTTTCTCGATCGACTGCTTGATCCGTTGTATCGCCTCGTCACGGGGCAGCACCCCTGAGATGGCGAAAAAACAGGTTTGCAGCACGGTGTTGATACGCCCGCCCAGACCGGCATCGCGCGCGACTTTCGAGGCGTCGATCACATAAAAGCGCAGCTTCCTGTCCAGAATCTGCCGTTGCAGTGATCGCGGCAGGCTGTTCCATACCGAGTCCGGTCCATGGGGTGTGTTGAGCAGGAAGGTTCCGCCTTCGGCGGCCAGCCGCAGCACATCGATGCGATCAAGAAAACCTGCCTGGTGGCAGGCGATGAAGTTGGCCGATTCGATCAGGTACGGAGCGCGGATCGGCTGTTTTCCAAAACGCAAGTGTGAGACAGTCTGTGCGCCCGATTTGTGCGAATCGTAAACGAAATACCCCTGGGCGTAGCGCCCAGGCTCCGCGGCGAGGATTTTCACGCTGTTTTTGTTGGCACCGACTGTGCCGTCAGCACCCAGGCCATAGAAGAGCGCGCGTACCACGTCGTCGCGCTCAAGCGAGAATGCGGCGTCTACCGGCAGGCTGGTGTGAGCAACATCGTCCTCAATGCCGACCGTGAAGCCGTTCTTCGGTTCAGGCAGCTTCAGCTCGTCAAACACGGCCTTGACCTGGGCCGGGTTGAAGTTCTTTGAGCCCAGGCCGTAGCGCCCGCCGATCACCCGCGGCAGGACTGCGCGCGTGCCGTCGGTGACCGCCCGGGCCAGGGCCGCGACCACATCAAGATAGAGTGGCTCGCCGGGCGCCCCCGGCTCCTTGCTCCTGTCCAGCACCGCGATGGCACGGCAGGTCTCGGGCAAGGCGGCGAGGAAGTGCCCGACGGCGAACGGACGGTAGAGCCGCACCTGCAGCACGCCCACCCTCTCCCCGGCACGCCCCAGGAAATCAGAGGTCTCGCGCGCGGTTTCCGCCGCCGACCCCATCAGTACAATGACCCGCTCGGCGTCGGGTGCCCCCTCATACTCGAACAGGCGGTAGGCTCGGCCGGTGAGCGCAGCAAAGCGATCCATACTGGCCTGCACGATCTCCGGCACTCGCGCATAGTAAGGATTACAGGCCTCGCGCGCCTGGAAAAAGGTGTCGGGATTATGGGACGTGCCACGCACCACCGGATGTTCCGGCGTCAGGGCGCGCGCCCGGTGTGCGCGCACAAGGTCTTCGCGGATCATTGCCCGGATGTGCTCATCAGACACCAGACTCAGGTTGTTCACTTCGTGCGAGGTCCGGAAGCCGTCAAAGAAATGCAGGAAGGGAACCCGCGCCTCGAGCGTTGCCGCCTGCGTAACCAGCGCCATGTCGTGGGCCTCCTGCACCGAGCCGGAGGACAGCAGCGCAAAACCGGTCCCGCGGGCGGCCATGACATCGGAATGGTCACCAAAGATCGACAGCGCGGAGGTCGCCAGTGCGCGGGCCGCCACATGAAATACGGTCGGGGTCAGCTCGCCCGCGATCTTGTACATGTTCGGCAGCATCAGCATCAGCCCCTGGGAGGCCGTGAAGGTGGTCGTCATGGCGCCCGACTGCAGCGCGCCGTGAACAGCGCCGGCGGCACCGCCCTCGCTCTGCATTTCCTGCACCACAGGAACGCTGCCCCAAAGGTTGGTCATCCCCCGGGCCGCCCACTCGTCCGCCAGCTCCGCCATGGACGAGGCAGGGGTGATGGGATAAATCGCACACACTTCGTTAGTGCGATAGGCAACGCGGGCAACCGCGCTGTTGCCGTCCAGGGTCTCGGTCCGGAGTCTGTCGGTTTCGTGGTTCATTACTTGTCATCCTCCCGGACCGGTTCGGGAATTATGCTGATCGCGTGGGTTGGGCAGGTCTCGTAGCACACCTCACAGCCAGTGCACCGATCATAAAGAAAGCGATAGCGCCGGCCCGGCCCCAGCTTCTCGATCGCCTGCTCAGGGCAGGCAGCGTAACACTGATCGCACTCGAAACAGTTGCCGCAGGAAAGGCATCGTTGTGCCTCATAGCGCGCCTCGGTGCTGCCCAGCCCTGACAGTACCTCGGTGAAATTGCCGGCACGGGCCTCGACCGGTAGCACCTGCTGCGCCTTCGGTTCGGCGTCGCTGTAGATTGGCAGGTTCAGCATGTCGAACGTGGCGAGCCGGTGTTTCTCGGGGGGCTGGAAGCTGCCCCCGTGCAGCCAGGCATCAATGTGTCGTGCCGCTTTCTTGCCGTGCCCGACCGCGGCCGTCACACTCCGTTCGCCCGGCACCAGGTCGCCGCCGGCGAAAATTCCGGGGTGAGCGGTCATCATGTTTTCCGCAACCACGACCGTGCCGTCGGGCTGGAATTCGACCCCCGGGATCTTGCGGAGGAAGCCACTATCGCTCTGTTGCCCAAGGGCCAGCACGACCGCGTCTGCTTCGAGCGTCTCAAACTGGCCGGTCGGTTGCGGCCGCCCGTCCGGATCCAGCTCCATGCGCTCAACGCGCAGCGATGGCCCGGCGATTTCCTTGATGCTGGTGAGCCATTGAATCCTGACGCCCTCCTCAAGCGCCTCGTCCGCCTCAAAAGCATGGGCAGGCATGTGCGCCCGGTCGCGGTGGTAGACAATTACTGCCTCCTCGGCACCCAGGCGCTTCGCTGTGCGCGCGGCGTCCATCGCCGTGTTGCCGCCGCCATAAACCACCACTCGCCGGCCGAGCTGCAACTGCCCGCCGGCACCAACCTCACGCAGGAGTGTGACGGCATCGAGCACACGGGCAGCATCGCGCGCCGGAATGTCAACATGTTTCGAGGCATGCGCACCGATGGCGACGAACGCCGCATCGAAGCCACCCGACGTCTGCTCCGCAAGCAGGTCCTCAACCTTGTGACCGAGGACAATCTTGACGCCCATCGCC
Organism: Marinobacter sp.; assembly: GCA_002718255.1. Lineage (GTDB taxonomy): Bacteria > Pseudomonadota > Gammaproteobacteria > Pseudomonadales > Oleiphilaceae > Marinobacter. Next base: position 41,971 of record PBED01000031.1, on the reverse strand, counting down.
TCAATCCGCCTCACTTCCTGCATGAGCACCTCGCGCGGCAGCCTATAGGCGGGAATGCCGAAGTGCAGCATGCCACCGGGCTGCGAACCGGCGTCGCGGATCTCCACGGCATGCCCCAGCCGCGCGAGGTGATAGGCGGCCGAGAGTCCACTCGGTCCCGCGCCAACCACCAGCACGCGCTTGCCCGAGGCCGGCGCCTCGACTGGCAGTTGCCAGCCTTCCTGTGTGGCAAGGTCGCCCAGAAACCGCTCAACGGCGTGAATGGAGACCGCGCTGTCGAGTGCGCCGCGGTTGCATCGGGTTTCGCACGGGTGATAGCAGACCCGCCCGTGGATCGCCGGAAAGGGGTTGTCCCGGGTAAGAGTGAGCCAGGCTTCACGGTAGCGGCCCGAACGCACCTGCTCGAGCCAACCCTGGATGTTCTCGCCAGCCGGGCAGGCCTGGTTGCAGGGCGGCAAAAGGTCCTCGTAGACGGGCCGCCGCGTACGTGTCGGCCCGGTGCCCCGCTCGGCAAGAAGGTCTATGAGCGGTGTCACGTCGGCGGGAGGCTCAATCATTTTGCCTCCCGCCGGGCGTTGAAGCGGCGATAAAGCCAGTTGTAGATCGGGCAGAACACCAGCCCCGCATAGGCGCCGTATAGAAAACTCTCAACCAAGCCTAGCAGGAATCCCCACCAGGTCAGCCACTTGAATGCCGGCAGTACCTGCTCAAGGAATGTGTGCATGTGCACGCTTTGGGGTGTCACCAGTCCGTAGATAACGCAGACGATGAAGGTGACCGCTGTGAAAAGCCCCAGCGCCCAGGCAACCAGTCTTGTATTAAGCATGCTCTACCCCCCGTCAATGCTGATGGCCCGAAGGCCTGTCCCGGTCGCTGTCCGGCTTGTCCGGTTTGTCCGGCGCGCCATGTCCGCCGTGCCCGCCCCCGCCGTGGCCACCATGCCCACCGTGACCGAACATGTGCATGGCCACGAACAGGATGCCGATAACCACCCAGAACCAGTTTTCCGCTAACCATTCCATATAACCCTCCTCCGTCTGCGGTTGCGCCCGACTGCCATTGTGTGATCTCCGGAGCGGGCATGCATCTCCAGCGAGATAAGCAAACCACAGTCACCTGAGTTCAACCTGAATTATTGGAGCGAACCGGATCGGGATTTGACCTCAATCAAGTCAGGAATGGGGAACTTTCTGCGGACAAACAAAAAAGGCAGACCAGTAGCTTACTGATCTGCCTTTCTCTTAGATGGTAGCGGGGGCTGGATTCGAACCAACGACCTCCGGGTTATGAGCCCGACGAGCTACCAGACTGCTCTACCCCGCATCAAACTGGTTGTTGCTCAGGGAACCCCTGATCAACGTGGCGCGCATGATAAGGGCTGAGCCTGGCACTGTCAAAGGAAAGTTCCGGTTTTCCGGAAACTTACCGCTCCAGAATCGCTGTTACCCCCTGCCCGCCTGCGGTGCAGATGGAGATCAGGCCGCGGCCACTGCCCTTTTCCTCCAGCAACTTGGCCAGGGTCGCAATGATGCGCCCGCCGGTGGCGGCGAACGGATGGCCGGTGGCCAGGCTGCTGCCTTTTACATTGAGTTTGTCCCGGTCGATGCTGCCCACCGGCTTGTCCAGCCCCAGACGGTCCTTGCAGAAGGCGGGATCCTGCCAGGCTTTCAGAGTACACAGCACCTGCGAGGCGAAGGCTTCGTGGATCTCGTAGAAATCGAAATCCTGAAGTGTCAGCCCCGCTTTTTCCAGCATCCGGGGTACGGCGTAAGCTGGCGCCATCAGCAGCCCCTCTTTCTTGTCCACAAAATCCACCGCTGCCACCTCGGAGAACGTCAGCCACGCCTTCACCTCATGGTTATTCTCTTTCGCCCACTCCTCACTGGCCAGCAGCACGCAGGAGGCGCCATCAGTCAGCGCCGTGCTGTTGGCCGCCGTCATGGTGCCGTTGTCCCGGTCAAACACCGGCTTGAGCGTCGCCAGCTTCTCAAGGGTTGTATCCGGCCGCAGAATATTGTCCTTGTCCAGCCCCGCCAGCGGCGTCAGCAAATCTTTAAAGAACCCCTCTTCATAGGCCTTGGCAAGCTTCTGATGACTCTCCCAGGCCAGCCTGTCCTGATCTTCCCGGGGAATGTCCCACTCCCTGGCCATCACCTGGGCATGCTCCCCCATGGACATGCCGGTGCGAGGCTCCCGGTTCTCCGGAACCAAGGGCACGAGGTGCGCGGGCCGGAACCGCGCCAGAATCTTCAACCGCTCGCCGGTGGTTTTGGCCCGGTTCAGATCCAGCAGAATCTCCCGAAGCCCCTCGCTTACACCAATCGGCGCATCGGACGTGGTATCGGTACCACCGGCAATACCACATTCGATCTGCCCCAGGGCAATCCTGTTGGCCACCAGAATGGCTGCCTCCAGCCCCGTCCCGCAGGCCAGCTGAATATCATAAGCCGGTGTCTCCGGCGCCAGACCACAACTCATCGCCGACTCCCGGGTAAGGTTAAAATCCCGGGAATGCTTGATCACCGCCCCTGCCGCCACTTCCCCGAGGCGCTTGCCCTGAAGACTGTACCGATCCACCAGCCCCCGCAGCGCGGATGTCAGCAACTCCTGGTTACTGATCTTGCTGTAGGCGGTATTGGACCGCGCAAACGGAACCCGGTTACCACCCAGCACTGCTACGCGGCGAATACCCGAAGTGGCTGTGCTGGTCTTTTTTGAAGTAGCGGTTTTCTTGCGTGGAGTTTTCGATGCTTCTGCCATGATCAATCCAATCCTTTTGCGGAAAATTTCATTGCCGGATGGAGCATTGGGGGCTGGCAACAAGTGTAGCGACAACGCACAATGCCTCATTGGCACCCCTGACAACACCCTACAGGCATTGAGTCAATCCAAAAACTGTCCGATTCTTTACCCTGTAGACAATCCGCATCCAGAGAACCGATTGCAACCACAAGGAAGCCCCCATGTCCGACCTCTATCTTAGACTGGTAAACACCCCCGTTGGTAGAACCGCCGCACAATCCCTTGGTCTCCCCGCGCCCGCGCCACTGAAGCGCCTGAAGCGCACCGACCAGCCATTTATCGAAGGCAAGGTGCTCATCGGCGCCGCCAACGGCGGAAAAGCCATTGCCACTTTAGGCAGTATTCTCGGCGCCAGCGCGGCCACCCTTCATCACGCCAGCGAAAGCAATCGCCTGGCGGACTCATCGAAAGCCGGCAACAAAGCCCGGCCGCTGGACCTGGCCTCCGACATCAACCAGCAGTTTTCGGCGCTGGTGTTTGACGCCACCGGCCTGAAAGGTCCGGCCGACCTGCGGGCACTATACGACTTCTTCCACCCCACCATCAAAAAACTGGGCAGCAACGCCCGCGTTCTGGTAATCGGCCAGAATCCCGCCAGTTGTCGCAAGGCGCCGCAGGCCGCCGCGCAAGGGGCACTCGAAGGCTTCGTACGCAGCGTTGGCAAGGAAATCGGCAAGAAAGGCTCCACGGCGAACCTACTGTGGATGGCCCCAGGGGCAGAGAAGCAACTGGATTCCAGCGTGCGGTTCTTCCTGTCTGCCCGCTCTGCCTATGTGTCCGGCCAGGTCGTGAAGGTCGGCAAAGGCAACGCTGCCCCTGCCACCAATCCCGTCGCACCACTGACTGGAAAGGTGGCACTGGTCACCGGAGCGTCCAGGGGTATCGGTGCTGCCATTTCTGAAACCCTCGCCCGGGACGGCGCCACCGTGATCGGCCTCGACATTCCGCCGGCCATGGAAGAACTGGAAAAGGTCACATCCGCTATCAACGGGAAGGCTCTGGCCTGCGACATTACCGACGACAAAGCACCAAAGTTGATCGCCGACTTCATCGAAGAGCATTTCGGCGGCGTCGACCTGGTCATTCACAATGCCGGCATCACCCGCGACAAGACCCTTGGCAACATGCCGGAGCACTTCTGGGATATGACCATCGCAGTCAATCTGACCGCGGAGGAGTTGATCGACGAGGAACTGGCAAAGCGGGAGCTCATGAAAGAAAACGGACGCATTGTCTGTATTTCCTCCATCAGCGGCATCGCCGGCAACTTCGGACAGACCAACTACTCAACCGCCAAGTGCGGAGTGATCGGCTACGTGGAAGCCATGGCCCGGCAACTGAAAAACGGCATCACCATCAACGCCGTCGCCCCCGGGTTTATCGAAACCCGGATGACCGCCGCCATGCCGGTCACCATCCGAGAGGCCGGTCGTCGGATGAACAGCTTGTCCCAGGGCGGGCAACCGGTGGATGTGGCCGAGGCCATCGCCTGGTACTGCAGCCCTGCCTCCAATGGAGTGAATGGCAATGTTGTGCGCGTTTGTGGGCAGTCTTTGATTGGAAAGTAAAAAAGGGCCGATCCTCGCGGATCGGCCCTTTTTTGGAATTTTGGTGGGTGGTACTGGGATCGAACCAGTGACCCTCGCCTTGTAAGGGCGATGCTCTCCCAGCTGAGCTAACCACCCGGGNATACTNCATAAATAAAAGTGGCGGAGCGGACGGGACTCGAACCCGCGACCCCCGGCGTGACAGGCCGGTATTCTAACCAACTGAACTACCGCTCCGCATCAATTCNGNCCCTNGGGCCCGAACCTGAAACCGGATGGGGTGATCCGGTGATGCANNTGAAAGTGGTGGGTGGTACTGGGATCGAACCAGTGACCCTCGCCTTGTAAGGGCGATGCTCTCCCAGCTGAGCTAACCACCCACTTTCAAGCCTTCCTATCTAATCTAAAAAGGCNNTCACTTGCTTGNCAGCCGNGCTGTCTCAACCAAGTGAGAGGCGCATTTTAAGCATTTGGCTGNCGGTGTCAAATATTTTCCNGNAATTTTATAAAAAAACCTGCAAGCCNTTCAAAAGCGTACAGTTTTTNAGCAAANNNANTTTNTNNCNGNGGTCTTGCNNGTCGNTTTTNACNNCCCGTANGNACCGGNCGATNCTGNCCCGCCTNCTGNGCNTTNTCCTGNAGNGANANTTCNCTNACNCGNCTGCGCCTGTCTTCNGGAACCGCNCGATTNGCNAGNGAGCANTTCAGNTCNTCNANNCGTTTCTGCAGNTCNCCCCAGCTATCNAGNANNTGGGGNACNACATCATCNGCCAGTTTTTCNAATCTGAGTCGAAGAGAATCCTTGAGAGCCATTGTTTTTAAATTTTCCCGAGNCNTTCACCTNNCNTCAGTGTAGTCAGCACTCAGAAAATCCACCAGCCNCCNCCGGATTCTGCTTCTTCNNNNCGCTCNCGTTCCNNCTCCAACTNNGCGTANTCNNGCTCCANCCTNTNNNTNTTNCGATCNGNTTCNAGNGGNACNGTNGGNCCACCNCCGAACGGCCAGAACCAGGACGTGGATTCGTACTTGCCCTCCTGCTTCAGGCGCTCGATCTCNAGCTCACGCTCCTCCTCCAGCAGCACCAGTTGCCGCTCGTAATCCAGGTCTTCNTTCACTTCCACAATGGAGGTAGCCGCGTGGTTTGGCGCCAACAGATCACTGTTCAGAAAACGGGTGGAAACAATCTCCTCTGCCTGCATGGCATATTCCCGCGTCACCAGCTGGAGGTCGCCCTGANTCAGCGNATGATCCGGATCCAGGTCCGGATGCCGTTGGCCCGGTTCCGAAAGCTCGTTATAACGCAGGTAATAGATCTGTCCTGGCTCAACGTCCAGCGTGGCATCGGCGATCAGGCTAAGACTGAAGGAGTTCATGCCCTCCAGACCAAGCAAAGGTCGGCGCATGGCAATGTGGCGCTCTCCGGGGCTTACCTCNAGCCANGTGAAGCTGTCGTTGCGAATGTTGAAATAGTGGGTGTCATCTATGTAGACACTGGGCGCTTCAATTTCATCAGCCGCCCATTGGGAGTGTGTCCTGTAGAAGTACAGCACCGCGTTGCGCCGATCCCAGCTATCGTTGTCGATATGAACGAAGTCATGCCCGGAAACCGGATGCAGGAACGACCCGACGCTTTTNCCGATGGACTGATAAACCGTACAGCCCGGCAACGCCAGCAACAGCCACATCGCTGCCAGAAGCCGGGGAACAAGAAAAACGGAAGGCACTCGGGTTTTCATTGTTGTTAACTCTTCATCCTGATTGCGAGTTGCCTGATCTTAACAACTGCACAAAAACAGAAATGAGAGCTACCGCAAGGGATGGCTACAAACCGTTACAAAACCCGAAATGCCGATTGCTGGACCACGCTACGGGCAGTTACTGCCCGCTGATCTGGCTCCGTAACTGATTCACNTCTTCAGACAGCCGAACCAGACGGGAGGTCAGTTGTGACCGCGAGGCATCGATAGACTCAACCGTGCGCTTGAGACTGGCCACCTCATTACGGAGCGCCTGAACCCGGCCATCATCGGCCAGCTCATCGGTCTCCCGCTCCAGGGCCGAGATCCGACCCTCCATGCCGCTGATTCCCAGCTTCTGCTCCTGCTCAAAACGCCGGATACGGCTCTCGATCACCTGATCCACATCCGCCAGCTGCTGGCTCAATTTCGTCAACTGATCCGTNGCCTGCCGGTTGGCATCCTGCAGCGCTGNAATCGACGTCTCCGTNTGTTGTTTCAGGGCTGCAANATCGGCGGAAAGCGAGGACCGGACCTTTTCAACCGACGTCTCAAGCGAACCAATGGCCTGCTTGCCCTCNGCAAGGCCGGATTCCAACGCGGCAATNCGTTCCTGCTGCTCATCCAGGCGCTTCTTGTTGCGTTCATTGGCAATGGCCCAGAGTTTCCGGATCTCACTGTCTGCCNTATCCAGACGCTTNGTATGCGCCGCGATCTGCTCCTCCAGAGTAGCGCCCCNCTCCTGAAGGTTTTCCCCCGTTTCCGAAAGCTCNCCCTCAAANCGNGCNAGCGCCAGCTTGCTCTGCCGCGCCCAGTAATCCGCTTCTTCAAGCTGCCCTTCCAACGCCTGAACCCGCTGCTCCTGGGAGTACCAGCCAGCACCCGCGGCAACGGCCAGCACAATCAACAACACCCACAGCATTGCCGAGCTACCGCGACCATTGCNGCCGCCACTTCCNTTACCGCCCTTGCCACCTTTGGGAGGCTTCGNTGGTGTCGACGNTTCGCCTTTCCCTCCGGACGCTGGCCTGGACTTTCTTTCCGCTGCCTTNTTCGNCTCGGCACTACCAATCGGTCGTTCAGCCCTCAACTCATCATCATCTGGACGGATNGGTTCCATTACAGCTCCTGANTATGGACGGTTAAAANAATANGGATCTGATAATACCTGTACTTANNCGCAGGTAAAAATNANGCCNNGCNNATNCNNNNTCTTNCANAGNGTNNGGGGGCNGAGNTGAGNGGCNNTTTCCGGAAATGTCTGAAGCCANGGATGGCTTCAGTCAAGCNCACATGGATGTGCTCGTAGCGNTTTCCGGAAANNGCCTCTCANCCTGCGCCTNCNNCNAAGNNNTAAGTTTGCATGGTAAGTAGNCAAAACATACAATGGCCGGCTTTCCAATTATCACAGGACTGTTGCATATGCAGCCGCTTGTAGGACTCATCATGGGCTCCAAATCCGACTGGCCCACCATGGAACACGCCGCCACCATGCTNGAAAAACTTGGCGTGCCCTATGAAACCAAAGTCGTCTCGGCCCATCGCACACCGGATCTGCTTTTTGACTACGCCAAAACGGCCGCAGACCGNGGNTTGAAAGTCATTATTGCGGGCGCCGGCGGCGCAGCNCACCTGCCGGGCATGGTTGCCTCACAAACCGCCCTGCCGGTCCTNGGTGTTCCTGTTCAGTCCAAAACCCTGAATGGNCTGGATTCNTTGCTCTCCATCGTCCAGATGCCAGGCGGCATCGCTGTCGGCACCCTCGCTATTGGTAAAGCCGGCGCAACCAACGCTGGCCTGCTGGCAGCGCAGATTATNGGCACCTCAGACGACAGCGTACGCAAAGCGGTTGAGCAGTTCCGGGCCACACAGACNGAAACGATTCTGGACAATCCTGATCCTCGGGACCAGTAACAGGCAGGAGAACTCGAATGAGAATTGGTGTACTGGGCGCCGGCCAACTGGGAAGAATGCTGGCACTGGCCGGATACCCACTGGCCAAGACCTTTGTTTTCTATGACATGTCCGGCAGCCCCAGTGCNGGCCTTGGTGAAGTCATCATCGANCGCGAGGGCCAGTACCTGGANGATTTCCTCTCCCGGGTCGACCGTGTTACCTATGAGTTCGAACACCTGCCAGTAAACGTGGCCGAGAAAATTGCTGCTCACAAACCGGTTCACCCCTGCCCCCGGGCATTGCAGGTTTGTCAGAACCGGGAAGCGGAAAAGACTCTGTTCGGCGGGCTGGGCATCCCCACGCCAGAATGGAAAATTGCCGATAGCGCCGCCTCGTTGAAAGCCGCGGCCGAGGAACTTGGCTGCCCGGTGGTAGCGAAGTCCAACACCGAAGGATACGACGGCAAAGGCCAGGCCGTACTCAAATCGCCTGAGGACGCCGAGGCCGCCTGGACCTCCATCGGCCACCCCCGCCTTATCGTGGAAAAGTTCGTCGACTTTCACCGGGAAGTGTCGATCATCGCCGTTCGCGCTGAAGACGGTGAGCTGGCCTTCTACCCGATGGCGGAGAACACCCACCACGAGGGGATTCTGCGCTACTCCATTGCGCCTGCTCCGAAGCTCGAGAAGCACGTTCAGGAAGATGCGGAGCGGTACATCAAGGCACTACTGAACGAATTGGACTATGTCGGCGTATTAACGCTTGAGTTGTTCGAGACAACCGATGGCCTGGTCGCCAACGAGATGGCGCCGAGGGTTCACAACTCGGGACACTGGACCATCGAAGGCGCGATGACCAGCCAGTTCGAGAACCACATTCGCGCGGTAAGCGGGCACCCTCTTGGCAATGTTGCTCCACGTGGTTTGAGCTGCATGATCAATATCATCGGAGAGCACGGCGACATCGAGCGAATCCTCGAACTGCCCTACGCCCATGTTCATCTCTATAATAAGGGTGAACGACCGGGTCGGAAGCTGGGCCACGTAAACATACTGGCCGACAGCTACGAAGAGCTTGTCTGGCGGGTGAAGAACTGCGCCCAGTTCCTGCCGGGCAGCCCAGAGTTTAAAAGTTCTTTAGCACCAAAGGGTTGATCTGACTCAAATCGACCCTATATTGGGGTAACGAACATCAACATAAACAGAGAGACAGGGAGAACGACCTCATGGCATTTGAACTTCCCGCACTGCCCTACGAAAAGAACGCACTGGAACCGCACATCTCTCAGGAAACGCTCGAGTACCATTACGGCAAGCATCACAACACCTACGTCACCAAGCTCAATGGCCTGATCGAAGGTACGGACAACGCCAACAAATCTCTTGAAGACATCATCAAGAGTGCGAGCGGCCCGCTGTTCAACAACGCCGCACAGGTCTGGAACCACACCTTCTACTGGCACTGCCTGAGCCCGAACGGCGGTGGTGAACCCACCGGTGCTGCCAAGGAAGCGATCGAGAAGGCGTTCGGTTCTTTTGAAGATTTCAAGAAAGAATTCAATGACAAAGCAGCCAACAACTTCGGTTCTGGCTGGACCTGGCTGGTGAAAAAAGCGGACTGCTCCGTTGCCATCGCGAATACCAGCAACGCTGAAACGCCGTTGACCGGTGCCGACAAGCCGGTACTGACCGTCGACGTCTGGGAGCACGCGTACTACATCGACTATCGCAACTCCCGCCCGAACTACCTGGAAGCTTTCTGGAACCTGGTGAACTGGGATTTCGTAAACGAAAACCTGGCCTGATCCCGGCCTCGCTTCCAGACTCAGTCTAAAACGACTGTGATCAAGCGCCCGCCCCTGGCGGGCGTTTTTGTGTCTGCTATACCCAAGCAATTACAATTTGATACAAGCACACTCTGAAATCTTTGGAAAAATCGCCGATACTCCATGAAGATATCGCGAATCTGAACCATACTTGGAAACAACCATCAGGGTGAGCCCCCACGCACATCACCCAAAGTGCGACACCTTTGCCCTGAACCTTGCAGATCAGCGGCTCTGCAAAAACCGGAACAAGACAGGCTTGAATGCAAAACTCCTTCGAGGTTGAACATCGCCTGGGCTATCGAATCTTACGGTGGATTCTTGCGGTGGCCCTTGCCAGTGGCGTCGTTGTCAGTGCCATACAGGTCATCCTGGACGCCCAACGTGTGTCCAGAGGGCTGGATAGCGATGCCAAGCAAACCATCGCGATGGTGAAAGACGCAGCCACCCAGGCGGTGTTCAGCATCGACGCTGAGCTCGCGCAACAAGTCGTGGACGGCCTCTTCGCCAAGGAAGCCGTCCACATGGCCCGCATCGTCCACCCTGACGGCGACCCACTGGGAGATCGCAGCCGGCCACTCCAGGAAACCGCTTTCCGCCCGGTCACCGATCCGATTTTCGACGCCGACCGGCTCTATCGGGAACCGCTTTTCCGCGAGGGTAATCCGGAAGACGTCTACGGCTTTCTTGACGTTCACTACGACACTGCAGCAGCGGCCCGCACCTGGTTGGACAGGGCGGCTGTCACTTTCGCTTCCGGCATGGCCACAGCTCTCATTCTCGGCATGGTGTTGTTCTATGTATTCCACCTGCTCCTGACGCGCCCCCTCCTCCGAATTGTCAATTCCGTGAGGCAGGTGGATCCTGCGCACCCGGATGACCGCCTGGTCACCACGCCATCCGGCCACCAGAGCGACGAACTCGGCCTCTGGGTCAACGCAACCAACAACCTTCTGGTGGCCATTGGCGACAGCCAGAAACGCCATCGCGAGGCGGAGGACCGGGTGAGCCGTCTCTCACGTTACGACCAGCTCACTGGCCTGCCCAGCCGGGATACCTTCATGGAGTTGCTGGTGCGGGATATTGAGGATGCCGCCAGGCGCAACGCCCAACTGTCGCTGATTGTCTGCGGCATCGACGATTTCAAATCGGTGAACGAGCAGTGCGGTTTCCGGTCCGGGGACCTTATTCTACAGACCGTTGCCGACCGCCTGACCAACAAACTGGACAATGCCCGCTTCACCATTGCACGCCTCGGCAGCGACCAGTTCGTGGTTGTCCAGAAAGGACTTCGGGACGGGTTTCAAGCAGCAGACACAGCTGAGCGAATCCTGGCCTGTGTCAATGAGCCCATGCTGGTCGAAGACCAGAGCATCTCAATCAGCGCCACCCTGGGGGTTGCTCTTTACCCCTCCGACACCAGCAAGGCAGACCGACTGCTTCAGAGTGCCGAACAGACCATGACCCTGGCCAAGCAGAACGGTCACAACCACTTCCAGTTCTATGTCGCCAGCATTGACCAGGAAATCCGGGACCGGAAGCAACTGGAAAAGGATTTGTCCCAGGCTCTTGGTAATCACCAATTTCATCTGGTTTACCAGCCCCAGATTAATCTGGAGAGCAAACGGGTAATCGGGGCAGAGGCATTGTTACGTTGGGAGCACCCGACTCGTGGCACGGTTCCCCCCGACTTCTTTATCCCGGTGGCCGAAGCAAACGGCTCTATCGTGGAAATTGGCCAGTGGGTTCTGGACCAGGCTTGTTGGCAGGCAGCTCGCTGGGCCTCGGACGGCTCGCCGCTTCGTATTGCTGTTAATCTCTCGGCCGTTCAGCTGCGCCAGGAAAGCATTGTCGATGATATTCTCGATACCCTGCGACGACACAAGATACCGGCCGGGCGGCTGGAGCTGGAGGTAACAGAAACCAGCTTCATGACCAACCTGTCAGACGCCGTAGCCAAACTCCACAGACTCAACAAAGCGGGAATAAGCATCGCGGTGGACGACTTTGGAACCGGCTACTCGTCACTGACCTACCTCAAACAGATGCCGGTACAGCATCTGAAGATCGACAAACAGTTTATCCGCGATCTGCTGGTCAATGAGGAAGATACCCGAATCGCCAATACCATCATCGACCTTGGCAAGAGTCTGAACCTGTCAGTGGTTGCTGAAGGGGTGGAAACGGCAGAGCAGGAATATTACCTGAGCCAGCGTGGCTGCAAGCTCGCCCAGGGCTATTTCTTCAGCAAACCGTTGCCGCCGCGTGAATTTGAGACCTTCGTTAAAGGTTTTCACGAGCAGATCGTGGAAAATAACCTCTGAACCACTACCTCTAGGAGTTGCCATGGGAACCACTGTTATCGGCCTGATCGTTATCGCCGTCATTGTTTTCTATCTGGTCTTTATCTACAACCGCCTGGTTTCCCTGCGCAACCAGTTCAAAAACGGGTTTGCCCAGATTGATGTTCAACTGCAGCGTCGGCACGACCTTATTCCGAATCTTGTGGAAGCGGCAAAAGCCTATCTGACCCACGAAAAAAGCACCCTCACCCAGGTGATGGAAGCCCGCAACAATGCGGTCAGCGCCCAAAAAGACGCCGCCAAGGATCCCGGCGATGGAACCAAGATCCAACGCCTGGGCAGCGCCGAAAACCTGCTCACCAAGGCGCTCGCAAATTTCTACGCCGTGGCCGAGAACTATCCGGAGCTGAAGGCCAACGAAACCATTCAGCAACTGATGGAAGAACTCTCCAGCACCGAGAACCGGGTCGCCTTTGCCCGCCAGGCCTATAACGATGGCGTCATGAGCTACAACATTTTCCGGGAGCAGTTCCCGAATAATGTTATCGCCGGCATGTTTGCGTTCAAGGAAACGTCGCAACTGGAACTGGAATCACCGGAAGCCCGTCAGGCACCGAAAGTGGCCTTCTGAGGCCCTGAGTCATGGCTCATCCCGGTTTTTTTCAGCGCCAGGCCCACGCCCGGCGCAACACCATTCTGCTGGTTTTTCTTTTCCTGACGGCGGTCGCGTTTATCACGCTTGCTGTCTGCCTTGTGGGTTATTTCGTAACCCGTAGTGAATCCTCCGGTCTTGCGTTCCACCACTGGCTGCTCTCCAATCATGGCCTGCTGACCGCCGTTACGGTTGTTTCCCTGATTGTTCTGGGCTCCCTGCTCCGCTGGGTTGATCTGGCCGGAGGTGGCGACCGGGTCGCCAAAATGGTTGGCGCCAGACCCATTGACCCCGATACCCGCGACAGTGACGAGCGCAAACTGCGCAACATCGTTGAGGAAATGGCTATTGCCAGTGGTGTCTCGGTGCCGGAACTCTATGTGATGGATCAGGAAACCGGCATCAACGCTTTTGTGGCCGGCTACACTCCCGGTGAGGCCGTCATGGTCGTCACCCACGGCGCCATCACCCAGTTATCCCGGGACGAACTGCAAGGCGTGGTCGCCCATGAATTCAGCCATATTTTCAACGGCGACATGCGGCTGAACGTTCGGCTCATTGCCCTGCTTGCCGGCATCCTGATGATCGGACAGATTGGCGGCTTTCTACTGCGCGCATCCTTCTACCGCGGCCACCGGGTGGGTCGATCACGGGACGGTCGGGCCCAGGCGGCCATGGGCATCATTGGTCTGGCCCTCTTTGTGATTGGCTATGTGGGCGTTTTCTTTGGCCGGCTGATACAGGCAGCGGTCTCCAGGCAACGCGAAATGCTGGCAGACGCATCCTCCGTGCAATTTACCCGCAATCCCGAAGGCATTGCCGGAGCGCTGTTCAAGATCGGAATGAAGGGCGGTTACCTGGACACAACCAGCCACGCCAGCGACATGAATCACATGTGTTTTGGCGAAAGTGCGCGGATGAAGTTCACCTCTTTGCTGGCATCCCACCCGCCCATAGATGAGCGAATCAATGCCATTCAGCCCGGCATGCTGGCCAGATTGCGAAGCCGGCTCAGGGATACCGAACCAGGCGCCGATCTCTACCGGGGAGGCTCTGGAGCACCAGAAGCGGGCGCGTCCGGGTTCAGTGGCGCGGCAACTGACATACTCGGGCCGGTTACCGGCAGGAGTGGCAGAACCTCACCGCTTGCATCCAGCCCGGAAAAAACCATAAAACCGGCCCGGAAATTTTCAGATCAGGTCGGCACTATCAACCGGCAAAGCGAAGATTTCGCCCTGCGTTTTCTGGAACGCCTGCCAGCCACCTTCCGAAACCTGCTGTACACCCGGGCCGGGGCCACGCAGCTCTGCTATGCCATGCTGATCAGCGAACTGCCGCGTCCACAGCAAACGGAACGGCTGAACCTGCTGCCGGCACACCCGGTATTGGGCAGCCAGCCGGATCTACTCGAGAAACTGCTGCCGGCACTGAAAACCATCGGCGATGGCGTCCGTTTCCCTGCCCTGGAGCTGGCCATGCCTGCCCTTCGCAAGCTGGACCCGGAAGAGCGGGAGTTGCTCATTACCAATGTCCAGAAACTTGTGGCGGCGGATAACCGGGTTACCCTGTTTGAACTCGCTCTGACAAGCTTCCTGTCACGCCACCTGGGCGACGAAGCAGCCAGAGTGGTACCGGTGCGCTATAAGAGCTACAAACCGGTCATGCCGGCCCTCCAGAGGCTCCTGAGCTTGATGGCAAGGGCTGGGTCTGAGTCCCAATCTGACGCCGAGAAGCTCTATCGGGAGGCCATGGCCGGCTTCATGAATGCGAAGGATGGAGTGGAGCCAGTTCTGGAAAAAGTCACCATGCGCCAGCTACGGGAAGCGTTGACCGCGTTGAACGGTCTTTCACCGCTGCTGAAACCGGCAATCATCGATGCCTGTGGGCACTGCATTACCCGCGACGGGAAAGTGGAAACCCGGGAGTACGAACTGATGCGGCTGGTGGCGGACCAGATGGATTGCCCGATGCCGCCACTGGCTGTCTGAGCGCTTACTTTACCCGGGTGCTGCCGTCTTCAAACAGCGCGTCCACTGTCGGACGCTGCTCTTCGGTGGGGATACCCAGCTTCTCCCGGATGTTCAGATTGACGTCCCAAAGCTGATTGAACTTGTCGGAAGTAGCCGCAACGGCCTCTTCCTTGCCCAGCATGATTTTGGGGCGCAGGAACACCAGCAGGTTGCGCTTCACCCGGCGCTCCGATTCGGAGGAGAACAGGCGACCAACGAACGGGATGTCACCCAGCAGGGGCACCTTGCTCCTGTTGACCTGGTAATCATCCCGGGTCAAACCGCCCAGCACGATGGTCTCACCGTCATCTGCAAGCACTGTGGTCTTGATTTCCCGCTTGTTGGTGACGATATCCGAGGCGTCCTCGATGCTGTCTGCCACGTTCTCTGTGGTCTGCTCCACCACCAGACGCACCAGGCCGTCGGCACTGATGGTCGGGGTAACCTTGAGGGTCAGACCGATATCGCGACGCTCGATGGTGGTGAATGGATTGGTGGTGCCGTCACCGACAACCGTCGACTGGCCAGTGCGGAACGGGACATTCTGGCCCACGATGATCTCCGATTCCTGGTTGTCCAGGGTGATGATGCTCGGCGTGGAAAGCAGGTTTGCCGCCGCCGAGGTGGAAAGCGCCTGCAGGAGAATCCCCCAACTGACACCATCCTCGTTACGCTGGCCGGCGCCGATGGTGATACCACCTGTTGCGGGGGTAATGGCGGATTCAGTCAGAATCGCGCTCAATACCTCACCCAGGCTGCGCCCCACGTTGCCGAAGTTGGTGCCGGCCACTGGTGAGGATTCACCAGACTCGTCACCGACGGCAACCTGGACGCCCAGATCCTGTCCCAGCTCGTCACTGATCTCGACAATCGCTGCCTCAATCATCACCTGGGCACGACGCACATCCAGCGCAGCCACAATCTGTTCGGCTTCCTGCATCAGGGACGGCTCGCCCCGAACCACCAAGGCGTTCAGCCCTTCATCGGCGAAGACCGCGAAATTGCTCTGCGGCCGTGAGCCTCCAGCAGAGCCCCCTGACCCTGAGCCTTCTTTGACCAGCTCGCCCATCACACCCTTGAGAATTTCAGTGAGATTCTTGGCATCGGCGTGCTTCAGCCGCAGCACCTTGGTAGCGCCACCGGTGGCTGACGGCTGATCCAACTGCCGGATCAGACCGCGCATCTTGTCCCGGAAGGTCTCATCACCCCGTAGAATCAGTCGGTTACTGCGCTCGTCCGCGGTAATGCTGTACTTTCTGGCGGAATTGTCACCACCGGCCCGACCCAGTTCATCCGGGGCCAGTTCCTGCAGCAGAGTCACCATGTCGCCGACCCAGGCTTCCTGAAGCTGAATGACTTCCACTTCGTACTTGGACGGGCTATCCAACTCCCGGACAATCTGCTCGATACGCTGGATGTTTGAGGAATGATCGCTGATGATCAGCGCGTTGGCCGCGGCCACACCGGCCAGGTGGCCGTACTTGGCCACCAGCGGGCGCAGAATCGGCACCAGCTCCAGGGCGTTGGCGTTGTCGATCTGGATAACCCGGGTGATCAGCTGCTCGGAGGGGGTTTCGGGAAATCGCTCCAGGATTTCTGCCGACTGCTTGGCATCAACCTGCTGCACCACCTTGATCACTTCTTCGCCGGGAATGGCAGTGAAGCCGTGAACATTCAGAACCGCCAGAAACAGGTCGTAAATCTCATCCTTGTTCATGGGCGCGCTGGAGAGCACCGTTACCTTGCCCTTCACCCTGGGATCCACCACAAAACTGTACCCGGTAATGTCCGCGACCTGGGTCACGAACGCACGGATATCGGCGTCTTTCAGGTTCAGCCGCCATGTCTCGGCTTCCTGCCCATGCGCCATGGACATAAAGGGAAGGAGAAAAAGCAGGACAATGGCCCGCAAAACATTGATCTTGTGGTTATACATCTGGCGATTTCGTCCTGTTTCGATGAACCCGGTCAGCGCCACTGCTCGGGTATGGCATAACTGATGGTGAGGATGGATCCGTCACGCTCGATTTCTATCTCCAGCTGGGCCTGGCCGCGCCAGTTCTCAAGCAGGGCCTTATCCTGGCTGATATCGCCCAGCCGCTGACCGTTGATAGCCGTTATCACGTCCCCGGCCTGCAGGTTGACGGCGTTGAGCATGGCGTTAGAGCCGTCATACACGTAACCGGACATGCCGCTATTGTCCACCGGGCTCAACCCGAAAGGCGCCAGTGCGGCAATGCCCTGGCTGTCAATCTGTTCACGGGCGCTGGCCAGGAACTCATCCGGTGATGATTCTGCAGGCTCCTCGGTCACTTCTGCAACCAGTTCAGACGACTGCTCCTCGAAAGTCAGGGATTCGTATCGCCCACCCCGACGAATCAGAACACGCCCGGGTTCCACTTCGGCCAGCTCGGCATTGCCGGGTAGCATCTCCCCTACCCGGTAATATGCGGTTTCTCCATTGCTCCCAGCAACTATAGCACCGGAGTCCTCCGGGCGCTGTGCGACAAGTACCCCTTCCAGCCGGAGCCGAAGCCGGGTTTCCGGAGCCGAGCGGCGAACCGCATCGGCCACCTCGACCGGTCGCTCAGACCGCCCGAAGAAATCGTAAACGGCTATGGACGTCGTCAAACGGCTACCGCCTGACAGACTGCCTGCACCGGCTGCGACCGGCGCGTCTGGCACCGGCCGGTCGTCCCAGGCGTATAACCAGGTCATCCGGGCGAGAGTGTTGGCCAAATACACCACCAGCACCAACAGCAACAGGTTGGCGAGGATCCGGGAAATCCGGCTCTGGGCCGGAATACTCAACAGCGCCATATTATCTTGCCCCCGGTACGAGAGGCTGGCGTACCCGGAATACGACATCACCCGGGCTGGCAGAATCCGGCCAGGGCTGGCCGGCGAGATCCACCATACGCTTGTAGACACGCAGTTCCATCATTCCGTTCCAGAACACGGTGGCATCTGCTGCTGGCCCCTGGGCGCCCTGCTCGGAGACGGTCAGCGCCACACCACCCTGGGAGGTATCCATCGTCGCCTGCATGGGCGGAAACTCGGCCTGCCCACGCTGGCCACCCATTGGCCAGGTCACCAGGCCGCCATCCCAGCGCCCCAGGCCTTCCGCCCGCGTAATCCGGTTATCGGCCCAGGCCATATTCAGACGGTCAATCATGACTTCGCCTTCAATCATGGCGCCGCCGCTCTGGCGGATCAGCTCCTCAAACTCGGCCACCGTGATCCGTCCGCTGGCATCAAGCTGGGCACTGGCCGGCCAGCCCACCGTAACATCGCCGTTGAGCGAGGATTGCGACGATTCCAGGGAAATTCGGGCTGGCCATTCCAGGCTGGTGACCGACGGCATATAAAGGCGCCAGTCAACACGCACCGGGAAACCGGCCACCACAACCCCGGCTTCGCCATCCCAGAGTTTGCCGGCAACCTGCTGAACCTTTACCTGGGGAGGCAGAGATACATGGGCAGAGGCTTGCTGCCAGACCCATCCCGCAGGGACCAGAAAGACCAGTGACAGCAGATAGACCAGAGCGCCCAGCAGCAGGAGCAAGAATACCTTGCCGGGGCGGAGAAAGGATTTGGGTTCAGCGTCACTCATTCGGCGTTGCACAGATAATGGACCGGAAGCCGAGTCTAGCAAAGCCATGGGGCAAGTTCATGACAAAAAAACAAAAACCCCGCGTTGGCGTGAACCAACGCGGGGTTTTTCAGGGGCCGAGATCAGGCCGGCATTACATCATGCCGCCCATGCCTCCCATGCCGCCCATTCCACCCATGTCCGGCATACCGCCGCCGGCAGACTCGTCCTGCGGCTCATCCGCAACCATCGCCTCAGTGGTGATGATCAGGGAAGCCACAGAAGCGGCCGCCTGCAGAGCGGAACGGGTGACCTTGGCAGGATCCAGGATACCCATTTCCAGCATATCGCCGTAGGCTTCGGTCGCGGCGTTGTAGCCGAAGGAACCTTCGCCTTCGCGAACCTTGGCAACCACAACAGAAGACTCACCGCCTGCGTTGTAAACAATCTGGCGCAGAGGAGCTTCCATGGCACGGCGCAGAATGTTAACACCGGCTTTCTGCTCTTCGTTGATGGCGTCTACCTTGTCCAGGGCCGCAATGGCACGGATCAGGGTTACACCACCGCCCGGCACGATGCCCTCTTCAACCGCGGCGCGGGTAGAGTGCAGCGCGTCTTCAACGCGGGCCTTCTTCTCTTTCATTTCCACTTCGGAACCGGCACCAACCTTGATAACGGCAACACCGCCAGCCAGCTTGGCAACACGCTCCTGCAGCTTTTCCTTGTCGTAGTCGGAAGAGCTGTCTTCGATCTGCTTGCGAATCTGCTCAACGCGAGCTTCGATGTCCGCCTGCGCACCAGCACCGCCGATGATGGTGGTGTTTTCCTTGGTGACGTTCACACGCTTGGCTGTGCCAAGGTCATCCAGGGTGGTGTTCTCAAGAGTCAGGCCGACTTCTTCGGAGATTACGGTGCCACCGGAAAGGATCGCGATGTCCTGCAGCATTTCCTTCCGACGGTCACCAAAGCCAGGCGCCTTGACGGCGTTTACCTTGACGATGCCACGCATGTTGTTGACTACCAGAGTGGCAAGCGCTTCACCCTCAATGTCTTCAGCGATGATCTGCAGCGGCTTACCAGCCTTGGCTACAGCTTCTAGCACCGGCAGCAGCTCGCGGATGTTGGAGATCTTCTTGTCGACCAGCAGGATGTACGGGTCTTCCAGCTCGGCAGACATGTTGTCCTGGTTGTTGATGAAGTACGGAGACAGGAAGCCACGGTCGAACTGCATACCTTCAACCACGTCCAGCTCGTCTTCCAGGCCTCGGCCTTCCTCAACGGTAATTACGCCTTCCTTGCCAACTTTTTCCATTGCATCGGCGATGATCTTACCGATGGTATCGTCACCGTTGGCAGAGATAGTGCCTACCTGAGCGATCATCTTGCTGTCGTCACAGGGCTTGGCCATATCACGGATTGCCTTCACGGCTTCCGTTGTGGCCTTGTCGATGCCGCGCTTCAGATCCATCGGGTTCATGCCGGCAGTAACTGCCTTAACGCCCTCGTTAACGATGGACTGAGCCAGAACGGTTGCGGTAGTGGTACCGTCACCGGCGGTGTCGTTGGCCTGGGAAGCTACTTCCTTCACCATCTGGGCGCCCATGTTCTCGAACTTGTCAGACAGTTCGATTTCCTTGGCTACGGAAACACCATCTTTGGTGATGGTCGGCGCGCCGAAGGACTTTTCCAGAACCACGTTACGGCCTTTCGGGCCGAGGGTCACTTTAACCGCGTCTGCCAGTACATTGACGCCCGCGACCATGCGCTTACGTGCGCTATCACCGAATCTAACGTCTTTTGCTGCCATGTCTTCTATTCCTGTTCGTTAAACCGAAGTTGTTGAATCAATCGGATTAATGAGAGTTCGTGCGATTCGCCTCAGCGATCACTCAAGCACGCCGTAGATGTCGCTCTCGCTCATGATGAGGAGCTCTTCGCCATCGATCTTGACGGTGTTCCCGGCGTACTGGCCGAAGACCACGGTGTCACCCACCTTGACCGCCAGTGAGCGGGTTTCGCCGTTTTCCAGGATGCGACCGTTACCAACGGCAATTACCTCGCCCTGGGAAGGCTTCTCTTTGGCGTTACCCGGCAGCACGATGCCACCCGCAGTTTTCTCTTCTTCTTCCTTACGGCGCACGACAACACGATCGTGTAGCGGACGAATTTTCATTGCTCGGTTTCTCCAATAGTCAGATTAATGTGGCAATGACATTGTTGATGTAGGTCGGACAGGCAACGCCTGGTCCGACAAATTGCCCGGCTGGATAACCAACTGTTTTCAGTGGAAATCAGCCTGCAGCGAACTTGTGGTTTCTATTTGGGGTAGCTGGTAGGTGTTTTCAACACCCCGGAGAGAAAATTTTTTCACTTTTTTTCGATCCGGTCCCGATCGGATTCCGTCTCATCCTGGTACTCGCCTTCGATGATGTCGCCATTGCTGTCCCGATCAAAAGGCCGTTGCCGGCCGAACGGGTTCTCCTGGCCGCCAAACGGATCCTGCCCGAAGGGATTGGACCCACCACCAGCGCGAAAATAGAAGCTGCTGCCACGGCTTTGACCAGCAACGACCATTCGCTTGAGCGCCTGTGCTGCAAGCCAGTGGCGCGTGCCCGGGATCAGGCACAGAAACCCGACCGTGTCGGTAATAAAGCCAGGTGTCAGCAACAGTGCACCACCAATCGCAAGGATCAGCCCCTCGGCAACCTCCTTGGCCGGCAGTTCTCCACTGTTCAGCCGCTGATTGGCCCTCAACAGCGTTGCCAGACCCTGCTGGCGAAGCAGCCACGCACCGATCACGGCGGTCAGCAGCACCAGCCCGATGGTATTGAGCACACCAATCATGCCACCCACCTGGATCAACACCGCCATCTCGGCAATCGGCATGATTATGAATAGAAAAAGAAACACGGACATCGGGACCTCAGGGTCTGAGCAGGAATTTCAGAAGGTCTGGTATACTCGCAGTCCTTCCGTATCTAACAAGAAGCCACATTCATGGCTCTACGCACCAGCCATACCGGTGAAAAGACGCACAGCAACTGTAAAGCCACTTGATAACAGTAGTTAGGGCAAAACATGAAACTTCAAGATTCCGTGATTGCAATCACTGGCGGCGGCCAGGGCCTTGGCCGCGCCATGGGCGAATACCTTGCGGCCAAAGGTGCAAAAATTGCGCTGATCGACCTGATGCCGGAGAAGCTGGACGAAGCCGTCACCGCCTGCGTGGCCGCGGGCGCTGAGGCCAGAAGCTACGTCTGCAACGTCGCCAAAGAAGAAGACGTTGAAAAAACCTTTGAAGCCATCGTAAAAGATTTCGGCCACCTCAATGGCCTGATCAACAACGCCGGCATCCTGCGAGACGGCCTGATGGTCAAAGTGAAGGATGGCGAAGTTGAGCGCCGCATGGAGCTGTCCCAGTGGCAGGCGGTGATCGACGTCAACCTCACCGGTGTGTTTCTCTGCGGCCGCGAAGCCGCCACCCAGATGATCAAGAACGGCGACCAGGGCGCGATCATCAACATCGCCTCCATCTCCCGCGCCGGCAACATGGGCCAGAGCAACTACTCCGCCGCCAAAGCCGGCGTCTCCGCCCTGGTTCCGGTCTGGGCCAGGGAACTCGCCCGCCACGGCATCCGCTGTGCCGGTATCGCCCCGGGCTTCATCGAAACCGAAATGACCGCCTCCATGAAACCGGAAGCCCTGGAAAAAATGACCGCCGGCATTCCGCTGAAGCGTATGGGCAAGCCGGAAGAGATTGCCTCGGCCGCGGCGTTCATCTTTGAGAACGACTATATGTCCGGGCGCATGCTTGAGGTGGATGGAGCTCTGAGACTGTAATCCCTCAGATCCATCAGAGAAGTGAGGCCAGCTCAGGGACGAGCCAGCATACAGCTAAAATACTTTACATATCGAAAGATAGAGACAATAATGTAAATTATTTTAGTCAAAACAGGCCGGCAATGGATTTTCAGACCCTCGGACACGAAATCTCTGCATTCCGCCAACAACAAGGCGTCTCCCAGCAAAAAATGGCAGACCACCTCGGCATCTCTCGCGCCACCATAAATGCGCTGGAAAACGGGCGATCTGGCGACATCGGCATCCGCAAGGTTATGAAAATACTCGACTACCTGGGTAAGGAGCTGGCTGTCCGGGACAAGTCTCCATTCCCGACCCTGGAGGAGCTGCGTGATGAGCGATGAGTTGGACGTTCATGTGAATCACAGACCTGCCGGGAAACTGTTCCGCGAGTCAGGCGAATTTGTCTTCAGCTATTCCGAGAAAGCCAATCCTGACGCCTTCGTCTCGCTGACCATGCCGGTCCGAAAAAAAGATTATAGCCATCCCCAACTGCACCCGGTTTTCGAGATGCATCTGCCGGAGGGCTACCTGCTGTCGGTAATCAAAAAGCAGTTTGCCAAACTTACGGATACCGACGACTTTGGGCTTCTTCGACTCCTGGCGCCGAATATTCGTGGCCGGGTCGAGCTCAATCCTGATGACCACTCTGGCGAGACTTCATTGAGTCTCGAAAAACTCTTGCACTCTGACAACCCCACCCTGTTCGAGGAGCTGGTGTCTCGGTTTGCGCTTCGCTCTGCTTTAAGTGGCGTACAGCCCAAAGTCCTCGCGACACTGGAAAACAAGGCGACACTCCGGCTCGAAGACTACATCGTCAAAGCCTGGGGCCCTGATTTTCCGGAACTGGCTCTCAACGAATACTGCTGCATGCTCGCCTGCCAGTACGCCGGAATTCCCGTTCCCGAATTCTATCTATCGGATGACGAATCCCTGTTCATCATGAAGCGGTTCGATTTGAAAGACAGCGGCGAGGCGCTTGGCTTTGAAGACATGTGTGTGCTTCAGGCAAAACAGCGGGAAGAAAAGTACACCGGCAGCTACGAGCAAATTGCCAAAACCATCAAAACGTTTGTTAGCGCAGAGAACAAGAAGGCCTCCCTTGAACAGTTTTTCAAGATGATGGTCCTGAACAATATCCTGCAAAATGGCGACGCCCACCTGAAGAACTTTGGCCTGGTCTACGAGAGCATTGATTCCATCAGACTGGCGCCCGCCTACGATGTCGTGTGCACAACCGCCTATATCAGGCAGGATATCTCCGCTCTCACCCTCATGGGCAGCAAGAAATGGTGGCCGAGAAAACATATGGAGCGGTTTGGAGTTCAGGTCTGTGACCTGAGTGCGATCAAAGCCAGAGAGTTGTACGAGGAGTGCCTGAGGGCAATTGCAACGGTTCACCTCTATATCGCGGACCGGCTTTCACGGGAACCTGCCGGAGAAAAAGCGGAGCTGTTGGCTCACCTCCAGACGCTCATTGCCAACAATATCGCGACATCGAAACCCGCCCGTCGGTGACTTCGACACCCTCGGCTTCAAGCCGGCTTACCTGCTCCCGATATTTCTCGGACCCCGCTGGAAATGCAATCTGGCCGTTACTGCGAATCACCCGATACCAGGGCACCGCATGCCCTTCTGGCAGCTTGCCCAACGCCTTTCCGATATATCTCGCCTGCCGGCCCAATCCCGCCATCTCCGCAACCTGACCGTAACTGACCACCCTCCCCTCCGGGACAGCCAGTACGACTTGCCAGATTTTCTGGTCTTTGGTCGGTTCGGACATACACCCTCCTGTGAAAATGGGGTTGAAAAAGGGGTCAGATGAAAAGTTCATCTGACCCCATTTTCATCTGACCCCTTGTTACACGGAGCTAACGCGTCCAATCGGTGGCCATTTCGAATCATGAACATGGCCAACAGAACCGCTGGCACACCCATCACCGCAGAGACCAGGAAGAACTCCGCATAGCCAAACCCGGCTACCACAATGCCGGAGAAACCACCGAGAAACTTGCCCGGTAACGTCATCAACGAGCTGAACAACGCGTACTGGGTCGCCGTAAACGAGGCGCTGGTCATGCTCGAAAGCCAGGCAATCAGCGCCACATTGGCAATACCGCCGCTCAGGTTATCGGCACTGACCACCGCAGCCAGGGCGATGATGTTGGGCGGGTACTGGGCCAGAACAACGAACAGTAGGTTAGTGGCGGCAGTCATGATCGCTCCCAACAGAAGAATTCGACGAACCCCGTAGCGAACCACCATAACCCCACCAACCAGCGAACCGGCTATGGTCATGAAGAAGCCGAAGATCTTGGTCACATCCGCCACCTGGGTTTTGCTGAAGCCCATGAAATCCAGGTAGAAGGGATTGGCCATGACGCCCATGGCAATGTCCGAGATCCGGTAAACGGCGACCATGAGCAGGATGACCAGAGCCAGCTCCTTGTACCGCCTAAAGAAATCCAGAAATGGGCCGGCCACGGCGGCGTAAAACCAGCCAACCAGTCGCGCCAGGCGGGGATTCAGATGAGTGCGCTTGGCGGCCTCCTGCTCGATCTTGTGAGCAATGTCCTGGGCGGCAGAAAAGTGGTTCACGGTTGGTTCGCGAACGATCAAAACCGTCAACGCCCCGACGCCCACCAGGGCGGCCATCACCTCATAGGACACCTGCCAGGACCAGAACTCGGCCAGGTAAAGAGCGCCGGCACCGGCCACCAGAAGCGCCAGACGGTAACCAAAGATATACGTCGCAGCCAGGGCCGCCTGGAGCCGCTCCTCGGCAATCTCGATGCGGTAGGCATCAATGGCCACGTCCTGAGTGGCGGAGAAAAAGGCCACCAGCAGGCCGCAAAGAGCCATCATTTCAGGCGCTGCCGTGGCATCCACGTGAGCCATCAGATACAGCCCCGTAGCAATACCCGCCTGCGCAAAGATAATCCAGCTCCGCCGCTTGCCCAAAAGCCGGTCGAGCAACGGCAGTTTCAGGCGGTCCACAACCGGTGCCCAGAACACCTTGATGGAATAGGTAATACCCAGCCAGCTGAAAAAACCGATGGTGGCGGTTTCCACCCCGACATCCGCCAGCCGGGCATTGAGGGTGGAAAACACCAGCAGGAACGGCAGACCCGCCGAGAACCCCAGGAATAACAGGGCGATCACCTGCCAACGGGTGTAGGTGTAGAGCGTATCCCGAATCAGGGTCAGGCGGGTGCCGGTTAAGATGGTGAAGCCTCCGGATCAGTCGCGGAAATTATTGAACTGCAGCGGGATATCCAGCTCAGCTTCGCGCAGCATGGCAATGGCTTCCTGAAGATCATCCCGCTTCTTGCCGGTCACCCGCACTTTATCGCCCTGAATACTGGCCTGGACCTTCATCTTCTGGTCCTTGATCATCTTCACAATTTTCTTGGCCATATCGGTTTCAATGCCCTGCTTCAGCAGCAGGTGCTGTTTGACCAGCTTGCCGGATTTGCTGTCGCCATCTTCCGCCAGGGCGCGGGCGTCGATTTTGCGTTTGGCAAAGGCCATGCGCAGCATATCCAGCAACTGCTCGAGCTGGAACTCCTGCTCAGCGCTGATGGTAATGCCCTTGTCGTCCAGCTCAATGTCGGCTTCAACGTTCTTGAAGTCCCAGCGATTGCCCAGTTCTCGCTTGGCCTGGTCCACCGCATTGGTGACTTCGTGCATATCAATTTCTGAAACAATGTCAAAAGACGGCATGGTCGTTATTCTCCGTTAAGCTAAGCGGGTATACTTGGGAAAAGCTGAAAAAGGGGTCAGATGCAAGCTTTCATCTGACCCCGGGTTCGCATTCTGCGCCCGTTTGATTTGCAGGGGATCATACCAACCTGCAGCTTATACCGCACCTGACAATGGACTGGTAAAAAGTAGATAACAATGCCAAATCTGGACCTTCCCATCCTCGTAGTAGACGACGCGAAATTCAGCAGTATGGTGGTAGGACGCACCCTGCGAAAGGCCGGATATCGCGACGTGCGCATCGTCAACGATGCACCGGAAGCCCTTCAACTGATCGAACAGCGACCGGTGAGCGTGCTGATCGCCGACTGGCTGATGCCTGAGATGGATGGCCTGGAACTGACCGATCAGGTCCGCCAGCAGGACGAACAGAACAACCATTATACCTACGTGATCCTGCTCACGGCCCGGGAAAGCGTGGAAGCACTCTCGGAAGCCTTTGATCGGGGCGTGGATGACTTCATCTACAAGTCCGACATGACCAAACAGCTGATCCCCCGCATCTTTGCGGCAGATCGAATGGCCGACCGCCAGAATACCCTGCTGAAGGCAAACTCACTGCTGATCGAGAACAACCGGGAACTGGAATCCACCAACATCATTGATCTGGAAACCGGCCTCTGCAACACCAAATACGGCCGCGAGCGGCTGACCAAGATGCTGCGCCACGCTGAATCCCGCGGCGGATGCTCTGCCTACGTGCTGTGCGGCATTCGCAACTGGCAGGAACTGAAACGCAAACACCCGCCCACGGTGATGAGTGAGCTGGGCATCGGCATCGCCCGCCGCCTGAGCACCCTGATACGCCCTATTGATGCCCTGTGCCGCGTCGGCGACAACCAGTTCGCCATCATTGCCTACTTCCCGAACAGCGACCATTGCACAACCACCGCCTTCCGGCGCGTGTTCGACGGCATCAACCACAAGGCTCTGAAAACCACCGCCGGCTATATTTCCGTGGAAGCCGGCATGGTACTTTGCAAAGCCGACGCCCAGAACGGCACGCCCTCGATCCAGGATATGGAACGGGCCGCGGTGCAGGGGCTGGTGGATGCCTATGATACGCGTCGGTTTACCGAGACTGCGCCGGAGATCGGAGCGACCGCCTGAAGCGGCGACACACTCGGTAACACTGATACACACTTCACAAACAGACAGGAAAGGCCGGACGACTTATTCTGCAATTGTGGATTTAAGCAGTATCCCCCATGGTGGAGGAGCAGAGTAGTACCTCCGCCGCCATATGGGGAATCGAATCCACCGGATTAACGAATTTTTCAGGCACTTTCGTTCTTTCCTTGTTTTTTGGGCCAGCTTTTTAGCTGGCCTTTTTATTATAAGCCTGACACCCATTACCCTTCGGAAACTTTCAATAACGCCGACCGCTTTAACTCCTGCTCAACCGTCTCCGGGGCAATATCCTGACCATTGGGCCAGGTGATTGCACCATAGGTGATGCCTGCCTGCCGGAAATAATCCGTATCTTTCAACTCACGAAAAATGCCTTTTTCAAGGTAAGGCGACATATCCAGAACACCTTCCAGGCCATCAACACGTACTACCTTCAGCTTATAGTCATCCAGCGCCTCAACACTCTTTATATCCCAATACATCCGCACCTCCTAGAGCGGAGCAACCCTGAAGGGTAGCTCCCCATGAACAGCCAAATCCCAGTCTACCAGCAATTCTTCCCTGTGAAGCTCAATCCATGCCTGAACGAGACGGAGCTGTTTTCTCGGTAGGGTACCGGCGAGCAACTCTCCATCATGCAGACTCACCGATGCTTCAAACTCTGCGTACCGAGCATGAATGTGTGGAAGATTGTGATGATTATTATCCAACAGGTACATTCTTATCAGAATGCCATAGAACATCGAGATTACTGGCATTTTTGCTCTCCTTGGCTTGCCATCCACATTCAGTTTTTACGAAAATCCCCCGGAGTCTGGCCCATCACCGCCTTGAACTTGCGGTGGAAGGATGTCGTCTCGCTGTACCCCAGCCGGAAGGCGATATCGGGAATACTCATTTCGGTGTTTCGCAGGTAGTCTTCAGCCATCTGCTGGCGAACTTCATCCAACAGCTTCTGGTAGGACACCCCCTCCTGACCCAGCTTGCGTTGCAGGGTGCGGCTGGTCATACCCAGATCTTCAGCAATCATATCCTGCCGGGTGACTCCATCCGCAAGTTGTTTCTGAATACTCTGTTTTACCCGGCTGGTCAGATCCGTATCAGAATCCAGCAGGGCCAACTGTGATAACGCATGAGTTTCCAGGGTCTTGCGCAACAGCGGGTCTGGCTGGCGCAGGCGTGTGGACAGAAGACTCTGGCGCAGGATTACGCAGTCCTCTTCGGCACTAAATTCCACCGGGCACTGCCAACGCTCTGCATAGGCCTTCTCGTAATCGCTCCCCGGGGAGGAACGCCGAAGCTGTACCCGCAGCGGCGAAGCCTTCCGGTTATCCGCCAGCCAACGGGCATAGTTGATCCATGAGGCAAACACATTGTCCACTACCTGGGGCCATACCAGCGGATCCGTAAAGTTGCAGGTCCACACCAGAGACACTTCATCACCAT
Organism: Marinobacter sp.; assembly: GCA_002718255.1. Classification (GTDB taxonomy): domain Bacteria; phylum Pseudomonadota; class Gammaproteobacteria; order Pseudomonadales; family Oleiphilaceae; genus Marinobacter. The sequence goes on along the minus strand of PBED01000031.1, from coordinate 13,409 downwards.
TCAACCGCAGCCCCGTGGTGCCCATATCTCCCACCAACTTTTCATAGGGTGCAATTCGAGTGACAGCCTCTCCAAGCGTCACACAACTCATCGTTATGTAACCAAGCACGCTATAGGAGCCTGGCTGCACGTAATCACCGGTTTCCAGGCCGAGAATAGGATTACCCGTTGTTTCGGCAAGCAGGCGGATAAAGATTTGAAACTGCTCGCCGTTCAGGCGACCGTCACCGGTATCGAGAATGTTCAGCTCAAGGCCCGCTTTGCTGAAAAGACGGGTGGTATCAATGCCTTTGGCATCGGCGTAGCGAACATATTGGCGCAGGGCAGAGACGGAAGCGGTTCCGAGAGGGGGCATGGTGACTTAAATCGTTGTTGGCATTTTGTCGAAGAGTATAACCAAAAACGCCGGATTGTGGATGAAAACGGGGTCAGATGAAAATGGGGTCAGATGACTTTTCATCCCATTTTCATCTGACCCCAAGTTCACGCTCTAAAGCTTGCGGCCTTTGCCAGCAGCAATTCGCAGACGCAGCGCATTCAGCTTGATAAAGCCTTCCGCATCCTTCTGATCGTACGCACCCTGATCTTCCTCAAAGGTAGCAATCTTCTCGTCGAACAGAGAATCCTCAGACTTACGGCCAACCACATCCACATTGCCCTTGTAGAGCTTCAAGCGAACAGTGCCGTTTACATAATGCTGGGTCTGATCGATCAGTGCCTGCAGCGCCTCACGCTCCGGGGACCACCAGTAACCGTTGTAGATCACCTCGGCGTAGCGCGGCATAATGCTGTCTTTCAGGTGCGCCACTTCGCGGTCCAGGGTGATGGACTCAATGGCACGGTGGGCACGCAGCATGATGGTACCGCCCGGGGTCTCGTAACAGCCGCGGGACTTCATGCCCACGTAGCGGTTCTCGACGATATCCAGACGGCCAATGCCATTGGCACCCGCCAGCTTGTTCAGAGTTTCGAGAACCACGTGGGGCTTCATGTCCTGACCGTCGATGGCAACGATGTCGCCCTTCTTGTAGGTCAACTCAACGTAAGTCGGCTCATCCGGCGCGGCTTCCGGAGACACACTCCAGCGCCACATCTCTTCCTCGGCTTCCGCCCAGGGATCTTCCAGATTGATGCCTTCGTAGGAGATATGCAGCAGGTTGGCGTCCATGGAGTACGGGCTCTTGCCCTTCTTCATTTCCACCGGGATGTTGCGCTCTTCGCAGTACTTCAGCAGCTTCTCGCGGGAATTCAGATCCCACTCACGCCAGGGCGCAATCACCTTCACACCCGGCTTCAGCGCGTAGGCACCGAGCTCGAAACGCACCTGGTCGTTACCCTTACCGGTAGCGCCATGGGAAATAGCATCAGCGCCGGTCTCATTGGCGATATCGATCAGACGCTTGGCAATCAGAGGACGGGCAATGGACGTACCCAGCAGGTACTCACCCTCATAGATGGTGTTCGCGCGGAACATCGGGAACACGTAATCGCGCACAAACTCCTCGCGCAGGTCCTCGATGTAGATTTCCTTAACGCCCAACGCCTCGGCTTTCGCCCGCGCCGGTTCAACTTCCTCGCCCTGGCCGATGTCGGCAGTGAACGTCACCACCTCACAGTTATAGGTATCCTGCAACCACCGAACGATAACGGAAGTATCCAGGCCACCGGAATAGGCCAGCACCACCTTTTTAATATCAGACATGCCCTTGCTCCAGACTGAACAGAATGGATGTGTTGAAAATAAGGGCGTTATTGTACGGGAGAGCGTGAGGAATGGCTATAAAGCCCCTCTCCCCTGGCGGGAGAGGGGTTGGGGAGAGGGGGTTATTGATCAGCCAGCAGCCTGCTGACCAATAGCCTCTTCCCGAATACCATCCCACCCTTCTTTAACAGAACGCAGAAGGGTAAGAACCTCATCCAGCTTGGCCAAATCATTCTTGGCACTGGCTTCCAGCAAAGAGCGCTCCATATAGTCATACAGCGCCTCAAGACGCGCAGCCAGATCGCCACCCTGTTCGAAATCCAGGAAGGAACGCAGTCCACCAATAATCTCGATGGCCTTGTTGATCAACTGGGCCTTGCCGCCGTAATCCTTTGCCTGGATACGAGACTTGGCCATGTTGATGCGCTCAATAGCACCGTTGTACAAAAGCTGGATCAGCTTATGCGGATCTGCATCGGTGATGCTCGTTTGGGTGTTTACGCGCTGGTATGCCTGTAAACCGTTCATACTCGACCTCTTGGTTCGCTAATCGGCCCGGGCCGATCAGTTGTTGTTCCGGTTGTTTTGGGGTGCAAGCGCAGCGAGCTGCTGGCTTACGTAATCCTGTGTGCTGTTGAGCTGGGAAATCAGGGAATCTGCCGCTGTGAACTGACTAACCAAGCGCTCACGGTAAGCAGCAATACGTTCCTCAAGTCGCGCCTGATTTTCCTGAATTTGTTCCAGATCGCGATTGAGGCTTTCAGTCCGCGATTCGATGGCGCCATCAGCACCCACAAAACTGGAAACCAGATCAACCGTCCGCTCTGCAACGCCTTCCACAAAAGTAATCGAGCCACGACTGCCAGTCTGGTCGCCCAGAATACGAACCTGCAGACCAGACGCACCACCATTGCCACTTCCCAGAAAGAGTACCTGGCCGTCGCCTTCCGCGGTTCGGCCACCAATGGTGCCTGCCACATCGATACCTGAAGTGCCGGTGGCAGCAGACAACCCATAAGCGGAACCATCTTCTACTGATGTCAGGCTGACGTTCGAATCACTGCCGTAATCGGAGGAGGTAAAGGTCAGCTCGCCGCCGCTTCCAATGCCAACCTGGACACCCGAGCCAGACGCATTCAGAGCATTATTGGCATTCAGCTGAGCCTGTATCTCGTCTGCCAGCTCCTGAGCTGTATTGTAGGTTTGCTGAGTGAGCTGAACGCTCACAGACGTTTCACCATTAACCTGGAACGTCAGCTCGTCATTGCCGGCTCCAATCGTAACCGGTGCCGTGAACGCCGCCCCTCCGAGTGAACCCTGTGTCGCCGCCTGGGCGATGTTGATATCGTAGCGGCCTGGCTCAGTATTCAAGCCACTCCGGACGAACTCGACCTGGCTATCGGTTGCCCGGCCTTGCTCAGCAAACAGTGCCGTCACATCGTCCGGATTATTCTTCAGCTGCTCTTCAAACCTGGCTCGGTCAAACTCCAGACCACCAGTTTCAAAGTTGGTCGTGATGCCCACATCCGCCAGGCTACGAACACTGGAATTTTCCAGGCCCGGCACAACCCGCGTCAGAACCTGACGCAATTGATTCTGAATAGAACGGACGGTACTGTCACCCGTGAGCAGACTGCCAACGCCTGCCTCAGCGTTAAAGCCAGCGAGACTATCAATAGTGGACTGAAGCGAATTAAATTTATCAACGAAGCCTTGTACGCGATCAGCAACCGCACCCAAGTCTTGCTGAACCTTGATAGTAGAGGAACCAGTCTCGGTGATATCGAAGGTCAAGCCATCAATTACGTTTTCAAAACTGTTAGTAGACCGGGTAACCTCAACGCCGTTGATTTTCATGACGGCATCTGAAGCAGCAATTGTCTCTTGCAGACCGGCATCTGTATCCATGCCGGTGTTAAACGCAAAACGGGACAGCCCCTGGTTATCAGTGTCTGTGCCACCCGTATCACCGGATACTGAAATACTAACCGCGTTGGCCGTTCCGGTCTCATCCGCAGAAAGGACCAATTGGAAGCCGTTCCCCGTATCGATAACGCCTGCAGAGACACCCGCATCTGAATCATTGATCGCGTTTGCCAGCCCCTGAAGCGTGTCATTGCTACTATCAATAGTGAGGTTCGTGGTTTTATCTCCTACATTCAGCGTCAGCGTGCCCTGCCCCACACTGGTCGCATCGCGATCCGCGAACACATCCCTGGAAGCCAACGCTTGCGCACCAGCAAGACTGGTTACCTCAACGCTGTATGTGCCGCGACTCGCCTTAGTGCTGTCTACGGAAACCCCAATACCTTCGTTAGAAGAACTTGCAGAAAATGCCTTGAGATTATCCGGAGCGCTGAGCTGGCGCATTGGCAAACGCAATTCGGTAACAGCGCTGCGTAGCTTGCCATAGGCAGACAGCAAAGCCTGTGTTTGCTCTGTTTTCTGTGTAAGCCTGTTTTCCGTAGGCGCACGCTCTGCCTGTACCAGTTGATCAACCAGATCCGAATTCAGAACGCCTGAACCAAGACCCAACGATGATATGTTTGCCATGCTCATGCCTCCTCAAGGGGGCGAATATCTTCATTGTTCAGTTTATCGGCAAAAAGCGGCAAAACTTTGCCTTTTTCTTTCGCCGATTTGTAACACCCTGTAACAGTTAACAACACCTCCCCTCTCCCCTCGCGGGAGAGGGGCCGGGGGAGAGGGAGAACCCTCTCACCCCAAAAACGCAGAACACCGCCGGCCCCTCTCGGGTGCGGCGGTGCTGAAATTCCGTCATTTAAATCTGCGTAAGAGCAACCGCCCTTACACTTTAATATTAAACAACGTCAGCGGCTCATCCTGCTGCAAGTTTTCTGCCAACCTCAATGCCAGCTCATCCGGAATCTGCCGGATAACTTCTTTGGTCGACTGATCGACTACCTTTACGATCGTCTGGCCTAATTCATTATCCACTTCAAACTGCAGATCCCGTTGCACATTCTGAACAAAATCGTTCAGCTGGCTAACCGCGTCATCCAGCTCCTCCCGCTGCGCTTCACTCGGAGCCTCAAGCTTTTCAGCTTTCGACACATCCGAAGTTGACTGGGGATTCTGAGCCTGGCTGACTGCGGCAGACGAACCAGCAAGGTCGGAGGCATTCCTGCCTTCGGCCTGAGATGACGAAATTGCCCGAGCCGGTGCTTGTTCACTGGCACGAACCAGCTTCAAATCCGGGCTGTTCAGGTTAACGTCATTCATAGCTTTACCTCGCTATCCTCAAACGGCGTTAAACCGGAACCCGAAGGTTCCGGCTGTTACCGCTAGCCCCTTACTGCAGGAGGGACAGAACCTGCTGCGGACGGGCGTTCGCCTGAGCCAGGACGGAAATACCGGCCTGCTGCAGCACCTGGGACTTAGAAAGCTTCGCGGTTTCTGCGGCGAAGTCGGCGTCCAGGATTCGGCTGTTGGAGGCACTCAGGTTCTCTGAGGTAGTTGCAAGGTTTGCAATGGTGGATTCGAAACGGTTCTGAATGGCACCCAATTCGCCTCGCAAGCTATTTACAGAACTCAGAGCGGCATCCACTCGCAGAATAGCCTCGTTAGCTCCCTCTACCGTGCTAATATCCGCCTTATCAACCCCTTCGTTGTTATTTATTGCAATGGATGCCGAAGAAGCGTCCGCCGAAGCGAATCCCAAGGTTTGGTCAAGTGTTCCATCAGCGGACTGGAAGCTAATGGTGTCATTCGCTGAGAACTTAACTTCCCCACGCAGAACACCCTTAAGTGCATCATTGCCACCAGCACTGTCAGAACCAACTACCACGCTACTAGCGTCCGTCAACCCCCCGGCTGAAATTGTATCTCGCTCGGTGATTGCGCCAGCGTTGTCGTACTCAACTTTTTGACCAATATTAATTGTGCGGCCATCGTCGGTTGTCAGGTTAAGTGACTTAGTGCCCCCTTCGTCAACAACCTCTGCATTAACTCCCGTGATACCGGCCTTCTCATTGATACTTTGCGCCATTGCGTCTGCATCAAGAGCTACAGTGATTGTTCCGGACACATCAGCTGCAGTGGCCGAAAATACATCCTCTCCGTTGATTGTTAAGGTGTATTCGTCTCCAGCAGCTAAATTAGTCACCCCTGAAGTAATATCCCCTACGTCAAGCGATTGCTCATTAGACGCAGAAGCGGTAAGCCCCTCTATCCCCGAGGCATTAACCGCTTTCGCAATCGACGCAGCACTGCCAGCCTCGTACCCGGAAATAACAGCATCGTCGGCATCTTTTTGGGCCACAGAATCATTAACACTTGCAAAAGTATTATCCCCAACCTTTACCGAAACCCTGTTAGTTGAGTCAATCGCGGTACCGCCGACAGTGAAGCTCTGGCTGGCAATAGCGCCAATCTGGTCAGTCTTTGTGCCTTGAGTCAAATCAATTCCAATCGTTTCACCAGCATTCGCTCCAACCTGGAAATTCTGCTCTCCAAAGCTACCATCGAGAACTTTCAGCCCGTTAAATGCAGTTTGACTGGAAATTCGATCAATCTCTTCAAGGCGCGCTTGAACCTCATCGTTAAGTGCTTGGCGATCAGAAGCGCTATTCGTAGCGTTCGCAGACTGAACCGCCAGGTCACGGATACGCTGAAGGTTATTGGTAATTTCTTCCAGAGCACCCTCGGTTGTCTGCGCCAAGGAAATGCCATCGTTTGCATTCCTCTGAGCCACATCAAGGCCAGAAATTTGAGACTGGAACCGAGTTGATATCGCCAAACCAGCCGCATCGTCTTTGGCTGAGTTGATACGGAGCCCAGAGGACAGACGCTCAAGAGCTTGGTTGCTGAGATCTTGGGATTTCTGTAACTGATTCTGAGCAGACAGTGACGCAACGTTAGTGTTAATACCGAGAGCCATAATGCTTCTCCTTCGACAGATGTCGTTCTTTCATGGAAAAGGTCTGGCGCCCGTTTTCAGTTTGGGAGCGCCGCCCTGTTACTCCACTTAACGGCGCCATATCTGGTTGCTTTAGAAAAAAATTCGTCGTTTTTGTTAACAAATGTAAAATCGGCAATTCAGTTCCCTTTCCGGCGGCAGCACTTTGGCACGCAAAGCCTCCGAGCACCGGAGTCAAAAACAAAATTTCGTTTCCAAACAGGATGCTGGGCCGTTTTCCCGAAAAGTGGCACAGCCTTCGCTTGTCACCCTGCAAAACGGCAATTTAACGAATTTCAGCCGGCAGGGGTTCCCATTGAAGATCGGGCACCAAGCTTCCGGCACCTCTGAGCAGGGAGAATTGATATGCCTCAGGTCATTAATACCAACATTGCTTCGCTGAATGCACAGCGAAATCTGAATGCTTCGCAGAGCGAGGCCAACGTCGCACTGGAACGACTTTCGTCAGGCCTCCGTATCAACTCCGCGAAAGATGACGCTGCTGGCTTGGCTATTTCCACACGTTTTCAGGCTCAAATTACCGGCCTCAACATGGCCCAACGAAATGCGAACGACGGTATTTCCCTGGCGCAGACCGCTGAAGGTGCTCTGGACGAAGTAACAACCAACCTGCAGCGCATTCGGGAACTTGCTGTTCAATCAGCAAACGCGACTAATAGCACCTCTGATCGACAGGCTCTGAACCAAGAAGTACAACAGCGAATTGCTGAGATAAACCGTATTGCAAGCCAAACAAGCTTTAATGGACTAAAGGTCCTCGATGGGACCTTTGGCGAGCAAACTTTCCAGGTTGGTGCCAATGCAGGAGAAACCATTGGCGTTAGTGGCCTCGACTCCCGTGGAAGCCAAATTGGTTCAGTGATCTCGGAAACCTCAAATTTTGCTGGAACTACAATGGACTACGAAGAGTTCAGAACCAGAGCCTTTGAGCCTGCCTACGCTACTGGTGTTACTGTCGACCTCACATTGAATGGTGTCGATGTCGATATTACAGCCAATAGTGGTTACGGCAACATCGAAGGCCTGGCAACAGCAATTCAGAGTCAAATTACTAGTCAGGTCTCGGGTGGAGCAGCCGCACTTGAAAGAATTGAAGTTTCTGCGGATCCTCAGACCAATCAGCTGATCTTTAAAAACTCCCGCGGCGCTGCCGTTGAAGCTGACATCAACATCTTCGACGGAGCCACACCACCAGCAACCCTGCAGGATGTAATCACACTGGAAGATGCGCCGATCTCGCTAGCAGAATATTTTGAGAGTGGTAAATCAGTTACATTCGATGTGGACCTGAACGGAACACTGCTCAACATCGCCAAAGCGACATCCCTGAACGACATTGTCGCTCAAGTGAACGCAGAAACAGTCAACACCGGCATCCGGGCAAACCTAAACTCTGAAAACAATGAGATTATTTTCTCCTCTCAGTTTGGCGAAGACTATGAGATTTCAATTACCAGTCCCAACCTGCTTGCTGACGATGGAGTAACACCGCTCGTTAATCAAAGTTTTACGGCAACTATCGCTGATAATACGGTTTCAGTGAATGATCTAAGAATTGATACACGGGCAGGGGCTGAAGAGGCTCTGGTCGCAATAGATTACGCCTTCGATAAGATCAACGGTTTCCGAGCCGAGCTGGGTGCGGTGCAAAACCGCTTCGAATCAACCATCGCCAATCTCGCAACAACCTCCGAAAACCTCTCGGCCTCCAACAGTCGAATTCGCGATGCCGACTTCGCCAAGGAATCCGCCGAACTGGCTCGAACCCAAGTCCTCCAGCAGGCCGGCCTGTCAGTTCTAGCCCAGGCCAATGCGCGGCCGCAGCAGGTGCTGCAGTTGCTGCAGGGTTAAACGTAAAAGAAGAAATAAGGAAGGCCCGGTGGCGTACCGGGCCTCTTTATATTTAGAACGACCGGCGACGCAGCTTTACGCATCCAGAATTAAGCTCGCCTCTTTTGCTAATGCACTGAGATTCGACTCAATGACATCCAAGCTATTAATGGGTTGACGCTGCATACAGCGGCCGCCTTTCTTCCATTACCGAATCGCGAAAATAGGGATTTTTCAGCGTCGCCGTACTCACAAGATCAACCGGACGGCAGAACAGACTCTCTAGTTCTTCCTTTAAGCCGAAATAGGATTCGGCTGCAGATGTTGCCGACAGATCCGGATTAAAAGTAACCAGAAAATCCAGGTCGCTTGATTCGGAAAAACGACCGGTGACAGCGGAGCCGAAGACGAAAAGGGCGCTCACATTGTACTTGCGGCAAAGATGATTCACCTCGCCTGATCGCTCTGTCAGGATATCAGGCAATCCGGAATTAGCCATTAACGCCCACTCCCTAGTTCCAATTGGCTTTACAGTTTAACCCACCCCCTGGAACCGCTCCAATTGGCGCCACACCTCATGGCAGGGCCCGGAACTAAATTCTAACAAACATCCCCTCAAACAACCCCGTCCGCCGCATCCTCTGCTCACCTTCATCCCGAAACCGTGCATGCTCAGGATCCAGCTCGATCAGTCCGAGCAGCTGGAACAACGTTATCATTCGCGACCGCAGCGCAAATCGAGCCTGCTCCTCATCGCTCATGTAAACCACTGGATAGGCGGCAAGCGGTAGCCGGGGAAAGGCCTTGAGCATGTCGTCCAGATATTCGTCCACCGGACGCCACTCATCGCCTTTCTCCGACAGCAGCCAGAAGCAGAATGGTGCGGTGTACTGAATTTCATCCAGGCCATCGTAGTGGTCCATGTAAGCCCAGTTGAGCCGCGTGAACGCGGTGGAGAGCAGATCCCTGTAAACCATCAACCAGCCTTTTCTCTCCAGCCTGGTTTCGGCGGTTTTCTTCAGAGAAAGCACGCCCTTCTGCTTTTTGGTGTAGCCGGCGATTTCCAGCAACACGCGAGTAAGTATCACCGCCAGCACGTGCTCTTCGGAGCGAATCGGTGAATACCTGGCCATCGGCGCCACCATGGATTCCCCGCCCGCTTCGACCATGGCCTTCACATGTTTGAGCGGCAGGTTGCCCTTGCCAGTCAGGCGAATGCCTTTGCCTTTCATGGCCTCTACCAACACCCTGGCCATGCGGATGATCGGTGCCGTATCAAGCAGTTCATTCACCGATCCGGCATTAAAAAGAGGATTGAAAACCGAGGGACAGTTCAGCGGGTTTTGTAGCAATTCATGCACCTGGGCCGGGCTAAGACCCTGAAAATCGCTGGCCATGGGAGCACCATGCTCGGAATCCTCCGGGAACCAGTCATCGCGTTCGGAAAGATCCGCATTGATCTGGTCGAGATCGACAAAGTCCGGGTCGAACCATTCGCCGAACCACTCGCGAACGGCGATGTGCTCGGGGTGCGCCATATCCCCCATGGCGTCGAGGAATTTGTAAAATCCATGCAACCCACCCACATCTTCCGGCGGGCACTGGCGCACGGCCTTGATGCAGCAAGGCGGTGTACCGTTACCGGACTCAACGGGTGCAATCTTCTCCAGCACTATCTGATGCTCCCAGCCATCGCCAAAATCATACTCGTAGTGCAACGCCTGCCCTTCTCTGGACAGCACGGCTGAGAAGGGCACCACCGCTTCATCCCGAAAGTTCATCATGCCATCGAAATCCTCGCCCGGGTCGCCAATCAGGGTGCCGTCTTCTGTCTGGAACAGATGCAGGTGTGAGGCCTGCCAGCCCATGGCCACCTGGATAATACGGTGAAGGTCCTGGAAGGTGGTGTCGGGCTCAATCAGCAAACGCCGCCAAATCGGCGGCTTGGCGCCGGAGAGGGTTACTTTTAGCTGGTAGGCGGTTTGGGGTTCGGTGGGCATGGGGTTCCCGAGATTTGAGTAACCAAAATGCGTTGCGGCTTACTTGGTTGCCCGATTATGGGACAGTCCATTTAGCTCAACAATGGCAAACTGAGGGCGAAAGTTACCGCAGCCTTGGCAGGCAGATCACCCGATGGCACTATATGCCAATGCACGTTAGAGGGAGACTTCCTATGGCAACCCGAAATATCGTTTTGACCAACCACCAGGAGCAGTTGGTTGGCGCCCTTGTAAAAACGGGGCGCTACCAGAATGTAAGCGAAATTCTGCGTGAAGGATTGCGTCTGGTAGAAGAGCAAGAACTGCAATACCAGAACAAACTCCTGAAACTGCGCGAGGCATTGGCCGAAGGTCTGGATGACATCGAGAATGGGCGCACTGTAAGCCTTGGAGTCGGCGAAGAAATTACAGACTATTTTAAAAGCCGCGCCGCTGACCTCGCTCGCAAGGATTGAAGCAGATGGCTCAACTATGGACGGTAGAGCTTGCACAAAAGGCAAGTGAGGATCTCGATCAAGTAATCCTCCACACAGAGGAAAACTTCGGGCGTGACCAGGCGGTTCGTTACAGCGCCTTAATAGGTAACGCGCTCCAGGAGCTATCCCGGTCAGGCCCTGCACATCCATTAGCCAAAGAGCGATCGGAAGTGCTTCCCGGTATCCTAAGTATGCAGGTGCAGAGGGCCGGGAAGAAGGCCAGGCACATTCTCTTTTTCAAGGAGCATGAGCAGAAAATCGTTATCGTACGCATCTTGCATGAATCCATGGATTTCAGGGAACACCTTTAATCTGTGAAATTCGCACTTAAGCGGCAGGTTGCCCAGGCAGAGGGTTTCTTGCTACTTACCTCTGATGAGCTGGTTGCACGCTATCCAGGGCCTGTTCGGTTGATTTAGAGAACTGGCACACCTTTCGCAACACCTCCCTCAAAGCACGGCAAACCGCCCAATAACTGCAGACCTTTGCCGCTCCTGATGGCGGCTGTATTCACGAGGTGTCCCATGCAAGCCAAGCATCAAGTACAGATATCCCAGTCCCAACAGGCCCAGATTGCCCGCCTGCTTCTGCAGGCCAACCTTGCCTATGGGGAGTCCAACAATAACGGCCTCAGCCATATCCAGCGACTGAAGGCGCGGCAGGAATGTCGGGGTTATCTGAATGAGGCATTGGCTCTGGAGCCGGAGAATGCCGGTGGGCTAGGACTGCTTGGCCGCGTGGAGATGGACGACGGGCAGCTTGAGAAGGCACACACCCTGTTCAATGCCAGCCTGAACCATCAGCCTGGCCAGGCGCAGCAGTACTGCAACCTGGGTTACTGGGCCCTGAAAACCGAACTGCCGGCGCTTGCAGAGCAGTATTTCCTGCAGGCCCTGGACTGCGACCGGCAATCTGCCGCCGCTTTCTGTGGCGTTGCCCATGCCAAGCGGTTGCAGGGGCAGTTCGACGTTGCCTACCTGCATTATCGCAAACTTCTAGAAACCGGCGCTGAATGGGATTCCGTATACAGCGGGATGCTCACTTGCGCCCAACACTTGGAAGTGAATAAAGCCGATGCTGCCCTCGCTCATGATGCGATCGCACTGCTTCAGCGGGATGGTTTGCCGCATCAGGAACTGGGTCGTTTCGTTGGCGCGATTATCCATCAACAGTACGATCTGGATAACCCGAATGCTCAGATTTTCCTGGACGCCGCCAGCGAAGACGAACTGCTAATCCTTGCTCTCCAGAAAACTCTGATGCCCAATCCGGCGGTGGAAGAACTGGTGACGATGCTTCGTCGGGCGATCATTGCCGAAGTGGCACAAACCGCTGAACTACGGGACGAGCTGCAGCGCCTGACGCTGGCGATCGCTCAGTTTGCCGACAGAACCGGCTACGCCCTGGCCGCCGAAGACGATGAAGAACGACTGGTGTCGGCCATTAACGACAGTATCCAGGCCCAGTTTACCCTTGGCGAGGAGCAGGACGGACTCATCGGCTCGCTGATGATCAGCGCGATGTACGGCGCCCTTTTTCACCAGCCGTTCGCCGTGCAACTTGGCCACTGGAACCTGATGGACTGGCCCCTGGCACTGCAACCAGTTCTGGCCGCCAGCTATTACGATCGGGCCGAAGACGAAGCCATCAAGCAGAATTTCGATGAGAAGGCCGAGGAGCTTTGCCTGGAGAAGACCGATGTTCCCCAAGCATGGCCGTCCTGGTCCCGGTTGGCCTATCGTACCGAAAGTAGCCTGAAAACCCTGATGGCCACTGAACTGGGGCTGGACGCCGAAAACCTCCCGGCCACTCTTCGCATCATGGTGTGCGGTGCGCAGTCCGGCCAGCGGGCGATGGAACTGGCCAGCTATCTGGACGATGTGGAAGTGATCGCAGTGGATGAATCCCTGGCCAACATCGCCAAGGCCACGCGCATGGCGAACGAGATGGGCATGGACAACATCGTGTTCTGGCCCTGGTCCATTGCCCAGCGTTTCGTGGCGGATGGCCACCAGGTGCACTGGATCGAAGTCGGTCGCCTGCCCTCACCGGCCATGACCACCCTGTCTCTGGCGGCCCTGGTTAACCAGGCCACCGGCTCCGGCGCTGTAGTGCACATGCACACCGCCATTGCCGAGCAAACGTCCGGCGACAAACAGATTCGCAAACTGGTTGCCGAGCATAAGCTTCAACCCACCCGACAGACGCTGCGCCAGCTCCGCCGGATGGTGCTTGCCAATAGAAGCGATGCCAGCTGGCAGGAGCTGACTGCCGACGCCGATTTCTACAGTCTGGGAGGCTGCCGCGACAGATGGTTCCGGCCGCAGGATACTGCCCAGCTGAAAGAGCTGATGGCTATGGCGAGTAATGAGGTGGAATGGAAACTCGTGAAAGCGCGGGATGTGGATGGCCACAGCCTGGCAACCGGACCGGTGCAGAAGCAAATTCAGGCGGAGGCACTG
>PBED01000030.1:0-34863 GCA_002718255.1 Marinobacter sp. | reverse complement strand
GCTCTGGCTCTGGCTCTGGCTCTGGCTCTGGCTCTGGCTCTGGCTCTGGCTCTGGCTCTGGCTCTGGCTCTGGCTCTGGCTGGACAGGGTCCGGTTCGGTTACCGGCTCTGTCAACAGGGGCTCAGCCGCCACGAGTGGCTCATCGGAGACGGGCTCGGATTCCGCCGTTTCCGGGCCAATGGTAATGCTCTTTCGCACCTGCTCCGGCGCTTTCACGACCTCCTCGGCAACCGACTCATCGTACTGGCGCGACACGAACCACCACGAGCCCGCGAGCAGAACCAGAGCGAAACCCGGCCAAAGAAGCTTTTTCCAGGGCAATGCCCGAGAGCGGGCAATGCTTGGCGCGGATACCATATCCAACCAGACGCCTGGCGTTACCCGCTTAAGCCTCGAAAAACTACCCTGGCTCAAGGCATGAATTTTCGAAACCCGCGCCGGACTGAGAAGCTCGGCTGTCTTACCACCAGCTGCATGAACTCTTGGCTCAAGGTAAGCCACAATTTCGTCTTTTGTCAGTGGGCGGAGATGAATCTGGTGCACGCTGGTGCTTGAATTATCCAGGCCCAGCATCTGCACCAGGTTATCGGTACCCGCAAACACCGGAACCGCAGAAGACCCGCGTTCTGAAGCCAGATAAGCAGACAAAATCAGTCTGAGCAACTCCGTCGGCGCTCTATCCGCATCGTCAATCAAAAGGACCATGCGCTGCCCCTTGCGAACCCTGGACTCCGACCATCTGAAGAACTGATAAACCAGGTCTCGCGGGCTGTCTTCCTGGCCGAGACTGGAGCGGGCGACGGCTTTCAGGTCCCGGGCAAGCGCCTGGGCGCTGGTCAACGCTGCAGCCGGTATCCGGTGAAAATCAAGCCTGGACGACTCGCTGCGGACCAGCTCCGCCAGTATCCGGGTTTTGCCCGCACCCGCAGCACCGGTCAACAGCAGAGCCATATCACCAAAGCCGCAAAGATGGCGCAATGCCTCCAGGGCGTGATGACGCATGGCGTCCGGGAAAAACGGTGTTTCCATCTCCAGGGGGTTGGCACGGAGGCCGTAGCGTTGTTGCAGCCTGGGAAACAGGCCGCCGCCATCAAGACTGTTCAAGCTTTCTTCAGTCACGGGTCTTCCTTGGTCGCTGGTCCGTTACCAAATCATTGAAGCCTTCGGGCCGACATCATGTTGAGCGGCAAAAACGGGCAAACGTGAGTGCCAGGTTTTCAGGCTTTGCCTGGGATGTGACGACTGCATCGCCAACCGATCGGAGCAGGACCAGCCTGAGCAGGCCGTCCACGTTTTTCTTATCGACAGCCATCAAGCTCATAAAGTCGTCTGCGGTCATTCCGACCGGAGGTTTATCCGGCAATCCGGCCCGCAGGATAAGTCGGTTAATCCGGACGCAATCGTCACGGCTGATCATACCTTCAAGCGCAGACAGTTCGGCAGCCATGAGCATGCCAGTGCCTACTGCCTCTCCGTGGAGCCAGTTGCCGTAACCGGCAAAGGTTTCGATCGCATGTCCGAAGGTGTGACCGAGGTTCAGTATCGCCCTCAAACCTCCCTCGCGCTCGTCCAGAGCTACAACCTCAGCCTTGCAAGCACAGGAGCGGAAAATAGCTTCTGCCAGTGCCTCCGGATCAAGGCTAACAAGAGAATCCATGTGATCTTCAAGCCAGGCAAGAAAGCCCTCGTCACGAATCAGCCCATATTTGATTACTTCTGCGAGGCCCGCTGACACTTCCCGGGGAGGCAAAGTCTGCAGGCTTGCGGTGTCTATCAATACGGCCTGCGGCTGATGAAAAGCACCAATCATGTTCTTGCCAAGGGGATGGTTGATACCGGTTTTACCACCAACAGAAGAATCTACCTGGGACAGCAGGGTAGTTGGAATCTGGATGAATGGAACACCACGCTGATAGCAGGCTGCGGCAAAACCGGCCATATCACCAACAACTCCTCCACCAAGCGCAACCAGAGTGGTTTTCCGGGTATGCCGGTGCTCAAGGAGACCATCGAAGATCATATTGAGGGTCTGCCAGTCCTTGAACTTCTCGCCATCGGGAAGCACGACGGTATCGACCCGCTTCCCGGGAAAACAGGCGTTCGCTCGATCAAGATAGAGCGGTGCAACCGTCTCGTTGGTAACGATCATGACCTGTGCACCGGAGACGTAGGGTGACAGATCCTGAGTGCCGAGAAGGTCCTGGCCGATAAAAATGGGATAGCTGCGTTCGCCGAGCTCCACCGAGAGTTCGCGATACCGATTAGACATGATTGCGACCTTCCTTCCTGACCTGCCTTTTATGACGGGGTGTTTTCGGGTTCAGCCGGTTAACCAGCTGGCGAACGACCAGCCTAGGGCTCTTCCTATCCGTGAACATGATGATGTCTGCCAGACTGGAATACAGGGGATCCCGGATCGAGAACAGTTTCCGCAGAACCGCCTCCGGGTTATCGTTCTGGAGCAAAGGGCGATTTCGGTCCTTGCGTGTTCGCTCCACCTGCTGCTCTATCGAGGTCTTCAGATAGATCACCGTCGCATTCCTTTTCAGGATAGGATGGTTTTCCTCGCGCATGACCGCGCCGCCGCCCGTGGCCAGCACGGTATGATCCTCATGGGACAACTCGTCCAGCATGGCTGTTTCCCGCAAACGGAATCCATCCTCGCCCTCAACATCAAAAATCCACGGAATGTTAGCCCCGCACCGCTCTTCAATGATGCGATCAGAATCAAGAAAACGATAGCCGAGCTCTTTGGCGAGCATCCGGCCAATCGTGCTTTTCCCTGCTCCCATGGGGCCAACCAGGACAACGCGTTTCGGCAAAGACATAACTTCCGCTCAGTTTTGTTCAGGCGGGTGAGAATATCACAGGGCCGGTGATTGCATAAGTTCGGGGCCCGTCCTGGACAAAATTCAGGCACAAAAAAGCCGCCGGTTCCAGGCGGCGGCGGCTTTTTTTCGGGATCCCGGTTACCGGACAAGATCGCTCTTGATGATCTTGGGCGTTATGAAAATTAACAGCTCACTGCGCTCATCAATTTTCTCGGTACGCTTGAAAAGACGACCCAGGTAGGGAATATCCCCAAGGAACGGGGTCTTCGTAGTTTGGGTCGCAACTTGCGACTGGAAGATACCACCCAGCACCACCGTCTCACCGTTGCCAACCAGAACCTGAGTGGTCACCTGGTTGGTATTGATCGAAGGAATACCGGCGGTAACTTCACCACGGGAGTCCTGGTTGACCACCAGATCCATAATAATCTTGTCATCCGGGGTGATTTGCGGCGTCACCTCGAGAGAAAGCACGGCTTCCTTGAACGAGACCGCTGTCGCACCGCTGGAAGACGCTCGCTGATAAGGAATTTCCTCACCGGATTTGATAGACGCTGTCTGGCGATCCGCGGTCACAACACGAGGCTGTGAAACCACTTCGGCCTGGCCGTCGCTCTCCAGCGCAGACAGCTCCAGGTCAACCAGGAAGTCATCGCTGCCCCAGCCAATGGCAAACGAGGAAGTGCCTTCACCGCTCACACCGAGATCGACCGCCAGCGCACCCGGGAAGGTGATTGTACTGCTGTTTCCGGCTGCAGCATCACGCGCCTCCTGCAAGGACTGCTGCGAGCCTCCGACAGTGAATACATTATCTCCACTCACATCGTAAGCAGCGCCACCCCAGCGAACACCGAGATTTTCCGCCACGTTGGTCTGGGCNCGAACAATNCGGGCCTCNATAGACACCTGACGCACCGGCACATCCCATGTCGATACCAGACGGCGAATTTCATCAAGCTTCTCGGCAGTTTCACGAACACTGATCGTGTTGGTACGAACATCAGAGGAGACGAATCCGCGATCAGAGATCAGCTCTTCGTCTTCCTTGATCAACGCAACAATATCAGCCGCTTTGGCGTAGTTAACCTGAATGATGTCCAGACGAACCGGGGCCAGNTCGGCAATCTGCTTGTTGGTTTCGAGCTCNAGNTTCTCACGCGCTGCGATTTCGTCTGCAGGCGCTACCAGCAATACGTTGCCGATCTGACGCTTATCGAGGCCTTTGGTCTTGAGAATCAGATCCAGCGCCTGATCCCAGGGAACATTCTGCAGACGCAGAGTAATGCTGCCGCCTACCGTATCACTGGCAACCAGGTTCAGGCCGGTGAAGTCAGCAATCAGCTGCAGGACCGAGCGCACTTCAATATCCTGGAAGTTCAGGGACAGCTTGTCACCGGTATACGGGAACTTCTCTTCCCTGCGGGACTCNGCCTCNTCCTGGCTCANNTCTTCAACNCTGACNGTAAACTGGCTGCCGGACTGGTAGGCAATGTAGTCGTAATTCCCCTCGGGGGTGATCTCGACCACGGCATTACCATCTTCCACAAAGGTGTCAATACGGGTAACCGGAGTGGCGAAATCTGTCACATCGAGTCGGCGCCGCAGGTCTGAGGGTACTTCAATACCGTCCATCGTCAGGCGAATCTTGCCAGCGCGCTCTGTCAGGTCCACCGGCGTGCTGGAGCTACCCAGATCAACAAGAACGCGACCTTCACCGTCCTTGCCCCGACGGAAATCCACACCGGCCAGAGCGTTGGCAGACATGGAGCCCGATGTTGAGCTGCTTTGAGACGCGGGAGCNGAGGAACTCGCGACAACGNCATCGGCCTGGCCGCCAATTGTCATGACCAGGGAGTTGCCCGAACGAACNGTGTCATAGGGCACCAGCTCGACCAGGTTGAATATCAGCCGGGTGCGGTCCTTGGTTTCCACCACGGTCATGCTCTGGGCGTTGCCTGATCCCAGAGGCACACTGCGACTTTCAAGACCACTGGTCGTGTCCCGAAGATCAACCGCAATGCGAGCGGGACGCTCAATGGTATAACCGGAAGGTTCCGGCGGTGCCCCGTCAAANTGCAGTGTAACTTCAAGCCGCTCGCCCGGTAGCGACGAAAACGACACGTCTTCCAGCGTGACCGCATTGGCCAGGCTGGATAACAACCCAAAAGCAATCACGCTGACGTATACATTGAGTTTTCTGAACATCGCTAGCCTCGACCCTAAACTTTTTTGTACGTGCATGGTTCTTTCAACTTTCATCCAACCGCTCCTTAGCCTGCGCCCTCTTCCAGGGTCAGGGAGCGAGGACGCTCAACCCAGCCACCCCGGCCATTGGGAACGATTTCAATAAGCTCGATACGGGTTTCACTGACGCCCACAATGCGACCGTAGTTCTGCCCCATGTAATTTCCGGTACGGACCCTGTGAATTCCGCCGGTATCATCTTCAATCAGGGCGAAAAGGTTACCCGATGCCCCCTGAAGCGTGCCGACCATCTCAAGTGTTTTCAGGTCAAAATTCTCGAGAACTTCCCTCGGCCGATCCAGATCCGGCTCAACATCACTGACCGGCTGCTCATCGACCATGGTGAGTTGGACGTCGATGGGTGGCTCAAAGGGTGCCCGACGATCCGCCGCGGAGTAACTGAAAGCCTCGTAGGCTTTGAACTCCGGCAGGGGCTCGACATACCCTCTCGGCTTCGCCCGAGTTTCGGCCATGAACTGATCAAGATCTGAAAATCCGTTGCCCTGGGAGCAGGCTGTCAGGAGAGACACCAGACAAACACCCAGCCAGGCTTTTACCGCATGCTTTCCTGTCATGCTCATTCTCCAGCCCGGTAGCGATAAGTACGAGCTACAACCTGCATATCAAGCCGTTCTCCGTCTCCGCCAGTTGGTTTTATGGTCAAGTCGTGCAGCGTCACAATCCGGGGAAGGCTCGCAACACTGCTGACGAAAGATGCCAGCTCATGATAAGAGCCAGACACCCGGATGTTGATTGGCAGCTCGGAGTAGAAGTCCCGCTGCCGCTCCGGCTGAAGAGCCACTTCCTGAAGTGCCAGGCCGTTACCCAGCGCCGTATTCGTAATGTCCTCAAGCAACCCGGGCACTTCCGTCTCACTCGGAAGCTGCCTTACCAGAGCACCAAAGGTTTCTTCCATTTCCGCCATCTGGGCCTTGAAGACCTCAAGATTGGCCACCTGGTAGGCCTTTTCTTCATAGGTTTTTCGCAGCTCCTGCTCNGTGCGCTCTACACGCTCNAGNTGNGCATACTGNTCCTTGATAAAGAACCAGTAGCCACCGCCGGCGATGAGCCCGAAGATTATCAGGACTACAATGAACTTGATGGGAGCAGGCCAGATACCGGCGTTGTTGACATCAAGATCGTTGATATCAAATTCATTAAGGCTTTTAAGAGAGTCCGCGAGGCTCATTACTTATCCTCCCCTTCGGGCTCGGGCGTTTTCTGTTTAACCGACAGGTTGAACTGACTGTAACCGGCCCGNCGACTATCAGCAGCAGACACNTTGGAGAGGTTGGGGTCCGTAAACCACTCGGATTCCTCAAACTGACGCATAAGCGTNGAAACCCGGCTATTGGACTCGGCCATGCCGACGATATCGACACGCTCGCCGGTTCTCTTCAGGTCCGTATAGAACAGACCATCAGGCAATGTCCTCACCAGCTCGTCAAAGACACGCACGATGACCGGTCGCTTACCCTGAAGGTCCTGAATGACCTGCATCCGGGCGAGGAGCTCATCCCGCTTGCGCTTGAGATTTTCGATTTCCTTGATCTGCTGGTCCAGTTTCTTCGTGGCTGTCTCGATATAGGCGTTCCGCGATTGCTGGTAAGCGATCCGGCTGTCCATATCGGTCTTCCAGAGAAAAACCAGGCCGCCGGCAATGATCGCGGCGCCAAGAATCATGACCACAAACTGCTTCTGCTTCTCGGCACGAAGTTCCTCGCGCCACGGTCGAAGGTTAATCTTTGCCATCAGTCGAAGCTCCTCATTGCCAGGCCGCAGGCAATCATCAGGGAAGGCGCATCATTACTCAGTGCCGATGCGTTGACCCGTGACCCTACTGCCATGTCTGCAAAAGGATTCGCGACCATTGTCGGCGTTCCCGTCTTTTCTTCGACCATCTCCGTCAGCCCCTGAATCGAGGCAGTGCCTCCTGCCAGAACCACGTAATCGACAGCATTGTACTGACTGGCGCCAAAGAAGAACTGAAGNGCTCGGGCCACNTGCTGCACCACGGCNTCGCGNAACGGGGTCAGCACTTCGGATTCGTAGTCATCGGGCANTCCNCCCTGNTTTTTGGCAAGNCCNGCNTCTTCCAGAGACAGACCNTAACGNCGCTGNATCTCCTCGGTCAGNTGCTTGCCNCCAAANATNTGNTCNCGGGTGTANACNGTNTTGCCNCCNGCCANNACGCTCAGNGTGGTCATGGTCGCNCCGATNTCNACAATNGCCACCACCAGCTCNTCNCCCTGNGAGTCCANCTGNGGCTCNATCAANGCNTAGGCNCGNTCAAGGGCNTAGGCCTCNACNTCAACNACCTTGGTNGTNAGNGANGCNATCTCGAGNGCATCTTCNCGAATGTCGACATTTTCCTTTCGGCATGCNGCCAGAAGNACATCTACCTGNTCGGGNTTNCTTTCGGANGGNCCCTGAACNTCNAAATCGATGGCCACTTCATCCAGTGGGTATGGAATATACTGATCGGCCTCAAGGGCAATCTGGTCTTCCATNTCGAATTCGTTGAGGCCACCGTCCATCTGGATGACCTTGGTNATTACCGCCGAACCTGATACCGCAACTGCTACCTGCTTNACGCCGGAGCGGGACTTGGAAGCTACGCGCTTCATCACTTCGCCCACTGCTTCAACGTCCGTAATATTCTTTTCCACCACNGCATTGGCCGGTAACGGCTCCACCGCGTAGCTTTCGACCTTATAACGGTNACCCTGCTTTGACAGCTCCAGAAGTTTGACCGAGCTGGAGCTTATATCCACGCCCAGCACTGCACTGGATTTCTTTCCTAATCCAAACACGCGCTCACCCTATACCTGGTTAGATGCAACCCGGTTACGTAACTTATGTGTTTTTTATTTAAGAGAATTTCTTCACCATTCCGTCTACAATGCCTGTTCTTCTTTAATTGAGAACTTTTGCAGCGGTGAAGAGACTCTTCCATCCTAAAGCAATTTCTCAAATGATAGACCTATATCCAACAGTTGTCAGAAAAAAATGTCTCATTTGTTGCGCACATCTCGCCTATTTGCCTGGTTGTTTCTTACCGGACTGAGTGTCGCCGTTATCGTAACCTCAGGCTTCTATCTTTACCTTCGCCCTGGCCTTCCGCCGGTACATCAGCTTCTGGACATCAAGCTTCAGACGCCATTACGGGTCTATAGCAAAGACAACAGATTAATAGCAGAATTCGGTGAAAAGAGAAGGACACCCATCACAATAGAACAGATCCCAACAATTCAGTTACAAGCCTTTATGGCAGCTGAAGACTCGCGTTTTTACGAGCACTTCGGGGTCGACATCAAAGGCCTGGCGCGGGCTGCAATCGAACTGGTCTCTACCGGCGAGATCCAGTCCGGGGGCAGTACCATCACAATGCAGGTTGCAAAAAATTACTTTTTGTCACGGGACAGAACCTTTATCCGGAAGTTCAACGAGATACTTCTGGCTCTTCAGATCGAACGTGAACTGGATAAAAACCGCATTCTCGAGCTCTATCTGAACAAGATCTATCTGGGCAATCGGGCCTACGGAATTGCCGCCGCTGCACAGGTTTATTACAACAAGCCGGTCTCGGAACTATCCCTGGCCCAAATGGCCATGCTCGCAGGCTTGCCAAAAGCGCCCTCAGCCTTTAATCCACTGGCCAATCCGGACCGTGCGATGATCCGACGCAACTGGATTCTCGGACGAATGCGCGACCTGGGATACATCACTCCGGATGCCCACGAACTTGCTGTTTCCGCCCCCATTACTGCCAGCTACAACAGCACGGAGACTGAAGTCGACGCCGACTATGTTGCCGAAATGGCGAGATCCGAGATGGTTCGGCGGTTCGGCGAGGACGCCTACACCGATGGCTACACCGTCACCCTCACAGTTGACGGCAAAAAACAGCAGGTTGCCACAGAGGCATTAAGAGACGGCCTTGAAGCCTATGATCGGCGCCACGGCTTCAGAGGCCCTATTGGGCAGATTGATCAGGAAATCCTCGCCGAGAGTGAACCTTCAGATCTGATCCTGAACTACCCTCGCGTGGAATCCCTGCTTCCCGCGATCGTCACAGAGGTTGACGACAAATCCGGTAAAGTCGCAGTGCACGCGCGCCGCATCGGCCCCGCCACCATGGCTTTCGAAACCATGACCTGGGCGAAGCGCTACAAAACTGAAAACCTCACGGACCCTGAGCCTGAAAAGCCCTCCGATGTTGTAGCTCCCGGCGACGTTATCTATGTGCGCGCCCAGAACCCGGACCCAGCCTCGCCAGAGCCCGCAGCCAACGGGAACGAATCCCCGACTGAGCAGTCGGAGCAGCTCGCTGAAGCCTCTGTTGCGCTTGCTCAAATCCCGAGGGTTGAAGGCGCGCTCATTTCACTGAAAGCCAAAACCGGCGCCATTGAGGCACTGAGCGGAGGCTACAGTTTTGGTCAGAGCAAATATAACCGTGCCATACAGGCAAGACGACAGCCTGGTTCCACCTTCAAGCCCTTTCTTTATCTGAGCGCTCTGGAAAGCGGCATGACACCGGCGACCATCTACAACGATGCGCCGATTGTCTTCGATGACTCGGAACTGGAGACTGCCTGGCGCCCCCAGAACTCCTCCGGACAGTTCTATGGCCCAACCCGCCTGCGGGAAGCACTCTATCGCTCACGCAACCTGGTCTCAATCCGACTGCTGCGCGACCTGGGCATCCAGAACACGCTGGATTACCTGGCACAACTGGAAATCCCGGTAGAAAACATGCCGGACGATCTGTCACTCTCCCTGGGCAGCGGGCAGCTTACTCCCATGGAACTTGCCCGAGGCATGGCCGTGATTGCCAACGGAGGCTACGACGTTGAACCCTACCTCATCGAGACTATCACTGACTTTAGCGGTGAGACCATTTACCAGGCGCCGAAAACCGTTCTGTGCGACAAAGACTGCGACGACGATACAGCACAGGAACCATCGGGCGAGCAAGAAGGCTCGCCAAACACCGGCGCCAATGTCTCTGAAACAAGTGAGGACTCGCCCGAGGTTCGGGTTATGCCCAGACTGGCGGACGAACGCTCGGTCTTTATTCTGCATTCAATGATGCAGGACGTCATTCGTCGCGGTACCGGCAGACGGGCGCTGGCCCTTGGCCGGGATGACATCGCCGGTAAAACCGGCACCACCAACGAACAGAAAGACACCTGGTTTGCCGGCTTTAATCACGAAGTGGCCACAACCACCTGGGTCGGATTCGACCAACCGGCACCTTTGGGCAGACGCGAGTTTGGCGCCAGCACCGCGCTCCCCATCTGGCTGGACTATATGGAAGTAGCGCTCGAAGGGGCACCCTCTTCCTTCATGCTTCGACCCAATGGCATCGTCAATATCCGGATCAACCCCGAAACCGGACAGCGCGCAAGACCGGGCGAGGATGGCATTTTCGAGGTCTTCCGGGAAGAGGATGCGCCACCGCCCCTGACATCCGAAACCGAGAACGACCGCAATGGAGGCTCCGAGGAAGACGACCTGTCAAGGCGAATCTTCTGACATCAGGAGCAGGCACAAAAAAACCGGCGGGATCACCGCCGGTTTTTTTATACCCTGGATGACAGATCAGATAATGTCGTCCATTGACTTCAGCGGGTAGTGCGCAGGGTATGGATTACGTGCAACGCCGGAATCCACGGCAGCGCGAGCAACGGCGGCCGGCACAACTTCCAGCAAGCGGACGTCCATCGGCTTGGGAATGATGTACTCTTTCCCGAACTCGAAACTCTCCACACCGTATGCCTCGCAAATTTCCTGAGGCACAGGCTCCTTGGCCAGCTCACGGATTGCATTGACGGCCGCCACCTTCATTTCCTCATTGATCGCGGTGGCACGAACGTCCAGCGCTCCACGGAAAATGAACGGGAAACCCAACACATTGTTAACCTGGTTCGGATAATCAGAGCGGCCGGTGGCCATGATCAGATCATCGCGGGTTGCCAGGGCAACTTCCGGACTGATCTCCGGATCGGGGTTGGAGCAGGCAAATACGATAGGCTTCGGAGCCATTTTCTTAAGCTGGTCGGCGGTCAGCAGATCCGGACCAGACAGACCCAGGAATACATCAGCGCCATCAATAGCATCATCCAGAGTGCGCTTGTCAGTATCGTTGGCGAACATCGCCTTATACTGATTCAGATCATCACGGCCAGAATGGATCACACCCTTGCGGTCAAGCATGAAGATGTTCTCAGAACGAATACCGCAGCTGATCAGAATCTTCATGCAGGCAATGGCGGCAGCACCGGCACCCAGGCAGACCACCCTCGCCTCTTCAATCTTTTTGCCCTGCAGCTCGAGGGCATTGATCATGCCGGCTGCAGTTACGATGGCAGTACCATGCTGGTCATCGTGGAAGATGGGCACGTTGCACTTTTCGATCAGCGCGCGCTCAATTTCAAAGCACTCGGGCGCTTTGATGTCTTCCAGATTGATACCACCGAAGGTATCTGCAATACGCTCAACTGTTTCGATAAACGCCTGCGGGCTCTCGGAATTGACTTCAATATCGAAGACATCAATTCCGGCAAAGCGCTTGAACAGTACGCCCTTGCCTTCCATAACCGGCTTGCTTGCCAGCGGACCCAGGTTACCCAGACCAAGAATCGCAGAACCATCAGAGATGACAGCCACCAGGTTGCCCTTGGCAGTGTACTTGTATGCGTTCTCCGGGTCCTTTGCGATCTCGCGGACCGGTTCGGCAACCCCGGGGCTATACGCCAGGGAAAGGTCGCGGGAGGTCTTGGTTGGCTTGGTGATTTCGACACTCAGCTTACCAGGCCGCGGCTTGGCGTGATATTCAAGGGCTGCTTCTTTCAGATCTTGAGACATTGCCACTGTTCCGTTTGTCACGTTTAAAGGTAGTGAACCGCCGAAGCCAGAGAGCCTCAGATCAACTCCGAATCGAAGGCCCCTACTCGGCGGAGCGCGCCATTATGGCCCGCCAGCCCGGAAACGACAAGTGCCTCATGAACATTTTGTGAACAGTCAATAGGGCTAATTGCGTATGTATCTTATAGATACACTCTGACAACCGAGCACAAAAAAAGCGCCCGAAGGCGCTTTTCCCGAATCCAGCTCAATCAGTCTTTCTTGGCGCCGATGCGACCACCGAAACGCTTCTGGAAACGGTCGATACGACCACCGGTATCCATAACTTTCTGCTTGCCGGTGTAGAATGGGTGGCACTGGGAACACACATCCAGCTGCAGATCATGGGTGTAGGTAGAACGAGTCTTGAATGTATTACCGCAAGAGCAGGTCGCAGTAATCTCTTCGTACTTCGGGTGGATACCTTCTTTCATGGCGAACCTCGTTAGGTCATGCCGCTACCTGATCACGGGGCATCGAATCTGCCCAGGCGCCAGGCACCGCACGTTTGAATCAATTGAGAAGACGGGGCACAATCATGCCCTGCCGGAAACAGACCGCGAATCTTACTTGCAATTATTGCTGCAGGCAAGCACCACACCTGACTTCCGGACTCGCCCTCCCCGGATTTCGCGGCAGGCCGCCGACTGAAACAGGATAAGGAAAAACCGTGACACCCGTCATCCAGTGGAGCACTCAGTGCCATTGATTGCACGCATCGCCCTGAATCGTCCTCTGCGTCGACTCTTTGATTACATTATTCCAGAAGACCTTGAATTGACGCCGGGTCAGAGAGTGCGAATCCCCTTTGGCCGGCAGCAGGCAACGGGCCTCGTTGTAGCGGTGGGCGTTGAGCCGCCCCCGGGAATAAAGCTCAAGCCGCTGTCATCGGTTATGGAGGACTGGCCCGCATTACCGCAAGAAACGTTCAAACTTCTCAGCTGGGCGAGCGACTACTATCAACACCCCTTGGGCGAATGCCTGTTCACTGCCCTGCCCCCGGCTCTCAGACGAGGGCGAATCGCCGAAGAAAAAACGGAAAAGTGGTGGCGTGCACTCGACGACGCAGCAACACTTCCTGCAAATGCCCATAAACAGAAGGCGCTTTTCGATTGGCTAAGCCAACACTCCAGGGGTGCCCCAACAAAGGATATTCTGCAGGCCGGTTTCGCCCGGGCACAGCTCAACGCACTGCACGAGAAGCAACTGATTGAGGCCGTTTCGCCGCCCCGGCCGAATTCACGCGGTGAGGACCCTGAACTTCTTGCTCGCAGACCGGAATTGTCCACGGCCCAGGCTTCAGCCGCAGAAGAGCTGGCTGCTCCAGGCGAAGGGTTTGGTGCCTTTCTCTTATACGGCATCACCGGCAGCGGAAAAACCGAGATCTACCTGCACTATCTGAAACAACACCTCGGCGCCCAGGATCAAGCCCTGGTACTGGTTCCGGAGATCAATCTTACGCCGCAAACGGTTGCCCGATTCCAACACTACTTCGGCAGCCGAATTGTAGTATGGCACTCAGCCCTTAACGACGGTGAGCGCCTGACAACCTGGCTGAAAGTCCGCAACGGTGAACCGGTTATCCTGGTAGGCACCCGATCGGCTGTTTTACTGCCCTTCACCAACCTGCACACCATCATTGTCGATGAGGAACACGACAGCTCATACAAACAGGGCGAAGGTTTCCGTTATTCCGGCCGCGACCTGGCCGTCTATCGAGCCCACCTGAACAACTGCCCCGTCATCCTCGGATCAGCGACTCCATCACTGGAATCCGTGCACAACGCCGAGCAGGCCAAATACCACCTGGTTAAACTCGAAGAACGTGCCGGCAACGCGGCACCACCGGTCATCAGTCTGCTGGATATCCGAAGCCGCCCACTGGAAGGCGGCTTGTCACGGCCCGCCCTGAATGCCATCGAGCAAGCCCTGGCCAGAGGTGAGCAGGCACTGGTCTTTGTCAATCGACGTGGATTTGCCCCGGTCATGATGTGCTTCGACTGTGGCCACATGGTTGAATGCCCCAGGTGCGACACGCGGCTGACCTATCACCGCCGGGACCGGGCAATGCGATGCCACCACTGCGACTACCAGACGGCAGCCACAGAACATTGCCCGAAATGCCAAAGCGAGGCCTTCAAACCTGTTGGACAGGGCACAGAAAGGACAGAAGATATTCTCGCCAACGTTTTCCCGGACACGCCTGTTGTCCGGGTGGATCGCGACAGCACTCAGCGCAAAGGCAGCATTCAGAATATTTTGAATCAGGTGAACAGCGGCAAGCCTTGCGTGCTCGTCGGCACCCAGATGCTGGCGAAGGGACACGACTTCCCCAACGTTACCCTCGTGGTGGTGGTTAACGCCGACGGCGGACTGTTCAGCGTGGACTTCCGGGCACCCGAACAACTGATTCAGACCCTTCTGCAGGTCAGCGGCCGCGCAGGCCGCGGCACAAAACCCGGCAAAGTTCTGGTGCAAACCTGCCACAGTGACCACCCTTTACTGAAAACGCTATGCGAAGGCCAGTATCTCGATATCGCCGACCAACTCCTCAGTGAACGGGAAGAAGGGCAATTCCCGCCCTTCCGCGCCATGGCCATCTTCAGGGCTGAGGCCGACACCATGGAAAAGAGCCTGCAGGTGCTGGATACAATAAAGCCCCTTGCCAAGGCCACGGGCATCGAAACCTGGGGCCCACTGCCAGCCATGATTGCCCGACGCGCCGACAAGCACCGCGCGCAACTGATCCTCAACGCCCGCAACCGGAAAAAGCTGAACAGCCTGCTTACCGGAATCTGTCAGGAACTGGACCAGATAAAGCTGCCTGCGGGGGTGAAATGGATGATTGATGTTGATCCGCAGGAGACGGGCTAACCATCAGTAGTTGTGTATGCTCCTGCAGGTTACAAAGTTTTTCATAAATGAATACTAATCATCATTGCACGGCAAGATCCTGTGCTATGATTTTCAGCAAACTAAGTACCAATCTTGTGAAAATACCTGAGCTTGCCGTCCTTATTTAGGAACGAGCATAAAAGCTTTCGCTGTAAACGGAAACTGGAGAAAAAATAATGTCAGGGAAACTATTTGTACGAGTTACAGCTCTGCTGCTGACCCTCGTACTTGTTGCGTGCGGAGGAGATAGTGGATCGGGCTCCCTATCAGGTGTAGGTGGAAATAGTGGTGGCACAGGCGAATCAGGCGATGTCACCGAAACGGCCGCCGTGGGCACGATTCAATTGATTAATGAATCACCTCAGATCGCTACCGACGGATCAGACAGTTCATCGATTACTGCAATAGTAAAGGATACTGATGGTCGAGTAATGTCGGACATCAACGTTGGCTTTGCCGCAGATAACAACGGCACTGTCTTGGTCCAAACCGAGGTAACCGGTGCTAATGGCCAAGCGTCAGCTCAGGTTTCCGCTGGCGGCGATCCAAGGAATCGGACAATTAACGTAACCGTGACTGCCGGCGACGTATCGAGAACAACATCGATCTCTGCTACTGGAACTTCGATTTCAATAACGGGACCCTCTTCCATCGTTGCCGGCGCATCGGCTACTTACGTTGCTCGCCTCGTAGATGCGGATAACGATCCCATTGTCGGAGAATCGATTGAAGTATCAACCGAACTCGGAAACCAAATTTCAAATGTTGCGAGCTTTGCAACCGCACTTGATGGAACTGTAAAGTTCGACCTAGTTGCTCAGTCGGGAGGCTCAGAATCAATTACCGTCACAGCTTATGGTGGAGCGAGTCTTGTATCCGCTGAAAGAGTGGTCACCAGATCAATTCAGCTTTACTACTCCGGTTCCAGATACTGAAATTGAGCTGAATGCCACGCAAAGCCTGGAAGTAGAGTGGCTTTCCAACGGGGAGGCCGTTGCTGATGGTTCAAGCGTAGTTTTCGAGACAACTCGAGGAGTGTTCACTCAGAGCGGTTCCAGCACAGCCACAGTGACAACAATTGGAGGCACCGCCACAGTCGAAATTTCCTCAACTAACGTCGGCCCGGCATCAGTCACCGCGCGCAGCAACACGGCAAACGGTCCTTCAGCACAGCGAACCTTTGAGTTTGTTTCCACAACGCCTACACAGCTAAATCTTCAAGCTGACAAGACCCAAATCGGCCAAAATGAGTCTGCAGTAATTCTGGCTACAGTGCGTGACGCAAATAACAATCTCGTCAAGAACGCTACGGTAAATTTCGCCTTAGACGACGTAACGGGCGGCTCTCTCTCCGCGGGATCAGGCGAAACAAATAGCCAAGGGCAGACCCAGATAACCTATACATCGAGCTCGGTTTCCAGCTCCCTGGATGGCATAACAGTCTCCGCCACAGTCCCGAACACGGCAATATCGGAGAGCCTTTCGTTAACCGTGGGAGGGCAGGCCCTGAGGATAAACATTGGCACTGGAAACGAGATCGTTGAGTCCGGGCTAACCCTATACAAGCAGCCGTGGACTGCAATTGTTACCGATGCAAACGGCAACGCCTCCACCAACCGGTCAGTGCAGGTCAGCGTCGTCCCTGTTCGCTATTTCAAGGGTGCCTACGTAAAGCCAAGTGAGAACGCCCCTTGGGTCGCATCATATTCGGTCGCCGATGGCTGTGCCTCGGAAGACATTAACAACAATGGCATACTTGATGAAGCTGATGTTGATGAAAATGGGAATGGAACACTAGAACCAGACCCTTCAGCAACAGTACCTCTGAGCCTGACAACTGGCCCAGATGGCACAGTCACCTTCGATTTAACTTATTTAAAAAGCGAATGCTCTTGGATAGAAGTTGATCTTGTCGCGACGACAAGCGTTCAAGGAACTGAATCACAAGCGAAGCGACGCTTTACTCTCAGCTGCACTGCAGAGGACCTAGAGGCTTCTTCGCCCCCAGGCGGGGGCAACAGTCCTTACGGAACAGCTTCATCTTGCGCCAACCCCAATTAACAAAGACCACATAAAGATGGAGGGTTACCCTCCATCTTTATGTGTTTGAGTCTCTGATACCTTTCCGCGATAATACCTGCCTTCTGTTTTCAGTGGGCTTCCTGCCCCGAATCCAATTCTCCTGTAAACCGAGTCATCTGACAGCATGAAAGAGACCGTTTCCGATCTGCTCCAGTCTGCACTGGCAGCACTCCAAGCCGATGGCACTCTGCCTGCGGACCAGTCCTTCACTCCACAGGTGGGCAATACCAAGGACAAGTCCCACGGCGACTATGCCTGCAACATTGCCCTGGTTGCCTCAAAAGCTGCCGGTTGCCCGCCTCGCAAACTGGCAGAGGCGCTTATCGAGAAGCTGCCGCAGAGCATAGCAGTGGAGAAAGTGGAGATTGCCGGGCCCGGTTTCATCAACTTCTTCATGAGCACGGCCAGTGCTTTTGAAGTGGTCAACACCATACTGGATGAAGGCGACCGTTTCGGTCGCAACAATCAGGGCCAGGGCGAAAAAGTTCAGGTGGAGTTTGTTTCGGCCAATCCCACAGGCCCCCTTCACGTTGGTCACGGCCGTGGCGCAGCGATTGGTGACTGCCTTTGCCGGCTGCTGGAAGCAAACGGCTACGATGTGACCCGGGAGTTCTACTACAACGACGCCGGGGCGCAGATTGATAACCTGGCACTCTCAGTTCAGTCGCGGGTGAAAGGCCTGACGCCGGACGACGAGAGCTGGCCGGCGGACGGCTACCGGGGCGACTACATCGTTGATGTCGCCAAGGCCTATCTTGCTGGCGACACCGTCACAGCGGACGATCGAGAAGTGACCGCCAAGGCGGACCCGGAAGACCGTGACGCCATCCGCGAATTCGCCGTCGCCTACCTGCGCCGGGAGCAGGACCTGGACCTGAAAGCCTTCGGCGTTCAGTTTGATGTCTATTTCCTGGAATCCTCCCTGTACGAGGACGGCAAGGTTGAAGCCACGGTCAAACGCCTGCAGGAAAATGGCTACACCTACGAGCAAGATGGTGCCATGTGGCTGAAAACCACCGAGTTCGGCGACGACAAGGATCGGGTCATGCGCAAGAAGGACGGTGGCTACACCTACTTCCTGCCGGATGTCGCCTATCACCTGGACAAATGGCAACGGGGCTTTACCACCGTTATCAACGAACAGGGTGCCGACCACCACTCTACCGTTACCCGCGTTCGCGCCGGCTTGCAGGCACTGAATGCCGGCATTCCGGAAGGCTGGCCAGACTACGTGCTACACCAGATGGTGATGGTGACCCGCTCCGGCCAGGAGGTGAAAATCTCCAAACGCGCCGGCAGCTACGTGACCGTCCGAGACCTGATTGATGAGGTTGGCCGCGACGCGACCCGTTTCTTCCTGGCCGCGCGCCGGGTGGATTCCCAGTTGACCTTCGATATCGATCTGGCTCGCTCCCAGACCAATGAAAACCCGGTTTATTACGTGCAGTATGCCCATGCGCGCATCTGCAGCGTGCTTCGAAAACTGGCCGAGGAAGGTGTAGAGCGCGGCCGCAACGAATGCATCGGCGACCTCTCACTGTTAACGCTTGACGAGGAAAAGGATCTGGCCAATCAGCTGGCCAAGTATCCGGAGCTCATTGCCAATTCCGCCGCGCAGCGTGAACCGCACCATCTCACGCACTACCTGCGGGACCTGGCGGGCCAGTTCCATACGTATTACAACGCCCATAAGGTATTGATTGAAGATACCGCCGTTCGTGACGCGAGGGTCAGCCTCTACCTTGCCATCCGGCAGGTTATCGCCAACGGTCTGGATCTGCTGGGCGTCAGCGCACCGGAAGAGATGTAAGACGAATGTCCCGAGATTACGCCCGCAAGGACAGACCCGCCAAAGCGTCGGCTACGTCACGCAAAAAACCTGCGAAACAGGCAAAGCCGAAGGCTGCCCGGCCAAAGCCGGCGGCCAGTGCCCGCTCCCAACACGGCGGCCTGTCGCTCAAGTGGATACTGCCCCTGGCGGCCGTGGGCGGCTTTATCGGGTTTATCGTTTACCTGAACTCGTTACCCACGAGCACGCCAACGAGCCCGCATTCGCAGCAGCCAGCAGTCACTGAGAAACCGGCCCAGAAACCTGCGAAGACGCCCGCAGAGACCGCGAAGGAAGAGGACAAACCCGGGTTCCGCTTCTACGAAATGCTGCCGGAATCCGAGGTGGTGCCGCCGAAAGTCGAAGAATACACACCCGGACCGGCTCAAACGGATTTCAATTATCTGCTTCAGTCCGGCTCTTTCCGCAGCAAGGAGGACGCCGAACGACAGCGGGCCCAGATTGCCTTCCAGGGTTTGCGGGCAAGTACCCAGAGGATTGACCTGGACAACGGTTCGGTCTGGTACCGCGTCAACGTTGGCCCCTTCACCTCCCGAAGCCAGATGAACTCCGCCATCGACAAACTGGTTTCCCTGAATATCCAGCCACTGGTCCGGAAGATCCCCAAGGAAGGCTGATCTTTCGGGCCGGGTGCGAACACCTTGAATTCGCACCAGAAGCCTCCATAACAACGGGATACCAATTTCAATCAGGCAATTGGAGCCCAAATGACTACCATTCTTTCCGTCAGGCGCGATGACGAAGTTGCCATGGGTGGCGACGGCCAGGTTTCCCTGGGCAACACCGTAATGAAAGGCAATGCCCGAAAAGTTCGCCGCCTCTATAACGGCCAGGTGATCGCCGGCTTCGCGGGCGGTACCGCCGATGCCTTCACCCTGTTCGAGCGATTCGAAGCCCAGCTTGAAAAACACCAGGGCAACCTCACCAGGGCTGCGGTGGAATTGGCGAAAGACTGGCGAACTGACCGTGCGCTGCGCCGGCTCGAGGCCTTGCTGGCTGTAGCGGACAAAACCGCCTCGCTGATCATCACCGGCAACGGGGATGTGATTGAGCCGGAACAGGGCCTGATTGCCATCGGGTCTGGCGGCCCCTTTGCCCAGGCTTCAGCCCGGGCCTTACTGGAAAACACAGACCTGTCCGCCCACGAGATAGTCGAGAAAGGTCTGGATATCGCCGCCGACATTTGTATCTACACCAACCACAATCGCACCCTTGAAGTGCTCTCCAAAAACGACTGATCCGGAGCGACCATGTCTGCAATGACTCCCCGTGAGATTGTCCACGAGCTCAACAAACACATCGTGGGCCAGGAAGAAGCCAAGCGGGCGGTGGCTATCGCCCTGAGAAATCGCTGGCGCCGGATGCAGCTGGACAGCAGCCTGCGCGATGAGATCACTCCCAAAAACATCCTGATGATCGGTCCCACGGGTGTGGGTAAAACCGAGATTGCCCGGCGCCTCGCAAAATTGGCCGATGCCCCGTTTCTGAAAGTGGAGGCCACCAAATTCACCGAAGTCGGCTACGTCGGCCGCGACGTGGAATCCATCATTCGTGATCTGGCGGATATGGCCGTCAAGATGCTCCGCGAAGCAGAAATGAAGCGTCACGAAGAACGGGCACTGGACGCGGCGGAAGAGCGCATCCTGGATGCACTGATCCCGCCGCCCCGGGATTTCGGTGAGGACAGCCAACGCAGTTCCGACTCATCCACTCGCCAGCTGTTCCGGAAAAAACTCCGGGAGGGCGAGCTGGATGACAAGGAAATCGAGATCGACCTGCGCAACTCCGTCGCCGGAGTGGAAATCATGGCGCCCCCGGGCATGGAGGAGATGACCAACCAGCTGCAGAGCATGTTCTCCAACCTGTCCTCCGACAAGCGAAAAACACGGAAGATGAAGGTTTCAGACGCCCTCAAGCGGGCCAAGGAAGAAGAGGCTGCGAAGCTGGTCAACGAAGAAGAGATCAAACAGAAAGCCATTCAGGCCGTCGAGCAGAATGGCATCGTGTTCGTGGATGAGATCGACAAGGTCGCCAAGCGATCCGAGAATACCTCGTCGGATGTTTCCCGCGAAGGCGTCCAACGCGATCTGCTCCCGTTAATCGAGGGCAGCACCGTGAGCACGAAATACGGTTCTGTGCGCACCGATCATATTCTGTTCATCGCTTCCGGCGCGTTCCACCTGTCCAAGCCCTCGGATCTGATTCCGGAGCTGCAAGGCCGCTTGCCGATCCGCGTTGAGCTTCAGGCACTGACACCCGAGGACTTCAAACGCATCCTGACCGAACCGGATGCCTCCCTGGTGCAGCAGTACGAAGCGCTGATGCTGACCGAAGGTGTGAAACTGACCTTCCGGGAGGATGCCATTGCACGTATCGCCGAGGTTGCCTGGAAGGTGAACGAGAGCACTGAAAACATCGGTGCCCGTCGGCTGCATACCGTCCTTGAGCGGTTGCTTGAAACCCTTTCCTTCGATGCCGGTGACAAGGTTACCGATGGCTTCGAGGTAACCGCCGAATACGTGGATGAAAAACTTGGAGAGTTGTCCGAAGACGAGGATCTGAGCCGGTACATCCTGTAGGCGTGAGCGAGACGGGGCAGATGACACAGTCATCTGCCCCCCTCACCTACTGAACATTACTGCGCCTTTGAAAAGAGGTGCGACACGTTAGTCAAGCCACCCGCCAACCGGCCCTTCTCGGCTTTTTTCTTCCTGCCCTTGGCCACATACAGTGGCAGCATTTCGCCATATAGACTGGTACTGATCGTCCGCTGCTCGTCTTCAAGGCGATCCCGGCGAAGCTTGATGCCATATTTCGCCAGCTTGGGCTCCAGCTGATCTGCGCGACTCAGAAGATCCCGCCGTGTCATCTGATAGGCGTGCTCACACACCATTCTACGGGACTGGAAGCTGAATACGTTGGAGAAGAACAGCTTGGCGTCGTCTCGGGTGGGTTCAAACAGCAGAATATCCTTGTCGGGATAATCCCGGGCATACTGGGCAATGCCCGACTGCATCCTTGAGTACACCATGGTCCTGAAGGTCTGTGACAGAACGTTTGGCATACCTGAGCGGGTCAGCTCGCCCGGCTTCATGGAGCCGGCCCGGACCGCCGCACTGGCGTCAATCGGCACCTGGGGATTCACGGCGAAAACCAGGTCGGCACCGTCTTCAAAAGCCACGGAGGCGTGCAAACCCTTGCGCAGTGTACCGTCCACATAATACCGCCCATCGATTTCCACTGGCACATACAACCCCGGCGAGGCAGTGCTGGCCTGAATCGCCTTGGAAATGGGCACATGGTCAAAACCGGGAGCGCCAAAACAGACCGCTTCGGTACTCTCAACATCGGCAGCCACGATGTAGAGGCTGCGCTTGAGCTGACGGAAATCGTTGGTGCGGCCAAGCATGGTAAAGGCCCGCTTGAGATACTCATGCAGGCCCTCGTTATCAAACAAGCCGGCAGGGGCTGCCTGGGCCAGGATGGTCATGGCTTCCAGCAGACTCTGATCGTAGGGGTTGTTGACGAAGCGACTCACTGCCGTCGAAACCAACCCGGGAATTGCCAGCAATCGACTGCCAATCTCCCGGAAAGCCGGGCGATAGAATACTTCCGGATGGAACGGGTGTACTTCCGCCTCGTTACGCACGAAAATCCGGCAAAGTTGCGCCGTGGTCATCTGGTTGGCGAGATTCGCCGCCACAAAAGAGCCGCCATTAACACCAACATAGACATCGATGTTGTTGAAATCGAGACCATCAAGTGCCTCATCCAGCGCCCGGAGCGCTCCGATTTCATAAATGCCGCCCAGAGGACCACCGCCACCAAGGGCAAGCCCGATGCGGGGAGCGGGTTTATGGTCAATTGGCGAGCTCATAGCCTTCCCTTTTCCGGATTAAGAATGCGGGTCCTTCAGGCAGACCGCCGGATAATTCCAGTTTCAAGATAACAACCGTATTTAGAGTGCGCACCCTATATTGCCCAAACCCGTACCTGCGATCAGGAAACGGCGGCCTCTGATACCGCCATAGCCGTCGACTTGCCGGGGCGCAGGTAACGGCCGAAGCCGGCATTACGCAACGCCAGGTCGACACAGCTCTTGATCACGTGAGGCGAGTCCAGTAACAACACATCCTCCAATAGCTGAATGGCCCACTCACGGCTGACACTGCGAATCACCGATTTGACCTTGGGCAAGCTGGCGGCGTTCATGGACAGGGAATCGTAACCCATGGCCATCAACAGCAGCGCACCGCCGGGATCACCCGCCAGTTCACCGCAGATGCCAACAGGCTTGCCCACCGAGTGAGCGTCCTGGGCGATTCGCACCAGCGCCTGGAGCACCGCCGGGTGATACGAGTGATAGAGCTGGGCAACCCGGGGATTGTTACGATCCACCGCCAGCAGATACTGGGTCAGGTCGTTGGAACCAACAGAGAGGAAGTCCACCCTGTCCGCCAGTTCCCGAATCTGGTAAACGGCAGCGGGGATTTCGACCATCACGCCCACCTTGGGCATGTGAATGTCGTAACCCTCTTCCCGAACTTCGTGGTACACCCGGTAAATCAGGTGCAGGGACTCCTCCACCTCCGAGATGTTGGAGATCATTGGCAGCATGATCTGGAGGTTGTTCAACCCCTCGCTGGCCTTGAGCATGGCCCGAACCTGAACCAGGAAGATCTCCGGGTGGTCGAGGGTAACGCGGATACCCCGCCAGCCCAGGAACGGGTTTTCCTCCTGGATCGGGAAATAGGTCAGCGCCTTGTCGCCGCCAATATCCAGCGTACGCATGGTAACGGGGCTCGGCGCGAAGGCTTCGAGCTGCTCCCGGTAATACTCTCGCTGCTCCTGCTCTGAGGGGAAGCGGTCCTTGATCATGAAGGGCACTTCGGTCCGGTAAAGACCGATACCCTCGGCACCGTGCGAGAGCGAGCGCACCACATCGGTCATCAACCCGGTGTTCACCAGCAGTGAGACCCGATGGTGATCGGTGGTTTCACAGGGCTTGTCCTTGAGAACTTCAAGCCCGCGAATAAGTTCGTCTTCTTCGTCGCAGATCGCCTGGTAGTAGGAGCGGAGGTCTGCCGATGGCGAAGCAAAAATCTGGCCCTCAAAGCCGTCTACGATCAGCTCCTTGCCGTCGAGCTGATTTACGGGAATATCGACCAGCCCCATAACAGTCGGCACGCCCATGGCGCGTGCCAGAATGGCGACATGAGAGTTACTGGAGCCTTTGACCGACACCAGACCCACCAGCTGCCCCTTGGGGACCTCGCCAAGCATGGCCGGTGTCAGCTCTTCGCTGACCAGGACCGTGCGCTCGGGGTAGTTCAGGTGTTTCTGCTCGCCTTCCTGCAGATGAGACAGCAGACGGCGGCCCAGGTCCCGGATATCAACAGCGCGTTCCTGCAGGTAATGATCGTCCATCATCTCGAAATGACGGATGTACTGCTGGACCACCTGCTTGAGAGCGCCCTGGGCCCAGATCCCTTCCCTGATCTTGTTCGACACCTCACCAGGCATGGCATCGTCGCCCAGCATTCTCAGATAGACATCGAACAGGGCCTGCTCTTCAGGACGCAGCTGCGAAGCCAACCGCTTGGCAACCCGCTCGATATCTTCCCTCACCGCTTTAACCGACGCTCCGAACAGGGCCAGTTCCTGATCAATATCGTCAGTCGGCTTTTCCGGAACCACATCAAGGTCAGCGGATGGATAAACGACAACGCCATTGCCGATGGCAACACCTGGAGCACCCGGCACGCCGTTGAAACTGACATCGTGTGCCTCCTCGCCGGTCAGGGACAGGCCACTGATGGCGCCGGTGGCTTCACTATGGGCTATGACCCCCGCCAGCTGAGCGGAAACGGTTACCAGGAATGCCTCTTCGCCCTCATCAAAACACCGGGAACTTTCCCGCTGCTGGACAACGAGCACGCCCAGCACCCGGCGATGGTGAATAATCGGAACACCCAGGAACGAGCGGAAGCGCTCCTCCCCGGTCTCGGGGAAATAGCGGTAGCGCGGGTGGGACGGTGCATCTTCAAGGTTGATGGGTTCTTCGCGGGAACCCACGAGACCGACAAGGCCCTCAGAGTAAGCCAGGCTCACCTGGCCAACCGCCTTGCGGTAAAGGCCTTCGGTGGCCATCAAAATGTAGCGGTTGGTGGCAGGGTCAAGCAGGTAGACGGAACAGACCTCGGTTCCCATGGCTTTCTGCACCCGCGATACAATGATATCCAGCGCCTCCTGCAGATCGCGGGCGCTGTTTACCTCTTGTACTAGACTTCGCAGAATGCTCAGCATGGCGGTGTCAGTCCGTCATTTCTGGTGTTCCTGTAAACGCCGATTCTGCTCCGCCCTGTGCCACTGCTCCATGTTGTAGAACAGTCGCGGCGCAAGCTCTCTCAGCGCGCGTCGATACACTTCTCGCTTGAATGAAACCACCTGCCCCAACGGATACCAGTAGCTTACCCACTGCCAGCCGTCGAACTCCGGTGAATCCGTACCGTCCACGCAAACCTGCGCGTCCGGCGATAACATCCTCAGCAGGAACCATTTCTGTTTTTGGCCCACACAAACGGGGTGGGAGTTTTGGCGTACCATCCTCCTCGGGAGTCGATACCTCAGCCAGCCTCGCGTGCAGCTGATGATTTCCACATCGTTTGCACAGAGGCCGATTTCCTCTCCAAGCTCCCGGTACAGCGCATCCTCGGGGGATTCATCATGTTTGATGCCACCCTGGGGAAACTGCCAGGAGTCCTGCCCTATTCGCCTTGCCCAGAGAACTTCTCCTCTGTGATTGGCCAGAATGATTCCGACGTTGGGTCTGAAACCGTCTGAATCGATCACGGCACAGTCCTCTCAAAAGTCGGTTGACCGGTACAAAAATTCACCGGTCGGATTTGTCCAAGTTGCTCTCATTCTTACAGAATCCCAAGGGTTCGGCAAACGGAGCCGTTGGGGACAGGTCATGATAGACTTGGCGTTTTACTGCAAGCCCTGTGATCACCGGAGGTAGCCGCTTGACGCTCGCAATTTTTGATCTCGACAACACCCTTTTAGCCGGAGACAGCGACCACGCCTGGGGCGAATTTCTGGTGGAGGAAGGCATTGTCGATGCCGAGGAATACCGCCTTGCCAACGACCGCTTCTATCAGGAATACCTGAACGGCGAGCTGGATATTCTGCACTACCTGGGGTTTGCCCTTCAGCCTTTGGCCAGTCACAACATGGAAGAGCTACTGGCGTGGCGGGAAGCCTTTATGGAGAAAAAAGTACGCCCCATGATGCAGGCCACTGCGAATACGCTGCTGGACAGCCACCGGGAGCAGGGTCACACCCTGATGATCATCACCGCCACCAACCGTTTTGTGACTGAACCCATTGCCGAGGCCCTCGGCATCGAACATCTGATTGCCACCGAGCCCGAGCTTGTCAACGGCCGTTATACAGGCGAAGTGGCCGGCACTCCGAGCTTTCAGGATGGCAAAGTCGCGCGACTGGATGACTGGCTGAGTGCCCATAACAGGACACTCGAGGGGGCCTGGTTCTACAGCGACTCCCACAATGACTTGCCGCTGCTGAAAAAAGTGGACAACCCGGTAGCCGTCGACCCGGACCCGACCCTGGAGCAATTTGCCCGGGACAACGGCTGGAAAGTGATGTCACTGAGAGGCTGAAATGTGAATATGGGGTCAGATGAAAGCTTTCATCTGACCCCGACTTCAAATGCTTCAGAAGAAGCCTGTTAGTGAGCGTACAAAGCAGGACTTGATGTAATCGGTCTCGGGGATGCCCGGAATCACCGGGTGATCCGGAGCCTGATGCCCCTGCTCGAGCAACTGGACAAAGCGGTCGATCTTGCGGCCGCTGCCTCGAATGATGTCCACCAGCTTCTCCTGCGAGAGATGCATCGAACAGGACGCGGAAACCAGTATCCCATCGCGCTCCAGCAACCGCAGACCGAGCTGGTTCAGCCGGGCATAGGCCTCTTCACCCGCCTTCTGGTCCCTGCGCCGGGGAATCAGTGCCGGCGGATCGAGAACCACCACATCAAACTTCTCCTTCTCATCCGCCAGCGCCTTCAGGGCCTCGAAGGCATCTCCCTCAATGGTTTCCACATTGTCGAGGCCATTGAGCCTGGCGTTGTGGTGAACCGAATCAATGGCACCGGCCGAACTGTCGACACAGGTCACTTGGGTGGCCCCGGCACAAGCGGCCTGAATGCCCCAGCCACCGACATAACTGAACACATCCAACACCCGCTTGCCCGGCGCATAGGCCTGCAAACGGGCACGGTTCATCCGATGATCGTAAAACCAGCCCGTCTTCTGGCCGCCTTCCAACGGCACCTCGAACCGGACACCGTTCTCCTCCACCTCCAGCAGACTCACCGCAGCGCCATGGGCCTGCTCCACGTAGGTATCCAGCCCCTCCACCTTGCGCATCTTGCCATCGTTCTTGAGGATGATCGCCTCAGGGTGCACCAGCCGCTGGACTGCCCGAACAACTGCCTCCTTCATCGCTTCCATACCGGCCGTGGAAATCTGCACCACCACCGTGGAATCAAACCGGTCAATCACCAGCCCCGAAAGCCCGTCACTGTCGCCAAACACCCAACGGTAAAACGGCTTGTCGAAAAGCCGCTCTCTGAGCGCAAGCGCAGCCTCCATCCGCTGAGTCAACCGCTGGGGCGTCATACCATGGCCCGGATCCCGACTGATCAGCCGGCCACAAATCAGCGCATGGGGATTAACGAACACTGTACCCAGAGGCTTGTCGTTCGACGCCCGAAGCTCCGCCTGAACACCGGCCTCGAATTCCGTCAGCGGACTGCGGCGGGTGTCCACCTCATTGCTGTAAACCCATAGATGGCCAGCACGGAGACGGCGCTCTGCGCCTTTTCGAAGATACAGAACCGGAAAATTCATAAAGACCACCTGGAAAGGAAAGACAGGGATTATACAAGATGAGTTGAAACTGATACCGATGTATGACGGGCTGACGGGGCGGGCCTTCCAAAACTGTGCGGAGCCAGGGATGGCGGAGCCAAGCGAACAGGGACGTATTCACAGCGTGTTTTGGAAGGCCCGCCCCGTCAGGCCAGCCTCCCAAGCGGAAGCGTTATTCCTCGGCCGCCACATGCTCCGCATAAGCTGTAGAATCCATCAGGCCATCCAGCTCACCAGCATCGTCAAGCCGCACCTTGTAAAGCCAGCCGTCACCGTAGGGATCTTCGTTGACCTTCTCCGGCTCGTCCTCGAGGCTCTCATTCACCTCGATAACCTCACCGGTCACCGGGCTGAACACATCCGAAGCCGACTTCACAGACTCAGCGACCCCGGCTTCCTCTCCTCCGTTAACCGTTGCGCCCACATCCGGAACACCGATGTATACCACATCACCCAGTTGCTCCTGGGCAAAATCCGTAATACCGACAGTCGCCGTGCCATCGTCTGACACGCGAACCCATTGATGGGTCTCAATGTATTTCAGGTCTGCGGGTATCTCACTCATAGTCTGGTTTCCTGAACGAATTTTTTGCGCAGTTTAACTGAAGAGGTTAATTCCAGCGAACCTCACGTGCCAGCTTCATGAACGAATTCAGGTAATCCACCTCCCGATCCCGCTCACGAAGTCCCAAAAAGATCTGTTTCGGAATCCCCGTTTCCCCGAGCTGAACCGGCCGAACCGGAATCCGGGTACCGTAATCCTCGACCAGCCAGCGTGGGAGCGCGGCCACCCCGCGCCCTGCCGCAACCATTTGCAACATGATATCGGTGGTCTCGATGGTTTTGTGCCGCGCGGGACTGGCGTGGGCCGGAAGCAAGAACCGCGTGTAGATATCCAGACGTTCGATTTCCACCGGGTAGGTGATCAGGGTTTCTTTCTCCAGATCCCCGGGTTCAGCCCAGGCCTTGTCCGCCAGAGCATGGTCCGCGGCCACCACCAACACCTGCTCGTAGTCGAACACCGGCTCGAAAACCAGGCCCGGGCGCTGCAGGGGGTCCGGAGTTACCAGCATGTCGATGTCGTGACCGAACAGGGCGCCAATGCCGCCAAACTGGAATTTCTGTTTTACATCCACATCCACCCCGGGCCAGCCCTCCAGATAGGGCCCGACTACTTTCAACAGCCATTGATAGCAGGGATGGCACTCCATTCCGATACGCAGCGTGCCACGCTGCCCCCTGGCAAACTGGCCGATCAGCATCTCCGCGTGCTCCATCTGCGGCAGCAGCCTGTTGGCCAGCGAAAGCAGGTATTCCCCCGACTGGGTCAGTCGCAACTGCCGCCCTTCCCGCACCCAGACGTCGGTACCCAACTGGTGTTCCAGCTTACGGATGGAATGGCTGAGGGCAGATTGCGTCAAGTGCAGGCACTCGGCGGCCGCCGTCAAAGACCCCTGCTGATTCACTGCCCGGAGAATTTCCAGATGGCTTCGCTCGATCATTATCACCCTTCGCATGAGCAATATTCATTGATCTCTGAAATAATACCATTATTTTTCATTCCGCCAGGTGGATATTCTGCACTTTCTTCAAAATCACGAAATCAAGCAGAGGACACACCATGGTAACCACCCACAATCTCGGCTTCCCACGAATCGGGGCCCGCCGCGAGCTGAAGTTTGCCCAGGAAGCCTTCTGGAAAGGCCGGATAAACGAGGAGGATCTGCAGATTACCGGTGCCGATCTCCGGCGCAGGCATTGGCAGAACCAACGCCCACTGGACCGAGTGCCCGTCGGAGACTTCTCCTTTTACGATCAGATACTGGATATGAGTGTCACCCTGGGCAACCTGCCTGAGCGGGTGAACGACACCAAAGGCAGCGAACTCGACCGTTATTTCCGGGTAGCCCGGGGGCGTTCCGGGCAGGAATCAGCCTGCTGTGGTGTTCAGGCAGGGGAAATGACCAAATGGTTCGACACCAACTATCACTACATCGTGCCCGAGTTCCACCAAAACACCCGCTTTCGACTCAATGGCAACCGACTAATCGATCAGATCGACGAGGCGCGAGCCCAAGGATTAACACCAAAGCCGGTGATTATCGGCCCCGTCACCTATCTCTGGCTTGGCAAAGCCAAAGACGACAGCGACCGACTATTGCTGCTGGAGTCTTTACTGCCCGTGTACTCAGAGCTTCTGGAACTGTTAGCAGACCGTGGCGTTGAGTGGGTTCAGGTAGACGAACCCGCGCTTGTGACCGACCTGGATGCGGACTGGCGCCACGCCTTCAGCCTCGCTTATCACCACCTCAAGACAAGCACGCCGAAGTTGTTGGTAACCACTTACTTCGGTGAATTGCGAGAAAATCTGCAGCTGGCCTGTGAATTACCCGTGGCCGGATTGCACCTCGATGCCATCAGTGCGCCACAGGAAGTCCCCCGTGTGGTCGACTGGCTACCGCCCCACAAGCAACTTTCTTTGGGCGTTATCAATGGCCGGAATATCTGGCGATCGGATCTGGAGAAGACCCTCGACTGGCTCGAACCGGTCTATGAAAAGTTGGGGAATCGTCTCTGGCTCGCGCCATCCTGCTCACTGATTCATGTGCCTGTCGATCTAACGAGTGAAGACAAGCTTGACCCGGAAATCCGCAGCTGGCTGGCATTCGCCGTCCAGAAACTGGATGAACTGAAGACTCTCGCCACAGCGTTGAGTAATGGAAGAGCGGCCGTTCGCGAACAACTGGCGGAATCGACGGTAGCCGTCAACAGTCGGGCAACATCCGAACAAGTTCACAGCGCTTCTGTGCAGGCCCGTCTCGCCGACGTCAGTCCGGCACTCGGTCAGCGGCAAAGCCGTTTCCCGGACCGCATCGCCATACAGCAACGGAAGCTTGGCCTACCCCGCTTCCCGACAACCACCATCGGGTCCTTTCCCCAAACACGGGATATCCGCCAGACCCGCTTGCAGTTCCGAAAGGGTGAGCTAACGGAGCCGCAATACAACGCCCGGATTCGCGAAGAGGTTCGTCGCTGCATTGTCGAGCAGGAGGCCCTGGGGCTCGATGTGCTTGTTCACGGCGAAGCCGAGCGAAACGACATGGTCGAATATTTCGGCGAACAACTGGACGGCTATGCCTTCAGTCAGTTCGGGTGGGTTCAGTCCTACGGCTCGCGATGCGTGAAACCACCCATCCTGTTCGGAGACATATCTCGCCCGAAAGCCATGACCGTCGAATGGATCCGCTATGCCCAGTCGCTCACGAAAAAGCCTCTGAAGGGCATGCTGACCGGACCTGTCACCATCCTCAACTGGTCGTTCGTGCGGGACGACCAGCCACGGCGAGAGACCTGCCTTCAACTGGCACTGGCCATCCGGGAGGAGGTGCTGGATCTGGAGGCCTCGGGCGCCCGAATTATCCAGATCGATGAAGCCGCCCTTCGGGAGGGCTTGCCGCTGCGGCAAGCCGATTGGAAGAACTATCTGGACTGGGCCATCGAGTCATTCCGGATATCTGCCAACGGCGTTCGAGACGAAACCCAGATCCACACCCACATGTGCTATTCGGAGTTCAACGACATTATCGAAGCCATCGCCCGGATGGACGCTGATGTGATTACCATCGAGACCTCCCGGTCGGACATGCAGCTTCTCGATGCCTTCCGTGGTTTCCATTACCCGAACGACATCGGGCCCGGTGTCTATGACATACACTCGCCGAATATTCCCGACAGCG
The DNA here is from genome assembly GCA_002718255.1 of Marinobacter sp. Lineage (GTDB taxonomy): Bacteria > Pseudomonadota > Gammaproteobacteria > Pseudomonadales > Oleiphilaceae > Marinobacter. The sequence goes on along the minus strand of PBED01000030.1, from coordinate 3,361 downwards.
AGCAGATTCGATCATTGATGATAAAGGCGGCAGAGCGGATACCAGCAGAGCGGCTATGGGTGAACCCAGACTGTGGCCTGAAGACCCGTCAGTGGGAGGAGGTCCGCCCTGCCCTGAAAGGCATGGTCGCCGCCGCTCGGGAACTCAGAGAAAGTATTCAGTAACCGGAACTGTTCTGATCCAGCTCGAACTGGAAATCCTCGGCCCGGCGGACTTCCGTTGCGAAGTCGCCATAATCGTGGAATTCGAACCAGCGGTAACCGGGCGGTAAATCCTCAACCGAAAACTTGCTGGAACCGGAAGTAAACTGGATGCAGGTGGACGGCGTGGCCAACAGCTGCACGCCGTTGCGCTCGCGCTCGTGCTCCTGATGGATATGCCCCCACAACACGATCCTGACCTGAGGAAATCGATCTAGCACCTGCCAGAACGCATCGCGATTGGTTAGGCCAATTTTCTCCATCCAGTCGGAGCCGATATCCACCGGATGATGATGGAGTGCAATCACTGCCGGTATGTCCGGATGTTGCTCAAGCGTCTCCGAGAGGAACGCCAGTTCGGATTCAGCCAAAGCGCCGAAAACCTTGCCGGGCACAGAGGAATCCAGCATCACAAACTGCCAGCCACCCTGAATCACGTGACGATCAGAAGCGTTGTACTCGCGAGAAACCTGGAGCAGGTTATCGATATGATCGTGATTACCAGCGATCCAGACTGAGGGACAGGAGAAAGACTTCAGGCTCTCACCAAAGACTCGGTACGCTTCCACCGACCCGTCTTGAGCGAGATCCCCGGTAGCCAGAATCAGATCCGGCTGACCGTGCACTTTCAATACCTCTGCAATAACCGCCTGCAGGCTTTCCCGGGTTTTTACACCTAACAGATCGCCGTCGGCATTCGCCATCAGGTGCGGATCAGTCAGCTGCAGTACCCGCAGTGGCCGGGCTTGTTCCTTCATGGTCATGGCTTTCTGGATCTACTCGCTGGCAATACGTGGTCTGAGCTCAAGTGTACGACGCTGGTTCGCGGATTTATCACTTTCGAATCGAACCGGAGTCACATTCTGGCCAGACTTTGGCGAAATATTGCAATTTTTGACAACTATGGCACATCGGTGCGCCATAGCCACACCACTTTAGTACAGGATAAGCGTGTATCGAACCGCCTCAGTCGACGCCTTCGCCGGCAGACCAGGCTGCATGTTCCATGGGCAGGTGACCAAACCTGAGACAGTAATCCAGCCAATCGGCGAGGAAGCCGTTGACCTGGACCTTTTCATCCGGATGGTGCATGAAGCGATTGGGGTAATCGTTGACGGGAGCAATCTGGCGATCACGGTAGCAGCTGATCACTTCCGCCATGCTGGCGTCGTGGTAGACCCGTACGGTCATTTGAGGGTTGTTTAACCAACGACCGGAATTATGGACCTGCTCAAGCAACAGGGTTTCGGTGAACTTTGCTGTCTGGAGCACCTGAATCCGGACTCGTCCCAGGTAGTGGTTCTCCCGATGCAGCTCGAACTCGCACACGGGCTTGCCGTCCACCTCCAGCTGCCTCAGCTTACGGAGCCGCTGATAGTTTCCGTCACACAAGGCGCCGAGCTGTCTGAGATCCGGAACATACCGCCTGGGTTTCATGGTCCACTCGCCCATCACTGCCACCCTTTCCTCAAACGGGCCCGATTCAGCTCGAGCCACTGCAGGGCTATAATGGCGGCCGCGTTGTTGATGCGACCATCGTGGATCATCGCTATGGCGTCGTCGGATGACACCACATGGGCACGGATATCCTCATGTTCATGTTCCATACCATACAGACCACCGGCATCCGCGGTGCTGACACACCCGCAATAAAGGTGAATCATTTCCGTGCTGCCGCCGGGTGACACCAGGTAATCGCAGATTTTTTCCAGCGGCTCAAAGGTAAGTCCGGCCTCTTCCTGGCCCTCGCGTTGAGCGACTTCTTCAGGGCTCTCGCCGTCTTCGTTCATACCAGCCACCAGCTCCAGCAGCCACGGCGACTGATCACGACCCAGGGCACCAAGACGGAACTGCTCAAGAAGGACTACCTCGTCCCGTTCCGGGTCGTAGGGAAGTACACAGGTGGCATCGCCACGAATGAAGAGTTCTCGGGTAAACACCGGCATGTCCCGGCCGTCAAAACGCGGATGGGTCAACCAGAGCTTATCCATGCGGAAGAAGCCCTGGAAGACGGTTTCACGTTTTTCGACGTTGACGTCGTCGGCGTTGAACTGGAACGGTTTGGCCATTTTTTGTCCGGTCGTTGAATCGACTTGGAACGATAGCCTTTAGTTGGGTATTACTTCAAGTTCAAACCTTGTCGTAAAGCTTACTCCCGGACTCCACGAACTCGCGGGATTTCTCCTGCATGCCGGCATCCACTGCCGACACCTCATCCAGGCCGTGCTCCTTCGCATAATCCCGAACTTCCTGGGAAATCTGCATGGAGCAGAACTTCGGTCCGCACATGGAACAGAAATGCGCCACCTTGGCGGATTCCTTCGGCAGGGTCTCATCGTGGTAGGCGCGAGCCGTATCCGGGTCCAGACCGAGGTTGAACTGGTCTTCCCAACGGAATTCGAAACGGGCCTTGGAGAGCGCATTATCGCGAATCTGGGCACCCGGGTGCCCCTTCGCCAGGTCCGCGGCGTGGGCGGCGATCTTGTAAGTGATGATGCCGGTTTTCACATCGTCCTTGTTGGGCAGCCCCAGGTGTTCCTTGGGTGTGACGTAGCAAAGCATGGCGCAGCCATACCAGCCGATCATGGCGGCACCAATACCGGACGTGATGTGATCGTAGCCCGGCGCAATATCGGTAATCAGCGGGCCCAGGGTGTAGAACGGCGCTTCGTCGCAACATTCGAGCTGCTTGTCCATATTCTCTTTCACCAGATGCATGGGCACATGGCCGGGGCCTTCAATCATGCACTGCACATCGTGTTTCCAGGCGATCTTGGTGAGCTCACCGAGGGTTTCCAGTTCGCCGAACTGGGCTGCGTCGTTGGCGTCGGCGATGGAGCCGGGGCGCAGGCCGTCGCCAAGGCTGAAAGAGACATCGTAGGCTTTCATGATTTCGCAGATGCCTTCGAAGTGCTCGTACAGGAAGCTTTCCTTGTGGTGAGCCAGGCACCATTTGGCCATGATCGAACCACCCCGGGAGACGATGCCTGTGGTGCGCTTGGCAGTCATAGGCACATGGTGCAGGCGGACGCCCGCATGGATGGTGAAGTAATCCACGCCCTGCTCGGCCTGTTCGATCAGGGTGTCCCGGAAGATTTCCCAGGTCAGGTCTTCCGCAACGCCGCCCACCTTTTCCAGCGCCTGATAGATAGGCACGGTGC
>PBED01000029.1:0-18692 GCA_002718255.1 Marinobacter sp. | reverse complement strand
CGCTGTTCCTGTTCGATGAAATTGACAAGATGGGCATGGATCATCGTGGTGATCCGGCCTCAGCGCTGCTGGAGGTCCTCGACCCGGAACAGAATCACACCTTCAACGATCACTACCTCGAAGTGGATTACGATCTCTCCGATGTGATGTTCGTGTGTACCTCCAACTCCATGGACATTCCTCCCGCCCTGCTGGACCGGATGGAAATCATCCGTATCCCGGGTTACACGGAGGACGAGAAGGTCAATATTGCGCTGCGTTATCTGTTGCCGAAGCAGATCAAGGCCAACGGCCTGCGCAAGGATGAGCTCAAGTTGCCAGAGGACACCCTTCGCGACCTGATCCGCTACTACACCCGTGAAGCCGGTGTACGTGGCCTGGAGCGCGAGATTGCCAAGATCTGCCGCAAGGTGGTGCGTGACCATGTGGAGAGCGGAGAGAAGGTCTCTGTCACTCTCACGCAGGACATGCTCGAAGATTACTCGGGGGTCAAAAAATTCAAGTACGGCCTCGCCGAGGAAAAGAACGAGATTGGTCAGGTGACCGGTCTGGCTTGGACCCAGGTGGGTGGCGAACTGCTGCATATTGAGTGCGCCCTCACGCCTGGCAAGGGCCGGGTCGTGAAGACGGGTTCCCTGGGTGATGTCATGCAGGAGTCCATCCAGACGGCATTGACGGTGGTACGTAGCCGGGCACCCGGTCTTGGAATTGCCGATGATTTCCACGAGAAGCACGATCTGCACGTGCATGTACCGGAGGGTGCGACACCGAAAGATGGTCCCAGTGCCGGTATCGGTATGTGCACAGCGCTGGTTTCTTCTCTGACCAAGATTCCGGTTCGCGCCGACGTTGCAATGACCGGTGAAATCACTCTGCGTGGACGTGTTCTTGCCATCGGTGGGTTGAAAGAAAAGCTTCTGGCAGCGCATCGGGGTGGCATCAAGACGGTGATCATTCCGGATGAGAATGTCAGGGATCTCAAGGAGATACCTGAAAACATCAAGGAGTCGCTGGAGATTCGTCCTGTGAAGTGGATCGACGAAGTGCTGGATATTGCACTGGCCTATCCACCCGAGCCCAGGGCTGAAGATTCATCTCCGGAAACGGGTTCTGGCAAGCCGCGTGACGAAGAAGGCGACGCGTCAGAGCGCATAAATACACATTAAAGCCTTGATGAGTTGTTGACATGCCTGAGAGCCCATTGGTATAACTGTTTCGCCGTGAAGCAGCCAATACCAAGGGCTCCCGCGCAGTCAGTCCCTATTCCGAATGCCGGTATAAAGCCGAAAGGAATAAGAAAAGTGAAGAATGGAATTCTCCGACCGCTTATGCGATAGTCGAGAACGTCCGAGAAAAAACAAACCAACCTATAACATCTTCAACCTGAAATCGAAGGGGTTTAGTGTGAACAAGTCCGAACTTATCGATGCAATTGCAGAGTCCGCAGATATCTCCAAAGCCGCCGCTGGCCGTGCTCTGGACGCAATGACCAACTCAATCACCGGTGCCCTGAAAAAAGGCGATCAGGTAACTCTGATCGGTTTTGGTACCTTCTCCGTAAAAGAGCGTGCTGCTCGTACCGGTCGTAACCCGCAGACTGGTGCCGAGATCAAGATTCCGGCCTCCAAAGTGCCTGGGTTCAAAGCAGGCAAGGCCCTGAAAGACGCCGTTAAGTAACGGTTCTTTCTCCGGTGGCTTCTGTCGCAGGAAGCCACCCAAGAAGAATTCAAGGCGCATTCCACACCGGGTGCGCCTTTTTACGTTAGGTCCGCCCTTCGCCGCGCGCTGAAACGAATAAAACTGCACTACCTTGAACAGGGATCCGGGAGAAACATGCTTCAAGATATTCGGAACAATGCCCAGGGCACGATCGCCAAGGTCATCATTGGTCTTCTTATTGTGTCGCTATCCATCTGGGGGATGGACGCCATTGTCGGCGGCTTCTCCGGCGAGCCTGAGGTGGCAACCGTCAACGGCGAGGATATTACCGAGCGGGAGTTTCTCCGCGTGGTCCAGATGGAGAGCCAGCGCCGGCTATCCAGAATGGAAAACCCGGATCCCTCGATGCTTGACGAAGACCAGATTCGCACGGACGTTCTGGATTCCCTGATCCAGGAGCAGGTCCTGATCCAGGATGCCAACGCTCAGGGACTGGAGCTCAATGATGCTGATATCGATGCGTTGATTACCCAGATGCCGCAGTTCCAGGTGGATGGCCAGTTCAATCGCGACCGCTTTGTGGCCACAGTCCGTAATATGGGCATGGGCGTGGGCGAGTTTCGGGAAGCAATGCGCAAGCAATATGTGGTGAACCAGATCCGTGCGGGTATCGTTCAGAGTGGCCTGGTGGCGGATGAGAATGCCGAGCAGCTGCTCCAGATTCAGAACCAGACACGTAGTTTCCGGGTACTGGATATTCCTGCCAGCTCAGTGGCGGACGCAGTATCGGTTTCTGATGCTGACGTTGAAGCCTTTTATGAAGAAAACTCGGGTGCGTTTCAGCAGCCGGAGCGTGTAGACGCTGCCTACATCACGCTTTCGCTGGGTGCCCTTGCTGAGAGCATTGAAGTTGACGATGCGGAGCTTCAGGCCTATTACGAGCAGCAGGCTGCCGATCTGGCCAGTGAGGAGCGTCGGGCGTCCCACATCCTGATCGAAGAGGGCAGTGACGCAGACGAAACCATGGCAACGATCCAGGAGCGCCTGGCGGCCGGGGAGTCATTTGCTGACCTGGCGCGGGAGTATTCCATTGATACCGTTTCGGCCGAAGACGGCGGCGACCTGGGCTATGCCGGTCGTGGCATTTACGCCGAGCCCTTCGAGGAAGCCCTGTTTGCCCTTGAGGAAGGCGAAGTTTCCGAGCCGGTTCGGACATCGTTCGGGGTTCATCTTATTCGCCTCGAGGATGTCAGGGAGTCCGAGGTGCCGTCTCTGGATGAAATGGAAGACCAGCTCCGTCGTGAGCTGGCCCGTGAAAAGGCTCGTGAGCAGTTTGCTGAAGTCCGGGCAGAGCTTGCCGACTCCGCGTATGCCGCCGATGATCTGGCCGGCCCTGCCGAAGAGCTCGGGCTTGAGGTGCGGGAGGCCAACGGCGTTACCCGTGACGGTGGTCAGGCGCCGTTTGACCACGCCGGTCTGGTACGACAGTTGTTTTCCGAAGATGTCCTCGACGCGGGTTACAACACCGAGTTGATCGATGTGGGTGACAACGTGTCTGTCGTTGCCCGGGTGAATAAGTATCATGAAGCCGAGCAGCTGCCCCTGGATCAGGTTCGCGATCAGATCCGGACGACGCTGGAGCAGCGCAAGACGCGGGAAGCTCTTTCTGAAAGGGCTGACGCGATTATCGCTGACCTTGAGTCAGGTGAGAGCCCCGAGGGTATTGGTGAGTGGTCCAGCTATGAAGGGCTGGCACGGAACGCCTCCGAGGCAGGTCCCGCCATTCTCCAGCAGGTGTTTTCTTTGCCGCGCCCGGCGGATGGCGCCCGGTTTGGCAAGGCTGTGATGGCCAATTCTGCCGCGGTGATCGCGCTGGACGAGGTCACGGACGGGCAGGTCTCGGAAGATGGCACCGAACTGAACCAGCTTCGGGAATTCCTGGCATCTCTCGAAGGCCAGAGGGAATACGCCGCGTACCAGCAGTTCCTTCGAAACCGGGCGGAGGTCGAGAGACCCTGATATCCGCCTCATGAAAAAGGCGCCGAATGGCGCCCCGCGATCAACGAAAAGCCCGGTGCGAATGCCCGGGCTTTCTTGTATCTGCTGACCTCTTCTATTGTGGCACTGAGGCTCAGGTCGGTGGGAAGCGGGTGGGCTTGAGGCTTTCCTTGATCTTCTTGAGGTGCCCGAGGAAATCCGCGCCGCGTTTGAGGGTTACGCCGGTTGCAAGAATGTCGATAACGCTCAGATGAATGATCCGAGAGGACATTGGCATATAGACCTCAGTGTCCTCCGGCGCGGTGACGCCCAGCACCACCGTGCAGCTTTCCGCCAGGGGGGAATCGGGGTTGGTGATACCGATCACCGTAGCACCGTTGGCCCGCGCAAGTTGTGCGATATCCACGGTTTCCCGGGTGCGGCCCGTGTAGGAAATGAGCACGATAACATCGCCCACGTTTGCTCCGGCCGCCACCATGCGCTGCATCAGGGCGTCGTCGTAGGACATGACCGGGATATTGAAGCGGAAAAACTTGTGCTGGGCATCCATAGCCACAGCAGCAGATCCGCCCATGCCAAAGAAATTGATCTGTTTGGCCTGGATCAGGTAATCAATGGCCGTTGCCAGGGCTTTCGGGTCGAGCGCTTGCCGAGCCTTGTCCAGGCTGGCAATGGTACTGAGCATGATCTTGTCTGCGAATTCGGCAACGGTGTCGTCGGGCTCCACGTTCTGGCCGATATAGGGGGTGCCGGTAGCGATACTCTGGGCGAGGCGAATCTTGAAATCCGGGAAACCTGTTGCCGAGAAACCCCGGCAGAAACGGTTAACGGTGGGTTCGCTGACGTCGGCGGCTCTCGCCAGGGCAGCTATGCTGTAACGGGTGGCCGCGCTTGGGTCACGGAGAATGGCCTCGGCCACTTTCCGCTCGGATTTGTTAAGGGTCTCCAGCCTGGACTGGATGTCCTCAAGCAGATTGTCGTCACGGTGCGCCTGGTTCGCGGCCATCAATGGTACTCCCTGAATCATGGGCGGTCGTTGTCTTGAAAACGCGGTGATTATACCGCTTTTTTACCGGTTTTGGGGTAGTAAAAGTATCACGAAACGCAGTTTTTTCTTGGAAAAACGATTTTTGGATGTCATTATTTGGTTAAAATTACTACATTGAGTTCTGTCGTCGAGTTTTTGCGACGGACTGCTCACCAGAGAGAAGGAACCAATGGTCAACAAGATCAATACCCGTTGTGACCTGATGCTCTTCGGAGCCTTGGGTGACCTTGCCCAGCGAAAACTGTTTCCGGCGCTGTACCAGCTTGAGCGCGCCAACCTCTTGGCGGAGGGGAGCCGGGTCCTGGCCATTGCCCGCTCAGATGCCGATACCGAGACCGTGCGCCAGCAGTTGTTTGACAAGCTGAAGCAGTACGTAAAGCCGGAAGAGTTCGATGCTGGACTGGCCGAATCCTTTCTGAAGCGGGTCGATTACCAGATTCTGGATTTTAACGAACCCGATGCATTTGCTGTGCTCAACGAGTGGCGTGATGACGCCAATAATGAGCTTATTGTTTATATGGCCACCCCGCCGTCCATGTATGGCGTCATAGCCCGAAACCTGCGGGCCGCCAGTTGCTGCACCGAGAAGACGCGGGTGGTGGTCGAGAAGCCGATCGGTCACGACCTGGAGTCGTCGAAGGTGATCAACGATGAGCTTGGCGAGGTCTACAACGAGAACCAGCTGTTCCGGATTGATCATTACCTGGGTAAGGAAACGGTCCAGAACCTGATCGCTCTGCGTTTTGCCAATAACCTGTTTGCCTCCCAGTGGGACCAGAACCACATTTCCCACGTGGAGATCACGGTGGCCGAGAGCGTTGGCATCGAGGGGCGGTGGGGCTATTTCGACAAAGCTGGCCAGATTCGCGATATGATCCAGAATCACCTACTTCAGCTGCTGTGTCTGATCGCCATGGACCCGCCCTCGGACCTGTCTGCCGACAGCATCCGGGATGAGAAAGTCAAGGTTCTCAAGGCCTTGAAGCGCATTACGCCCGATATGATGGACAGTTACGTGGTGCGTGGCCAGTACACCGCCGGCACCAGTAACGGCAGGCCGGTGCCCGGCTATCTGGAGGAGGAGGGGGCAAACAAGGGCAGCGCTACTGAAACTTTCGTTGCCCTGAAAGCAGAGATCGACAACTGGCGCTGGTCGGGTGTCCCGTTTTACATTCGCACTGGTAAACGCCTACCCGAAAAGCTGTCCCAGATCATCATCCACTTCAAGCCTGCGCCGCATTACATTTTTGATCCGGACCAGAAGCACCTCGCCAACAACAAGCTGATTATCCGTCTTCAGCCTGACGAAGGCATGGCCCTGAAGATCCTCACCAAGGACCAGGGCCTGGATAAGGGCATGCGACTTCGTCAAGGCCCTCTGGAGCTCACCTTTTCTGAGACCTTTGTTACCGATCGGATTCCCGACGCCTACGAGCGTTTGCTTTGGGAGGTAATGAAGGGTAACCAGTACCTGTTCGTGCGCCGTGACGAGGTGGAGTATGCCTGGCGCTGGGTCGATCAGGTTATTCGGAACTGGAAGGATGGCGGCGAGCCGCCAAAACGTTACGCGGCGGGAACCTGGGGCCCCGTTGCTTCCATCGCCATGATTACCCGGGATGGCAGGAGCTGGTATGAAGATGTCTGATCTGCGTTTGCCCGAGGGTGTCAGTGATCGCTCAGGTGAAACCGCTGATGGCGTGGCCCTGGATCTTGCTGATGCCGTGGCGGGATTTCTGGCGGCCCGCCTGAGAGAGGTGCCCAGGGCGAGCCTGGTGGTATCCGGCGGTTCCACGCCGCTGCCATTTTTCAGGGCGCTGTCCGGCAAGGATCTGGATTGGGGCAGGGTAGACGTTCTGCTGGCGGATGAGCGTTGGGTGGAAGAAAACGATGACGCCAGCAATACCCGCCTGGTTCGGGAGAACCTGCTGCAGAATAAGGCGGCCTCGGCCCGGTTCCTGTCGCTCAAACAGCCTGGTGCGACACCCTCAGAGGGTCTTGAGCGAGTGAAGGCCGAGCTCGTGAACCTGGCCCTGCCCATCGACGTGCTGATTCTTGGTATGGGCAACGACGGCCATACCGCCTCACTGTTTCCCGACGCACCCGAATTGGAAAGTGCGATGAATCCTGAATGCCAGGAAATCGTTGCGCCCGCCACGCCCGCGTCGCAGCCGCAGAAACGCATCACCTTGACCTGGCCACCCCTGAGGGATGCCCGATTTACCGCGTTGCATCTGAAGGGCGAGGACAAACTGCAGACACTGGACCGTGCTATGTCTGAACCGGACAAGGTGCTCGAGATGCCAATCAGAGCTTTCCTGAAACCAGGCCTCCAGGTGTTCTGGAGTCCCTGAAACGCCCGACATTTGTTATGGAGAAAACCGTGAGCCAACTTTCCGATTACCATCGCGAGCGCGTCAGGGCAGTACTGCAATCCTCACCCCTGGTGCCGGTCATCGCCATTCAGGACCTCGACGACGCCGTGCCCCTTTGCCAGGCTCTCGTTGACGGCGGCATCAACGTCCTCGAAATTACCCTGCGCACTGAACACGGCCTAAAAGCCATCGAAGAAGTCCGCAAAGCCATCCCGGATGCGTGGGTCGGGGCGGGCACCGTTACCAGCATTGCCCAGTACCGACAGGTAGAGGCCGCTGGCGCCCAGTTCGTAATCACCCCGGGCGTAACCGAAGCCATCCTGGAATTCGGCCTGACCTCCGAAGCCCCACTGTTGCCGGGCATTGCCACCATCTCGGAAATGATGATTGGCTATAACCTCGGCTACCGCGAATTCAAATTCTTCCCCGCCGAAGTCGCCGGCGGCATCCCGGCCCTCAAAGCCTTCAGCGGGCCGTTCCCGGACGTCACCTTCTGTCCCACAGGCGGCATCCGCCGAAACACCGCAGCCGACTACCTGGCCCTCGGCAACGTCCAGGCCGTTGGTGGCACCTGGTTGACCCCNGCNGANGTGGTGGCGGCCAAAGACTGGNCGCAGATTACNGAGATTGCGCGGGGGAGTCTGGCNGANCTCTGACTTNNGNCTTGNTNTCNTTCNTGTAGCNNGAAGNTTTCGGNGTNNNCGCGCTTNNGGGCNGGNCTNNCGGGAAACGCTACGAGCACATCCATGTGCGCTTGGCGCTGGCCATCCNTGGCCAGCGACATTCCCGNNANCCCNGCCCNNAAGNGCTTNNCANANCTTCCGATAACGCCTGNGGTTANTCCGATCNACANCCTNNTNGGTCTNAATANTCGAGAANCTGTCANNCCGAGANAACTGNAANATTCTGAANGAGGGAGTGGGGTTCCCCTTTCCAAAAATGTCTGTGGCCAAGGATGGCCACAGCCAAGCGCACATGGATGTGCTCGTAGCGNTTTTTGGAAAGGGGANCCCCACTGCCGNNNCGCACANNNCCNCAGGCTACAAGGNCANGCNCCAANCGACNNAGGGCTGGAAAGAANNNNTANANTCAGCGAATATCAGAACCAACCCGAACAATCTTCATNGTATTGGTNCCACCCTGGGCATTCACATANTCACCCTTGGTAATCACCACCAGATCACCNTCCTTGACTGCNCCGCGATTCACCAGCTCCGACACCGCCANCGCATTGGTCCGCTCGTTCGGAATCTTGGCTGAATCGAAAGGCACCGTNTGAACGCCACGGAACATAACGACCCGATGCTGGGTGGAGTGATGGCGCGAAAACGCAAAGATTGGCAGGCTCGATTTGATGCGAGACATCAACCTTGGCGTGGCACCCGTCTCGGTCATGCAGATAATGGCCGAGACACCCTCAAGGTGGTTCGCTGCGTACATGGCGGAAAGAGCGATAGCTTCATCAACTTCCTCCATGCTCTCGTGAATCCGGTGTTTGGACTGATGCATCGACGGATGCTTCTCTGCGCCCAGGCAAATGCGCACCATGGCTTCGACTGCTTCCTTGGGATAATCACCCACGGCCGTTTCCGCAGACAGCATCACTGCATCGGTATAGTCCATCACCGCGTTGGCAACGTCTGAGACTTCGGCTCGNGTTGGCATNGGGCTGGTGATCATCGACTCCATCATCTGCGTGGCCGTGATCACCGCGCGGTTGAGAACGCGGGCGCGGGAGATGATGTGCTTCTGTACGCCCACCAACTGGGCGTCGCCGATTTCAACGGCCAGATCGCCACGGGCAACCATCACGGCATCGGATGCTTCGATTACCGCGTCCAGGGCTTCNACATCGTCGGCAAGCTCTGCCCGTTCGATTTTGGCGACTAGGCCGGCGTCAGAGCCTGCTTCCTTAAGCAGGCGCCGGGCGATGTGCATATCCTCGGCGGTGCGAACAAACGAAACCGCCACGTAATCCGCGCCCAGTTTGGCGGCTGTGACGATGTCCTGCTTGTCCTTTTCCGTCAGTGCCTCAGCGGACAGGCCGCCGCCGCGCTTGTTCAGGCCCTTGTTATTCGAGAGCGGGCCTCCGATAAGCACGGTGGAAGTGATGCTGTGGTCGCTGACCGACTGCACTTCCATCTCAATGCGGCCATCGTCCAGAACCAGAATGTCTCCCGGTTCCACATCTTCGATCAGTTGCTCGTAGTCGATGCCGACCTTTTCCTCGGTACCCGCCTCCTTGTCCATGGCAGCGTCCAGGATAAACGTCTGGCCTGCCTTGAGGGTGACCTTGTTCTCCGAGAACCGTGCGATGCGCAACTTGGGGCCCTGCAAATCGGCCAGCAAAGCGACAAACCGGCCTTGGGCCGCTGCTGCTTCGCGAACCCGGCGAGCGCGGCCGATGTGCTCTTCGGCGCTGCCGTGGGAAAAGTTGAGTCGGGTGACATCCACACCGGCGGCGATAATGGCCGCGAGGGATTCCGGTGAATCGGTGGCCGGGCCGAGAGTGGCGACAATCTTGGTACGCCTGAGCATGGTTGGTGTCCTTTGGTTCTTCAAAATGGTCTCGAAAAGAGTAGCGGAATCAGCTGAAACGGCCAGATTTACTGGCCGGCCTCGAAGAGGGCGAGGGCATTATCCAGCATACGATTCGAGAAGCCCCATTCATTATCGTACCAGGCCATGACTTTTACGTGACGACCCAGNACGCGGGTGTGGTTGGCATCATAGATGCTGGAAAGTGCGTTGTGATTGAAGTCGATGCTGACCAGTTTCTCGNTATTATAACCAAGAACCGGNTTTTTCTCGGCCGCTGTTTTTATCGCNTCGTTTACTTCGTCAACGGTCGTTTCGCGGCTGGCGATAAAGCCAAAGTCCACCAATGATACGTTGATGGTGGGGACGCGAACTGCGAGGCCATCAAGCTTTCCCTCAAGTTCCGGAATAACCTTGCCAATGGCGGCAGCCGCGCCGGTCTTCGTTGGAATCATCGATTGAGTGGCAGAGCGAGCGCGGTAAAGATCAGAGTGGTACACGTCGCTCAGTTTCTGGTCGTTGGTGTAGGAGTGGATGGTGGTCATCAGGCCACTCTCGATGCCGATGGCCTTGTGCAANGCTTCNACAACCGGTGCCAGGCAGTTGGTAGTGCAAGACGCGTTGGAGATAATGTCGTGATTGGTGGTCAGGGTTTCGTGATTCACGCCGTAGACAATCATGGCATCCGCATCGGGGCTGGGTGCAGAGATGATNACCTTGCGCGCGCCGGCTTTCAGGTGAGCTGCCGCCTTGTCCCGTTTGGTGAAAAGCCCGGTGCACTCGAAAACAACATCGACACGGTGATCTTTCCAGGGCAGTTCTTCGGGGTTGCGCAGTGCTGTGATGGCAATGCGGTCGCCGTTCACTGTCAGCGATTCTGAGTCGTGGCTGACATCNGCCTCAAATCGACCATGAACACTGTCATACTTGAGCAGATGGGCGTTGGTTTCGGCGTCGCCAAGGTCGTTNATGGCAACAACCTGNAGCTGGCTCCGGTAGTTATTTTCATACAATGCTCTGAGAACATTGCGACCGATGCGGCCAAAACCGTTNATTGCGATACGGATNGTCATTGTCTGACTCCTTGGGTGGTCGTTTTTTGTTCGTTNNACCTCAGNAATGTAGTAAATATAACAACAAAAAAAGAAGAAATGAACGATNAANCGGTGGAAATGCCAAAAAAAGGAAGTAAAATTACGTCTAAAAACGACCACTCTAATAAATTACGCAATGGAGCCCACCATGCACCCGACCGTAGATAAGGTTACCCAGAGAATCATCGAGCGCAGTCGCCCAACGCGGCAGGATTACCTGAACCGCATGAATGCCCTCAAAGCCCAGTCTCCACACCGGAGCTCTCTGTCCTGCGGCAATCTGGCCCACGGTTTCGCGGCCTGTAATCAGGGCGACAAAGACACCCTGAAATTCATGAACAAGGCNAACGTGGCCATGGTAACGGCCTATAACGATATGCTTTCGGCCCACCAACCCTACGAAAAGTTCCCGGATATTATTCGGGAGGCGGCCCGTGGAATGGGGTCGGTGGCTCAGGTGGCCGGGGGTACGCCGGCCATGTGTGACGGCGTAACCCAGGGCCAGCCGGGTATGGAGCTGAGTCTGTTCTCCCGGGACACCATTGCCATGAGTACGGCCGTGGCCCTCAGTCACAACATGTTCGATGCCACGCTGCTTCTGGGGATCTGCGACAAGATTGTGCCTGGCCTTCTGNTCGGCTCGCTGAGCTTCGGCTATCTCCCTACCATTCTGGTCCCCGCAGGGCCGATGCCTTCAGGGCTCCCGAACAAGGAAAAGCAGCGGATCCGCCAGCTTTACGCCGAGGGCAAGGTTGGCAAGGAAGAATTGCTGGAGGCCGAGAGCAAGTCCTATCACAGCCCNGGCACCTGTACGTTTTACGGCACNGCCAACAGCAACCAGCTGTTGGTNGAAGTCATGGGNCTGCANATGCCGGGGTCGGCGTTTGTNAANCCCAATACGCCGCTNCGNGATNAGCTNACCCGGGCNGCGACCGAGCAGGTGATCANNCTGTCNAAGCCTCACGGNGGCGAGCTNGGNCTGGGCGANATGGTGGATGAAAAGAGCATCGTCAATGCNCTGGTGGCNNTGCTGGTTACNGGNGGNTCCACCAATCACACCATNCACTGGATAGCGATTGCCCGNGCGGCGGGGATCATCATCGACTGGAACGANTANGCCGAGCTTTCCTCNGTGGTTCCGTCCATGACCCGGATCTACCCNAACGGGCAGGAAGACGTNAATGCNTTCCACGAGGCNGGCGGNACNCCGTTCCTGATCAGGGAGCTGCTGAGCGGNGGNTNCCTGCANAANGANGTGAACACNGTGGTNGGCTNTGGCCTNGAGCGNTANACCGANATGCCGGANNTGNNGGNTGAGNANCTGGTNTGGAAGCCNGCGCCGGAAAAAAGCCTTCGCCCGGATGTGCTCAGCCCGGTTGCCGAGCCGTTTGCACCCGATGGTGGGCTGAGGGTGCTTGATGGCAACCTNGGTCGGGGCGTTATCAAGGTCTCTGCCGTTGCCCCGGAGCACCGNAAAGTTGAAGCGCCGGCCGTTGTGTTCAACGACCAGAACGAACTCAAGGCAGCCTTTGAGGCAGGNGATCTGGACAGGGATTGTATTGTGATCGTGCGTTTCCAGGGTCCCAAGAGCAATGGNATGCCAGAGCTGCACAAGCTTACCCCCTACCTTGGCGTGTTGCAGGATCGCGGATTCAAGGTTGGTCTGGTGACGGATGGCCGTATGTCCGGTGCGTCGGGCAAGGTACCTGCGGCGATCCATGTCTACCCGGAGGCGCTGGACGGTGGCCCGCTGGCCAANGTCAAGAATGGCGACATGGTTTGTCTGGATGCCGAGAGTGGTGTTCTTGNCATCCGCGTGGATGATCAGGAGTTCGCCGGCCGGGAATCTGAAAAAGCGGACCTGACCGGGTATCATCNCGGCTACGGTCGGGAGTTNTTNGGCTGGATGCGACGCGCTGCCAGCAATCCCGAGGAAGGGGCCAGCTTTTTCTGGAATCACGAGGCATGACAGCAACACNCTATTCACTGGTCGGTGATATTGGTGGCACCAATGCGCGTTTTGCCCTGGTAGAGCAGGGNACCGTGCAGCCTNGNGCCATCAAGATTTTGCCCTGCGGNGAATANGCGAACCTCGATGACGCAGTGCGGGATTACCTGGCTAGGGTTGGGGTTTCGGAGGTCGANGGGGCCTGTCTGGCTGTTGCCTCACCGGTTCGCGGGACCCAGGTTCGGATGACCAACAACCACTGGCTTTTTGATACCGAAGAAGTNCGNGCACAGTTTGGCTGGNCCAGGTTCAAGGTGATCAANGATTTTACCGCCATGGCCCTCGGCGTTCCTCACGTTGCGAACGACCATCTGGTGCATGTTTGCGGCGGCCCCGGTGACAGCCGGCGCCCCNGGCTGGTGATGGGTCCGGGAACCGGGCTCGGNGTTTCAGGGCTNGTGCCCATCGAGCATGGCTGGGTGCCGTTGATGACCGAGGGTGGCCACGTGGATTTCGCGCCCACGGACGATGCCGAAATGGCTGTGCTGCGGATTCTNAAGGNCCGGTTTGGCCGGGTTTCCGTGGAACGGATCCTGTGCGGTCAGGGCNTGTTGAACCTGTATCAGGCCCATGCNGAGATTCAGGGCGTTGCGGCGCCACTGGATGCGCCGGAGAAAATCACCGCGGCTGCGNTAGAAAACACNGACAGGCTGGCCCGCCACACGCTNAGCCATTTCTGTGAAATTCTCGGTCGGGTAGCCGGCAATGGCGTTCTGACCCTGGGTGGCACAGGCGGTGTCTTCCTGTGTGGCGGAATCCTGCCCCGTTTCCTCGAGTTCTTTCTCGAAAGCCCGTTCCGAAATGGCTTTGAGGATAAGGGAAGAATGCGCCCGCTGCTGGAGTTCACACCTGTTTATGTGGTCACCGAGCCCTACACCGGCCTGCTGGGGGCTGCCGAGGCACTGGGCAATCCTGAGGTCTGAGGCCGGATTGCCGTTGCCGGATCAGAGGTAGTGCACCATCTGGCGCTGATCAAAACGGTACTGGCGNTTATAGACGCCGTTTTCAGCCCGTCNGCCGGCTGCCAGTACCATGGTTACCANTCCTTTTCCGGNCAGATTAATAAGCTTCTTCACGCGATGCTCGTCAAAACCCTCCATGGGGCAGGAATCATACCCGTGGGCGCGGAGCGCAAGCATGAGATTCTGGGCAGCCAGGGCTGTGGATTTGGTAGCCCAGATTTTCATCTCGCAATTGGAGTAGGGCCCCCGGGGCACCGGCCTGGTNATTCCCACCGCAAGGCCTGCCGCTTTTTTGGCTAAACCCAGAATACCAAGCGGCCCCTGGTTGTAATGAATCGGGGCAACTTTGCGGTAGTATTTTTCGACGATGGGCGGCAGTTTTTCTTCTGGCCAATCCTCAAGAGCTTGCCGTGCATGAGCCCGCCAGCTATCCGGTCGGGCAACCACTACGATCAGCGCAGCGGCGGTTTTCGCTGCATTCTGGCCAAGACAGGCGTGGGCGAGTTCTGCCTTGAGCTCCGGCGTGCGGACAACGAAAAATTCCCAGGGCTGAAGGTTACTGGAATTCGGAGCCAGGGTTGCCAGTTCCAGGCAATCTTCAAGCACGGCCTCAGGAATCGGCTCATCGGTNAAGCGCCTGATGGAGCGGCGCGTGCGAACAACTTTCCGGAACTCTTCGATATCGATTTCCGGCAGCGGGAGAGAGCCTGCTTTCGCATTCATGATGTGTCCTTCGAGACTTGTTGTGTCGTGATTGTGCCTCTATCGTTACGGGAAATGACGGTATATGCAATCACCCTGATAACGGAACGCTCATGACAGAGGANCTTTCCCGGCTTCCCTTCGATGACCTGGTTCGNCGCGTGCGGGCGTGTACGNTTTGCGCCGACGTTCTTCCACGCGGGCCGAGGCCTGTCATACAGATATCTGAAAGCGCCAGAATTCTCGTAGTCGGGCAGGCNCCGGGCAGGCGCGTGCATGANACCGGGCTGCCCTTCAACGATCCCAGCGGCGATAGGCTTCGGCAATGGATGGGGGTTACCCGGGATACCTTCTATGACGAGCAGAAGCTCGCGATCCTGCCGATGGGGTTTTGCTATCCGGGCACAGGCAAGTCCGGAGATCTTCCACCGCGGCCGGAGTGCGCTCCAGCCTGGCGGAACCTGCTGCTGGATCGTCTGCCGCAGATTGGGCTCACGCTGGTAATTGGGCAGTATGCGCACGCCTGGCATCTGGCCGACTGCCGAAAATCCGTAACAGCCAACGTGCAACATTGGCAGGACTACTGGCCAGAGGTTCTGCCGATGCCTCATCCCAGCCCGAGAAACAACCTGTGGCTGCGTCGCAATCCCTGGTTNGAAAGTGACGTTGTGCCTGAACTGCAGCGTCGGGTGGCTCGTCTTCTCGCACCCGANTACGGATAGCCGGTGTGCTCANCCGGCAACGTCCGCTGGAGTCTCTNGTTTCATCGGTGTTCATTTGGCAGCAACGTCCCACTGCTTGAGCAGATCCTCGTATCGGATGGTTTTGCCCGGCGGTTTCTCGTTGCGCAGACGTGGTTTGGGCGCGCCCGGCTGCGCCAGCCACCAGTCGGCGTCCTTTAATTGCTCTTCCTTTGCCATTTTCGGGCCGCAATCACCGGCCAGGAAATTACGCTCAATGACCGACAGAGTCCTGTCCTGCGCTGCGGCCAGGTTATCGAGCGCCTGCTGAGGAGTGACTTTGCCTGTTACCGCATCGGCGATGTTAGGCCACCATAGTTTGGCCAGGCGGGGATAGTCTGGCACGTTCACACCCGTCGGCGACCAGGCTGTCCTGGCAGGACTCCGATAGAATTCGACCAAACCGCCCAGTGTCGGCGCTTTTTCTTGCATTTGCGGCGACTCCAGGTCTGAGAGGCGAATTGGGGTGAGGCCATAGAGGGTCTTCTGCAGTGATACCGTACGCGAGACGGTAAATTGAGCGTAAAGCCAGGCTGCTTTCTGCTGGTTCGAACCCATGGCCCTGGGTATGGTCCAGGCGCCAACGTCCTGGTATCCCAGTTTCATTCCCTCTTGCCAATAGGCGCCGCGAGGAGAGGGCGCCATGCGCCATTTCGGTGTGCCGTCTTCATTGACGACGGGTAAACCCTCTTTTGCCATGTCGGATGTGAAGGCGGTATACCAGAAAATCTGCTGTGCTACCTGGCCTCTGGCCGGCACGGGTCCGGCTTCTGAAAACGTCATGTTTGCGGCTTCAGGAGGCGCGAAGCGCTGTAACCAGTCTATGTATTTTGCCAGTGCGTAGACCGCCGCAGGACTGTTGGTGGCGCCGCCGCGACTGACAGAAGAGCCAACAGGATGGCAGCCTTCCATCCGAATGCCCCATTCATCGACGGGCAGGCCGTTGGGAATACCCCGATCACCCGCGCCTGCCATGGAAAACCAGGCGTCGGTGAAGCGCCATCCCAGGGAGGGATCACGCTTGCCGTAGTCCATGTGGCCGTAAACCCTTTCACCATCAATTTCCCGAACGTGTACCGTGAAAAATTCTGCAATATCTTCATAGGCAGACCAGTTGACGGGCACGCCAAGCTCGTAACCGTAACGCTCCATGAACCGAACCCTCAGTTCCGGGCGTTGGAACCAGTCGTATCGGAACCAGTAAAGGTTGGCGAACTGCTGATCGGGCAACTGGTACATCTTCCCATCCGGCCCAGTAACAGATTCCAGCCCAATGAAATCTTCCAGTGACAGGGTAGGCAGGGTAAATGCCTCGCCCGCGCCCTCCATGTAATCGCTGAGTGCGAGAGCCCAGCCGCTGCGGGAGTGGGTGCCGATCATGTCTGAGTCGTTAACGAACGCATCGTATCGGCCCTTGGCAGCCATGATTCGCTGGAGATTGATCTGGCGAATGACTTCGCCCTCTGGCCTTCTATCGTGTGTTACCGGAATCTCCGTCAGCTCGGAAAAAGCAGGTGCCAGGACTTCTGCCTCGTAATCGTGGGTCGGCAGTTGTTCGGACAGAACCGAGATCTCTGTTCCCTTTAGCTCAGAGGCTGCATGGGCAAACCAGGCCAGCTCTTCCGCCTGTTCATCCGCGGACAGAGTTGAATCCGGGAAATGGTCTTCGATCAGCGTGCGGATCTGCGACTGCTTCTCCCCAGAGAGCGACTCGAAAAGAGGCCCGGCGGTTACCGGTGGGCCAATCAGTAGTGTCAGCCCTATTAACAACGCGAGTTTGTTCATGATTGTCTCTTGTTTTTGTTGCTTTTCGTACATTTTACGATCATATGGTTCGCTAAAAGGTTCGTCAACGAAAAAATTTAGGATTAGGCTATTTGAGATTTAATACCATTAATACAACAAGTTAAAGTCATTAAATGGAATTTTTGCCTATGTGCGGCACGTCTAAACGAAAATTTTTTCGATCATAAACTTTTCATTTGGAATTTTGAGCGCTAAATTTGTGCTGTTTCGAACTGTTTTGTCTTAAAGCGAAAATAAATCGGTTCGTTAACGCAGTTGGCTGCCACGCGCCTGGCCGGGGCTAAGGCTTTTGGCGAGGTGTTTCGGTTGGCTGGCTAAAGTTCAGCGCTAACAAAAACAGGAAATTAACATGATCGAAAATAACAACGTTTTTATATCGTCCAACAACCGCTCTTTCCGGAAAGCCCCAATGGCAGCCGCACTGGTATTGGCGGCAGGTGTCTCCTCTCCAGTCATGGCGGAAGTTTCTTTCGAGTCCGATAATGGGTGGAAGGCGGGCTTCAACGGCCATATTCCGATCTTTGCGGTGTTCGGAAACTATGACGAGCCAACCGATGAGGATTCTTTCACCATCACAACCGGTTTTAACCCCGCAACACTGCAAACGAACATCTATGCGCCCACCCAGAACGGCTTGGAGGTGTCAGGCCACTTCCAGATGAATGCCAATATTGCGCCCGGTGATGCCAATACGGAGTTCCGCAGTCGGGTCTCGGAGATTGCAGTGGCAGGTGATTTTGGCAAGGTTAATATAGGAAAAGGCTTCGGGATCTATGGGGTTCCTGCCATTGGTGATAACGGCAGCGCGTTGGGTGTCGGCCTCATTGGCGGGCCAGACCAGGTGGCGGCCACCGCCGGGCGCATCGGTAACGGGTACTTTTACGCCAACTTCACGCCCCGTGTGATGTACACCTCCAACAACTTGGGTGGCCTGCAATTCAAGGTTGGTCTGTTTAGCCCGTCGAAAGTGGATGGCGTTACTGATGCCGAGTACACCATGCCCCGCATCGAAGCGAACGTGGTCTATTCCGGCGACAACTTCTCCCTTTGGTCCAGTGGCTTTACCCAGGATGTGGACTCCAAAATCGGCACCTTCGATGACTACACTATGTCTGGTATCGATTTCGGTGGTTCCGTCTCGCTGGGTGGTCTGAGTGTTCGTGGCAACTACGGCATCACCCAGGGCACAGGCAACGGTGTGTTTGCCGCGCGCCTGGACCCGAACGAAGAAGACGCAAGCCAGTGGTATGTTGAAACAACCTATCAGATCAAGCGGACCACACTGGGTGTCAGTTATGGTGAAGGTGAGGACGACTTCATCGCCGGTGATGGTGACGATACCGATCTGACCATGCTGTTTGCCCGCTACGCAGCAACAGACCACCTCACCCTGATGGCGGAATACACGACACTGGGCACGGGGAATGGTCAGGGCGAATACGATGCGATCATCTTTGGTTCGCAACTGACGTTCTGATTGTCTCAAACAGAGGCAAGCATCCTCGGAAGTCGGTGCTCAAAAGGTTGAGGTTAATTCCTCAACCTTTTTTATTGTCCGAGATTCCGGAAATGTATGGGAGGGCAGGCAGAGGAGGCTCCTAAAACCGCGCGGAGCCATGGATGGCGGAGCCGAGCGTACAGGGAAGTATTTACAGCGTGTTTTAGGAGTCTCCTCTGCCTGGCCGACTTCTCCCAAGCCAAAAATCCCTGGCCGTGGAAGCGCCGAAAAAAGCTCCGGGCGGAATTATCCGGCCGGAGCAAGGAT
>PBED01000028.1:0-109788 GCA_002718255.1 Marinobacter sp. | reverse complement strand
TGATGACCTGGCAGCGGGCGAAAGCCGCACCACCTCAGTGACCTACCGGGCCAGCGATGGCAACGGCGGCACCGACACGGCGACGCTGGAAGTGACCGTCAACGGTCAGAACGACGCGCCGACGGCCATCGATATACCCGATGATCGGACACCATTTGGTGCCGACTACACCAATAATGTGTCCGGCTCCTTCGATGACATCGACGAGGGTGATGAGCTGACCTACTCGGCTGAAGGGCTTCCTGAGGGGCTTTCGATTGATCCTGAAACCGGGGAAATCAGCGGTAGACCACTGGAGTCTGGCGCATTTGGCGTGACGATTACTGCAACGGATCTGACGGGGGAAACCGTCAGCGAGCCGTTTGAGCTTTCGGTGACGCCTCCAGCATCCATACCGGATGCCCCGGTAGTTCCGGGTGACAGCGGTGGCGAGCCACCAGCCGGTGGTGACGATGTATTTATCAGTATCACCGAGACACCGCCAGCAGCGGGGGTGATTAGCGATACAGGTCTCGAAACCGGCGCAGGCCCCATGCTATTCAGGGATGCGTTGGACACAGGCTTATCGCCGTTCACTGACGGTACGGACCAGATAGTCGGTCAGCTTCGTTACCAGGCAACCCAGGCGGATGGCAGTCCTCTGCCGGAAGGACTGACCGTTGATCCGGACACGGGTGAGATCAAAGGTCAGCTGCCGCCGGGGACTGACAGGGCCCAGATTCGTGTTATCGGAGTGGATCAGGACGGTAATACGTTGACCCGGGAAGTGATCATTGATCAACAGGGCAATGTGGTCGATCCCCAGAGCCAAAGATTGCCTGACGCTGGCTCGGGTTATCATCGCATGGAAGTCTCGGTTGGCATTGACGGGCAGGTCACGGTCAATTCCGGCCAGGAGTCAGGGATTGGCTTGATAGCGGAATCCATGGAAGTTGCGGCAAGGCGGATTGATATTACGATTGCGGACACTAACGCGGCAGAGGTGACTCGCTATGTCGGGCGTCTGTCTGACGGTGAGCCTCTGCCCCAGGGTCTGACGGTTGATCCAGCCACTGGCCAGATTACCGGTACCGTGCCCGAGGGAACTGAAGAGCTGTCCATTCAGATCATTGCCGAACAGTCTGATGGAGAAAACCGAACACTTCAGATCGACCTGAATCTGGATAGGCCTGCCGAAGCAAACAGCGGTGACTGGCAGCCGTTTGAGCATCAGGTTCGATCTGCGTTGGCCGCCACGGGCGATGCATATGAAGCGCCACACGGCCATAGAATGCTGGCCGCTCTCGGCATCAGTCATTAAAAATGTTGGCCATTGCCGCCCGGCAATACCAAACAGTGGTTATCAGAATAAAAGGGAGAAAACGGTTGTCTGACCAAATGAAAACCCATGTCAGGAAACGTCCTGCTCGCGCAGGGATGATCGTGCCTGTGATCCTTTTGGCAGGTTGCGCGGTGACACCGAGTCCGGTTCAGCGCGTTGAGCTTGACGATCAGGCGAGAAGTGATCGCATCGCTCTTGAGAAATCCCAGAACAGGATCGAGCACGACCTGCGACCCTCAGAAGCCATCGCGAGGGCTCTACTGCATAATCGGGACCGGCGCGTCAGCGCGATGCGTGCGGCCTTGAGATACCGTCAGCTTGATGTGGCCAATTTCGACATGCTGCCCTCCCTCACGGCTCGGGCTGGGTATACCGAGCGCACCGAATACGCCGCAACAGAGAGCGTGCCGTTTATCAACGGAGAACCCCAAGGCGGTGGCGGCGGTCAGACCTTTTCGGTATCGCAGGAAAAGGAGCGCACCACCTACGGTGTCGACTTTACCTGGAGCGTTCTCGACTTTGGCCTGTCCTACGTGCGCGCCCAGCAAAAGGCTGATCAGTACCTGATTGCCCAGGAGCAGGAACGTAAAGCGGTTCAGAATCTCGCTCAGGATGTACGTACTGCCTACTGGAAAGCGGTGTCAGCCGAGCGTTTGCTGGGCAAGGTCGGTCCGCTCATGGATGAAGTCGATGCCGCGCTTGAGCGCAGTCGCCAGATCC
Organism: Marinobacter sp.; assembly: GCA_002718255.1. GTDB lineage: Bacteria > Pseudomonadota > Gammaproteobacteria > Pseudomonadales > Oleiphilaceae > Marinobacter. The sequence goes on along the minus strand of PBED01000028.1, from coordinate 107,747 downwards.
AGCGAGAGCGCCTGGCAAACCCCATGGATACGCTGTCTTACCAGCGCGGCCTGCTTGATATTAAACGATCGCTGGCAAGTCTGCAGGAGGAGCTGATTGGTGCTGAAAAGCGTCTGGCCCGATTGATGGGCTTGCCGCCAAGCACGGAAATCCCGCTTCCGGATTATGACACCGATGACATTGCTGCCCCATCGCTGCCAATGCATTTGCCCACCATGGAGCGGACCGCTTTTCTGTTACGTCCTGAAATCCGGACTGCAGAATACGAACAAAGAATCTCCCGTAAGGAAGTGAGAGCAGCCTTCCTGAAAATGTTCCCGAACCTCAGCCTCAGCGCCGGGTATGAATACGATAGCAACCGGTTTCTGCGCTTCAATGAATGGGGTAGCGTTGGCGCTGCAGTGAGCTGGGACCTGCTCAACATTTTCAAGGCCAACAGCGAAAGTAAGGCGGCTGAAATGGGTGTTGAAGTGGCTCGCGAAAAGCGTCTTGCCGCCTCAATCGCCGTTTTGACGCAGCTGCATCTGGCGTTGCTGGAGTTCGAAAGTTCCGGGCGCAAGCTGGAAACGGCGGAAACCTATCTCGATGTATCCCGTGGAATTTCCGATCTCGTTCAGCGTGAGGAGCAGTCAAACAGCAGCGGACAATTGCAGGTCATCAAAGAGCGCCTCAACGCCCTGGTTGCAGAATTGCGCAGGGACCTGGCCTACGCCCAGATCCAGAATGCCTTTGCTCGCATCTTCAAGAGCATGGGGCTTGATCCGTATCCGGCCGAGGCCAAGACGCCCGCGCGTCTGGCTGAAGCGATTGAGGAGCGCCAATTACAGTGGCAGCAGGGGCATATCGCAGCGGTTGTACTGCCTATTGATGATCAAAACCCCCGGTTAGTTGCCGATGACCAGGGTGCGGCCTCATTTCGCTTTGCCGAAGACACCTTCTCTGTTGAGGGAACCGTTCAATACACGGCCCAGCTGGCCAACGGCGATGCGTTGCCGGAGTGGCTCAGCTTTGACCCGGACACGCGGACTTTCCGTGCAGAGGACTCATCGAATGCTGAGCCCGTCAGTCTCATGGTTCGTGCACAACACGACAGCGGCGTCTTTGCCCGTGACTTCTTTACGCTTCAAACGGGAGCCTCAATATGATGCCGGGTAAGACCCTTAGGATTCATCGTACGTTATTCGCCTTCGTTATCGTTGGAGTGGCAGGCGTCACTGCCGGCTGTGCAACCGGTATTAGTGAGGATCTGCCCGTGCCCAGAGCCTGCACATCGGAACTGTCAGGGCTGACAGCCTATATGGGCGACGACTGTCGTACCTGTGAGAACGTGCATTTTGCGGCTCCGGGCGAGCCTCGGCGTTGTGGACTTGACGGCGTGCAACCCGGGGTCGAGGCAAGCGAACGAAGTGAGCCCAGACCGGAACCGGAGCCAAACGATTCAGACAATGACGGCGTCATTGACCGCCTGGATGAATGCCCTGACTCTCCAGCAGGCGCTGATGTATTGTCCAATGGTTGTGAGCAGGTTGAGCTCAAGGGTGTGGTGTTTGCTCTCGATAGCGCCGACCTACTTCCGGGGGCGGAGCAGGCTTTGGAAAATCAGTTGGGCATTCTTCGCCGTGGGGACCTGCGGGTAGAAATTGGTGGCCATACGGACTCTCAGGGTGCAAGTGAATACAATCGTAATCTGTCCCTGCGACGGGCACGCACCGTGCGTGATTTTTTCGTGGACAATGGCATCGATCCAGCTCGATTGACCGTACAGGGATATGGCGAGAGTGAACCCCGGGCGGCCAATGATACGGAGACTGGACGTGAGCGGAATCGTCGGGTTGAGCTTCGTGTTCTGGGGCGTCAATAACCCGGACATGCCGGTAATAACTAGCCTCACGGCAGGAGTTATGTTTGTTCCAGCAACTTGAGACCATGAGCGCAAGCCGCCATGGCCGTTTGTGTCTGAGAAAGGTCGCGGACTACCGGTTTGCAGGCGCGATCAGCCAGGTGCCACTGATGTTCAACGAAATGCGGGAAGCATCCAGGCACTTCCCCATTGTTTTTCCGGCGGCCTCGCCCCAGCGCCCGGTGGCCATTCTTGGTGACAGCGATGGAATCAATCGGTTTGTAGACGAGTCCGGGCGTTGGACAGCCGGTTATCTGCCGGCTTTTATTCGCAAATATCCCTTTGCACTCGCTCCCCAAGAGGCCCGGGATGGACAACACGCTGTATTGATTGATCCGAAGGCCCCCCATTTCAGTGTCGAAGAAGGCGAGCCTCTTTTTGATGGTCAGAGCGTGGTGACGCAAGGCTCTGTCGCAGAGGCTATCGCATTTTTGAAGCGTTTCCAGAAAGAGGCCAATGCCGTTCCAGGACACTTCCAGGCGCTCACCGATTCTGGTGTTCTGATTGAACGTCATCTCGACCTCAGAAAGGATGGCAAAGTTGCCAGGCGCATAACCGGTGTTTGCCTGGTTAACCGGGACCGGCTTACCAGTCTCAGTGATGCCACGTTGGCCAACTGGGCCCGGAGTGGTTTGCTTGAGGCTGTTCATGCCCACTGGATGTCGTTAAGCAATTTTCACCGTTTGATCAATTAGATGGAGTCCAGATGAGCCGCTGCGCCCGATTGCTTTTTCTGCTGACCCTCGTGTCGCTGACCAGTGGTACTGCTTTTGCCGAGTTGCCCCGAGGCGTCGTTGAGGCGGCTCAGCGCACTGTTCTGTCCAGTGAGCTGAGTGGTCTGGTGGCATCGTTGCCCAAGCGAGAGGGTGACAGCTTTAGTAAAGGCGAGACACTGGCGCAGATAGGTTGCGCACTGTACGAAGCAGAGCGGCAAAAGGTGGCTATCCGTTTGAGGCAAGCAGAGCGTGTTCTGGACAATAAGCAGCGGCTGTCGAACCTTGATGCCGTTGGCACGCTTGAGGTTAATTTGGCGGATCTGGCGGTCCAGGAAAAAGCTGCAGAGTTAGAAATCGCCCGTCTTAATTCCGATCGTTGCCTTGTAAAAGCCCCTTTTGATGGTCGAGTTGTTAAGCAACATATCAGCGAATATCAGAGCGTCCAGCCTCAACAAAAGTTGCTGGAAGTTGTTGGGCAGCAACTTGAGGCAAGAATCATCATTCCGGCTACGTGGCTGACATGGCTTGAAAACGATGAGAAAGTCGTTTTCTCAGTGGAGGAAACCGGCACTATGGTTGAAGGTCAGGTTGTCCGCATCGGAGCGGCGGTAGACCCTGTCAGTCATACCTTGCCTGTCTGGACTCGTTTGAGTAGCGACAATGGGGATTTACGCCCCGGCATGAGTGGTACTGCCCGTTTTCCGGGACGACCGGGGGAAGAATCGCAATGATCGAATCGCCCATGAATGGAGTTCCTGATGGCAAGTGAGTTGCCGCTTAGCTCCGCAAGTCTGTCGGCTCTTTTCGACGTTGAACGGCGGGCTCGTGCAGCTGATTCCCTGGCCGGCCTCCGGTTTGTAGCTGTTAATGAAACTCGAAGCGTTGTTGACTATCGTCACGCCGCGATACTTGAGCCGGATCTCCGTGGCCTTCACGTTTCAGCGATTTCAGATGTCCCTGCGGTGGATCGCAGTACACCCTATGTTCAGTGGCTGGAGCGGGTGGCACAAAGTTTGCCATTAGACCATCATGGCTCAGTGCCGGTCGTTCCCGATAATCTTTCTGACTGGGATCGGGATGCCTGGTCGGATCTCAGCCCGCCCACAGCGATCCTTGTGCCCCTGGCGCCACCCGATGGCGATGCGGTCGGATGGCTATGGGTGGCTCGTGAAGCGGCTTTTTCCCAGAACGAACGCTACCTGTTTGAACACCTGGGCGAAGTTTACGGACATGCACTTGGCGCATTCAATCCGAAGCGCAAGCGTGGTGATGCAAGACGCTGGCTGAAACGCCGGTCACTCTGGTTTTCTGTCTTGCTATTGATTGCCCTTGTGCTGTCGCTGCCGGTTAAACTAACGGCGCTCGCACCGGCAGAAGTTGTCGCCCTGAATCCCACCGTTGTTGCCGCTCCGATGCAGGGGGTGGTCAAGAGTGTACTGGTCGAACCAAACGCGAGGGTTGAAGCGGGCCAACCATTGGTCCGGTTTGAGGATCTGGAAGCGCGCAATCGGTTTGAAGTAGCCAGAGAGGCGTTGGAGGTGGCGCAGGCCCGCTATCGTCGTGCGCAACAGGAGTCCTTCGATAGTGCCGAAAGCCGTGCAGCGCTGGCGACTCTTGAGGCTGAAGCAATGCTGAGACGCACGGAATTGCAATTCGCAGAGCGTCGACTTGAAAAGGTCGTCATCAAAGCGGAGCATTCTGGTATCGCAGTTTTCGATGATCGCAGCAAATGGGCTGGTAAGCCGGTCCAGACCGGCGAGCGAGTCATGCTGTTGGCTGACCCGACGAGCTTCGAGTTGAGTGTGACTCTACCGGTAAGTGACGCGGTCGTCTTAGAGCCTGGAGCACCTTTGAAGCTCTTCCTGGATGCGCATCCTCTTGAACCCGTGCCCGGAGAAGTACTACGAGCAGCCTATCAGCCAGTTGTGAGTGAGCAGGGCGAGCTGGTTTACCGGGTTACGGCAAAGCTTACCGAAGAGCGCCCTTATCTGCGGGTGGGGCTGAGTGGAACCGCGAGGCTCGATGGTCCGCGCGTATCCCTTGCGTTCTACCTGTTCCGTCGCCCGATCACGGCATTACGCCAGATGGTAGGGATCTGACGATGCAACAGACGGCTAGAGAGTGATCGGTGGTGAAAGCACAATGGATCAGATTATGCTACCGGCAATGCGGGCAGACTTACGTCTTTTCAAAGGCAGTGGTGAAGCTGACGGCAGCCCTATGTGGATGCTTTTCGATCCTGTTCGCAACCGTTATTTCCATCTTCATGTACGCGGGCTTCGCGTGCTTCGTCACTGGCGCACAGGTGCAACCCCGGAAGAGATTGCTGAGTCTGCTTCCGATCATGGTGTTGAAGTTGATGCCGAGGACGTCACGGGCGTTGCGCGGTTTCTGGTCTCAAACGGTCTGACTGAAGCACGAACCTCTGCAGATAGCGCTCGACTGGAAGAACAGTGGTCCCAGAATCGTACCCACTGGTATCAATGGCTGTTGCACCGTTACCTTTTCATTCGGGTGCCTTTGGTTCGTCCCGACCCTTTCCTTGCCCGTAACCTGAATCGAGTGCGTTTTATAGGTAGCCGTCTGTTCGCAAAGCTGACGTTACTGCTTGGGTTGATCGGGATTATTCTGGCGCTCCGTCAGTGGGACGCGTTCACGGGTACGTTTATGCGTTTTCTGAACTGGGAGGGCGTTGCCTGGTTTGCGCTGGCCCTGATTGGCGTCAAAACTGCTCACGAGCTGGGTCATGCTTTTGTTGCCCGCCATTTTGGTTGTAGAGTTCCTTCGATGGGTGTGGCGTTTCTGGTTCTATTCCCGGTTTTGTACACCGATGCCACGGATACCTGGCGCATTGCCAACCCCCGGGATCGTCTTCAGGTTGCCCTCGCAGGTGTTAAAACAGAACTGGCGATCGCCCTGCTGGCCACCTTTGCCTGGAGCTTTCTGCCTTCCGGTGGCTTGCGTGATGCGGTTTTTTTTCTTGCGACGACAAGCTGGGTTACGTCGCTACTCATTAATATCAGCCCATTCATGCGCTTCGATGGGTATCATGCGTTAAGCGATGTCTGGGGCATTCACAATCTGCAACCACGTGCCTTCGAGTTGGCACGCTGGCAATTGCGGGAGACCCTTTTCGGGTTTGGTGAGGCACCGCCAGAAATTTTTCGACCCCGTCGGCGGCGGCTTCTAGTGACCTACGCGGTCGCTACCTGGATCTACCGTTTTTTCCTTTTCCTGGGCATTGCGTTACTGATTTACCATTTTGCATTCAAGGCACTCGGCATTGTTCTTTTTTTCATTGAAATCGGATGGTTTATTGTCCGGCCGGTTCTTCAGGAGATGTCTACAGTGATCCGTCACCAATGGGGCTGGAATAAACGTGTTGTGCGCACGATACTCGTATCCGCTTTCATTCTGGGGCTGTTGCTGGTCCCATGGCGCTCGACTTTACCCCTGCCGGCTGTCCTTGAGGCTTCCTCGTATTCACGGGTACATCCGCCAGAACCAGCCCGGATTGTTTCTGTATCGGTTTCGTCAGGAGACGATGTCGCCAAGGGTGATGTTCTCGTGGATCTTGAAAAACCCTCCCTTACCATGGAAGTAGAGAAGGCTAGACATCGTATCGCCGTTATCCAAGCGCGGCTTGATCGCAGGGCTGGATCTTTCCAAGACCTTGCTTCAGAGGGAACCTTGCGACGCCAGTTAGCAGAACAGCGCGTGCGCCTTTCTGGTCTCCAGGAGCGTATTGCCGCTCTGGTTGTAAGGAGCCCTTTGGCAGGCAAAGTCGCAAGTCTGGCTGATTTGAGTCCGGGCCAGTGGATGGGACGCGATCAGTTGCTGGCCGAGGTGATAGGTCAGACAGGTATTCAGGTCACTGCGTACGTTTCTGAACAGCAACGCTCACGAATTCAAGTGGGTGCCGAGGGCCGATTTATTTCAGACGACGGTACACACCAAGCTGTGAACGTAAAGGTGGTGGCCGTTGAAGAAATGGGCTCCGATCGCCTTTCGCATCTATCATTGGCAAGTACTTATGGCGGGCCGCTGGCTGTAAAGCAGAATGGTGCCGAAGGTGCTCCGGCGCTTGAGGAAGGTGTCTATCGGGTACGTCTGGTCGCAACTGAGCGCCATATAGCTACTGCTTGGCAGCTCTCAGGGAGGGCTAGCATAGAAGCGCCGGCAGAAAGCCTTCTGGGTCGTTTTTTTCGATATGCGGCTGCTGTGCTGATCCGGGAAAGCGGATTCTAACTCATCGTATTATCAAAAAATCGTGGTTTTCGGAGTCGACAGGTTAGTAAGTACATCCTTCGGTCGGCCATAGGGATGATGCCCGTTCGGGTTGCTCGTCAACGGTTCCTACTGCATAAGGCTGTAATACAGTGCTTTTCACGTGCAGGATGCCATCCGGCATCTGCTGGCGATTCGCTAGCATCCTTTCTGCCAATCACATTGGACGCAATGGCTGTGATTAGCTTGGAGGCCCTGCAGAAAAGCCCTGACTCGAATGTCCGCTTTTGTTTAGCAGCAACCAAAGCTCCTCTGGCCGAGGAGGTTCATGAGAAGCACGATTTTCATGCTGTATGAAGTATCTGGTGAACCAGGCCAAGCCGCTGGCCAATAAGGCCATTGTTTCAGAAAGAGTTATTGAGGCTGGCTAGTTCGATGAACAACAACACTGCGCATAAGTTAAACGTCAGGCACTGTATCTTCTAATTCATGAGTTTTTGCTGGATTGGCCTGTAGCCCTTTAACTGTGAGGTTCCCTGAAAATGAACGGTTTTGATTACCTGCCATTCTTTCGGTCCCGATCAAAGTAAACTCCTTTTGGAACTTTGCTCTGATAGTATCCACTCGAAGCGCGCGCAGTCACATGATGTGTGGCTTTCGCTTCTGTTTGCTCCCCAATCAGCTCAATACCGTGGGCTTCAGCTTGCATCCGAACATAGCCTCTCAACATCTTCTCTTTATACGAGTACATACCCTTCTTTTTGGGGTCAGGGACAAGAATTTCACCACAATTTTCATTTTTTAAATTTCTAATTCGAGCTCCATATTTTTCTGATGTTAGAGGATGTTTGTCATCAAATTGCTTCATAATGTACTCATATGAGGAGTACATATCTTTTACGTATCTATGCAGCCACTCTGAATCGGCTGTGGACCAAATTACCTCTTCGTAGTCACCGGTTCGTTGCGAGATGGCCTTCTCATAAGGTTTTTTTAGTTCGGCAGATATACTATGAATCGCATCATTTATAGCTGATTGATAATGATTTTTTGTAACTTTAGTGATATACATTTCCTGCCAGAAAACATGCCACATTAATTTTTCAGTAATTAAATGTACGTAATATGGATAGCCATCTGAAACAGCAGCAATTCTTACTAAAATGTTTTTATCAACCTCAATACCAAACTCTTCTGCGGCGTCCGTTACGATTTCCCACCTTGCATCCCAGCTCAACTTTGGAAGTTCTATTGTTTCCAGTTGGCGTATAGCTGATTGATGAGCTCCCAATAAAGCATCTATAGTCGATGCAACTCCTGTAAATATAAATTTTATATCTATGCGCTTGTCACCAAGATGCTTCAAAAGATCGGAAAATAGTGCTCGCTCTTTTTCCGACTCCATACGATCAAACTCATCGATTACGACAACGGGGGTCTCTGAATGGACAATTGATACTTCACGAAGCATTTCAACCGCATCCAAAAGTGACTTTATTTCGTCATGAAGGTCACGAAGAGTAATTTCAGAGGCGCGTTCAAGATTGAGAAATTTGAAATTAGCTCCAGCCTTTTCCTTTATCGTTTTCTTGCTTAACCTGCTCGCGCTGATGGCTTGATAAGCTATATTTGCTATTACATCTGAGAACGTTGCGTCTGGAGAACAGGATACATCTATATACTCTGAGTCGGAACTTTGATACTGGTTGGCAGCTGTTGCAGCGAGGGAGGATTTACCAACCCCTCTATCTCCATAGATAAAAATATGGCGTCCAGATGCATAAAGAGCTTCTTCAATTCTTCTAAGCTCGTTTTCTCTTCCGAATAAGTGTTCAATGCTATGGATCGGCTGCGCCGGAAATACTAGCTTTGCTAGCTTCCGTCCAAATGCTTGCCGATCATACCCCTCAATTGCCATTGATCAGTCCTAAAGGTTAGTTCTGGTGATAATATAACGCTGTTTGTTTAGTAGTGCGCTGACACGCGAACAGGTACATCCCATTTAGTCCATGAGCTGGAACTACAACAATTTTTTAAGTGATTCCAAACTCTCTGGCCCCTCGTCCAATCGAACGCATTGGATCGACTCTCGCTCCCAAGTAGCAGCAGACTTTGTATGGAGGTGCACAGAAATCCTCGATGCTACTGGTTCATCAAGTAAACCGGCAGGCACCCAAACCATTCCACTATCTCTTAGGCTGTTAGGAACGGGACTTCCGCACACTGAACAAAAATCGTTTCGGAAACCGCTGTGCCTTTTAAAAATTCGGATGTCATTTTCACCCGACAACCAACGAAAGGCATTGGCCTGCACAAAAGTCGCAGCATTAGCCGCTGCTCCGGTTGCTTTGCGGCACAATGAACAGTGGCATTGATAGAGGTTTCGAATTTCCTCTTCAATATAGAACTTCACTGTTCCACAGAGACATTGACCTTTCATCGATTGAATCCTTCAATACAATAGCGCCTTTTCTTTGCTGCGTGCCAGAGCGCTAGTGATGGTGCTTCCGACAGCAGCAAATTCTTATAGGGCAGTGACTTTCGTGCTCATGAGGGCACTATTTCCAGAAAATCCGAACCGCTCATACAGACCTTGAGCATCACGGGTTTGCAGAACCATTTGAGTTCCTTTTATGGCTGGGTGCGCAACCAAGCATTCCATGATCCACTGTCCCAAGCCGGCGCCCCGAAACTCTGGCTCAACCACAATGTCCGCGACCCAGGTAAACGTAGTACTATCGGTGACTGCCCGGCCAAAACCAATCTGTGTGGAACCATGGTAAAGACTGAAGCAGATGGAGCCAGCAACCATGCGCTCTACGATTTCCTTAGGGCGACGGCCACCCCAGTAGGTTGCAGCTAGCAAGCGATGGACAGTATCCAGTTGCACCTTGGATACCTCATCAGTGATTAAGTAATCATCCTTTTGCCATTCCATCGATGGCTACCTCCTGATTTAAACACGGCTGTCACACGCTTGGCGCACGCATTGTCTCGTTATGCCATGCCCAGTTATCGTATGTCATTCGATATACCCGCACAGGTCGGGAATGGAATCTTCGCAGTGTATAGTTTCCGAATCCCGCCTTCTCCGCGACCCTAACGGAGGCTGTATGCTCAGGTTCGATAATAACAACTACCGACTCGTAGTGTTTTTGGCCAAAAGCATATTGGAGAACTCCTTTAACAGCTTCTGTCGCATATCCTTGCTGCCAGAATCTGTGCGCCAGGCGATAACCCAGGTTGATCTCTTCAACACCGTCAATGTACTCCGGCCCAATGCCACAGAAACCGATAAAATCCCCTGATTCCTTCACGCACAATGCCCATGGCCCAATTCCATGAGATGCATAAGAGTCAAGGCACCAATCAACGAACTTTAGGGTAGCTGCTTCGTCGCAAACGCCACGGACGGAAAACCTCATCACTTCCGGATCACTGAGTATTGTGGTGAGCACCGGAACATCTTGATGGGATAGTTTCCTTACAATCAACCTCTCTGTTTCAAACAGTGGCACCAATCTCTCCTCGTGCATGACGCTGGATGATGCGGAGCCTCTCTCGCGCCGCCTTCTGTGACCTGTTAAACCCCGCCATCAGGAACTACCGAACTTAACCATCGTATTGCAACATTTCTGCAATGAGACCCGATTTTTAACACCCGGTGCCCCTCGAAGGATCACTCTTTCTCTCTGAAGGAGCAATAACGTATCCTTATCTGCGCTGTTCCCAGTGCTGATTGCGCAGCTGCCAGCGAGGGGAAGAGTCTCAAGGCTACGGATCGGTTACTTCCATTCACCCAATTGGCCGCCGTCATCGAGAGTCACGAGCACATTACCCCATTCCTTTGCTTGTAATGCTATCCTGCACGGCCAGCCCTTGACGGTCCTGCGAGACTGGCTCGGCCACGCGGATCTCCAGAAAACGGAGATTTATACTCGCTGCTGGCCACTGAAACCAACCACTTGATGCGATATATGACGTTCTGATGCCTTTCAACCACGACAAATCCGCCTGGACAGACCCGGATACCGGCACTACCTATGAGCTCGGCGTATTCAAACCATTTACCACCACCTATGAAATCAAGCCCCGCAAGGATGCAGAACCGTTTTCAGTGGAGGTCCTGGTTAGGTTTTCGAATCACTGCTATTCGCGGACTCGGAAGGGCGAGGCTGAGCATCACATTATCGACACGCAGCAGCACCGGAACGGAACGGTAGAGGAACGGGTTTTCTGCGTGGATCGCTGGACGTTCTGCCAGAACCTTCGGGCGGTCATCGATGAGCTTGCGCTGAAACGATGCTTGGAGGGCGGGAGCAAAGATATTTTGTATCGGCAGGAACAGCCAAGCCAGGTGGCCGCCCATGACGGCTGGTATCTCTGCATGAGACTGGAGCACCGGAAAGGCCGGACCCCGCCTTTGTCGTTATCCGTGCGGAGCGTTCACTGGCGAACCAATCGGCCCGCAGATATACGCCGCCATGGTGGCCAAAAATTCCGGGAGATCCTATCGAGGTTCGCCAAGTCCAAAGGACTTTGACTCCCAGAAAAGCAAAAACCCTGCGTAAGCAGGGTTCAGGCTGTATAGGTATCACTGTCGAGCGTCTTGGTTATAACCACCTATGGTGGAAACCAGATACGAATATCTGGTGCCATGGTTGCTACCCACCCTAGTAATGGGACATCGACTATCGCAAACCACGAACACAGTATAAGAGTTTTCGCCTTAATACACAAGAACCCACAATAAACCACAGAAACGACGTTAACTGAACGTCAGCTGGGATGCTAAGCAACGTTAAGTCCAGCTCAGAAGAAACTCCTCGAACGTTATTGCATAACCAGCTGCTACTGCCTCCGATAACCTTTTCAAGCTAAGTGATGCATACTTTTTGCTGTGATCAACCACAACCAGATCGTAACGACTCAAGATTCCTGGTCCGGTTCCAAGCGATAACAGCTCAACACCGAGCCGGCTGTGTAATTCTGAGAGGTTTCGACGATAACTCAAAGGCCTAAAGACCTTGTCCAACCCGTAGGAGCCTGGTTTGGGTGTGATAACGAAAATAGAAGCCGCACTATTGATTGGCTCTAAAGCCTTAACATTGAGAGAGAATTCTTTGATCTTAACCTCTGGGTTCCATCGCTTTTCTTGCCTTTGTAACTCGTAGCAAAGAACAGCCATGTGATGAGAACCACCTGCGTTGGACCAGTAGAAACGTCGATGCCAATTATCCGTGGTTAATCTGATCCCTTCATGAAGTCGGAGTTCAGGCCAGGCTAGACATGCAGAAACAATATCTTCCCCACTCTTTCCCTGTAGGTCTTTCAAGTCATTAATCAGCTTTCCCAATTCTGCCATGGTGGCACATCCCGCTCGATCTGGCCTATACCGAGCTTTACTCGCAGAACATCCATCCAGAGTGGCCATCGGGAAAGATGCTGTGTACAACCGGTCAGTAACCAATGCCTTCAGGCTTCGATCGATAACAACCCGAACGTTTTCGCTCATTCCCGGCAAATAGCCTGAAAACTCAATATCTCTAAGTCTTTCCAGCTCACATCGGGTATCTTCAAGAATGGTCGGAGTTGGCACCTCAGACGGGTGTAAAAGGGGATGGCCATCGAGCCGCAGCTCAATTTCTAACTGTGCCCGTTCGCTTAGCAGATTCCAGATCAGCCATCTAAGGCATTCGCTCACCCAATGAATGGCTCGAGTTGCTAAATGTGTCGAAAACCTAATCATCGAACCGGATCAGTTGAGAGAACTCCTCAGCCGTCCAGTTTCGTGGAATCGGAAACACCGGGCCAGAAGGATGATTTACCACTTGGGCTTTGAGCTTCGCCGGGAGGTTGTTGGGATTAATCCAAATCATAAGTGAACGCCCACCGTCAGGCGCCTCTCCCGTATAGTCGATCAATAACTGCTGGGATGTTTTATCACCCTTTCGAAATCTAGCCAGGGCCTTTACATCAAATCTACCCTCAACTTCATAGCTACCTTTAAGCCCTGAACTCGCCTCTATTTCGGACAGCAAAGGCTCAACAACTGTGATATAGAATGGATCTTTCCCCCCTTGGGAAACATGTTTTCCGTGTGTATCACAAAGCTCGCCAATCGTTTTCATACAAATGTAACTCTTAAGTCTGGAAGAATGGAAATAGCCGTATCAGAGCACCGATACGGCTATTGAAGCCAGTGTCATCCTCAAGATGGAGGATCAATCAGCTGACCAATTGTGCCCATAGGTAAGTAAAGAGACTGTAGCTCTCCGAATTGCCTTCCCATTGGCAGAAAGCCGTATCGCTTAAAAAAGCGGTCACTTTCCTGGGTAAGCGGATCCGCTACAACCGCTATTCCCATGCCACTGTACTGAACAATCCGGTACGCCTCTTCCAGAGCTTCAAGAAGAATCGTTTCACCGAGCCGGCGCTCTGAGCTGTGTAGCCTGCTATCAACACCTAGCCACGCCAGCTTGATCACTGGAATGGGATAGGCAGGATACCGACTACGGGTTTCCTTATCTGGTAGCTCGTCACGCACCACAGTTGCGCTGGTCAAGGTGAAATAACCCAGAACCGGAGCCGGCAACACATTGGCAGGCTTATCGTCCACCAACACCCAGGTACGATTAATTTTCTTGTCCATCTGATTGCGTGCTTCGCGCCAAAGAAACTCATTTACGCGCTCCAATCCACAATCAAACGATTTCCTGTCATGGGACTTCTTATCTAATGGTTCTAACCTCAAGGTCACCGTTTTCTATCCTTTTGTTACGGCGACGTTTCGCGCTCAGCAAAGCCTCGTTCGGTGCTGGAGCGGCCTCGCAGGCTGCTACAAAAGCATCAAACGACTGACTATTCAGCCGATACACTTCGGCCTCCTCGATCACGCGAGCCGACTTCTCTCGGATTGCTTGAATGACAAACTCCGACAGACTGTGACTCCCGGTCAGAGCTGAAGCGCGCGCCGCCAATTCTTTGATCGCTGGATCAATTCTTAAATCCAGCCGCGCGCTTGTCTTTGACATGCGGTATCCCTCTTTCAACGGGCCGGCCGATCGACCAAACCCTCTGTTTTAGTGTTTTCCGTTTTTGCTGTTTTACGGGCTGACAACTTAGAATGTCAGCTGGTACGGCAAATCACCGTACATAAACTATCAACTAATCAAAACCGAATGTCAATTGGAAGCTCGACCAAGCTTCACTCAAACCCTGTTTCTCAATAATGTTGCAATGGCATAGTATTGGAGCGTAAGCCTGGGGCCGACAACGACATCCACCCAGCCGAAGGCAAGGGCCCGAATGAGGCTGTGAACGGAATCGTAGCTCGTGAGGGAGACACCTTCTGCCTGGAGGGCGTCGCGGTAGTACACGTCGCGCACAATGCCGACCCTAAGTCCCTTGAGATCTGAAATGGTGTTGATGTCTCTCAGTGGCCTCTGGGTGTTGTGCATCAGATAGGTCTGGCGAAGGTGGTAGGGCTCAGTGAACAGGATGTTCTCTGCACGCTCGGCACTGAACGAGATGCCGTCGATAACATCTAGTTCGCCCCGCAAAAATGCATCGTAGATTTCCGGCCAGCTGCCGGCGCGAAACTGGAAGGTCAGATCGGCCTTGCGGGCGACTTCCCGAAGCACATCAACAGAAAAACCGGAGGCGCCGGGGCCATCGTCGAACGAGTAGGGTTTGTTGTCGCCCACGATGCCGACAGTCACGGTGTCGTCCGCCTGTTCGGACATCGCCAGTGGGGATGCGAGCAAAAGGCAAAGGGCCCACAGGACTGTCGCGGCCACGCTCCGGTATCGAGTTTCTTTGTGAGTATCGGAAGTCTTCATCGGCGAGCCGGCGATCCTTTACAGCTTCGACTTAAGTGTAGCCTTAACCGACTCGATTGAACATTACTCAGGTGCTCACTGGGCGGCAGGTGTAATCGGAGAAGTCCGGCTTTTTCGGATGATGCTGGTCGTCTGTCATGTACGCCGAGGTAAGAATGAATTCGGCAGTTGCGCGGTTGCAGGCCACGGGAATGTTCCAGAGCGCGGCAATTCGCAGCAGTGCCTTGATGTCCGGGTCATGGGGTTGAGGTTCCAGGGGGTCCCAGAAGAACACCAACAGGTCGATTTCGCCCTCGGCGATCTTGGCGCCAATTTGCTGGTCGCCGCCCAGTGGACCGCTTAGCAGGCAATGGATATCGTCCCGCTCCAGGTTATCCCGGAGCAGCCGGCCGGTGGTGCCGGTGGCGTAGAGTTTCAGTGGAGCGAATCGGGTGCGGTTCTCGGCAACCCAGTCCACCAGTTCCTTTTTCTTGTTGTCGTGTGCCACCAAAGCGACGGATTTTACGGCCATTTGGGGTAAAGTCTCCTGTTATCAAGGTTTTTACGGTGTCAGTGTTTCACAGGCTGGCCCGGTTCGGAATAGGAAAGAGGTTTATGTCCGCGACAACATCGTTTGACTGGCAATCCACACCGGCGGCTGTCTGGCGTCGGCATCGCTCGGGGCTGCGCGCCATCCGCCGGCTCGATCCGGTGCAATGGCAGGATCTGAAGGGCATCGACCGACAGCAGCAGGCTCTGGCCCGCAATACCGAGCGGTTTCTGGCCGGTGAACCCTCCAACAACGCGTTGCTCTGGGGCTCACGCGGCACCGGCAAGTCGTCGCTGATCAAGGCCCTGTTGAACCGCTACCAGGAACGTGGGCTGCGGATGATCGAGGTGGACAAGGATGATCTGGTCAACTTGCCGGAAATCGTTGACGACATCTGCGAGCTGCCGTTCCGGTTTGTGATCTTCTGTGACGACCTGTCGTTTGACGTTGGTGAGTCCAGCTACAAGGCACTGAAAAGTGTGCTGGAAGGTTCCCTGGAACTGCCCCCGGAGAACGTAAGGGTGTATGCCACCTCCAACCGCCGCCATCTGATGCCGGAATTTATGTCCGATAACCTCAAGAGCGAGATGCGCGACGGTGAGCTGCACCCGGCCGAGGCCATCGAAGAGCAAGTGTCCCTGGCGGACCGGTTCGGTCTTCAGCTTTCGTTTTATGCGTTTTCGCAGGCGGTGTACCTGCAGGCCGTGGACGCGCTGTTCCCCAGCTTTGATGACCGGGAAGGGCTGCACCGGGAGGCGATTCGCTTTGCCACCGCCAAGGGCGTACGCAACGGCCGAACGGCCCAGCAGTTCTACCGGCAGTTTGCCGGCGACCGGGATCTGGGCAAGCTGAAGTAGCTACTGCCGTTTTGCCATCTTGATGAAGTGATGGTGAACCACCCGAACCCCCAGGAAGACCAGGGCCATCACCACCGGAATGGCGATGCCGAGAACCAGTGTTTTGTTGAAGACGACGCCGGCCTCGTATACCGAATCCAGACCGAACTTGAGCAGGCCGATCAGGTAATAGGTGATGGCCACCACGGAGAAACCTTCCACGGTGTGCTGCATCATCAGCTGAATTTTCGAGCGCCGGTCCATGGAGCTGAGCAGTTGCTGGTTCTGGCTCTGGATGGCCAGCTCCACCCGGGTGCGCATCATGTCTGAAGCCCGGTCTATCCGGCGGGACAGGTCTTCCAGTCGCTCACTCACCGCTTCGCAGGTTTTCACCGCCGGTGTCAGCCGGCGGGTCATGAACTCGGTCAGGGTCAGGTGGCCGGAAAGCTCGTCCTCACGCAGTTCCTCCAGGCGGGTCAGTACCAGCTGGTGATAGGCCCGGGTGGCAGAGAAACGGAACGTGGAGTGGGCACGAAAGGCCTCGATACGGGCTGCAATATTGGTCAGCTGGGCCAACAGTTTCTCTTCATCCACTTCTTCGTTTTCTGCCAGTGAACGGGTGATCACCGCCAGCTTTTCGTCCATATCGTTCAGGGATGGCGTGATTTCCCGGGCAACCGGCAGCGCCAGCAGCGACATCAGGCGGTAGGTTTCAATCTCCATCAGGCGCTGGGTCAGGCGGCCCAGTTGGCTGTCCGACATGTGGTGGTTCATCACCATGAACCGGCCAAAGCCATCGCTATGCAGCCGGAAGGTGCCCCATACCCGGGCGGCACCCTCCTGGGGACTGCTGCCAACCAGTCGCATGCCCTCGAAGTGCTTGCGCACGTAATCCAGGTCGCCCTCGGTCCCGTCAGCGGCGGGCCGGACTTCCAGGTGGAATGCCGCGATCACGGTACCGGTCAGTTGCTCCAGCCATCCTTCGGGCAGCGGGGTGATACCGGTCTCTGTAAAGGGTGTTTCATCGCCCGCGTCCAGATTGATAAAGGTGTAGGACGCGAACTCCATGTGCATCTCGCGACGCACCCGCAGAGAACCGAACGTGTGTTCAAAGCAACCCACCTCGTTCTCCGGCACCGGATGCCCCATCAGACGATGGAGTTCCTGAAGATGCCGGAATTGCTGCTCCCGCTGCTCCGGGGTGGTCAGCACCGCCATCTGGGTGACCCGAGCCGGTGTCGGCAGCACCTGGAACGGTCTTGAGTGCAGTTCGTTATAGAGATCGTTCCGAAGCGGATGAATATCGAGGGAGTCCAGGCGTGCGCTCACGGCGGGAAGTTCCTGTTTTCAAGAATGGATGGCTGGGATAATAACCCGGAAGCTTACGCCGTCAATGCCACCTTGGGTGCGGTTACGGGCTTCCACCCGGGCACCATGGTAGTCGGCAATCAGGCTGACAATCAGCAAACCCTGCCCCAGATGGCCCTGTTCCTGGCCGTCCCGCATCGAGACAAACGGGCTGAAGATGTCGGTGGTGGTGTCTTCCGGCAGTGTCGAGCCCTGGTTGAAAACCGACAGGCAGAAGCCCTCTGGCGTGGTTTCCAGACCCACCTCAATCAGGCGATCCTGCGGTGTGAAATCCCGGGCGTTGTCCACCAGCTTGTCGAGCAGTTGCACGATCAGCTCTGGAGAGCCGGTGATCGCGCAGCCCGCATCGGGTCCTGAATAGCGGATCTGGTGGTTGCTGTCGAGGGCCTGGTAGGCGGCCGTGGCTTCGGCGGCCACTTCGGCCAGATCAAACTGTTCTTTATCCGCATGGTCCAGGCTCTGTTCAAGCCGCGCTGCTTCGCTCATGCCGTGGAGAATCTGCCGGAGGCGTTCGGTGGCGGCAGCGGCCCGTTCAATGTATTGCCGGCGCTCGTCATCCGAGTCGCTGTGGTCAAGGTTTTCCAGCGAGGAGCGGACCACTGCGACAGGGGTTTTCAGCTCGTGGGACAGTCGCCTGGAAAAACTCTCCAGGTAGCGGTTGTAGCCGTGGAGGCGGTCCACCATCAGGCTGAAGTGACGTTGCAACTGGCCCAGTTCGTCCTTGCTTCGGGCATCCGGCACTCTGCCGGTGATTCGGCCGTCTTCGTCGATACTGGCACTGACAGCGCGCTGCAGCCGTGTAATCCGCCAGGACAGCCAACTGGCGTAGCCAAGCAGAACCAGGGTGATTGCGACAATGATGAGGGTGCTGCGGGCAATTACCGAGCCCAGGGCAGAGCCGGAGAGGGTCAGAAGCTGATCCAGTGATTGCTCCAGGATCAGCGTGCGGCCACCGAAAACCTCCCGGGTGGTCAGCAGCCAGACGCTGTCATCCTCATGGCGAACCAGACCTGTCTCCGGGAGCGCCTCAACTGCCACACGGTTAGTGCCGGTTTTGATGGCGGTCGGTTCCGGCTGGTAGAGGCGCACCAGGCCTCGGAGCGCATTGAGACTGATCTGCTCCACCACCTGAAGCGGGCTGAGGCTGTCGAACTCCGGTGTTTTCGTGGCAGAGCCAGACTGCTGTCGCGCGATCACCCAGCCGGCCGGCTCAACCAGACGCACCCGCTGGCCCTGGTTCAGTTGGGGTTCCAGCTGGCGCTCAAGGGCCAGGTTGCGACTGACCAGTGTCGGCAGCGGGTTAACCGGCGTGGAGACGCCTGTTGTCTGGCCCTGGCCCCATAATGCCGCAAAGCCCAGGCGGCTGCGGTCGGCAGGCATGGGCAATTTCAGTTCCAGTTGCCAGCCCTCGCCGGTGCCCTGCAAAAAGCCGGAGATACGGTAGTCCGGCTGTCGGCTGGCCTCTTCCAGACCGTAAAGCTGGCCCGGGGCTGGCGTTCGCAGCAGCCAGGACCTTCGGATAGCGTCGGGGGCAAGGTTACCGGGGGCAGGCTCCAGCCAGAGCCTGAGACGGTCATGGGGCTGATCCGGGTTGCCGGGATCGAAGAACACGGGTTGCCGTTGGTTGACGCGAATCAGCAGATACAGGTTCCGCCGATCGGTCACAGCCTGCCACTGGAGGAATGGCGCGCCGGCTTCCGTGCTGGTCTGGCCTTGCCAGTTTCTTGCCTGGTCTTCCTCGTCATACCCCGGCCAGTCGTCGCCATAACCATCCAGGTTCAGGTTGCCGGCCAGGGGTTCAACGTAGATGGCTGGCTCATCAGGCCCAATAACGGTGGTGCCAATAATCTGGTCGCCGGCGGTCTGGGCCAGTCTCCCGGCCTGGGCCTGCAGTTGCTGCCGGGCCTGTTGTCGGAGGGCGTCGTCCAGTTCCAGGACAAACTGCAGGCCTGCCCAGGGAATCAGCAGCATCAGCAGGCTGGCGACGAAGAGTTGGCGCTTGAGGTTCAAAACTCAGACCTCACGGGCATTCCAGCGATAACCCATGCCGTAGGCGGTCTGGATGCCATCAAAGGCCTCATCCAGCTGCTGGAACTTGCGGCGGATGCGTTTGATATGAGAGGTGACCGTGTTGTCGTCCAGAACCGTGCTGGCGGCTTCCATCAGTTGTTCCCGGCTACGCACATGGCCCGGGTGCTGGACAAGCGAGTGCAACATCCAGAACTCGGTGACGGTCAGGTCGATGGGGGTTTCGTCCCAGGCAACGGTCATGCGATCCACATTGAGGGTGAGTTTGCCGCGCTGGAGCACTTCGTCCGGCTTCTGGAGGGCTTCGGCCCAGGCATCGGCCCGTCTGAGCAGGGCGGTAACCCGGGCCAGCAGGTGGTCCAGGCTCATGTCCTTGGTGACGTAATCATCGGCCCCAAGGCGCAGGCCGTGGACGGAATCTATGTCGCTGTCGCGGGCGGTCAGGAAGATAATCGGCAGGGTCTGGGACAGCGAACGCAGATCCTGGCACAGGGCAAAGCCGCCCTCCGGTTCGTCGCCCAGGCCAACGTCGATGATGGCCAGGTCCGGCAATGACTGCCGCAACACCTGCCAGGCAGACGATCGGTCGCCATGGGCAGTCACGCGATAGCCACGGCGTTCGAACGCGGCGCGGTAGTTGTCGCGGATGGCGGGTTCGTCTTCGATCAGTACAACGTGTTTCTTCATGGTGGCGGCTGCTTCCCGTTGCCGGTGTGTGCCTATTTAACCACGGCAGGTGTTGATAACAAGGGCGCAGGCCGTTGTTGCCATAATTCATCATTTTTTGAGGGCGGTTTGTCGCTTTCTGCCATGGGAGTTCCTTTCCGGATTGCTGAAATGGCGGTGTTTCGCACAGTCATGCAGTCACAAGGATTCTCTCATGATTATTTCCAGTTCTCCTCTCAGGCTCTGCTCACCAGCTCCAGTGACCAGGCGTCAGCGATTCCGGTTAAAGCGTTTTCTGGAGGGTGTCAGCCTCTGGCTGTCGGTTCTGTTGATGCTGTTTGTTCACCCCCTCTATGCCGAGGCGAATGAGGCAGACAAGGTCGGCCAGTTGCATTTTGTCGACGGCCAGGGGCAATGGCAGGAACCGGCGCTGGTGCTGGACAGTGAATTCGACATTCAGGTCAGCGGACTGATTGCCGACACTCGGTTGCTGCGCAGTTTCCAGAATACCAGCGACCAGTGGCGCGAAGGCGTTTTCGTGTTCCCGTTGCCCGAGAAGGCCAGTGTGTACGGTCTGACGATGACGGTGGGGGAGCGGACCATTGAGGGCAAGGTGCAGCCCAGGGAGGCGGCACGGCGGACCTATGAGAAAGCAAAACAGGCCGGGCAGCATGCGGCGAATGTGGAGCAGCAGCGTCCGAATCTGTTTACTGCCCGTGTTGCCAATATCCCGCCGGGGGAGACGGTTTCGGTTGAGCTGAAGTACCAGCAACCAGTGCAGTATCAGGCCGGGGTGTTCGAGCTCACTGTGCCGACCACGCTGACGCCGCGTTACATGCCGGGAGCGCCAGTTCGCAATGCACCGGATCAGTGGCAAGGCGGGTGGGCAATGCCGACGACCGAGGTGCCGGATGCCGGTGCCATCAGTCCGTTTACGGTAACCCCGGATGATGTGGCGGCCGACAGCCACCGGGCGGTGATCAATCTGGTGATTGATTCCGGATTGCCGATCGAGAGTGTCTCCAGCCCGTCGCACCGTCTCGCCAGTCGTCAGGATGGCCAGACGTTCAGTATTCGTCCCGATGGCGGCGAGATCCTGATGAATCGCGATTTTGTGGTGCGGTGGCGCCCGGTTGCGGGGCTGGAACCCTCGGCAGCGGTTTTTCATCAGTCCTGGCAGGGGGAGGACTATCTCATGGCCATGCTGGTGCCGGGCGAAAACGGCACCATGGCGCTGCCCCGGGATCTGGTGTTCGTGATCGACACCTCCGGTTCCATGGCGGGGGAATCGATCCGTCAGGCCCGAAGTGCCCTTCAGGCCGGTCTGGACACGCTGACGCCACGTGACCGGTTCAATGTGATTCAGTTCAACAGCCAGACTCACTCGCTGTTTATGCAACCGGAAGTGGCGACCGGCAATAACCTCGCCCGGGCCCGTCGGTACGTTGACCGTCTGCGGGCCGACGGCGGTACCGAGATGGCACCGGCCCTGTCCCGAGCCCTGGAAGGTGCAGGCGAGACTGAAGGCGGGGCGAGGGTGCGCCAGGTCATCTTCATTACCGATGGCGCAGTGGGCAATGAGGCGGCGCTGTTCCGGCAGATCCGTCAGCAACTGGGCAGCCAGAGGTTGTTTACCGTAGGCATTGGTTCTGCGCCGAACCGGCATTTCATGCGTGAGGCTGCCCGCTGGGGCCGGGGCACTTATACGGCGATCCACTCGCCTTCCGATGTGGACGGTCCTTTGCAGGCGCTGTTTTCGGCCATGGAGTCGCCGGTTCTGACGGACATCCGGGTCGACTGGCCAGGCCAGGAGACAGGCAAGGAGTCATTTCCGAGGCGCTCGGGCGATCTGTTCCAGGGCGAGCCGCTGGTTCATGTGGTGCGCGGTGTTCCGGCCATGGGGGAACTGAAGGTGTCGGGTCGCCTGCCGGGTGGCAAGGACTGGACCAGAACGCTGGACCTGCAGCAGGCCGCCCCGGCAACCGGGCTTCATCGGCATTGGGCGAGAGAGAAGATCGACAGCCTGGAGGATGAGGCCAGGGTGACGGGCCGGGAGCCGGACAAGGCCGGCATTACCGAGCTGGCGGTCAGCCATGGCTTGATGTCGGCCTACACCAGTTTTGTGGCCGTGGATTCCACGCCGGCCCGGAGCCCAGAAACGCCAATGGAATCGGATAATTTGCCCACTCTTCTGCCGGCGGGCAGCCAGGACGGCATGCTGCGCTATCCGCAGACGGCAACGTCGGCGCCGCTGCTGATTGCGCTCGGCCTGGTCGGGCTGATGTTTTCCCTGGCGATTGTGCTGCTGCAGAGGAGGGCGTTCCCATGACAAGGCTCCTGTTACTGTTATTGACCAGCTCTGCTACCTTGTTGGTATTCGGGTTATGGATTCCGCTCAAGGCGGTTATTGCCCAGGAATTACTGGAGATGGCCTGGGCGGAAAGTCAGGCCCGGCAGACGGAATCGCGGCCCTGGCCCTGGGCGGATACCTGGCCGGTGGCTCGCCTGGCTATTCCGGAGCTGAACGACACGATGATTGTTCTGGCCGATACCCACGCCGAGAGTCTGGCATTTGGGCCGGGTCGGTTAACCGGTAGTGAAGATCCTGGCGGAGCCGTGATCATTGCCGGACATCGGGATACCCATTTCCGGAGCCTTAAAGCGCTGGAGACCGGCAATGAGGTTCGCCTGCAAGGCCGGGATGGCCGTTGGCAGAGTTACCTCGTTGAGGGTGCCCGGGTGGTGGACAGTCGCTCAGAGCTGATTGATACCCAGCGTCTGCCAGAGGGGACGCTTCTGCTGGTGACCTGTTACCCGTTCGACAGTGTCGACGCCGGTGGGCCACTGCGATACGTCGTCAGAGCCTCGGTAAAGGGCAAGCAAAGGGAACAAATTGACACTGTTGCCGGAATATAAAGTTGGCGTACACTTGTGCGCCAAAATTTGGCTGCAGAGTTTGGTTGCATGGGTATTATCAGAAAACTGCTGGCGTGGCTGAGCGTGCCGATCATCTGCCTGTTCGCGCTGGTGTTCTACGCGGCCAGGCCGTTCAATCCGGATAACAACCGTTTCCTGGCGCGTGCAGTGGCCCGTTTCGGTCGGGCAGTGCTGGGTATGGAGCGACCGTTGGAGGGCTGGGAAAACATGCCGCAGGATCGGCCCACCGTTGTTATTGCCAACCACCAGCACAATGATGATCTGTTTGTTGTGGGCGACCTGTTGCCGCCGCGCACCGTAACGGTCGGTAAATCGTCACTGGTATGGGTGCCTTTCTTTGGCCAGGTCTTCTGGCTGGGCGGTAACGTTATCCTCAATCGCGGGCGCTCCCACAAGGCTATCGCGGTCATGAAGGCTACCAGCAGCGCCATCGCACGGGATCGAAAGAGCCTCTGGGTGTTCCCCGAAGGCACTCGCAGCAGAGGCCGGGGACTGCAGAAATTCAAGAAAGGCGCGTTTCACGCAGCGGTAGCATCGGGCGCGCCCATCACCATGGTCTGTGTTCAGGAGTACGCCGATGAGGCCGTCGGCTGGACCGGCCGGCGTGAGTCAGTGGCCATTCGGGTTTTACCGCCCATCGAAACCGAGGGTCTCACGGCTGATGATATTCCGGAGCTGATCGAGCGTTGCCACAAAAAAATGTCGGAGACGATTGCCACATTGTAATCGCCTCGTCTGGAAGTGCTTGAAGCACTTCGGTAAACAGGGCAGTCTTGCGGGACTGATCGTTTCGTTCAACGACCCTCAGGGAGAGGCAAGAGATGAATCTGATTTTGTTTTTGATTATAGGCGGTGTGGCCGGTTGGCTGGCTGGTTTGATCATGAAGGGCCGTGGTTTTGGCATTCTGGCCAACATCGGTATCGGTATTGTCGGCTCGTTTCTCGGCGGTTTTGTGTTCCGCCTTCTCGGTCTGGCGGCCCAGGGTGCTGTTGGTGAGCTGGTCACCGCAACGGTAGGCGCTGTGTTGCTTCTCGCTATTGTTAGTGCAATCAAGAAGGCCTGAGCATGATCGTACCCGTAACCGGAGTGTTTGCCGCAGTTATCGGCATTCTTTTGCTGGTGTTGTCGGCGCAGGTCGTCAAATTTCGTCTGAAGTACAAAAAGGGCCTGGGCGTCACCGATGATCGGGATTTCGAGGCCGCGGTCCGGGCCCACGCCAACCTGGTGGAGTATGCGCCACTCGGTCTGCTCATGCTGGCTATCGCTGAGCTCAACGGCGTTTCCAGTACTCTGATTTACTGGACCGGTATGGCGCTGGTGGTTGGCCGCATTCTTCATGCCTTCGGCATGATCAACGGTCGCGGTGGCACCCATTGGGCCCGTATGATCGGCATTCTGCTGACCTGGCTGGCGATTCTGGTGACAGCCTTATTGCTGTTGTGGAACGTCTGGCAGGTTTATGGCTAGACCAGAAAAGAACGGGCGGCCAATGGCCGCCCGTTCTGCTTTCAGCAACCCGGTTTTATAACCGGTCAGTCTTCAACCTGGCTCTCATCCTCCAGGATAAGCTCTACTTCTTCCGCATCCAGTACCTGAGGCTCATAGGTCAGTCCCTGTGCCTCGATCACGCTTACAAAGGCTTTCAGGTGGCTTTTTGAGCCATCCAGCAGGTTGGAATAGGCAAGAATGATGGCGCGCTCATCGGTTTGATTAATCGCAGCCAGAATATCTCTCATATCCTTCTCTTCGATCAGGCCCCCTACGAACAGGCCATCAACAAACGAGTTTTTTCCTTTGGCAACCAATTCGTCATACAGGGCCTGAAGTTCCTGATTGGTGAATACGCCGATCGTGTCATTCACTACCGGGTCTTCAACATCAAACTTTTTCAACAGGTAGTCTACGGTGCTGGTATGGGATTCTTCGGACAGCGCGATTCTTGCGAATACCTGCGTTCTGTCGCCCCAGTACTGGTCCATTGTGAGATAAACGTCTCGGGCCAGCTTTTCCTCTTCGCGCATGAACTGCAGATCGCTCACCTCAATGGTGGTCAGATCTTCCGAATCGGCAGTTTCTGCCGATCGACCCCCGCCGTCGCTGTTGCGCGGACCGCCTGCAGCGAATGTGGCGCTGGCAAGGAACATCGAACCAATGAGTGCGGCAGTGGTGAAGGCTTTTGCGTTCATAGTGACCTCTCTAGTCAGGTAACAGTTAAACCCTGGATACATGACTAAGACGAGGAATTCGGGCAAAAGGTTCGTTAAATAAATGTAAGTTTGCTTTCTAGTTTGTAAATAAAGTATTGTTTTTATTGAATAATAATTTTCAGTTTTAATGAAATTGATCCGTTTACCGCTTCAGAAATCGGAATAATTAAGATTTCATAAAAGCCGCCGACAGCGGTTGCAGGGTGTTCCATCACGCCTGTGCAGGGTGCATCCAGCCCCCGCTATGCGGTAAGTCCGGGGGCGGTCTATGGGGTTGGTGTTGCCGCTCAGAGTGCCTGGGCGACATCCATGTCCATGTATTCCAGTTCTACTCGGCGGTTGGCAGCCCTGTCTTCCGGCGTTGCCAGAGGGCGCGCTGAGCCCCAGTGCCGCATTAGAATCCGGGATTCCTCCACGCCTTCCTGAATGAGATTTCGCGCCACTGCATTGGCCCGCAATCGTGACAGAAACTGGTTGTAATCCTCCGAACCGAAGTTGTCGGAATGGCCATGAATCCGCACGCTCACGGAAGGATGCTCCTTCAGGTAGGCGGCGTGCTGTTGCAGGAAGGCAATGTCATCCTTGTCCAGTGAGTGCTTGTTGAAGCCGTAATGGAACTTCATGCGGTGCGGGCGTCTGGTCCCGGCATCGTAAGTGGCAGCGGTGAAGCCTGCGGCCATCGCAGCATTGGCGATCAGGCCCGGGTTATCCAATACAAGTACGGTCATCTGAAAATCCTTGGTTCGGTATCCGGTTTTTCTTGTTATTCCTGTTCACTATTGGCCGGAGCAGGAATAACGGCAATTGGCGAAAAGTCGATACATGTCCCGGCACAGTCCGTCGCTGGAAATGATTTAATGTCATTTGTGTGACGCGCCAATGACAGTCTCACCGGTAGTCCGGGCTTTTCCGACTCTGTGGGGTGTGCCACATTTCCGGGATTGACCCATAGCGACCTTTGCGCTGGATTCCATTTGAGCGCGAAAAGAAGGCGTGGCTGTGGTAAAAAGCAGACTTTCAGGGACAGATTATGATGAATTGTGACCGCCCATGCTGATTATCCCCGCCGAGAACGCCATCAACTGGAAACGCCCGCCCTGGGTCACCCTGGGCCTGATCATGGCCTGCCTGCTGGTTTTCCTGTTTTATCAGGGGGACGACAGCCGGAAACTCGAGCAGGCCGTTGAACAGTACCTGGCCGCCGACCTACATGAGCTGGAGGCGCCGGCCTACGAGGATTACCTGCAACGGCAAATCCAGTTCCAGGGTGAAGAAGGCCGGGTATACGAACTACAGCAGTTTCAGCAACTCCGGGAAGAGACCGAAACCTTCTGGCTGGCCATCAATCTGATGATGGACCGGGAGTTCTACCAGTATCTGCTGCAGAACCGTGATGTGATCTGGGCGCCGACAGAAAGGGCCCGTTGGCAGGAGCAGCGTACTGCGATAGAGCAGCAGTACATCCAGAAGCTGAGTGCCAACCAGTTGGGACTGGTTCCTGCCGATCTGTCACTGTATACCCTGATCACCTACCAGTTTCTGCACGGCGGCTGGGGCCACATCATCGGTAACCTGATCTTCCTGTTCCTACTGGGATTCACCGTTGAGAAAGCCCTGGGGCCGGGTCGGTACCTGATTGCCTACCTGGTTTGCGGTGCCTTGTCCGGCCTGATGTTTACCGCGGTTTCGGCGGGTAGCTATGTACCCCTGGTGGGTGCCTCGGGCTCGATCTCTGGCCTGATGGGCATGTACGTAGCCATCTATGGCCTGCAGAAGATCCGTTTCTTCTACTTTCTCGGCGTTTACTTCAACTATTTCCGTGCTCCGGCTATTGCTCTGTTACCGGTATGGGTGGGCAAGGAAATCTACGATTACTGGTATGCCGGTGCCACCGGTATCGCCTACATGGCCCACGCTGGCGGTCTGATCGCAGGTGCCGGTCTGGTCTGGCTGCTTGGCAAAAGCTGGCTGCAGGTGCGAGAGGAATTTTTTGAACCGGAAGAGGAAGAGCAGGATGCCCGGTTTACCACCGGTTACGCCCAGGCCATGGCCAGCCTCGGCCGAATGGAGTTCGATCTGGCCCGGCGGCAATTCGAGGCTCTTCGTGAGCACTATCCGGAACGCCATATTCTGCTGGAACACCTTTACCAGTTGGCCAAACTCCGCCCGGACTTGCCCGAATATCGTGATCGCGCCAAAGAGCTGATGAACGATGCCCTCAGCCGGCGCCAGCCAGAGCAGATGATTGCGATTTGGCAGGAATACCTCGGCAAGGGGGAGAGTTATCAGCCGCTCGCTGCAGAGGATCATAACCGGGTGCTCTTCACCAGTCTCAAACAGCATGATCTCAAGGCTGCCGAGAAAGCTTTCGAGCGGCTCAGGAGCACCGGCGATGACATGCTGACAACCGAGGCCTGTCGGTTGCTGGTGGAAGAGTTTGAGAAGCGTCAGATGGCACCCAAAGCTCGTCATTATCGTCAACTTCTTCAGGCCGGCTAGCCTCGGGGCAGCAGGGTATGGGAGGGGCTTCCCAAAACACGCTGTGAATACGTCCCTGTACGCTCGGCTCCGCCATCCATGGCTCCGCACGGTTTTGGGAAGCCCCTCCCATACCCTGCGTCAGTCCTGGGCAGAAAACGTTGCTTTCGGTCCCTTCAGCGGCTCTTTATTCTGCGCCTGCTGCAGATAAACCGAAATCTGCTCATGCAGCGGATGATTCACGCATTTTTTCTGAATAAACGTCAGGAAAGCCGTCGCTTTTTCCCACTGGGACAAGCCGTTGGCCAGGGTCTGGGCGACCAGCAGATAGGCTGGGGCCAGCTGTTCGCTGTCCGGGAAGCGTTTGTGGAAATCCTGAAGCACTCGCAAGGCCGGTTTGAACTGGCCCCGGTGGTACAGGGCCCGGGCGCAGCGCACCGACAGGTCCGGATCCTCCAGCTTGAAACCGGATTCTGCCTGCTGGAGCGTAGCCAGAACACCGGCAATGCCCTCTCCGTCGTTGCGATCGGCCAGCCAGCCCAGAATGCGCGGGTGGTAACGGTAGAGTTCGTCGGTGTCCTGGCGGGCCGTCAGTAGCTGGTACAGCTGGCCGATTCTCAGGGCGTTATCACGGTCCCGCTTCAAAGCTTCCTTCAACATGCTTTGCACCCGATCGTAGTTGCCGTCTTTCAGGTTCATGTCGATATCGGCATCAAAGCGAGCGGTGCGGTCTCGCTGGTGGGTGTCCTGCCCGGCGGTTTCATCTTGGATATCCGAGGCGAATCCCAGCTCTTCCTGATACTGGAACAGCAGGTAGCCCAGCATGTGGAACAGGATCAGTGTGAAGGTACTGTTCAGGAAGCCGGCTAGGGGCTGGGCGACCCAGAACGGGAAGTGATTAACGGCGAAGTCCTGGGCCGCGCCAGAGGCAAGGGTGAGCAGGATCAGGTAACCGTAGAGCAGGAAATAGGGGGTGCCGATTCGCGAGATCAGCACCGCCAGATTCATCGGATTCACCGCCGCGCCCACCGAGCGCTCCATGGCCAGCACCATGATGCTTGCCGGCAGTGCCAGGATGACAAATGCCAGCGCCAGCAGCATCAGGATCGGGCCGCCGAGCATGGCAGCCGCGCTAACCAGCCCGCCCATCAGCACGAAGACCAGCAACTGCAGGATGACAATATCAAACCCGCTGCCGGTGAAGGCGACGGACACGGCGGGCGGTTTCAGGTGGCCTTCAGCGGTGTGGTTGATCACCGCATAGGTGTACTTGAAGAGCGCAAGCGCCAGCACCAGCCAGATCAGAATGCCGATCAGGTTGGCGGGGGCGACTACCGGCACCAGGGTACAGATGGCGATCACGATCAGCGGATCGGTATGGAACGGGTAGCGGAAGAACGCGCCGAGTCGCTGCCAGAACGGGACCACTTCGGTGGCGGCGCCCAGGTATCGCATGGCCTTGCTGCAGTGCGGACACAGGGCCCGACGCTGTCGGGTATCGGCGTCGGGCATGCAGCGGCTGCAGTAGTGAATCTGGCACTCCCCGCAGTGCCATTTGGCAGGGTCGCCGGGGTGATAGTGGCAATCGTGTTTCACAGGTGCTTGTGTCCTGGTCCATCAGAAAATCGTTGGCTCATGATGACAGATGTCGGTTTTGATCGCAGCAAACCAGTTAACAGGTAGACTATTGTCAGTTCCCGGGCGTATCCAACCGGGCACATCTGATTCTCCGGAGGTTGCTTGGAACACCCGCAAAACAGCGTAACCGGTATCGATACTCGCGAAACCCGGCAGCAGTACACCTGGCGGGATATCTTTGGGCTTGCGCTCAAGCACAAGCCAAGACTGGTGCGTGCCAATCTGCTGGCTATCATGGCCACCGTGATGAGTGTGCCGGTGCCACTGCTGCTGCCGGTTCTGGTGGATGAAGTGCTGCTGGACGAGCCTGGCCCGGTGTTACCGGTAATGGATTCCTTCCTGCCGGGGAGCTGGGAAACACCGGTGGTCTATATCGGCCTGATGGTTGTGGTGGCATTTCTGCTTCGTGTGGCGGCACTGTCGTTTAACGTTTTGCAGTCCCGGGAATTTTCCAAGGTTTCCAAGGATGTGGTGTTCCGCATCCGGTCCCGCCTTCTGGGACGTTTGCAGCGGGTGGCCATGTCCGAGTACGAGACTCGCGGCTCTGGCGGAATCAGCAGTCACTTTATTACCGATCTGGATACCGTAGACCAGTTTCTGGGTACCACCATCAGCCGTTTTCTGGTGGCGAGCCTGACGGTGCTGGGTACGGCTGGGGTCCTGCTCTGGGTGCACTGGGAGCTGGGCCTGCTCATTCTGCTGTTCAATCCGCTGGTCATCTTCGCCACGATTCTGATCGGCAAGCGGGTCAAGGAGTTGAAGCGCCGGGAGAACAGCGCTTACGAAGAGTTCCAGGGCGACCTGACCGAAACCCTGGATGCGATTCACCAACTGCGGGCGGCTAATCGGGAAAAGCATTACCTTCGCCAGCTGATCGACCGCGCCCGCAACGTGCGGGACCACGCGATCCAGTTCGAATGGCGCAGCGATGCAGCCAGCCGGGCCAGTTTTGCCCTGTTCCAGTTCGGCGTCGACGCGTTCCGGGCCGCCGCGATGGTAACCGTGCTGTTCAGCGACCTGAGCATCGGCATGATGTTCGCCATTTTCGGCTACCTCTGGTTCATGCTGACGCCGGTTCAGGAAATGCTCAACATGCAGTACGCCTGGTTCGCCGCCAATGCGGCGCTCGGGCGTATCAACCGGTTGCTGGATCTGAAAGAAGAGCCCCGCTATCCGGCGCTGGAGAACCCGTTCCGCGACCGTCATACCGTGGGGCTTACCCTGCGCAATATCCACTTCGCTTATGGCGAGGAGCAGGTGCTCCGGGGCATCAATCTGGAGTTGGCGCCCGGCGAAAAAGTGGCCCTGGTGGGCGCCAGCGGTGGCGGCAAGTCGACTCTGATTCAGGTCATCCTCGGCATGTACACACCGCAGCAGGGCGAGGTGCTGATTGATGGAGTGCCTGTTGAGCGCATTGGCTTGCCCTGCCTTCGTGAACATGTCGCGACCGTGCTTCAGCACCCGGCGCTGTTCAACGATACCGTTCGCCAGAACCTGACCCTTGGCCGGGACAAGCCCGATGCTGCGCTCTGGGATGCCCTGCGAATCGCCCAATTAGACGGCACGGTTGCGGCAATGCACGACCAGCTTGATACCGTTATCGGCCGACAGGGCGTGCGCCTGTCGGGCGGACAGCGTCAACGCCTGGCCATTGCCCGGATGATCCTGTCAGAGCCTTCAGTGGTGATCCTGGATGAGGCCACCTCGGCGCTGGATGCGGAAACCGAGTTTCAGCTCCATCGAGATCTTGAAGCCTTCCTCAAACAGCGCACCACCCTGATCATTGCCCATCGCCTCAGCGCCGTAAAACAGGCAGATCGTGCCTGTGTTTTCGAAGATGGCCGGATTATTGAAGAGGGTCACCACGACGAGCTCATTGCCAGGGAAGGGCTGTACGCCCAACTTTATGGCGAGCGCCAGATGTAATCCTGTCCCTAAAGTTTACTTCTCATTACAACAAAAAAAGATCTGTCGCTTTTTGCGTCCGTAAAAGATTGCAAATGCAAGTTCTAGGGGCTAAACGTTGCGTAATGCACCTATAGCCCGGTTTCAAACTTCTCTGCAAACTTGCGCCGATCTTTCACGGACAGGAAAAGTGAACAGGAAAACGACAAACATTCTGCTTTTTGCCGCAGCTTTCCTGCTGGCACTTGCGCTCCCGGTGATGCCGTCGCTGCTCAACAACAGCGGGTTTTACGGGATGGCGATTGATGAGCCGGGGGAGAACCTGGATGGCTACCAGCCTCCGCAGAACGGGCTTTCCGTTATTTTCTTTGGTTATCGCCAGTGCGGAACCGTTTGCCCGGTTCAATTGGTCAATCTGATGGAGCTGAGCCAGCTTTTGGATGGGGCTGAGGTCGAGTTCCTTTTTGTCACCCTTGACCCGGAAAACGACACGCCGGAAGTGCTTGATCAAACCATGGAAAGTCTTGGGAAGGCGTTCAGATTCTACCGGCCGGAAACTCACCGGGCCGCTCAAAAACTGGCTTCAGCGTACAACGATTTTGCCGTTAAACAGGGTAGTTCCGAGGATGATCTCATCGCTCACAGCGCACATCTGCATGTAGTGACGGGAGAGTTCCGCAGAAGGCTGGTTTACACAACGCCAGATCTGAATCTCAAGCAGGTTGAACAGGATCTTCGCCGCTTACTAAAAGACAAAAATAGCGAGAGTTCCATATGACGACCGCAGTAAACAGTCAGTCTTACGAAGTTGAAATCCGGGAGCGCACCGATCGCCAGATGTTGTTGATCCTTCTGGCTCATATTCCGGTGGTCGGCTTGCTGGTGCCGATGGGCTATGGCACCACTATGTTCGCTCTGATTGCGTCTTTGCTGGTGGGAGGTCTTGCAACTGCCGGCTTCTTTACGATGCGTGGAACAAGGGCCTTGTCGTCACTGTTCGCAATCTGCCTGATGCTGTTCTCGGCCATCATGATCCAGGCGCAGTTGGGTCGTATTGAAATGCATTTCCACATTTTTGCCGCCCTGGCTCTGGTGATCATTTATCGGGACTGGCTGCCCGTGGTGGTCGCGGCAGGCACCATTGCCGTTCATCACCTGGCGCTGACGGGCCTGCAGCTGAGCGGTGCATCCTTTGGCAACATGGCGTTGATGATCTTCAATTATGACTGCAGCTGGTCGATCGCGTTTCTGCACGCAGCGTTCGTGGTTTTCGAGGCGGCGATTCTGGTTTTCTTCGCAATCCGAATGGGCGCGGAGCAGAGGCAGTCCATTCAGATTATCGAGATTATCCGCGGGTTCGATTCCGATAACGACCTCACGGCCCGTCTCGACGATGCAGACAAGAGCGTGACGGCTGGGTCGTTCAATAACATGCTCGAGCGGTTTGTCGAGTTGATCGCCAAGCTCCGTGAGCTGTCAGAACAGCTGCGCTCAAACGCCGATGACATGACCAGTGTCAGTGACACGACCACGCAGATTGCCAGCGAGCAGCAGGTGCAGACCGATCAGGCAGCCA
Source organism: Marinobacter sp. (assembly GCA_002718255.1). GTDB lineage: Bacteria > Pseudomonadota > Gammaproteobacteria > Pseudomonadales > Oleiphilaceae > Marinobacter. Next base: position 74,894 of record PBED01000028.1, on the reverse strand, counting down.
CGGCTACCAATGAAATGTCCGCCAGTATCCAGGAAGTCGCCAGTAACGCGCAGTTGGCGTCCGATGCGGCCAGCAATGCTTCTGGCGCTGCCAACCGGGGCGGTGAAGCCATGGCTAACGCCTCAAAACTGACTGAGGCAACCGATGAGGCGCTGGAGAGCAGTGCTAAAAGGGTCGATGAGCTGGGCGAAAAAATCGAATCCATTTCCTCAGTCGTTGGCTCGATCAATGCGATCTCCGAGCAGACCAATCTGCTGGCCCTGAACGCCGCCATCGAAGCCGCGAGGGCCGGAGACCATGGCCGTGGATTTTCAGTGGTAGCGGATGAAGTAAGGGCGCTTTCCCTTCGCACCCAGGAGTTTACCGATCAGATTCGGACGACAGTGGGCGAATTGAGTGAAATCTCCGAAGCCACCAAGGCATCCATGGAAATGGGGCGTACACGCTCTTCCGAATCCACCCGGGCAATGCGGGAAACCGGCGAGGCAATCCGTGAGGTTGAAGCAGCCATCGGCGAGGTTTCGCGAATGAATTACCAGATCGCATCGGCCTCGGAAGAGCAGGCAGCCACGTCGCTTCAGATCAATGAGAACATCCATTCCATCGCCAACCGGAACAACGATGTGGTATCCGAGGCGGAGCGGGTCAGAACCATGGCTTCAGACCTTGAGGCGGTCACCGAAAAACTGAATGAACTGGTGAAGCTGTATCGCATCTAAACCTTCCAGGAACTGATGTCGGAGAGTCGTCCGGCTCTCCGACGTTGGTCTGATATTCACCGCGCTGATGCCGAACATTCACCGGCCCGCGGTTGAACTCTCGTTAATTGCTGCAATAGTTAAAGGTGACTTCATGCTGTGGAGTCCTTTCATCAGGCTATTGCCCGGTATGGGATTGCTTTCCCGGTCGATGCGTTGCTGAAAGGGCTTCGAAAGAGCCTTCCGGACTACGCGGATAACGACGAAAAAGGAGGCACCACATGTCGAACGAAAGTCTCAGTAAAGACAGTCTGAATACCCTTTCCAGCCTGGATGCTGGCGGTAAAACCTTTCATTACTACAGCCTGCCCAAGGCTGCGGACACCCTCGGCGACCTGAATCGCCTGCCGTTTTCGCTCAAAGTGCTGATGGAAAACCTTCTGCGCAATGAGGATGGCACCACCGTGGACAGAAGCCACATTGATGCCATGGTGCAGTGGATGAAGGATCGCTGTTCCGACACTGAAATCCAGTTCCGGCCTGCCCGCGTGTTAATGCAGGATTTCACCGGCGTGCCCGGCGTCGTCGACCTGGCTGCCATGCGTGAGGCGGTCAAGGCAGCCGGTAAGGATCCGGCGATGATCAACCCGCTGTCGCCGGTGGACCTGGTGATCGACCACTCTGTGATGGTGGACAATTTTGGCGACGCCTCTGCGTTCAAGGACAACGTTACCATCGAGATGGAGCGCAACCAGGAACGTTACGAATTTCTGCGTTGGGGCCAGCAGGCCTTCGACAACTTCCGTGTGGTGCCGCCGGGCACGGGTATCTGCCACCAGGTGAACCTGGAGTACCTCGGCAAGACCGTCTGGCAGAAGGACCAGGACGGCAAGACCATCGCGTACCCGGACACCCTCGTGGGCACAGACTCCCATACCACTATGATCAACGGCCTGGGCATTCTTGGCTGGGGCGTTGGCGGCATCGAAGCGGAAGCCGCCATGCTGGGCCAGCCCGTCTCCATGCTGATTCCGGAAGTGGTGGGCTTCAAGGTCACCGGCAAGCTTCGTGAGGGCATCACCGCAACAGATCTGGTGCTCACCGTCACCGAAATGCTGCGCAAGAAAGGCGTGGTGGGCAAGTTCGTGGAGTTCTATGGCGACGGCCTGAAGGACATGCCGGTGGCAGACCGGGCCACCATCGCCAACATGGCCCCGGAATACGGCGCCACCTGCGGGTTCTTCCCGGTAGATGAGCAGACCATCAAATACATGCGCCTGACCGGCCGTGAGGAAGAACAGCTGGAGCTGGTGGAAGCCTACGCCAAGGCCCAGGGCTTGTGGCGTGAGCCCGGCCATGAGCCGGTGTACACCGACAACCTGGAACTCGACATGGGCGAAGTTGAGGCCAGCCTTGCCGGCCCCAAACGCCCGCAGGATCGTGTTGCCCTGAAAAACATGAAGTCGTCCTTTGAGCTTTTGATGGAAACCGCTGAAGGGCCGGCTGAGAACCGTGAGGCGAATCTTGAGTCTGAGGGCGGCCAGACTGCCGTAGGCGTCGATGACAGCTACGAGCACCATGCCAGCCAGCCCCTTGAGATGAATGGCGAGAAAAGCCGGCTCGATCCGGGCGCCGTGGTCATTGCGGCGATCACGTCCTGCACCAACACCTCAAATCCGAGCGTTATGATGGCCGCAGGCCTGATCGCCCAGAAAGCGGTCCAGAAGGGACTGAGTACCAAGCCCTGGGTCAAGACATCGCTGGCGCCGGGTTCCAAAGTCGTCACTGACTATCTGAAAGTGGGTGGCTTCCAGGACGATCTGGACAAACTCGGCTTCAACCTCGTCGGCTATGGCTGCACAACCTGCATCGGCAACTCCGGGCCTCTGCCGGACGCGGTAGAGAAAGCCATCAGTGATGGTGACCTGACCGTGGCCTCTGTGCTCTCCGGCAACCGGAACTTCGAAGGCCGGGTGCATCCGCTGGTGAAAACCAACTGGCTGGCATCGCCGCCTCTGGTGGTTGCCTATGCGCTGGCCGGCAACGTGCGCCTGGATCTCTCAAAAGATCCGTTGGGCAACGACAAGGATGGCAACCCGGTGTACCTGAAGGACCTCTGGCCGAGCCAGCAGGAGATCGCTGAAGCGGTGGAGAAAGTGAAGACCGATATGTTCCGTAAGGAATACGCGGAAGTCTTCGATGGCGACGCCACCTGGAAGTCCATCAAGGTGCCGGAAAGCAAGGTGTACGAGTGGTCTGATAAATCCACCTACATCCAGCATCCGCCGTTCTTCGAAGGGCTCAAGGAAGAACCGGACGCGATCGACGATATCAAGGATGCCAACATACTGGCACTGCTGGGCGATTCGGTGACTACCGACCACATCTCACCGGCCGGTTCCTTCAAGCCGGACACCCCTGCCGGACAATACCTGCAGGAGCACGGTGTCGAGCCGAAAGACTTCAACTCCTATGGCTCTCGCCGGGGTAACCACGAAGTCATGATGCGTGGCACCTTTGCCAATGTGCGTATCAGGAACGAAATGCTCGACGGCGTGGAAGGCGGTTACACCAAATTCGTGCCCACGGGCGAACAGATGGCGATTTACGATGCCGCCATGAAGTATCAGGAGAAAGGCACGCCGTTGGTGGTCATTGCCGGCAAGGAGTACGGTACCGGCTCAAGCCGCGACTGGGCGGCCAAGGGTACCCGTCTTCTGGGTGTGAAAGCTGTGGTGGCCGAATCCTACGAGCGCATTCACCGCTCCAACCTGATCGGTATGGGCGTAATGCCACTTCAGTTCCCGGAAGGCACGGACCGCAAGAGCCTCAAGCTCACCGGTGAGGAAACCATCAGCATCGAAGGCCTGTCTGGTGAGATCAAGCCGGGACAGACCCTCAAGATGACGGTGAAGTACAAGGACGGATCCACGGAGACCTGCGAGCTGAAATCTCGCATCGACACCGCCAACGAGGCCGTCTACTTCAAGCATGGCGGCATCCTCCATTACGTGGTGCGGGAAATGTTGCGCACTGCCTGAGTGGACAGGGTGAAATGGCATAGCGGGCGGCCGCTATGCCGAATTCAAGAGATCAATGAGAGAAACGAGAGAGACATTATGACCGATCAACCGTTTCTGACCGACGTGAAAACCCTCAGAGAGCGGGCCCGCAAGCACATCGAAGAAGGAGCGCTTACCGAGGGCTACGGTGCCAACCGCGACAATGTGGTGAAGATTCTTAACGAAGCGCTGGCGACCGAAATTGTCTGCACCTTGCGTTACAAAAGCCACTATTTCCGTGCTGATGGTATCAACGCCAATGTTGCTGCCCAGGAATTCCTGGAGCACGCGGACCAGGAACAGCAGCACGCCGATTGGCTGGCCGAGCGAATCGTGCAGTTAGGAGGCAAGCCCAACTTTTCGCCGGAAGGCCTTCTGACCCGGTCCCATGCGGAATTTGTTGAGGGCGATACCCTTCGGGACATGGTGGTTGAAGACTTGGTTGCCGAGCGGATTGCCATCGACAGCTACCGCGAAATTGCCCGTTATCTGGGCGATCAGGACCCGACCTCACGGCGGATTATCGAGGAAATCCTGGCTCAGGAAGAGGAGCACGCCGACGATATGGCGGGCTTGCTTGAAGGTCTGGATAGCTAAGCCGCCTGACCGTGGAGAGTAAAAGTGCTGCCTTTCAGGTAGCGCTTTTATTGCCGGTTTAGGCGACCGGCAAACTCAACCAGAAACAGGCGCCATGCCCTTCCTCTGAGTCAAACCCCACATCTATGCCTTCACTTGCTCCAACGGCAGTTCCAGCCAGAAAGTTGAGCCCCTTTCTTCCCGTGACTCGAATCCGACATCTCCTCCCATCTGGGTCATGATTTCTTTCGTGATCGCCAGACCGAGACCTGTTCCTCGTTTGCCACGGGTGTCGGAACTGTCTGCCTGAGCGAATTTCTGGAAAATTCTGCCTCGGAAGTCATCAGGAATGCCGGATCCCTGATCAGTAACGAGGATACGGACAAGACCATTTTCGATCCTGGTGCATACCAAAACCTCACCTTCAGGGGGTGAGAACTTGATGGCATTGGACAGCAAATTGAGAAATGCCTGGCCCAGACGCGATCGATCGATTTTCGCCATGCAGTTTGCGCTGCTGTCTTCGATCTGCACAGAAACGCCGCTCTCCAAGGCGTAGGTTTTTAGACGTTCTGCCGACTCCTCAATGACGGGGCCAAGTTCCTGTATACGCAGGTTCATGGTCATCTTGCCGGAAACAAGTTTCTCCATGTCTAACAGGTCGTCCACCAGTTGTTTCAACTGCTCGGTATTACGATGGGCGATAGACACCATACGCTCAGCCTGTGAGGGAAGCGCGCCCAGAGTTCCGCTTTCGACCAGGCTAAGAGAGCCCGATATGGAGGTCAGCGGCGTACGGAGTTCATGGCTTACCGTTGAGATGAACTCGCTTTTCATCCGGTCTACTTTTTTGCGCTCGGAAATATCTTCTATAAGGGTCCAGATCAGCGGTTGGCCAGAGGGGTTGCTGATTCTCATACCGCGGACGATGGCAGGGTAGGTTGAACCATCCGCGCGCCCGATCTCGACTTCATAAGGCCCGAAACGTCTGTCGCTCTGAAGTTCCGCGATGATTTGCTGTCGATGGTTTTCGAAGTCCGGAGGCAGGAGCTGCGAGTAGTCCATTGCCATCAATTGGTTACGGCTGTATCGGGTAGGCCCTAGCAGAGCCTCGTTCACGTCAAGAAACGCTCCTGATACATAGTCATTCAGCGCTATGCCAATGGGCGACAGTTCGTAGAGTCTCCGGAGCTGAACTTCGCTTTCCTGAAGGGCCAGTTCGGTTTGTTTTGCCTCATCAATGTCAGCAATATAACCGTGCCACATGGTGCTGCCGTCTGGCATCCGTTCCGGTGATGACTTGCCCTCTACCCAGCGCCAGCCGGATTTGCCATCTGTTACCCGGTAGTGACTGTGCCAGAGCGTCAAGGACTCCTCAGATCTCTCAATACTGGCTGCTACCTTGGGCAAATCATCGGGATGGATCTTGGTGAAGCAGATCGAGGCATCTTCATGTGCCTCCTCTGCTGTAACACCGTAGATGTCCGTGATGCCGGGACTTGTGTAGGGAAACGAAACACGGCCATCCGGCCACTGTTGATACTGATAGAGCATGCCCGGCGTCTGTTCTACCAGTTTGGTGAGCATCTGCACACTGAGCTGCCTCTCAATGAGGGCTCCAACCCAGCGTGCCAGGAGAGTCACGAACTTGATTTCAGTATCCGAGAAGTCCTGTTCCCTCGGTTCTGGCGAAGAAAAGTTGAGGGTTCCGTACAAACGGTCTTTGATGAAAATGGGCGCAGCCAGGTAGCTCTCAAGCCCGAACTTGTCGTAGCACCGGTGATCGCGATAGCTCGATCTGGCCATGTGTGCAATGGCCAGGCTTTCCCGCGAACCGAGGAGCATTGAACAATAGGTGTCTTTCAGTGGAAAGCTGGCATTCTGCTCCAGTCCGGCATCCTCGGGGGCGACGAACCACCGGATGGAATAAACGTTACTATGGATCTCGCTGACTATTCCGAGAGGCAGCTTCAGGTAGTCAGACCCGAGCCGAAGGGCTTTTTCGATGCGAATGTCATCATTGGTTTCGGTGTCCAGGGCCAGATCATTGAGAATGGCCAGCGCTTCGTTCTGATGCTGGATCTTGCTCAGGTTGCTCATTTCCTCTGTGATATCGGCGTGGGTGCCATACATCATCAGTGGTTCATCGTTCTCGGTCCATTCAAACACCTGGCCGCGATCGTGCACCCAAACCCAATGGCCGTTCTTATGCTTCATCCGACACCGGTAGTCGTACTCGGACAATTCACCGGCAAAATGAGCTTTTAGCAATCGCTCTGATTCAGGCAGATCATCCGGATGTGCGAAGGCTAACCATGTCTCGATACTGACAGGCTCCAGCTCATCAAGCGTGTAGCCGCAAATGTTGGCCCAGCGCTCGTTGAAAACGGTTTCCCCGGTTTGTACGTTCCACTCCCAGGTGCCAATTCTCGTACCTTCAATAATAGCCCGTGACCTTCGCTCGCTGTGTTTGAGTTCCCGGTAGAACTCGGTTGCCGCCTGCATGTTGATTTCGCGCTCGACACAGTCGGCCATTTCACGAAGAAGGGATTGGTCCTCCTTATCGAAGGAGCGCGGAGTCGCGTCAATCAGGCAGAGCGTCCCCAATCTGAAGCCTTCGCTGTTGTGGAGGGGGGCGCCCGCGTAGAAGCGTATATTCGGGGCCTCGGTAACCAGCGGATTGTCGGAGAAGCGAGGATCCTCCATGGTGTCTTCGATGATCAGGGTGCCCGAGTCAAGAATGGTGTGACCGCAGAAGGATACGTCGCGGGACGTTTCCGAAGCTGCGAGCCCCTGGCAGGACTTGAACCATTGCCGGTTTTTGTCCACCAGGCTAACCAGCGCAATGGGAACCCGGAATGCCTTGCGGGCCATACGGGTGTAACGATCAAACCGCTCTTCAGGCTCCGTATCGAGCAGGCCCGTACGTTCAAGCGCCGCCTGGCGCTCAGTCTCCTCAGGAGGAAGTTCTGGCGCTTTCATTAATGTTGTTCCCCCTAACTATGTCATTAGGTAGCTCAACCCAGAAGTTGGCTCCGTTGTCGTAAAAATAGCCGACTTCACTGTTCATGAGTTTCGCCAGCTCCTGGCAGATCGCAAGGCCGAGCCCTGTTCCTGCCTGGGCCCTGGCGGAGCCTGAGTCGGCCTGGGCAAATCGCTGGAACAGCCGTGGCAGGAAGCTCTCCGGAACGCCTGGGCCTTCATCTGATACGGTAATTCGAACCATGCCAGATGAGGTTGATTCTGACGAGATCCTGACAGAGCCTCCTACGGGAGAAAACTTGATGGCATTGCTGATGAAATTATCCAATATTTGTCTAAGTCTGGTTGGATCAGCGGTGACGAATTTCTCTGTGCAATGTCCAAGCGTCAGAGGAATGCGGTAGTGGCTCGCCATGGCCCGATTTCCATCGCAGGCATCCCTTATAGCTGTTGCAGGATCAACTGTCTCCAGATCGATGGGCATCTGCCCTGCCATGGCTTTGTTGAAGTCCAGCAGGTCGGATATCAGCCGTTGCAACTGTTCGCTATTCCGAAAAGCAACGTCGACCATCGAGTCAGCTTTATCTGGCAGTTTCCCCGCTGCGCCTGAGCGCAGCAGTTTCAGTGCGCCGTTTATCGAGGTCAAAGGCGTGCGCAGCTCATGGCTTACGTTCGAGACAAAGTCGTCTTTCATGATGTCCAGCGCCTCGCGTTCCTTCATCAGCTTGTTAAAGGCGCGGGCTACGTTTCTGACCTCTGGCGGGCCTTTAAGAGACAATCGGTTTGCCGCAAAACCCTCCGTCGCCATTTCCCGTATCCTGAGCGACATTCTCTCCAATGGAAGCGTTGTTGCCCGGGCGAGTAGCCAAGCTATGGCTGCCAGTGCCAGAAGAGCCACGGCACTGGCAGCAAGGAACTTGTCGAAAGAGGCCCGTGCCGGTTGTGTTGCCTGTTGGTAGGGCACTGCTCTTAGAAACATCCAGCCCACGCGGTCAAGATGTTGCGTAGCGTAGATCCACTTTTTTCCAGAATGGTCGGAAACAACGCCTGAGGTCTGGCCGGACAATGCCGCATCAATAATCAGATCCTCGCCTGGTGGCGGCAGATCGGGCATCGGATTGGCGACGGAGAGCGTATCCACCTGCATGAAATGGCCGGTGTCGATGACCTTGAACAGGGCGCCAAAAGAGGCATCTTCCTGCTTCGGTATGATCCCGGCCTCGGCCAGGTTGATGATTCCTCCGGCGAAACCAAGTAAATCCCCATCGTCACTACTGATAGGGTAAAGAAAAGATAGGAGCAGAAGCCCGGTTGTCCTGCCAATAATTGGCCGGCTGATGACGGGTTCCCGGGTTTTGTAGGCCTCGCGAAAGTGCTGCCGGTCAGCGTAAGAGGTGCCTATACGATTGGGTACGTAAACGTTTTCGGCGATTGCCACGCTGTCTTCGTCGAAGACCAACAGGCCTGCCTCGAAGTACTCGGATAAAGCCGATTGCCGACCGAGCAGAGCTTCGATGCGATCTTTTGAGAGTCGGTTTTTACCATCCGTCAGAGTAGCGGCGAAAGCGCCCAGAGCCTGTATGCGCACCTGGAGATCCTGATCGACTCGATTGGCGATTGACTCGGCGTCCAGAAGCTGGCGCTGGGTGAGAACGTTTTCGAAATCCCGGATCAGCTCGTTGTAGGCTGTCGCTGAAAGAACGACGACAGTCAAAAAGCTACTCAAGACAGCAATAAGGGCAACGCGGCTGCCAATAGAAAGATTCCTCAAATTCAGCCCTTCAGGTCGTAGCGGTAGCAGTTGAAACGTGTTTTCATTACCGAGAGAGTAATTGAATTTGCCGGCGTGGCAAATAGTCCACCAGGAGTATTGATGTGGCCTTGGAGTCGACAGGCAAGATTTCTTCACGGCTGGAAGTGCTCAGGCAAAGATTTCTTGAGCGGGCCAAAGAAGATATTCAGCAATTGCGAACATTGGCAGAGAAAACCCGGCGTGGTGAGTTCTCTGCCGACGGATTGTTGTTTTGCTATCAAAGCCTGCACAAGTTGTCCGGTTCGGCGGGGACATTCGGCCTTCCAGAGCTAGGTGAAGCTGCCAAGGCACTGGAAAAGGAGTTAAAAGGTCAAGCTGAGAGTCTTGGCGCTCTCGACGACGTCCTCAGCCATCCTATCGACATTCCCGACGGATTTGCAGATGGAATAGACGCGCTCGCAGAGCTTGTTGAAGTCAAGAGTCAGGCGGTTGACCAGGATAGTAGCTTTACCGAGGAGCCCACGACCTACAAGGGTAGCCAGGGCATGCAGGTGAGCGTTCTGCTCGTGGAAAAGGGGGAAGAACGCCTCGCGATGCTGGAGAAGGAGATGGCTCCGTATGGCTTTTCCTTCACCCGTGTAGATTGTAATGATGCCGGCGCACTTGGCAACGCATTGGCTGAGGTCCGCGGAGCAGCGGCCATTTTGTGTCGGGAATCGGCTCTTTCAGATGTTATGTCCATACGGAACACGTCTTTTGAGGAAAGCTCTCGTCGTCGCCTGCCGGTAATCTGCCTTGGCAGCGATAATTCTTTCCAGAACCGCTACAGAGTGGCCGAGACCGGAGCGTATGCATTCTTCCCGGATCCGGTGGACATACCTGAACTTGCCGAAAGGATTGAGTCGCTTGCCATTGAACGCAGCGCCAATGTACAGGGGCGGGTGCTGATCGTCGAAGACGATGCCGAGCTGGCCGAACACTATTGTCTGGTGTTGCAGGCGGCCGGTATTGAGGCGCAAGCAGTGTCAGAGCCTTTTCACCTGACGTCCAGCCTTGCAGACTTTGTGCCGGACATCGTCCTGATGGATGTTCAGATCGGCGACTATTCCGGTGTCACGCTCGCCCGGCTGATTCGGTTCGAGCCACGGTGGTTGAGCCTGCCAATCATTTATCTCTCTTCTGAGGATGATCGCGAAAACCAGCTGGAGGCTTTGTCCAAGGGCGCGGATGAATTCCTGATGAAGCCGGTCTCGGATAGTTATCTGGTCCGGTCGGTGCGCATTCGTTGTTACCGGGCCCGTCAGCTTTCCGAGCTTATGAACCGGGATAGCTTGACCGGTCTTCTGAAACATTCATTGATCAAGGAAGAGGTTGAAAAAGAACTGGCAAGATGTCGTAGGAGTGGTCACCGGTCCTGTGTTGTTATGCTTGATCTCGATCATTTCAAGACGGTAAACGATACTTGGGGCCACTCGCAGGGTGATATCGTGATTCGCACCCTTGCCAACCTTCTGAGAAATCGGTTGCGCGAGACTGATATGATCGGTCGTTACGGAGGCGAGGAGTTTCTGGTGGTTTTACCTGAGTGTGATGTTTCTGCGGCCAAAGACCTGATTCGTGGAATTGGTGAAAGCTTTTCCGAACTTTCTTTCGTGGCGGGAGAGTCCAGCTTTCAGGTTACTTTCAGCGCAGGCATTGCCGCGATTAATGATTTTACCAACGGTGAGGATGCCCTGAATGCCGCCGATCAGGCGCTTTATGAGCGCAAACGCGGTGGCCGTGACGGGGTGACCGTTTACTCTTCCAAATAATGTCCGTTGTACGCTTAGGGTGGTCATTTGAAAGCGCTGATTCTTGAAGACGATGATCTCATTGCAGAGTTGCTGGAAACTGTCGTCGCGGGCCTATACTCGGGTGTGTCTGTTGTGCTCGCCGATACTCTCGGTGAAGCGCTCAGGCAGGTAAAAAATAACCGGTTTGACCTTTACATTGCGGACAGAAATCTGCCGGATGGATCGGGGCTGGAACTTGTCAGGCAGGTGCGTCAACTGGATCGTGATGTTCCCATTGTGATGGTTTCCGGCCGCTCTGATCGGGAGTCTGTGTTGCAGGCGGCTCATTACGGGATCGACGGTTACATGACCAAACCCTTCGATGTGGCGAACCTCCACGAACGGCTTGGAAAGCTACTGAAAGTCGATCAGACCTCTGAAGCGCCGGACCTCAAGACATTGCTCCGTGATTCACTGGAGGAAGTGATTCAGTTGCCCTCCGATGTGGACCCTTCGGACATTCTTGAATTAATCGGTCGCCAGGGAGATCTTTCCGCGGCGCAGCTGGCTGAGCGCTGGCGAGAAGAGGCCAGCCTCACCGCCCGTTTGCTGGATGTGGCCAACAGCAGCTCATTCAGGCGTTCCGGCAAGCCCGTTGAAACTCTGAGAGATGCTATCGGGTCTCTGGGCGTACCTCTTGCACTGAACCAGGCTTTGGCGTTGTCGCTGGATGTATCCAACAAGCTGCAGCATGAGCCGCTACGCGAGCTTTCAAAAACCTACCACGAATGCGCCTTGCAGGTGGCAAAAGAGGCCCAGCGATTGGCGATCAGCCTGAAGAAACAACCCCTCCCGCTTCAAAAAGCCGGGTTGCTAAGCCGCCTGGGCGAGCTCGCTGTTCTCAAGGTACTCAACCAGTATGCTGCAGCCGGAGGTGAAATCGGAACGGCAGAGGCGGAAAAGGTTCTGGAGGAGTGGGCACAGGCTTATGGAAACCGGCTCAAGGTTCAATGGCGCTTGCCGCTGGGGGTCCGGGAGCTGATCGGTGCCGTCCATTTTCTGCCCAACGATTGCACCCGTGAGGAACGGCTGATTATGCGTGCTGCCTCTCTTTTGGCTTCAGGCGAGCAGGACTCCGAGGAATGCCGCAGGCTGATTAGACGCATTGGTATGGAAACCGAAGAAACAGAGCGGGAGAAAAGTAATGGAGAGTAAACAACAAAACTTGCCTCAGAAGATTCTGTATGTTGAGGATGATCCGGATATTCGGGCAGTCGCGGAAATTGCTCTGGAGGATGTCGGCGGCTTTTTAACGGCGATTTGCGAGTCCGGCGCTGAGGCTGTGGAGAGAGCCCCAGAATTCGAGCCGGAACTGATTTTGCTGGACGTTATGATGCCGGGAATGGATGGTCCTACGACGTTGCAGGCACTGCGTGAGCTTGATGGGATGGAGACAGTGCCAGTCATCTTTATGACCGCCAGGCTACAGAAATCCGAAATCGAGGAATATCAGGCGTTGGGAGCGCTCGGTGTCATACCGAAGCCCTTTGACCCCATGAACCTTTCAGAACAGATTGCTCAGATTCTGGCAGATGCGGTGGGGCGAGATTTCCGGTAGTCTGGCCAGCCTGAGCCCTGTTTAGACTGATGAGGTAGTCATGTCATCCTCCCCATCCCGGGACGAATTGAAAGCCAAGCTGAATCTTGAGACTTCTCGCATCCGCTGGCACGATCTGCAGACCTACTTTGCGAGGGGGCAGGTCGTCAGGGTGTCGCCGGACCTGGATCTGCTTGAAGTGGCGACTGAGTTGGCGGCGGATAACAAAGCCCGTTTCGAACAGTGGATGAACGATGGACGCGTTGGTGAGGTTGCGCCGGACACCGCTCAGGATTGGTATGATCGCAATGCGGAACTCTGGGCGGTCGTCATCGCACCCTGGGTTCTCGTGCAGGACAGGTCAGGGCATGTTCTGCACTGACAGAATGGCATCATGAAGCTCCACTATTTCCACGGCCGTAGCCCGCTTCGGGATCTCGTCATGGTGAAAGACGGCCAACGCATCGAGCTGCACATCCGGCCAGCAGGCGGCGGTCATTGGGGCCTGGTAGCTCTGGCTGGCCCTGACCGGGGGCGCCCGGATGGGCAGTTCTGCCGTGGGCCCTGGCCAACCCAGGCCCGGGCTGAATCGGTTCTCAGGAGCGTCGCCGGCACCATGGTGGGAAAAGGCTATGAGCCGAAGCCCGGAGATTATGCGGTCTGGTCCGTTACCGCCCAGCGTCTTGCCCGCACTATCGGAGCTCCCCAGGGCGAACAGGCCACCCCGGATGCCGATCCCGACCAGTTCAAACCCCTGACCTGATAACCCCCTTTTCTTTTCGAGGACGCCATGCTGACTGGAGCCTTGCTCATTCTTGCTCCCCTGTTTTTTGGTTTTGCCATCGCCCTGGAAAACCGCCGTGCCATGACGGTGATCCATTACACGGTGGAGGTCCTGGTCTATTTTATCCTGTTGCTGCTGGGCCTGGGGCTTGGCCAGATGGAAGGCCTGGCGGCGCAACTGGGTGGCATGGCGACTCAGGTGCTGGCACTGGTGCTGGTGCTTTTCGTCGCCAACATGTTTGGGCTCTGGATGTTCCACCGCTGGCAGCCAATGTCCATCGAGCGGGTCGAGGGCAGTGTCAGCCCCGGATACCGCCGGCTTTTTCTGGCTGGCCTGAAACCGCTGGTGGCGGTTATTGCCGGGCTGCTTGCCGGCTACTACCTGTTGCCGGACATGCCCATGGCGGAACAACTGGCGACCTGGTCCCTGATGTTGCTGCTGTTTCTTATCGGCCTGCAGTTGCGCAATGCCGGGCTGTCGCTGCGCAAGCTGCTGATGAATCGGCAGGGCCTCGGCATTGCACTGGCTCTGACGCTCAGTTCCCTGGTGGCCGGTGCCCTGTTGATACCCTGGCTTGGGTTGCCCTGGCACGACGCCCTGGCGGTTGCCTCCGGGTTTGGCTGGTACTCGCTGTCCGGCATTGTCATCGGCGAAGCCCTTGGCCCTGCCTGGGGCGGCGTGGCCTTCCTCAATGATGTGCTCAGGGAGATTGTTGCGCTGGCAATCATCCCCTTGTTGATTGCCAACAGGCCGGCCATGGCTATTGGTTATGGTGGCGCTACCGCCATGGACTTCACCCTGCCGGTTATCCGCAGCAGTGGCGGGCTGACCTGTGTTCCGGTGGCGATCGCCTCCGGTTTCTTGCTGTCTTTTCTCTCGCCGGTGCTGATGGGGGTGTTCCTGTCTTTGGGATAAATTGACACGGTGCAAGGCAAGTTGCGGTTTTACGGGTAGTATGTGAAGCAGTAAACTGTCGTTTATTGACAAATGTTAATGTCTTCGCCCGGTCCGGAGCCTGATGCAACGCCGTGAATTCCTTGGTCTATCGATAGCAGCCGGACTGTCCGCGGCGGGATTGCCGGGTTGCAGCGATCCCGGCCCGCTGAGGTTCGGTATCCACCCCTGGATCGGCTACGAGCCACTGTACCTTGCCCGTGATTTCAACTGGTTGCCGGATACGGTTGCGCTGGTGCCGGGCACGTCTGCCAAAGACTCCATGGAGGCCCTTATTTCAGGGGCGCTTGATGGGGCGGCGCTGACTCTGGATGAAACCATACGGGTCCGGTCGAGTGGGCTGGAACTGCTTGTGGTTGCCGTCGCTGATGTGTCCGCCGGCGCCGATGTACTGATGGTCAAGCCATCGATCACGGAATTGACAGCCCTCAAGGGGCAGCGGATTGCGGTGGAGCTGAACGGCGTCTCGGGCGTTATGCTGTTTAAAATCCTTGAGGTAGCGGGGCTCGGTCGCAGCGACGTGATAAAAGTGGATTTGCCGGTAAGCCAGCATGCACAAGCCTGGTCCCGCGGTGAAGTGGATGCTTCCGTGTGCTACGAGCCAACAGCGTCACTCATAGAGAACGCCGGAGGCGTCAGACTCTTCGATAGTAGCGACATTCCGGAAACCATCTTCGATGTGCTGGTGGTGACCCGGAAAGCGGCAGAGAGCAATTCCAGAGCGGTTCGCGACCTGTTGACCGGACATTTTACCGGCCTGCAGCACCTGGTGCGGAGCATGCACGACTCAATGTACCGGATTGCCACCCGTCAGGGGATCAGTCCGGACGAGGTTCGCATGGCACTGGCCAGCGTTATGCTGCCGGATCTGGCCGCGAACCAGCGTTATCTCAGAGCAGCCGGACCCATCGAAACCATGGCCGGATCCCTGTCTCGCCTTATGCTGGCAGAGGGTATGATTGATCAAAATCCTGGCATCCAGCGCATGTCAGATCCTTCGTTTCTGCCAGCGAGGGTCTCTTGAATATTCGCCGGTTTGTTGCCTGTCTTTGTTTTCTGTTTGCCACGGAATTTGTGGCGATGGCATCAGCCAGTGCCGATGAAACACTGACTATGGGTGTATTCGCCTATCGGCCGGACAGTGTGCTTCAGGAACGTTACCAGCCTCTGACGGACTACCTGTCCAGGGAAACCGGCATATCCGTAAGGCTGGAGGTTCTCAATCAGGAGAATATGAGCCGGGCGATCGCCGCCAACCGGCTCGATTTTTTTCTTACCAATCCCAGCCATTTTCTACTGATCCGAAGCGAACGCAGTCTGACCGGCGTTCTGGCGACTCTGGTCAGGCGCTCCGGCCAGTCTTCGACCGGCAGTCTTGGTGGCGTGATCTTTACCAGGGCCGAGCGCGACGACATTGAACAGCTTGCCGATATCCGTGATAAAACCATTGCCTCGCCCGGTGTCCATTTCCTCGGGGGCTACCAGACCCAGGTTCTCGAGCTGATGGATGCCGGTATTGATATCCGCAGAGTGAATCTGATCCGGTTTATGGGCACCCACGACCGAGTGGTTCGTTCGGTTCTCTCCGGATATGCCGATGTAGGCTTTATCCGAACCAGCATTCTGGAGCAGATGGCGCAGGAAGACCCTGATCTGTTTACCAAGGTAAAGGTTCTGAACCGTCAGCGGCTGGCGGGTTTCCCTTACGTTGTTTCAACCCGTCTATACCCGGAATGGCCCCTGGTGGCGCTGCCCCATGTAAACGAGCGGGCTGTCCGTCGTATCGCGTCGGCGCTTTTTGCCATTGAGCCGGAAGACGAGGTGGCGCTGTCAGTGGGCATTTCGGGTTTTTCGCCGCCCGCAGACTACCAGTCGGTTGAGTACCTGGCTCGCACTCTGCGGGTAACGCCCTACGACCAGGTGCCCCAACTTACCTGGGTGGATGCGTTGCACCAGTATCGGCTCTGGGTCTTTACCATTCTGGTGTTGCTCATGTTGCTGGTGGCATTGTCGCTCTGGCTGGGCAAGAGCAAGCGGCAGCTGGCCGCGGAACAGAGGCGTCTGCGCCAGCTTATCCGGGGTTGGCCACAAGCTGCATTGCTGATCCGCGGTGGACTTTTCATCGACACCAACCGGGCTTCTGTTGACCTGCTCAGGTACACCTCCAGTGAATCACTGGTCGGCAAGGATCTGGCGGTCTTTTCGCCGGAATTCCAGCCAGACGGGCAGATTTCCCGACAGAAAATGGCGCCCATGCTGGCCCGGGTTTCGGCGGGTCAGGTGGAACAGTGCGAATGGGTTCTGAATCGCTCTGACGGCACGGAGATCTGGGTGGAGCTTACCATGGCGCCCGTCCACACCGAGGACGAACCGGAAGCTCTGATTCTTTGCTCCCTGTATGAAATCACTCTCCGGAAACACGCGGAACAGCGGCAGCGGCTGGCGGCGAGCGTCTTCGAATACGCCCGCGAGGCTATTTTCATTACTGATAATCACGGCATCGTGATTGATGCCAACGATGCGTATCTGGCGATAACCGGCCGGCCCCGCAATCGGGCAATAGGAAGACTGCCACCCCTACCGGTGGAGGAAGGCAGTGGTATTTTCGCCAGTGCCCGGTCTCAGGGCTTCTGGTCCGGAGAGTTTTCCAGCAGACGCAATGATGGCGAGCCGATTACCTTGTCGGTAACACTGAGCAGTGTTCGTGGCGATCATGGCGAAGTCTCGCATTTTGTCGGTATTTTCAGTGACATCAGTCGGCTTAAAGAGCAGGAAAGAAAGCTCCGGATCATGGCCCATTACGATGCCCTGACCGGAATGCCTAACCGGGTTCTGTTTGCCGACCGATTGCAGCAAGGCATGGCTCTTACCCGGCGTCAGAGCGGCAAACTGGCGGTGGTTTATATTGATCTGGACGAGTTCAAGCCGGTAAACGATGCCTTCGGTCATGAGGCGGGTGACCAGTTGCTTGTCGAGGTGGCCGCCCGTATGCGTTCGGAACTCCGGCAAGAGGATACTCTGGCGAGGCTCGGTGGTGATGAGTTTGCGGCCATCGTGATGAATGTTCAGGACGACGCATCTCTTGAGACCCTGTTGGTACGTCTTTTGGCGCGGGTGGCAGAACCTGTCTGGGTTGCCGATCACAGCGTCGAAGTTTCAGCCAGTATCGGCTACACGCTGTTCCCGCAGGCAGAGGATCTGGACGGCGACCAGCTCCTGCGCCAGGCCGACCAGGCCATGTATCAGGCCAAGCACCGGGGCCGCAATCGCTATGTCCGATTCTCTGATCCATCTTCCTGATAGCAGCTGTTGAACCACTCTATTCCGAGCTGTCCGCGGCTGTCAGCGTTCTCAGGCGAGGAATTTCCTGACATCAATCTTGTAGGTTTCCGGATCAACGGCTCGCAGAATCCGGTCCTGTGTGCCCGGTTTCGCGAGATCGAGGGTATCTACTGTGATCGGCATGCGGAATTTGGTGTGGTACATAACGCGCACAGTCGGCAGCCTCTGGTCACTGTCATTGGCTTCAACCACGACGCCAAGGCGACCACTTTCCAGAAGCACCAGCGAACCCACCGGGTAAAGGCCCAGGCACCGGATAAACTGTTTGACCAGACTGGGATCGAGGTGAGTGCCGCTCCACTCCAGAAGCTTCTTCAGACCCTGTGTTGGTGTCATGCCCTTGTGATAGACCCGGTCTGCGGTGATGGCATCGTATACATCGCTGATCGCCACCATGCGACCGTATTCCGAGATCTCATCACCCTTCAGACCCTCTGGATAGCCTGTGCCGTCGAGGCGTTCGTGGTGCTGGGCCGCCGTGATGACGGTGAGCTCGCCAATGCCCTCTGTGGTAGCCAGAATGTCCCGTGAATGGCGGGCGTGGAGTTTCATCACTTCAAACTCCTCGGGGGTCAGGCGGCCGGGTTTGTGCAGTATCTCGTCGGGTGTGAGGATTTTGCCCAGGTCGTGGAGCAGGGCGCCAACGATAGTCTGGTGCAGAACGTCAGACGACAGGCCCCGGTAATTCCCGAAAAGTGACATCAGGACACTCAGGTTGACCGAGTGTTCCAGCAGATAATTGTCTTTTTCCCGGATTCGTCCCAGACAGCTCAGGGCGTTGGCATTTCGGAGCACTGAATGCTGTAGTTCGTCCGCCAACTGATGGATGGGGGCCACATCAATGGCGCCGCCAACCTTGGCGTGATTCATGAACTCGCCCACCAGCCCCTGGGCCTGGCTGTGGATTTGCTGGGCGATGACCATTTCTTCGGCAAGTGGTACATAGGGCCGCAGGCCGGGCGTCAGTTCACCCGCCTTTTGCAGGGCCGACTCATTCCGGCGATCCACCTCGGCGGCGGTTTCCGAGTCCTGGGTATCGAGCCCCTTCGAGGCATCGATATAGACGAACTCCACGCCCATACGGCGGATTTTCTCGATGGTTTCCTCTTTTTTGATAACACCTCGCTTGCGCTGGGTGTTGTGGGGAATCCAGTCGTTGTTCAGGTCGGTTATGTACATGCCGACCTTGAGTGCGGAAATGGGGGCGCGCTTGATCATTCGCTGGAGAAAAACGTCCTCAGGCTGTTGTGATACGTCTTGCCAATCACTTCGTCCAGAGGCAGTTCTTTCACCTCTGCGATTTTCTCGGCCACAAACGGCAGGTAGAACGGTGCGTTTTCCTTGCCGCGGTAGGGTACCGGGGTAAGGAAGGGGGAATCGGTTTCCAGAAGGATCTGGTCAATCGGAGCCATACGCACGATGTCGCGTACATTCTCGGCCTTGTTGAATGTCGTGATGCCGTTAAAGCCCAGGCACCAACCCTGATCCAGGGCATACCGGGCAAGTCCCGGGCCGGACGTGAAGCTGTGGATCACGCCACGGCGTTTGAGTGTGTCCTCAAACTCGGCAAGGATCTCGATGGTGTCCTCGTCGGCCTCCCGACTGTGGATGACCACAGGCCGATCAGTGTCGCAGGCGATCTGAAGCTGACGCCGGAACACCTCGCGCTGAACATCTCGGTCGGCGTTGTCGTAAAAATAGTCCAGCCCGATCTCGCCCACCGCAACGATCTTCTCGTCCCGGGCGTGGGCACAGATTTCGGCTTCCACGTCATCAGAATAGCTTTCAGCATCGTGGGGGTGGATCCCCTGAGTACCATAAACCCAAGGCGCAACCTGGCTGAGTTCGCGTACTCTGGCAAGGTTGTCCGGGGACACCGCAATGGTGATCACTTTCTCGATATTGACCCCTTTTGCCTGCTCCAGGGTTTCCTCGAGCGGACGGTCCTTGAGGTAATCCAGGTGACAGTGGGTTTCGATGATCGGGTGATCGAATACGGGAATCTCGCGACGTTTTTTACTCATTGCCGGGTACTACACTCCATCGCAACCTGCGTCCAGGCTGCTATTCTGTGAATTCAAGCTCACAAGTTTACCAGTTTGTACGATTGTTGACCTGTATTACATTCATAGGGACTTGCACGGAGCATTGGATGAAATTGTCGGCGTTTGCCAGTTCTTTTCTCTACGACCCTGGAAAACCCAGATTCCGGGATTACCCGACTTTTCTGGATGGCGATGACACCACCCTGCCAGGGTTGGAAGCCAGTCTGGATCAGATCGGTGAATACCAGCGCCGGCTCTGGGCCAACCAGTCCAGGGCGGTTCTATTGGTTGCCCACGGCCCGGACACCAGTGGAAAAGACAGCCTGATCCGTACTCTGGCAACCTACGCCGACCCCGCTGGTTTCCATGCCTGGTCGTTCAGCCGGCCGAGGGGGACCGAAACCCGCCATGACTTTCTCTGGAGGGTAACGCCGTTTCTGCCCGGATTTGGCCAGATGGTCGCTTTCAACCGCAGCCATCATGAAGCGGTGATCGCCGAGCGGGTTTGGCCGGTCCACGCGCCTGAAAGCTACAACTGGCAAAACCGTTACCGCTCCATCCGGAACTTCGAGAATCATCTGGTGGAAGAGGGCACCACGGTGATCAAGATCTGGCTCAACCTGTCTGAGGATGAGCATCGCCAGAGGCTTCTCAAGCGTCTGGACAAGCCGCGCAAGCGCTGGAAGTTTGATCGGTCCGATATCGATGGCTGGGAAAAACGCAAAGAGTACGAAGCGTTTGCCGAGGAAGCCATTGCCGCGACCCATACAGAGCAGGCACCCTGGTTTATCGTGCCGGGCGATCGGAAGCCCCAGGCGCGCCCGATTGTCGCAGCCATACTGGCTGAGCAATTGCAGAAACTGGCGCCGGAATATCCGAAAGAAGATGAAAGCGTTTTAAAAGAGTACCGGCGTCTTCTGGCGAAGACCGGCGTGGAGTAAACATGAGGGAGGAATGCATGCACATTGCTGTTGTTGGTGGCGGCGTGGTGGGAATGACCACCGCCTATGAACTGAATCGCCGGGGCCACCAGGTGACTGTGCTGGAACGTCATTCAATGGCCGGCAACGAGACCAGCAAGGCCAACGCGGCCCAGCGATCCTATGGGGTGGTGTACCCCTGGGCCGATCCCGCGATTGTATTCAAGGCCATCCCCTGGATCCTCAAGCAGGATGGCCCCCTGAAGCTACGCTTTCCGCCGTCTGTGGAAACACTCAAGTTCATGTTCGCCACGCTCCGTTACGCCTGGTCGCCAGGGCTGTTCGGGTTGAATCGCCGCGCCATGTTGCGCCTCGGTATCCACAGCCGGGAGCGATTCATGGCGCTTGAGAAGGAGCTTGATCTGTCCTTCGATGGCGACCACCAGGGTCTGCTGCACCTGGCGAGCACACCGGAAGCGCTGGAAGGCTACCGGACGACCCATGAATTGCTGAACGAACTGGGCATCCCTTCCCGTTTGCTCACACCCGAACAGGTGCGCGACGCCGAGCCCGGCATGGTTGGCAATGGTCCGCTTTATGGCGCCCTGAGCTATGACACCGACGGAACCGGCGATTGCCACAAATTTTCCCGGGAACTCGCTAAAGTCTGCGAGGCAAAGGGGATAGTGGTTCGTTACAACGTGGAAGCGGAAAAGCTGATTGCCGATGACCAGAGGGTCAGCGCAATTTCAGTCAGAAACAGCGATGGAGTCATGGAAGCCCTGGAAGTGGATGCCGTGGTGATCAGCGCCGGCTGCTGGTCCAACCACCTAGTTCAGCCCCTGGGCCTCGAACTGCCCATCTATCCGGTAAAAGGTTACAGCCTGACGGTCCCCATGAAGGACCCGGAACGAGGCCCCGCTTCCACCATTCACGATGACAACTACAAAGTGGTTTCTACTCGTCTGGGCAATCGATTACGCGCCACAGGGTTTGTCGAGCCAGCGGATTTCAACAGAGACATTCCGGAGGCGAGGCTGGCCACGATCCGAAAATCGGTGGAGTCCCGGTTCCCCGGCTGCGCCGATCTCGACGCCGCGGAAACCTGGACCGGCTTCCGCCCCATGACCCCGGATGGCCCTGCGATTATCGGCCGCGGTCCCCGAGACAACCTCTACCTCAACACTGGCCACGGCACCTTCGGCTGGACCCTGTCCGCGGGCAGTGCCGATGTCATCGCCCAGGTAATCGAAGGCGAGGAGCCGTCCGTTTGCCTGGATGCCTTCCGCCCAGGAAGATTCCAGGAGTAGGCTCAATACCCCGGTGCGCGCAAAAGGCCCGAGAGCAGGGCGGATAGCCCCTCCCGGGATCGTCGAAAACATGGATGTTTTCGTCGAGCGTACATGGACGTATTCACAGCGTATCCCGGGAGGGGCTATCCGTCCTGCTCCGCCTCGGAATTCGAGCGCGACTGAGATCTGCAATCCACAGCGCGCTCAATGTTCGAACACAGCGTATGAACAAACCCGATATCCCGATCAGACAACAAGGGCAAACGCTCGAAAACCCACTGGGACAGTTTTCCCTCAGGCGGTGTGTCCAGTTCCGGTAGCAAGGTTTCGAGTCGTCCACGAAGCGCGCCAAGACGATGTTCACCTGCGGGCTCAATCTGGCTCTCCGTAGCGACCGATAGTCCGGACATTTCCCAGGCATAGAGCATCACCGACTGGGCAAGGTTCAGGGAGGGGTAGGTGACCTTCATGGGGATGCCGGTTAACAGATCGCAGAGAGCCAGCTCTTCATTGGACAGCCCGCGATCTTCCCGGCCAAACACCAGTGCTGCGGTTGCCACGGACGCACCCTTCGTGGCCAGAACCTTCCGCAGATCTGAGGGGCCGTGCCAATCCTGGCGCTGATGCCGGGTCTTGGCGGAGGTCCCCATCAGCAGGTCTACGGAGTTTCTTACCGCAGCCAGATCGGGGAAAATGCGCGCATTGTCCAGGATATGGTCGCTGCCATGGGCCAGCCAGTGGGCTTCCGGGCGGGTGTGCAGATCGGAATTGACCAACCACAGTTCGCCGAAGCCCATGGTGCACAGCGCACGGGCAGCTGCACCGACGTTTTCCGGAACCTTGGGTTCAACAAGTACAAAGGCCAGTTGCATGACGTTACCTCCGGCGGCGAGTTTACACCACGGCGCGGAATCTTTTTACCAGCATTGGCAGCAGCTGAACGACTGGCTGGTACAGCATTCCGAGTTCTGGCAACCGGCGCCGTTCATGACGCCGGAGCCTGCCTGGGCGCGTCGTTATCCGGAACTGGGCACCATGCTGGCGGAACTAACCGATGGGGAATGCCAGCAACTGGATGGCAGCCCGGTTGAGTTGGCGGCTCGGGTTGCCTCATGGTTGCCGTCCCTCGACCGTTACGCCGACATGGTTCAACTGCCGGAGCTGTTACCGGCACCCGAAAAGGCATCAGAGGCGACTCTCCCGGAAATCCGGGCCACGGATATGCCCGGTCGGAAACGCCTGCAGTCGGGCGCCTTTACGGCGGCACTGACACCGCTGGAACACCCCGCCCTGGACTGGTGTTGTGGTAAGGGCCATCTGTCCAGGACGCTGGCGCCGTTTTGCCCCAGTGAGATACAGGGTTTCGAGTGGAATCCGGAGCTGGTGCGCGATGGCAACCGACTGGCACAACAGTTCGGAGATCCCGTGTCGATCCGCTGCCAGGATGTTATGGCAGAGGATTTGTCGCTTCCCAGCCGTCACCACGGTGTTGCACTGCATGCTTGTGGCGATCTGCACCGGCAGTTGCTGCAGCGAGGCAGTGAAGCCGGGTTGCCAAGATTGAGCGTCTCGCCCTGCTGCTACCACCTCACCGAGATGGAACACTACCGGCCGCTTTCACAGCGGGCGGCGGATCACCCAAAAGCGCTGCAGCCGAGCCGTAACGATCTTCGGCTTGCGGTTCAGGAAACCGTGACGGCACCGGCCCGGGTGAGGGAACAGACCCGCCTTGTCAGCCAGTGGCGCCTGGGATTTGATGGTCTGCAGCGGCAACTTCGTGGGTGTGATGAGTATCTGCCGGTTCCTTCGAATCCGCCCCGCCTTTTGAACAAAGGCTTTCCCGCCTTTTGCCGTTGGGCGGCGGCAAAAAAACAGCTCCGATTACTCGATACGGTGGACTTTGATCACTGGCAGGCGTTTGGCGTGCAACGGCTGGCCGAGGTTCGCCGCCATGAGCTGGTCAGGCATCTGTTCCGGCGCCCTCTGGAACTCTGGATGGTGTTGGATTACGCGCTTTTTCTGGAAGAACAGGGGTACAGGGTCAGGCTGGGGCATTTCTGCGACCGTTCACTGACACCCCGCAACCTGCTGCTTGATGCGGTCAGGGTTTCCGGTACTCAACCCGTTCAACACAGCCATCCCTGAAATACACATAGGTCAGCTCATAGAGCGCGCCGTAATAGCTGGTCTGGTAGATCCAGACTTCCTGGGGGCTGGTGTAGGTCTCAGGAGGGTTGCCGAAAGCACGGCGCACGTTGTCACGGGTCATGCCTCGCACCACCTGCTCACGAACCAGATAACGACGCAAATCGGTAGAGTTGATAAAACGGCATGTGCCGGCCTCTTTTTCTTGTTCTGACTCTTCGGTCTGCTCTTCTGGATCAGGGGACTCCTGCACCGGGAGGTTCTGATTGAAACTGCCGCCAATGCGGTTATCCCGTAGCTCAAGCGATTCAGCATCCTCGCCGCAGGGCTGGTCCGAGAACACCGTATTGCCGTCTTTTTCGCAGCGAAAAACCTGGGACTGCGCCGGCACTGCCAGAACAGAGAGCGTGAAGATCAGTGCCATGGCTCTGAGCATCGGTTCCTCGCATTTTTGCAGAAACAAAAAAAGGCGCCCGAAGGCGCCTTTTCAAACCACTCAGGTAAAACCTTAAATTAACGGCGAACCTGAATGCGCGCTTCAACCCGGCGGTTGGCAGCTCGGCCGTCCGCTGTGTTGTTGGATGCGATCGGCTGCTCCTCACCGTAACCTACGGCTTCCACTCGTGCCGGATCAACACCCAGAGGCCCGGTCAGACGGCCAGCAACTGCTTCAGCGCGACGCTGGGACAGGAACTGGTTGTAGTCGGCAGCGCCACGGCTGTCGGTATGACCGGCGATTTCCACGATGGTTTCGGGGTTTTCCTGCATAAAGTCAGCGACGCGACGGATCTCCGCATCGTAGGCATTGCCGATGACCGAACTGTTGCTCGGGAACTGGACTTCAATGGTGAAGGTTTCGATGGTCTCGGTTACACCTTCACAACCTGTCTCATCAACCTCTGCGCCTGCGGTCGTATTTGGGCACAGATCCTGGCTGTTGACCACGCCGTCATTATCGCTGTCCAGCTCACATCCACGGCTGTTTACTTCCGCACCGCGCGGTGTGTCCGGGCACTGGTCACGACTGTCGGCCACGCCGTCGCGATCCGAATCCGGCTCGCAGCCATTGCTGTCAACGGTTGCGCCTGCCGGGGTGCCGGGGCACTGGTCCCGCGAATCCGGCACGCCATCACCATCTGCATCTGCCGGGCGCACAGGCGCCGGCGCTGCTTGCGCCACGGTGCGGGTAAACGCAAAACTGATGCCCAGAGAGACCTGAGTGTCGAAGGTGCTTTCATCAATGCCGTGGAATTCACGGAGGTCACCGCGCAGTGATACGGCGTCGCTGATGTTGTAGCGGAAGCCGGTACCCACGTTCACTCGGGTTTCGTCATGGTTGCTGCCCGCGGTGCGAACGCCACTGTTGTCCGAACCAAAGTCTGCATGGCCTGCGCCCAGAGAAACGTATGGGTTCCAGGCTTCGTCCGGCCCTGCAAAGTAATACGTACCGTCAACCCGAACTTCATCAAATTCCGATTCGCCCGGCACGTATTTGCGGTCTGCATCGGCACGTGAGTAAAGCGCCTCCACCGACCAGTGGGGACGGAAGCGGTATTCCACACCAACGCCGAAGGTGCCGGTTTCGCTCAGATCGCGCTTGTCGTCAAACAGCTGAAAACCTGCAAACGGGTTGATGTAAACGGTTTCCTGACGATCGGCCATGGCCGGGGTTGCCAGGGTAGCGGCCAGTACAGCCGCGGAAATCGGACGCATGACGTTCATGCAGAACCTCCTGTTCGTTATCGTTGTGGTACCGCACTTCCACATGAAAAGTGCTTGTATACCCGGAATTTAGGCCAGTAGGCCAAAAAAAACAAAAAAATGATACGGATTGTTACGTCCGCAATTGTACCCAGCTGACCTTTACGACCCCGAGGTCGTTTCAGGCCAGAGCGGAAAAATACAGATGCGCGCTTTTTTTACTGAAGTTAAGCACCTCGCCGTTGTCGAAATGTACCTCGAAAGAATTCTCATCTTCGGCGACCACCGAGCCGGGACCAAAGATCGCGTGGCCAAGACGTTTTTGATGCCAGAGTGGTTCCGTTGAGTTTTCGAATGTTGCCGCCTGGCCTTCAAGGGTGACGCTCTCCCGGTCGGCGTAACGCTGGCTGACCGGTGTCAGGGGGGCAGTTAACCGAATGGTTGATGTTTCTGCCGGAGATCGATCATCCAGCCAGCGACCGAACTCCTCGGCAAGTTCAAAACAGCACTCTTCCACGAAACGGCTTGGGCCCAGATCGCCGTCCAGGTGCGGTTGCTTGCTGGCCGGTCGGGTGATCAGGTGCAGCTGCTGGCGTGTGCGTGTCATGGCCACATACAGCAGCCGTCGCTCGCTTTCCAGAAATGCTCTGGCATTGTCCTGGGGGCGGGGGCTGTACGGCAGGTATTTCTCCTGTAGTCCGGGAATGATAACTGTTGGCCATTCCAGACCCTTGGTGCGGTGAATCGTTGAGAGCAGCACCCCACCCTGCTGTTTTTCTCCCGCCTGTTGTTTGAGGGTTTTCAGGTGTTCCAAGGCGCCTTCAGCTGTGACATCAAGGCTTTTAAGGTACTGCCGGAATCCTTGTATCGTATCGATCCGTTCCTCGGCACTCTCATGCGTCAGCGCCAGGCTGCGGATGCCCTCGTAAAGATCAGTGTGCTCGGCATAGACGCTGATCAGTCCTGCAACCGGACCTCCGTAGCTGCGCAGTTGGGCAAGCACTTCGCCGAGTTTCCGGAGCTTGCGGGCGGCCATGGGCGCCAGCGCGTCGAAGTCCATCGCCAGCAGACGCTCGTGCCAGCCACTGGAAAATCCTGCCAGGAAACGCGCCAACTGCTCCAGCTCCGGCTCTTTCAGACCCACATGAGGAAAGCGCAACAACTGCCGTGCCAGCTCCAGGCGATCCTCGTCCGGCAGGTTTTCCAGTTTCCCGGTCACCACCATCAGAAGGGCAGTGATCGCCTGAACTTCCCGGCTGAACAGCGCGCCCTTGCCGGCATCAATCCGGTAGGGAATCTGACGAGCCAGCAACTTCAGCTCGATAGGGACACTCTGACTCCAGACCCGG
Organism: Marinobacter sp.; assembly: GCA_002718255.1. Lineage (GTDB taxonomy): Bacteria > Pseudomonadota > Gammaproteobacteria > Pseudomonadales > Oleiphilaceae > Marinobacter. The sequence goes on along the minus strand of PBED01000028.1, from coordinate 47,922 downwards.
AACAGTATGGCCGTGCCTGCCAGAGCCGGTTCCGGTTGGCCCTGAAGAATTTGAAGCACGGCATCGGCATCGCTTTCCGACCGATGCAGGGTGATCTCCGTGCCGGGTGTGGAAGCGTGGGAATGGCAAAGCACATCCTTGCGACCGGTGTTGTGGCAGATCAGATGGTTGGCGAGCAAAGCGACGCGATGGCCGTACCGGAAGGTATAGCTGAGCGTCTGCTCCAGCGGGCTTTCGAACTCATCGCTGAACCGCTTGAGAATAAACTCGGGCTTTGCGCCCCGGAACTCGTAGATCGTCTGGTCCGGGTCGCCAACAACCGTCACCCGGGCCCGGTCTCCAGCCACGTAGCGCAGCAGCAGGTGCTGGATTTCATTGGTGTCCTGGTACTCATCCACCAGAATCAGATCCATCTTGTTGCCCACCAGCCGCTGCAACGGCGGATTCTGGTGAATCGCCATCACCGGCTCGTACAGCATGTCGGCATAACTGATCCGGCCCTGGCTTTTACGCCACTGCTCGAAGCTGTGGAACAGATCAATGAGGTACTTGTGCTTGTCCGAATACCCCAACTCCTCAAACACGATCTCCGCCGGTGACAGCGTTGTCTTTACCAGATCAATAAACCCCGTCGCCGTCTCGACAAAATCCTTCTTGTTGCGCCGTATCTCATCCGCCAGATCCTCCGGCGCCAGCCGCCGGGTTAACTGCCAGGCCTGAAAACTGATCTCCTGCTCGGTCAGAATCTTGTCTGAAAACCCCGGCAGATAGCCCTCCCGCACAAACCGTTTGTACAGCCGCAAGCCCATGGCGTGATAGGTCCGGATCTCCGGCAACGCCAGCCCACTCTGAGCACACACCTCCTGCAGCTTGCGCTCGAAATCCACCCGGGCACTGCGATTGAACATCAACACCAGCATCCGGTCCGGGTCATGCCCCTGCTCAAGCAGATACCGTATCCGCCACGCCAGCGTCGACGTCTTGCCACTGCCAGCCACGGCGGTAATCACCGAATGCTCATAGCCCGCGGTGATAATCGCCCGCTGCTCATCGGTGAGGAAATCCGGAAGGTTGGTGGTCTCAGGAATTTGGGGTTCGGTCGGCATGGCCGGTATTGTAACGGCCTGCTGGTAGAGCGGATACCGCTCCCGCATAATTGCGATCAAAACATGAGAGCGAAAGGGTCTTAAACATGGAAATGTCCGAATCGGTAAACGTACTTGGCGAAAAACTCGAAACCTGCGGCAAAGACCCGATCACCGGCTTTTACCGCGATGGCTGCTGCAACGTCGGCCCGGATGATTTTGGCCTGCACGCCGTCTGCGCCGTGGTAACCGACGAATTCCTCGAATTCTCCAAAGCCCAAGGCAACGACCTCAGCACCCCCAGGCCTGAATTCGGCTTCGAAGGCCTGAAAGCGGGCGATAGCTGGTGCCTGTGTGCCGGCCGGTGGCAGGAAGCCTTTGAAGCCGGCTGTGCCCCCAGGGTCCGACTGCGGGCTACCCATCGGGCTGCCCTTGAAAAATGCGCCCTGGACGACCTCAAGTCTCATGGTGCCGACCTTAGCTGATGAGCCATTCCGGACCCGATGCCAAAGCGGATCCGTCCGCATGGCGTGCCCTGCAGGACAGCCTCACCGCCAACGGTGAACGCCGACTGGTTCTGCTTGAGGGTGATCGGGAACAGAACCTCAGGTGGCTTTCCGGTCTGTTACCCGGGTTGGAAATACAGAGCGGCCTATGGACGGGACCAGCGGATCATAGCCCCGATACCCGGCTGACCCGGGTCACGCCTCCCGGGGCTCGAAAGTGGCTCGGGTGTGAAGTCTCGCTTATCGTCTGGGATGGCTGGCACGGCAATCCTCCGGATGCCTTTGCCGCGCTCTCGGGTGCGCTCACCGCTGGTGGCCTGCTGTTCTGGCTGATGCCGCCGCTGGCAGAGTGGTCCCGCTTTGCGGATCCCGATTACTCGAGAACCGGTCTGGAGCATGGTCCGAACCATCCGTTTGCTGCCCGCATGGCCGACCTGCTTGCCGACGATGATGCGGTCATCCGGGTGTCGCCCGACCGTCCGGAATCACGGCCGCCGGTTCCACCCCTGCCTGAGAAACGCTTTCGAATCGCCGCCACCCGGGATCAGGAACAATTGGTTCAGCGCCTCGTCCGTTTTGGCCTGGGCCGACGGCGCCGGCCGCTGGTAGTGACGGCGGACCGGGGCCGTGGCAAATCTGCGGCGATGGGCATGGCTGCAGCCGAATTGTTGCGCCAAGGCAGGCAGGACATCGTGGTTACCGCGCCCTCGGAGCAGAATGTGGAGACCCTCTTTCGCCACGCCCGTGAGTCTCTCGGGGACGAATTGGCCGAAGCCAGCCCGGGGATACTCGCCTCCCGAACCGGTGGCCGCCTGAGGTTTATGCCGGTGCGTGACTTGCTGGCTTTGCGGCCGGAAGCCGAAGTGGTCCTGGTGGATGAGGCAGCAGCGATTCCGGCGCCGCTGCTGAAATCGGTTCTGCTCGGCTGGCCGAGAGTGGCGTTCGCCACCACGGTTCATGGTTACGAAGGGGCTGGCCGGGGCTTTGCCATTCGTTTTCGACAGGTCCTTGATCAATCAACGCCCCAGTGGCAGTCGGTAACGTTGAGCGAGCCGGTACGCTGGTCCATGAACGATCCGCTGGAAGCCCTGATTAGCCGACTCTTTTTGCTGGAGGCCGACGGTGGTCGCTTGCCCGGTAAAACTGAATACAGCGCCGGCGAGTTGGTCATCGAACCCTGGGAGCCGGCAACGGCAAGTGACGAAGCTCTGTCCCGTGCCTTTGGGTTGCTGGTGGATGCCCATTACCGGACCAGCCCCGCTGATCTGAGGCAGTGGCTGGATGACCCGGCCGCCCGTAGCTGGCGCGCGCGAATTGGCGATCAGACGGTTGGTGTGCTCTGGTGCGCGCTCGAAGGTGGCCTTCCGGATGAGCTGGCACAGCAGGTCAGTCTGGGTACCCGGCGAATACGGGGCCATCTGCTGCCGCAATCGTTGGCCAGCCACAGCGGCTATCCCGAGGCCGCGGTCCTGCGGGGTCTGAGGGTTGTCCGCATTGCAGTATCAGACGAGGTCAGACGCGCGGGCATTGGCCAAAGCATGGTGCAGGCTGCCAGGGCGTATGCCGCCGAGCAGGATGTTGATTACCTCGGAACCAGCTTCGGTGGCAGCGCTGACCTGCTCGCGTTTTGGCAGACCTGCGGTCTGCATGTGGTCAGGGTTGGCTTGCAGCAGGAAGCATCCAGTGGCGAATACCCACTGCAGATGGTGGCCGGCTTTTCGCAGGCTGGTCGCGATCTGGAAGGGCGCATCCGCAACCGCCTGGCCGATCATTGGCTTACTCTCTTGCCCGGCAACTGGCAGGGGCTGGAGCCAACATTGCTGGCCGGGATAACCGCCGATCTGCCCACCGGGCCGACGCTGGACAAGGATGATTTGCGGGATCTGAGCAATTTCGCCAATGGGCATCGTGGCTTTCAGGTTACTGTCCCGGTATTGCGGAAGCTGAGTCAGGTGCCGGGGATCATGGCGTGGCTGAAAAGCCATGAGGCGCTTGCGGTCTGGTGCCAGGGTGTTCTTCAGGGGCGGCCCTGGTCCGCGCTGCAGGCGGACAGGCTTTGCCTGGGCCAGAGAGAAGGCGAAGATCGTCTGCGACAGGTGGTGCGTGATCTTTTGAAGGATGGCCCGGGTTTGTGACTCGCTCGATTTAATTTCCGCCGGTGTCTGCCCAGAATGGGCTCTCGTATCCTTTCAACGAGATCCACAGAGACTGTTTGTTATGGCCAAGGGAACCGGCGCCTTCCGTTTTTTGCTGATATTACTTCCGCTTGTTGTTTTCCTGTCCGCCTGCGCCTCCCCGAACCAACCGGTTGCTCTGAGCCCCGAGGCCCTGGCCGAGGCGGATGCAATGCTGGTTTCAGCCGCCGGGAATGGTGAAAAGCGGCGCGTGCAGCTGTTGTTGTCGGCCGGCGCCGATGTGAACACCAGTGACCAGTACGGGTATACCCCCGTGATGCGGGCGGCGGAAAACGGCCATCTGTCGGTGGTGAAGGTATTGGTGGCAGCCGGTGCCAACGTCAACGTGAGTCAGGGGGGCGAATCCCTGCTGATGAAAATCGTGGCCAACGGGGATTTGCTGACGGCGGAGAGGCTGGTGGCGGCCGGAGCCGACGTCAATTACGAGGCGAGCGATGGCCAAACGGCACTGGACGTTGCCCGCGCCACCAACAATCGGGATCTGGAAATGTTGCTGGTGCAGGCGGGCGCCGAGTTCTAGCGCCGACCGGCTTACTCCAGGCCCATCGGATCCGTCTCGTCATCCCACTCCGGGGTGAAATGAGCCGCAACCACGTCTTCCGGCACATCGGCCACCGCTCGGGTAACTCCATTTNGGCTGNCGNTCCTTGTCGATNGCCAGNGCCCGNATTCCNTCNGCCAGATCGGGACGCCGGATGCATTCCGAGACCATNGCCAGTTCCATCCGGAAAATATCCTTCAGGGACATCTGCTGGGCTTTTTTCAACTGNGTCCACACCAGCCANGCCGACACCGGACATCCGGTTCTCAGTGTGTTCATGCACGCATGCCACCAGTCGCAGTCCACNTCGGCNGTCAGCAATTGATCGACAATCTCNGGCAGTTCATCACCGGCGCTCANCCGGGCAATCCGCTGTTCGTGCGTAGCAAGATTGCTGGGTGGAAGAGCCCGGTAATCCGGTGTCTGGATCTGATTGAGTAAGCGGAACAGGCGGTTGTCATCGGCAGCGGTCTGCCCGGTCCAGCGCTCTGACNCCAGGCGGTCGAGCAAACGTTCCCGGTCTTCCTGGAGAATGGCCATATCCGCGAGGCCAACCCGAAGGGTATCGCTTACGTTCAGGCGGGCGCCGGTCAAACCCATGAACAANCCCAGCCGGCCGGGNAGNCGATTCAGAAACCAGCTGGCGCCNACGTCGGGAAACAGACCGATGGCGATCTCGGGCATGGCCAGGGTGACATCCGGNGTCACCAGCCGATACCGGCAGCCNGCAAACACGCCAAGTCCACCACCCATCACCACGCCGTGGGCAATGCCAAGNACAGGTTTNGGAAAGCGGTGAATGCTGTAATCCATCCGGTATTCGCGGTTGAAAACCCGTGCNGGTTTGTCCCGGTCCTCGGACGTGAGCATGGTATCGTAAAGTTCCCGGATATCACCGCCGGCGCAGAAGGCTCTCTCGCCCGCCCCCTGNATNACCACGATGCAGATCCGGTCGTNGTCGGCCCAGCGGTCAAGGATTTCCTGGGTCTGCTCGATCATGCGCTCGGTCAGTGCGTTGAGCGTGCCTGGGGAGTTCAGNGTCAGNACACCAATGTGGCCTTCCTGACAGGCAAGTTCCTGGGCCTCTACAGACATTGAGGTTATCTCCGGAGAATTAAATCAATCTTGGATACGGAATCGAACGTACTTTCACCNTNATAGCCAGAACAGAAAAGAGGACGAACGTCGAAAGGANGTNCTTGACCTATCGCATTTGAGGTTCNCCGGCTCTGTGCTATAAGTGCTAGTNAGTTTACTGTCCGGCTTCCGAACCGGCCTGAANATCTTGAAAACGATGATGAGAGGGTAANGACAATGAATCTGAAACACTACGCTGTTGCGGGNATTTTTGCGCTTGGCGCTGCTGTGCCTGCTGTAGTTTCTGCTGGCGANCCTGAAGCNGGNAANGCCAAGGCGGCTGTTTGTGCTGCTTGCCATGGCCAGAACGGTATNGCNCAGATTCCGACCTATCCGAANCTGGCGGGCCAGAACGAGCANTANCTGGTNTCTNCNCTNAANGCCTACAAGAACAAGCAGCGNTCNGGNGGNCAGGCNGCNATCATGCAGGGNCAGGCNACNGGNNTGAGNGACNNNGATATCGCNAANCTGGCNGCTTACTATGCCAGTCTGCCNGCAGACGGCGGCAAGTAANNNCCCGCTNTGTCAGCGANGCGGCTCAGGCCGCTCCGCTGACGATGCGATAGCTCGGNNTGTAGGCNGATGACCCCGGAAGCTTCATNCGGTTCTGNGCCACAAACTGCTCCAGCATTGCNTCCAGTGGTTTGATCAGGCTCGGNTCNCCNGCNATNTCGAACGGCCCTTTCTCCTNNACCTGNCGNATNCCNCCTTCNTTNACNTTGCCGGCAACAATGCCACTGAATGCCTTGCGCAGNTTNGCGGCAATCAGGTGCACNGGCTGGTCCCNGNGAAGCTCAAGCGCCCGCATGTTGTCGTGATTGGGCTCGAACGGTAACTGGAATACCGGGTCNATCTTNAGCATCCAGTTGAAGTAGTANGCATCCTGCATGGCGCGCCGGAAAGTCTCNACCTCCTTCATNCCCTTTTTCATGGTNTGGGCCACGCGCNCCGGATCGTCNATAATGATCTCGTANTTGCTGGCGGCTTCGTCCCCCAGNGCNTTCCGGATGAACTTGTCGATCATCTCGAAATATTCNGCGTTCTCCTGCTGGCCGGTAAATACCACCGGGAAGGGCANNTCGACGTTGTCCGGATGNAGCAGGATGCCCAGCANGTAGAGAATTTCCTCGGCGGTACCGACACCGCCCGGGAACACAATGACNCCGTGGCCGCAGCGNACGAAAGCTTCCAGGCGTTTTTCAATGTCCGGCATGATAACCAGCTCATTGACNATGGGGTTNGGGGCCTCCGCGCCNATAATGCCGGGCTCGGTAATACCGATNTAGCGGCCGTTTTTAACCCGCTGCTTGGCATGGCCAATGGTNGCGCCCTTCATGGGGCCCTTCATGGCACCGGGGCCGCACCCGGTGCAGATGCTGAGGGCTCTGAGGCCCAGCTGATGACCGACATCCTTGCTGTACTGGTATTCNTCATGCCCGATGGAATGGCCNCCCCAACAGACNACNAGATCCGGTTGCCGCCCGGCCTGAAGCACCCGGGCATTGCGCAGGATGTGAAAGACATAGTTGGTCAGATCCTCGGGATCGTCACGGCGGAAACCTGCGGCCGTCTGCGGGATCGAATACGAATAGATAATGTCCCTCAGAACTGAAAACAGATGCTCACGAATCGCGCGGAGCATNTGNCCATCAACNAACGCGTGGGCGGGCGCATTGATCAGTTCCAGTTTCAGTCCNCGGGGCTGGGGCACCAGCCGGACATCAAAGTCGGCNTGGGATTCCATCAGGGCCTTGCAGTCGTCTGTTTCGATACCGGTATTNAGAACGGCCAGTGCGCATTGACGAAACAGCCTGTAAAGACCGCCCTCGCTGCGGTCCTTCAGCCGATTGACTTCATGATTGGANAGAATCTCAAGACTGCCCTCGGGGGAGACCAGGGCATTGATGGTCATTTCCTGCATTAACGGTGAAGCTCCTGAACGTTGCGGTAATGCCCGATTTTGAGGCACGCAGTCAAAAGGGTAGACTAAGCGCTTTCCATAAAATACGCCACCCGACAAAATTCCGATTTATGAAACTNCTTATTCGTCCCGCTCCGGAAGTTGCTATCAAGAGCAAACCCGTCCGCCGTCAGCAAATGCGTCNTCTGCGGCAGAACATCCGNAAACTGCTGGCACGGCTGGATCCTGAAATCCGCGTTGAGGGNAGTTGGGATCGGGTAGACGTGGCTGTGCCCGACGGGCGTAGCCTGTCCGGNCCTGTCATCGAGGCCCTTCTGCGTATTCCGGGNATCTCNACCATTCAGGAGATCGGGGCATTNCCCNTTGTCAGTCTTGAGGATGTTGCGGAAAAGGCGGTAGCGGCTTTTTCGGAGCGTCTGANTGGCAAGACGTTTGCNGTCAGGGCCCGNCGNCATGGCGAACACAGNTTCCGCTCCATTGATCTTGAGCGTACNGTCGGAGCCGCCCTCATGCAGGCATCNGGGGCCCGGGGTGTTGATCTGAAATCACCCGAGGTCGAGGTNCGCATTGAGGTGCACGGCGACCAGTTCCATATTGCCCATCGCAGNCATCGGGGNCTNGGCGGTTATCCGTTGGGCAGTGTCGAGAATGTGCTGACTCTGATTTCCGGNGGCTACGACTCTTCGGTGGCCGCCTACCTGATGATGCGTCGNGGNNTGCGCAGTCATTTTCTGTTTTTCAANCTNGGNGGCACNGCCCATGAGGTGGGTGTTCGCCAGGTGGTGCACTACCTGTGGGACCGTTATGGCGCCTCTCACAGCGCCAAGTTTATCTCGGTACCCTTCGAGGGCGTGGTTGCCGAAATCATGCGATCGGTGAATCACCGTCACTGGGGGGTGGTNCTGAAACGACAGATGCTGATGGCAGCTGCCGAGATTGCTCGCAAGAACAACTCAGTGGGCGTGGTAACCGGCGATGCCGTCGCCCAGGTATCGAGTCAGACTCTGAGCAACCTCAACGTGGTAGACAGGGCCAGTGACGAGGTGGTTCTGCGCCCGNTGGTNTCCATGGACAAGGAATCCATTATCCGCATCGCGCGGGAAATCGGCACGGAATCTTTCGCACGAACCATGCCTGAATACTGCGGAGTGATCTCCCAGAAGCCTGCCACCCGGGCCAAGCTGCANCGGGTGGAAGAAGACGAGGCCCAAATGGACGCCGCGGTTCTGGCAAACGCCATTGAGGCACGTGAGGAAACGCCGGTAAACCGGTTGCTGGAAACCACGGTAACGCCAGAGGAAGTGGAGCTNGTGCAGACACCCTCGGTGGATGATGTGATCATCGACGTGCGTCACCCCTCGGAAGGCGAGCAGTCACCGTTGATGTTGACCAACAACGAGATTCTGCAGATTCCATTCTATGAGCTGAACCAGCAGATACCAGAACTGCCGGCGAACCGGCANTACCTGNTGTANTGCGATCGCGGCACCATGAGCCGCATGCACGCCGGGCATCTGAAGGCCGAAGGGCANGAAAACGTGAAGGTTTACGTGCCCGCAGCCTGAAGCGTCAGCCTGCCAGACCTTTGAAGAACTGCTGGACGTTCTCGCTCAGAGCCTCCAGATCGTAACCGCCTTCCTGCACTACCAGCGTCGGCAGCCCCAGCTGACGCACATGGGTGCTGAGCTTGCAGAACCCTTCGGAAGAGACTGACACCTTGGCCTGTGGATCGTNCTTGTAGATATCGAAGCCGAGGGCAAGGATCAGGGCATCCGGCTGGAAAAGTTTGATGGCCGCCAGGGCTTCATCCAGTTTTGCGAAGAAATCNTCTTCCGTTGANCCGTGGGGCATCGGCATGTTGATGTTGTAGCCAAAACCTTCCCCTTCNCCACGTTCGTTCTCAAAGCCGCTGACGACCGGGTAGAAGTTGGTGGTGTCNCCATGGATNGAGATGTACAGCACATCGCTNCGATCGTAGAAGATTTCCTGNATGCCCTGNCCATGNTGCATGTCGGTATCNAGAATNACGATCCTGGGGAACCGNGNTTTCATGTGCTCGGCGGCNATGGCGGCATTGTTCAGGTAGCAGAACCCGCCTGCGGCATCCCGGCGCGCATGGTGTCCCGGCGGGCGGCANACCGCGTAGGACGTGCGGTCGCCGGCAATAAGCGCGTCGGCGGCACCCAGNGCNCTCTGGGCCGNCCAGTAGGCGGCATGCCAGGTGTGCTCGCCAATCGGACAACTGCCATCGGCCTGGTATCGGGCTGCCTCCGCCAGTATGCCAGTCAGGTGATTGGGGGAACGTACAAAGATATTCGAGATGACCTCATCGCCCCAGTCATCCATCTGTTTCCAGCGCCGATGGGCGGATTCCAGAAAACGCAGGTAACCAAGATCGTGAACTTTCGAGATCGGCCCCGCACCCTGGTCCGCAGGCTGCAGCACAGANATNCCCATTTCCTTCAGTCCGCCCAGCATTTCNCCGGTTCGAGCAGGAATCTCCTGGGGCTGGCGCATCTGTCCCCGGGTAAAGTACGTCTGTGGAATGTGCTCATCCTGTGCGGGATGGAAAAATGCCTTCATTGTACGGTCTCCTGGGTGTCTGATCCCCCGAGTATAGGCACACTCAGGCGATGATCAAAAGCCTGCCCTTGACTTTACAGGTCGGGATACAACATCCACTATGAAAGACATAAAACACTGACGCAACCAGATTACCTGGACTGCGCCCCACACGGGGGCGGAGCCAATCACAGAAGAGGAGNCGAGATGATCGAGTCACCCCTGCTGGAAAAGCTGACCGGCTATATCGGTGGTCGCTGGANTGATAATGAGCATGGCAACACCTTCGATGTTTACAACCCGGCAACGGGCAAGGTGATCGCCCAGGTCGCATCCATGTCGGAAGATGAAGTGAGCGCCGCNATTGCCTCCGGCAAGTCGGCACTGCGGNTGANCAGTCCCTACAGCATCGAGACCCGCCGCAAGTGGCTGGAAGACATCCGGGATGCGCTCAAGGCCAACAAGGAAGAAGTGGGCCGCATCCTCTGCATGGAGCACGGNAAACCGCTGCAGGAGGCCCAGGGTGAAGTAGATTATGCCGCCGGGTTNTTCGANTACTGCTCCAAGCATATNCAGGCACTCGACGCCCACACCATTCCGGAAAAGCCGAAAGACTGNACCTGGACGGTNCACTACCGNCCCATTGGTGTNACCGGCCTGATTACGCCCTGGAACTTCCCCATTGGCATGATNGCCAAGAAGCTGTCTGCGGCCCTGGCGGCCGGCTGTCCGTCGNTGATCAAACCGGCCAGTGAAACCCCGCTGACCATGATTGCCCTGTTCAGCCTGATGGATAAGCACACCGATATTCCGGATGGCATGGTTAACCTGGTGATGGGCAAGGCCAGCGTGATTGGCAAGGCTCTGTGCGAAAGCCCGGATGTTCCCATGCTCAGCTTCACCGGTTCCACCGAAGTGGGCCGTAAGCTGATCGTAGACACCGCGGATCAGGTCAAGAAACTGGCCCTGGAGCTGGGCGGCAACGCGCCGTTCATCGTCTTCGACGACGCCGATCTGGACGCTGCGGCGGACAACCTCATCGCCAATAAATTCCGTGGTGGCGGACAGACCTGCGTCTGTGCCAACCGGATCTTCGTGCATGAGAAAGTGGCCGATGCCTTCGGTGAAAAACTTGCCGAACGCGTTAACAAGATGACCGTCGGTGACGGCATCAATGGCGACGTGGATCTTGGCCCGCTGATCAACCAGGCCGGCTACGACAAGGTCAAACGCCACGTACAGGACGCCCTTGAAAAAGGCGCCACCCTGGTTGCCGGCAAGAAACCGGAAGATCTTGGCAACGACCTGTTCTTCCCGCCCACCGTGGTCCACGGTGTGAACCGGGAGATGTCCTGCTACCAGGAAGAANCCTTCGGCCCGCTGGTNCCCATGGCCCTGTTCCGCACGGAAGAGGAAGTCATCGAAGCCGGTAACGACACCGAGTTCGGCCTGGCCTCCTACGTGTTCACCAACGATGCCGAACGCGCCCAGCGTGTGGCTGCCGGCCTTCGCTTCGGCCACTGTGGCTGGAACACCGGCACCGGCCCGACACCGGAAGCGCCGTTTGGTGGCATGAAGGCCTCCGGCATCGGTCGTGAAGGCGGCCTGGAAGGTCTGTTCGAGTTTGTAGAAGCGCAGACTGTACCAAGAGGTTTTTAACAGAGAAGCCATCTCCAAAGCGAGATAAGCGCGGGGGCGGGGCTCTGTTCAGGACTGTCTGTGGCCAAGGATGGCCACAGCCAAGCGCACATGGATGTGCTCGTAGCGTGTCCTGAACAGAGCCCCGCCCTCGTGCGTTCCTCCCTGGATAAGGGCTAACCCAGACCCCAAAGAAATCCCTCTTTTCTCCTGTTATACTCAACAACCTGTTTATTTAACCAGTAGCGAACCGATTCTTTATGGACGTCTCCCACATCATCGATCCGTTGAACGATGCCCAGCGTGAAGCTGTTACCGCTCAGAACGATCACCTTTTGGTTCTGGCCGGCGCAGGAAGTGGCAAAACCCGTGTTCTGGTGCACAGGATCGCCTGGTTGATGACCGTGGATCGGGTGCCGCCCACTGGAATCCTGGCGGTGACCTTCACCAACAAGGCCGCCAAGGAAATGCGTTACCGCATCGAGCAGATGATGGACATTCCGGCCCGCGGCCTTTGGTTCGGCACCTTTCATGGTATCGCGCACCGACTGCTGCGTTCGCACTGGAAAGATGCTGGGCTGCCGGAGAACTTCCAGGTTCTGGACAGCGACGACCAGCTGCGACTGATCAAGCGGGTGATACGGGAAAACCAGATTGATGAGAGCAAGTGGCCACCGAAGCAGGCCCAGTGGTTTATCAGTAGCCAGAAGGACGAGGGGCTGCGGGCGGATCACATCCAGGAGAATCCGGGCGACCATTTCCTGTCGATCATGCTGAAGATCTATCGCCAGTACGAAAAACTCTGCCAGCAGGGTGGTCTGGTGGATTTTGGCGAGTTGTTGCTGCGATCCCATGAACTGTGGCTGCATCGTCCGGAGCTGCTGGCCCATTACCAGAGCCGGTTCCAGCATATCCTGGTGGACGAGTTTCAGGACACCAACACCATTCAATATGCCTGGCTGCAGGTGCTGGCCAGCAATCGCGTGCCAATGACGGTGGTGGGGGACGACGATCAGTCTATCTACGGCTGGCGGGGCGCCAAGGTCGAAAACATCCAGCAGTACCAGCGGGATTTCCCCAATGCCCGGTTGGTGCGTCTGGAGCAGAATTACCGCTCCACCCAGATGATCCTGAAGGCGGCCAACGCGGTGATCGCCAACAACCAGGGCCGGCTGGGCAAGGAGCTCTGGACCGACGGTCCGGAAGGCGAACCGATCAGCCTGTACGCGGCGTTCAACGAGCAGGACGAAGCCAACTACATTGCCGACAGCATTTCTGCCTGGGTGCAGGACGGCAACCTGCGCAGTGAATCCGCGATTCTCTATCGCTCCAACGCCCAGTCCCGGGTGCTGGAAGAATCGCTGATGCGCCAGGGCATTCCTTACCGGGTATACGGTGGCCTGCGATTCTATGATCGTCAGGAAATCCGCAACGCCCTGGCATATCTGCGGTTGGTCCAGTATCGCCGCGACGATGCGGCGTTTGAGCGGGTGGTGAACGTGCCGCCCCGTGGCATTGGCGCCAAGAGCCTGGCGGAGCTTCGGGAATACGCGACCGAGCAGAGTATCTCATTGTGGGAATCCGCCGAGCGTCTGCTGGAAGCCGGGCAGGTTAAAGGCCGGGCCAAAACCGGGCTGCAGTCTTTCATTGCGATCATCGAAGGCCTCTCCGACATGGTGGGCGATGCTTCGTTGCATGGCCTGATGAAGCAGACCATCGAAAACAGCGGGCTGAAGGACTATCACGCCAGCGAAAAAGGTGAGAAAGGCCAGGCCCGGGTGGAGAACCTCGAGGAACTGGTCAATGCGTTGTCTGACTATGAGGTGGAGGACGGCGTGGACGCGCTGTCGGAATTCATTGCTCAGGCGGCTCTGGATGCCGGTGAATCCCAGGCCGAGGACCATGAGGACAGCGTTCAGTTAATGACCCTGCATTCCGCCAAGGGTCTGGAGTTCCCCCTGGTTTTCCTGGCGGGCGTGGAAGAGGGGCTGTTCCCCCACGGCATGTCCCTGGAAGAACCTGGTCGCATGGAAGAGGAGCGCCGCCTGGCCTACGTGGGCATCACCCGGGCCATGAAAAAGCTGGTGCTTACTTACGCCGAATCCCGGCGTTTGTACGGTCAGGAGAAGTTTAATGCGTTGTCCCGGTTTGTGCGGGAGATTCCAGGCGACTGTCTGCAGGAAGTGCGGCTGCGCAATACCGTCACCCGTCCGGCCATGGTCGAGCGTCCGAATGAGAGCATGTTCAGCCAGGATTCGGCGCAGCAGTCAGGCTTCAGCCTGGGGCAGCGGGTACGCCATCCCAAGTTTGGGGAGGGTATTGTGATGAATTCCGAGGGCAGCGGGCACCATACCCGGGTGCAGGTGAACTTTGATGAGGGCGCCAAGTGGCTGGTTCTGGCTTATGCGCCTCTCGAGGCCTGCTAATTGTAAGCAGGCCTACATCAGAACTGCGTAAATCACACCCGCCAGAACAATCCGATAGATAACGTACGGCCACATGCCTACCTTGTTGAGCCACTTAAGGAAGAAGTGGATTGCGGTAATGGCCATCAGGAATGAAGTCACCCCGCCAATCAGAAAACCACTCCAGTCGACGATCACATCCGAAGTTGCCACTTCCAGCAGTTTCACGGCTGATGCCAGCACGATGATGGGGATTGCCAACAGGAATGAGAACCTGGAGGCGGTTTCGCGGGTCATGCCCAGGAACAGGCCGGCGGTGATGGTTACGCCGGAACGGGAGGTGCCGGGGACGAGGGCCATGGCCTGGGCGATGCCAACCAGGACGGCGTCTTTCCAGTTCAGTTTGTCGAGGGTGCGCTGACGTTTGGGCAACCAGTCTGCAAGGCCGAGGAGCAGGCCGAAGAACAGGGTGGTGAAGAAGATGACTTCCACCGCCCGCAGTTCGTTGTCGATCATATCCAGCAACGCCAGGCCGGCCAGGCCCGCAGGGATGGTGCCGATGACGAGGTACCAGGCAAGGGCGCCCTGGCCAACGATTTTGCGGCGGCTGACGGAAATCAGTCCGTCCCGGGCAATACCAAAAACATCCCTCCGGAAATAGAGCACAACCGCCAGTAAGGTCCCGACGTGCACCGACAGGTCGAAGCCTACGCCCTGATCGGTCCAGCCGAACAGCGCCGGGGTGAGGATCAGGTGAGCGGAGCTGGAGATGGGCAGGAATTCGGTCAGTCCCTGGAGAAGGCCAAGGAAAAGGGCCTGGAAAACATCCATTGCGTGGATTCCGTCAGATTCGGTGCGTCAGAAATGTGGGCGGGATATTAGCAGGGTGGGGGTGGGCTGAACAGATAGTGCGAGTGAAGCCAGCGCCATGATCCGAAGTCTGGCGCTGGCCTCTGCGGCTTATGCCGGAAACCGGTCCCGGGTGCGATTAGCTATTTTGACCAGCATCAGCATGAGCGGTACTTCCACCAGCACACCAACCACGGTGGCCAGCGCTGCGCCGGATTGCAGGCCGAACAGTGCGATGGCTGCGGCCACGGCCAGTTCGAAGAAGTTGCTGGCACCGATCATGGCGCCAGGCGCTGCGATACAGTGGCGTACTTTCCACAGCCTCGCCCAGCCGTAGGCCAGGAAGAAAATCAGGAAGGTCTGAACAATCAGCGGCACGGCAATCAGCACGATGTGCAGGGGGTTGTTCAGGATTACCTCGCCCTGGAAGGCGAACAGCAGTACCAGAGTGACAATCAGCGCTGCCGGGGTGACCGGGCTGAGCCGCTTCATAAAGACATCGTCGTACCACTGCTGACCGTGGCGCGAAATCAGGGCGCGACGGGTCAGGTAGCCGGCTGTTAGCGGAATCACGATGTACAGGACGACGGACAGCAGCACGGTATCCCAGGGCACCTGGATGTCGGAAATGCCCAGCAGGAAAACAACAATAGGCGCGAAGGCAAACAGCATGATGATGTCGTTAAGCGATACCTGCACCAGAGTGTAGGCGGCATCGCCTTTGGTCAGGAAGCTCCACACGAACACCATGGCGGTGCAGGGCGCCGCACCCAACAGGATCGCCCCGGCCAGGTACTCGCTGGCCAGTCCCGGCGCGATCCATGGCTCGAACACCACCATCAGAAAGAACCAGGCAATGGCAAACATGGTGAAGGGCTTGATCAGCCAGTTGACGATGGTAGTGATCGCCAGGCCTTTCGGTTCTTTCCGTACACCGACCACCGCACTGAAATCAATCTGCGCCATCATCGGGAAAATCATCGCCCAGATCAGAATGGCGATGGGGATGGAGACCTGCGCGTATTCGAAACGGGACAGGGTCTCGGGTACCACTGGTGCGAGCTGACCGAGCGCCACGCCGGCGATGATGGCCAGGGCTACCCATACCGACAGGAACTTGCCGAACAAATCCATGCCGCCGTCGGCGTCTTCAGCCCGGGTTATTTCTGTGTTGGTGCTCATCGTATTTGATGATTCCTTTACTCGTAGGGAGACTGAATCTATTATGCACAAAATTGGATATCCATAAAGCCGAATATATGGGGAAGCAGATATGAAGCGCCGCGTTTTGTTTGTCTGTACCGCCAACAGTGCCCGTTCTCTTATGGCAGAAGCCTTGCTGCGGGACATAGCCGGGGACCGGTTTGAAGTGGCCAGCGCCGGTACCGAGCCAACCGAGCCCCACCCGATGGCATTGCAGGTTCTTGAGGAAGCCGGCGTATCGACGGAAGGGCTTTCTAGCAAGCGGTTGGCAGATTTGCAGGAACAGTATTGGGATTACGTGATTACCCTCTGCGAGAAAGCTTCCAGCGAGTGCGGTGCGGTCTGCCAGCCGGCCCAGCAGATTGCCTGGGATTTTGCCGATCCGGTACCAGCAAACCGCCATTCCACTTTCGCCCTCAGGCTTAAGGAGATCAAAGAGCGAGTCGCCCTGTTCGCACTCATTCATCAGAAAGAAACTGGAGCGAAACCCGCCAGCTATGACCCGGTCACGGTGTTCAAGGCGCTGGCCGACGATTTCCGCCTTGCGGCGCTGTTAATGATCCGCAGCCAGGGGCAACTCTGTGTCTGCGAGCTTACCGAAGCCTTTGAAGCGCCCCAGCCGAAAGTCAGCCGGCATCTGGCCACGTTGCGGGATGCCGGCCTGCTGGCCACGGAGCGTCGGGGCCAGTGGATCTACTATTCCCTGAACCCGGGCATTCCGCAGTGGCTGGCTCGGGTGCTGGATGAAACCGCCAGCCATAACGGCCGATTGATAGAGAACCCGCTTGCGCGATTGCAGGCCATGGCAGACCGTCCGTCTGTCCAATGCCTGTAGTGCCCGCGCGGTTAAATTCAGGGAACAGGTCCATCAGGAGCAGATTATGAGCAAAATCAAAGTAGGCATTAATGGATTCGGCCGTATCGGTCGTCTGGCCTTGCGGGCCGCCTGGGGCTGGCCAGACATGGAGTTTGTAGCCATCAACGATCCGGGTGCCGACGCAGCTACGCTGGCGCATCTGCTCAACTTTGACAGCATCCATGGTCGTTGGAGCCATGAGGCAACAGCGGATGGAACGGAGATCGAGATCGAAGGGAAGCGCATCCGCGTGACCCATAACCGCACCATTGGCGAAACTGACTGGTCCGGCTGCGATCTGGTGATCGAGGCCAGTGGCGTCAACAAGAAGGTCAGTGCCCTGCAGGCGTATCTGGATCAGGGCGTGAAACGCGTCGTGGTCACCGCACCGGTGAAGGAGGCGGGCGCCAAGAACATTGTGGTTGGTGTGAACGACGATATTTTCGAGCCGGCCAACGACCGTATTGTCACTGCCGCTTCCTGTACCACCAACTGCCTGGCGCCGGTGGTGAAGGTGATTCACGAGAAGCTGGGCATCAAGCACGGCTCCATCACCACCATTCACAGCCTGACCAACACCCAGACCATTATCGATGCGCCCCACAAGGATCTGCGCCGGGCGAGAGCCTGCGGCAGTTCACTGATCCCCACCAGCACCGGTTCAGCAACGGCGATTATCGAAATATTCCCGGAACTGAAAGGGCGCCTGGATGGCCACGCCGTGCGCGTGCCGCTCACCAACGCGTCGCTGACCGATTGCGTGTTTGAAGTGGAATCGGCTACCGACAGGGACACCGTAAACCAGCTGTTGAAAGAGGCTGCCGAGGGTGAACTGAACGGTATTCTGGGCTACGAAGAGCGCCCACTGGTATCCATTGACTACAAGACCGACCCGCGTTCCTCCATCGTCGATGCCCTGTCCACCATGGTGGTCAACGGCACCCAGGTGAAAATCTACGCCTGGTACGACAACGAATGGGGCTACGCCAACCGCACCGCGGAACTGGCGCGCAGGGTGGGTGCTGCCTGATATGACGGCTGCCATCCGACAGTACCTGGTGATCACCGGCAACTACTGGGCCTTCACTCTGACCGATGGCGCCCTGCGGATGCTGGTGGTACTGCATTTCCACCAGTTGGGCTACTCGCCCCTGGAAATCGCCCTGCTGTTCATCTTCTACGAATTCTTCGGGGTGGTGACCAATCTGGTGGGCGGTTACCTGGGCGCCCGAATGGGGCTGAACCGCACCATGAACATCGGGCTGTTCCTGCAGATTGTGGCGCTGGGCATGCTGGCGGTGCCGGCGGCGATGCTCACGGTACCCTGGGTAATGGCGGCGCAGGCGCTCTCAGGGATTGCCAAGGACCTGAACAAGATGTCCGCCAAGAGCGGCATCAAGTTGCTGGTGCCGGATGAGCAGCAGGGCACACTGTACAAATGGGTGGCGATTCTCACCGGCTCCAAGAACACTCTAAAAGGGGTGGGTTTCTTCCTCGGTGGCGTGCTGCTGATGGCCGCCGGCTTTAAGGGCGCAGTCATCATCATGGCAGTGGCGCTGGGACTGGTCTGGCTGGCCAGCCTGTTTCTGCTGGGGCAGGACCTGGGCAAGAGCAAGGCCAAGCCGAAGTTCAGCGAGATCCTTTCCAAAAGCCGTGCCATCAATGTGCTCTCGGCGGCGCGGATGTTTCTGTTCGGTGCCCGGGATGTCTGGTTTGTGGTGGCCTTACCGGTCTACCTGCACACCATCTTTGGCTGGGACTTCTGGAAAGTGGGCGGCTTTATGGCCACCTGGATTATCGGCTATGGCTTTATCCAGACCATTGCCCCGCGCATCACCGGCAACATGGAAGGCAAACAGCCCGCTGTGCTCTGGGCGGCAGCGCTGGCGCTGGTTCCTGCCGCCATTGCCATTGGCCTGACGGCGGGCTGGTCGCCCCAGTTGGTGATTGTTGGTGGTCTGCTGTTGTTTGGCGTGTTGTTTGCCGTCAACTCGTCCCTGCACAGCTATCTCATCGTTAGCTATGCCCGTGGGGATGGCGTGTCGCTGGATGTGGGTTTCTATTACATGTCGAACGCTGCCGGGCGTTTGTTGGGCACTATTCTGTCCGGCTGGGTCTATCAGGCTTATGGCCTGGAGGCCTGCTTGTGGATATCGTCGGGTCTGGTGGCCATGGCCGCGTTGCTGTCGGTTTTGTTGCCCCAGCGGCGGCCAGTGACGGCCTGACCGGGCTTCAGAACCGAATGGCCAGCCCTGCGGCGGCTTCCACCTGCAGGTAGCCGCTGCTGTCGAATCTGAGTTCGCAGCCGCCGGAGCAGAACGCGGAGCCGCCCGAGTTCAGGGCTGTGTAAACACCACGCAGATCGAGCCTCAGGCGCAGTTGTTCCGTCAGGAAAAACTGGTACCCGCCGCCAATGGACAGGGCGGCCCGGTGATGGGTTTCATACCGTGAATCGTCCGGCTCGAGGCGGGTAACGCCGAACACACCAGAGACAAACCCGCCATGATTCTGGCCAGCCGGGAAATACAGCCCGCCGAACTGGAGCTGGTAGATGGTCAGGTCGATGGAATCCAGGCTCGGTGCAAACAGACCATTGTCCAGTCGGGCGGAGGTGTTCTGCCGGCCGAAATAAATCTCTCCCTGTTTGCCGGGCTCTGCCAGATCAAAATTGAACACCAGTCCCTGGCTGGCGGAATCCCGGAAGTCGATCTGGTCTGAGGTGCTGGCGCCGGCGGTCTCGATATCGACAGAGCTGCTCATGCGAAAACCTGCAAACGGTGCCAGGCTGACCTCTGCTGCCAACGGCGGGGCAATCAGTGCAGATGCCAGTGTGAAGATAATAAGAGATCGAAGCTTCATACATCCCTGGCCTGTGTGGCTGGTTGTTGGCAGGACACTGTGCAATGGTATATCCGTTATGAACGTTGGCGAGCCCTGGTGATGCTATCTTGACAGACTTTGTGCTAGAAAATCTCTGCGTTGGCACTCTCCGTAATGTGTCTTTGACGGTACCTGGTGGGCAGGTTGTCTGCCTGTCCGGTCCTTCGGGCAGTGGCAAGAGTCGGCTGCTGAGGGCCGTGGCGGACCTGGAGCCCCATGGGGGCACGGTGTCTTTGGCTGATACGTGCCAGGAGGATTTGCCCGCCCACCAATGGCGAAGCCGGGTGGTGATGGTGCCGGCAGACAGCCAGTGGTGGTTTGATGAGGTTGGAGGCCACTTCCCGGATCGTGTGAAGGCAGAATTGCCGTCAGCGTTGGGCTTCCCGCCCGAGGTGATGGAGTGGTCGGTCAGCCGGTTGTCTTCCGGTGAGCGGCAGCGGCTGGCGCTCTGGCGGGCCCTCGTACTTGAGCCTGAGGTTCTCTTACTGGACGAACCCACCGCCAACCTCGACAACGACAGCGCGGAAGCGATTGAAACCTGGTTGCTTGAGGAAATCCGGAGGCGGCAGACCGCAGTGCTCTGGGTCGCCCATGATGTTGGCCAGATTCATCGGGTAGCCGATGCCCATTACCGGATTCTTGGCACCAGCCTGGAGCGCGCCGATGGAAGTGATTGATCTGGCCTGGTGGAAGTTGGGTCTGGCTGCGCTGCTGGTGCTCGCCCTGGCTGGGACGGGGTATCTGGCCCGACTGGGCATTACCCGAAACCTGTTGATCGCTGCACTTCGAACGGTGATTCAGCTGGCGCTGATCGGGCTGGTTCTGGAGGCACTGTTTGCGTCGTCCGGTTTCCAATGGATCGCCCTGATGGCCCTGGTCATGCTTCTGGTTGCCGGCCGGGAGGTTGTGGCACGTCAGGGCCGAAGACTCCAGGGCTGGTGGGCGTTCGGTATCGGCACCGGATCGATGTTCGTATCGTCCTTCTCGGTGACGGTACTGGCGCTCTCGGTAGTGATCGGCCCAGACCCCTGGTACACCCCACAGTATGCCATTCCCCTTCTGGGCATGATGCTCGGAAACACCATGACAGGCGTCAGCCTGGCGCTGGATCGTTTGAACGAATCGGTCTGGCGGCAGCGGGCCGTCATCGAGAACCGCCTGATGCTGGGCCAGACCTGGAAGCAGGCGCTGGAAGATATCCGGAGAGACGCCATGCGCAGTGGTATGATGCCATCCATCAACGCCATGGCCGCTGCCGGTATCGTCAGCCTGCCCGGTATGATGACCGGCCAGATTCTCGCAGGCAGCCCGCCGGCAGTGGCGGTGAAATACCAGATCCTGGTGATGCTGATCATCACCGTCGGCACCGGATTTGGTGCCCTGATGGCAGTTTCCTGGGGCGGGCGAAGACTGTTCGACGACAGGGAGCGCCTGCGACTGGACCGACTGGTGAAACAATGATCGACCTGCTACGACGTTACCCCCTCCCTGTGATCGTTCTGGCCCAGCTTTTCGGCACCTCGCTCTGGTTCAGTATCAACGGTGTCTGGTTGTCGCTGGCCGGCGAGCTGGGCCTGACCGAGAGTGATCTCGGGCGGCTGACATTGGCGGTGCAGGCCGGGTTTATCGCAGGCACCCTGACCATTGCGGTGACCGGCCTGGCCGACCGCTTTGGCGCGAGTCGGATCTTTGCGCTGTCGAGCCTGTTGGGGGCTCTGGTTAACGGTGGATTTATTTTCGCTGCCGGTGCGCCGCCGCTCGATTTCCTCCTGCGCTTTGCCACCGGGCTGTGTCTGGCCGGGATCTATCCCCTGGGCATGAAAATGGTCATTGCCTGGACGCCAAAGTATGCCGGGGCTGCCCTGGCCTGGCTGGTGGGCATGCTGACACTGGGAACGGCGCTGCCCCACCTGATGCGCGGAGCAACCCTGGGCATGCCCTGGGAGTGGCCGCTGATGGCGGCGTCCTGTCTTGCCGTGGCCGGAGGGCTGCTGGTGTTTCTGCTGGGTGACGGCCCGCACCTGCCTAGAAGCAGCGGGCGATTGCCCCTCAGCCAGGGGCTGGCGGCTCTGCGCATCCCGAGATTCCGGGCAGTGGCCGGTGGTTACTTCGGCCATATGTGGGAGCTCTACGCGTTCTGGACATTAACACCCCTGCTCATCGGCCGGGAGCTGCAGCGGATGGGGCAGAGTGACGCACTTATTCCCTGGTTGTCGTTTGCTGTCATTGGCATTGGTGCGGCAGGTTGCGTCGGTGGTGGCCGGCTCAGCCGAACACGGGGTAGTGAATGGGTGGCCCGGCGAGCCCTGATGGTGTCCGGGGCCTTCTGCCTGGTTTACCCCTGGCTGAACGGACTATCGCCGGCCTTGCTGATCGTTTTGCTCATTGTCTGGGGCATTGCTGTGGTTGCCGACTCACCTCAATTCTCGGCGCTGGCCTCGGCAACGGCGCCGAGGGAGTCGGTAGGCTCCTCTCTGGCGGTGATGAATGCGGTCGGGTTTGGTCTGACGCTGCCGGCCATCTGGCTGACCAGTGGGCTCTGGGGCCAGTTGAATGTCTGGGTGGTTCTCCTGCTGTTCCCCGGTCCGGTGCTCGGGCTTTGGGCACTCTCCCGGGCTCGGCCTGAGATTCAGGCTGGTTAGTGAGACATCGTATGACGACCTCTGGAACCACGCCGAGAATACTCCTTCTGTCTGGCTACGATGCCGCCAGTCACAGGCGCTGGCGGGAGCAGTTGAGCGCCATGTTTCCGCGTTATGAATGGCAGTTTCTTGCTTTGCCGCCAAGATTCTTCCGCTGGCGTATCCGTGGCAATCCACTGAGCTGGCTGAACGAGTCACTCCTGCAGGAACACTGGGATCTGATCATTGCGACATCCATGGTGGATCTGGCAACCCTCCGAGGGCTGCACCCGCGTGTTGCTCACACTCCCTGCCTGCTCTACATGCACGAAAACCAGTTCGCCTTCCCGGTATCCAGCGGCCAGAACGCCAGTGCTGACCCGCAGATGGTGAACCTGTACAGCGCGCTTTCGGCCGATTGTGTGGTGTTCAACAGTGGCTGGAACCGGGACAGTTTTCTGGCTGGCGCCGACTCTTTCCTCAAAAAGCTGCCCGACGCAGTGCCCGAGGGCCTGATCGAAACCCTGCGGGACAAGTCGAGGGTGATACCGGTGCCGATCGAGGCCCGGTTGTTTGTTGATCGCCGTCCACTTATGAACCGGGCCTGCCCCCATCTGCTCTGGAACCATCGCTGGGAATACGACAAGGGGCCTGACCGTCTGCTGAAGTTCCTGCAGGCGCTGGACCAGCGTTCGATGCCGTTCAGGTTGAGTGTGGTGGGTGAGCGATTTCGAAGCTATCCGAAAGCATTTGACCGGATCCGGGAACAGTTTGGTCCTTGCATCGAACACTGGGGGTTTCTGGAAAGCCGTGAAGACTACGATCATTTGCTGCGTCAGGCGGATATTGTGATCTCCACGGCTTTGCACGATTTCCAGGGGCTGTCGATGCTCGAAGCCATGGCGTCAGGTTGTGTCCCATTGGCGCCGGATCGCCTGGCCTATCGCGAGTACGTGCCGGAACTGTGTCGCTATGACAGCCATGAACAGGATGCGGAGCGAGAGGCTGAAGCTGCCGCCGACAGCCTCGAAGCCATGCTGGAAAAGGGCGCATCAGCCTGTCCGCCAGAAGGTTGGCGGGCATCCAGACTGGCCGGAGACTACCAGTTCCTGTTTCAGCACCTGATCAAAACCGGAGCAGGCAAGTCCTGATCCTGTTTCTTCCCCAAACCTGTCTCAGATCAAACCCGCCCTCTTGCGGTTGTCACCGTCGATACTAGACTCAAAGCTGTCTGCCGGCCTCACCACAGGGAGTCGTGGCCATGGAGTTTCATACCCTCGACGGCAATGAAGCGGTGTCCTCAGTGGCTTACCGCCTGAGCGAGACCATTGCCATCTATCCGATTACGCCCGCTTCAGTGATGGGCGAACACGCTGATGACTGGGCGGCCCTGGGCAAGCCCAATCTCTGGGGGCAGGTGCCAAGTGTGGTCGAAATGCAGTCCGAGGCTGGTGCCGCGGGTGCCATGCACGGGGCACTGCAGGCCGGTTCCCTGGTGACCACTTTTACTGCCTCCCAGGGGCTGCTGTTGATGCTGCCCAATCTATACAAGATTGCCGGTGAACTGTCGCCGTTCTGCATGCACATTGCCGCCCGCAGCATTGCCACCCACGCCCTGTCTATCTTCTGCGACCATTCCGATGTCATGAGTGCCCGCGGTACCGGGTTTGCCCTGCTGGCTTCGGGGTCGGTTCAGGAAGCTCAGGATATGGCCGCGATTGGCCACGCCGTGACCCTCGAAAGCCGGGTGCCGGTGATGCATTTCTTCGATGGGTTCCGGACCTCCCATGAGATTTCCAAGATTGCAGCGCTCAGTGACGAGGATTTGCAGGCGCTGGTATCGCACGAAGAGGTCGAAGCGCATCGTAGCCGCCGGATGACGCCGGACCGGCCAGTGGTTCGGGGCACCTCCCAGAACCCGGACGCCTTCTTCCAGGCCCGGGAGGCAATCAACCCGTTCTATCAGGCGTTTCCGGACAAACTTGAAGCCGTGATGGACCGGTTTGCCGGCATTACCGGGCGCCAGTACCGGCTGTTTGATTATTTCGGCCACCCCGAGGCCGACCGGGTGGTCATCCTGATGGGTTCCGGGGCCGAATGCGCCCATGAGACGGTGGAGTGGCTGCTGGAGCAGGGCGAGAAAGTCGGGGTCCTCAAGGTCCGCCTGTTCCGGCCCTTTGCCACGTCGCGTTTTCTGGACGCTTTGCCCGATACCGTCGAACATCTCGCGGTGCTGGATCGCACCAAGGAACCGGGAGCCCAGGGTGAGCCCTTGTTGCTGGAAGTCAGCGGTGCCCTGATGGAGGCCTACAGCCGGGGGGATCGGAAGGTACTGCCCCGGGTGATTGGCGGCCGATATGGGCTGTCTTCCCGTGAGTTTACGCCGGCCATGGTCTGCGCCATTTTCGACGAACTTAAAGCGGCAGCGCCGAAAACCCGCTTCACCGTCGGCGTGCGGGACGATGTCAGCCACCTTTCGCTGGAGGTGGATAGCGAACTGGATATTGAATCCCCGAAAACCCGCCGGGCGCTGTTCTTCGGTCTCGGTGCCGATGGCACTGTCAGCAGCAACAAGGCCAGCATCAAGATCCTGGGTGAGGGCACGGAGCTGTTTGCCCAGGGCCATTTTGTCTATGACTCCAAGAAATCCGGCGCTACCACTGTCTCCCATCTGAGATTTGGGCCGCTGCCGATCCGCTCCAGTTACCAGATCAACAGGGCCCAGTTCGTCGCCATTCACGCGCCCCAGTTTCTGGAGCGGTTTGATGTGCTCGAACACGCTGCCGAGGGCGCCACGGTGCTGCTCAATGTGCCCTGGCCGAAAGAGGAGGTCTGGGACCGGCTGTCGGTCGAGGTCCAGCGGGTATTGGTCGAGCGCAAGGCTCGGCTGTTCGTGATTGATGCCGCCGAGGTGGCGGAAAAGGCGGGTCTGGAGCGGCGGATCAACACCGTGATGCAGGTCTGCTTCTTCGCCCTGGCAGATATCCTGCCCCGGGAAGAGGCCATTGCCCATATCAAGGAATCCATTCGCAAAACCTGGGGCCGCCGTGGGCCGGAAGTGGTGCGCCGCAATGTGGAAGCGGTGGACTCGGCCCTGGACAATCTGCATGAGGTATCGGTACCGGACAAGGTAACGGCCACCCGCTCCCGACCACCGAGAGTGCCGGAGAATGCCCCTGATTTTGTGCAGAAAGTTACTCGCCTGTTACTGGAAGGGCAGGGGGGCAAACTGCCGGTCAGCGCCTTCCCGCCGGACGGTACCTGGCCAACGGGAACCAGCCAGTATGAGAAGCGAACCATCGCCCTGGAAATACCCATCTGGGAATCCGACCTCTGCGTGCAGTGCAACTTCTGCGCAATGATCTGCCCGCACACCGCGATCACCAGCAAGGTGTTTGAGCCCGAGACGGTCAAAGGCGCGCCGGAGGCGTTCGAGGTGGTGCCGGAAACCCACACCTCGGAGCTGGAGGGGCTGGATTACCGCATTCAGGTGGCGCCTGATGACTGCACCGGCTGTGGCTTGTGTGTCGAGGTCTGCCCGGCAAAGGACCGCACCCAGCCCAAACGCAAAGCCATCAATATGCAGCCGATCGAAGCGCACCGTGAGGTAGAGGCAGAGAACCTGGCGTTTTTCCGGCAATTGCCGGATGTCCCCAGAGACCGTATCCCCCGGGACTTCAAATCGCTGCCGCTGCTGATTCCCCTGTTCGAATATTCCGGCGCCTGCTCCGGCTGCGGTGAAACACCCTACATCCGTCTGCTGACCCAGCTGGTGGGCGATCGGTTGCTGATTGCCAACGCCACCGGATGTTCCTCGATCTATGGTGGCAATCTGCCCACCACTCCGTACACAGTGAACGCCGAAGGCCGTGGTCCTACCTGGAACAACTCGTTGTTTGAGGACGCGGCGGAACTGGGCCTGGGCATGCGTCTGGGGCTGGACAAGCTTGTCGGTCGGGCCTGGCAGTTACTGGAAGGGTTCCGGGAAGAACTACCTGACGGACTCTACCCGGAGCTGACCAGCGCCTGCACCACCGTTGATGAATCGGCAATGGTAGCCAGACGCACAGCCATTGAGCAGCTGCGGAACTGGCTGGCGGACAAGCAGACGCCAGAGGCCCGGGAACTGGACAGTCTGGCCGATGAGCTCTGTCCGAAGAGTGTCTGGGTAATAGGGGGCGACGGCTGGGCCTACGATATTGGTTATGGCGGTCTCGACCACGCCTTGGCCTCGGGGCAGAACCTGAAACTGCTGGTACTCGACACCGAAGTCTATTCCAACACCGGCGGCCAGCAGTCCAAGGCCACCCCCATGGGTGCGATTGCCAAGTTCGCCGCTGCCGGCAAGGCCACCCGGAAGAAGGATCTGGGCCTTCTGGCCATGAGTTATGGTCACGTCTACGTGGCCCAGATTGCCATGCAATCCCACAGCAACCACACCACCAAGGCCCTGCAGGAAGCCGAGAGCTTCGACGGCCCGGCACTGATCATTGCCCACAGCCCCTGCATTGCCCACGGTTACGACCTGGTGCACTCCCCGGCACAGCAGAAGCGAGCGGTGGACAGCTGGGCCTGGCCGCTGTACCGGTTTGATCCCCGGCGCATCCACGAAGGGCTGCCGCCCCTGCAATTGGACTCCCTGCGTCAGAAAGTCACCATGAAAGCCTACATGCAGGAAGAAGCCCGCTTCCGGATGCTGGAGCTGCGGGATCCCCAACGCTACGAACAGCTGGTGGCCGCGGCCTCTGAGGCTGCAACTGAGCAGCGTGAGCTTTACAAGCAGTTGGCGGGGATCCACTTCGAGCCCCATGAAACTTCTGACGCTGACAACGAAAAGGGTGAACGTCATGACTGAATTGGCAACCCGTTGGCTGGGGTTGGAGCTTCGCTCGCCCCTTGTGGTCGGCGCCAGCCCCCTTACCGATGACTTGGACGCGCTGAAGGCCTGTGTTGACGCTGGCGCCGGTGCCGTGGTGATGCATTCCCTCTTCGAGGAGCAGCTTGTGGAGGAGCAGCTGGCGGCTCACCGGTTTATTGATTCGCGGATCAACATGGACGCCGAAGCCCGATCGTTCTTTCCCGAATCCGAGTTGTTCGAGATGGGATCGGACAGCTACCTACAGCGGTTGGAGCTGTTGCGACATTCGCTGGGTGTGCCGGTGATTGCCTCGCTCAATGGTATCTCGACAGGTGGCTGGACCAGGCATGCACGCGAGCTGGAAGCGGCAGGCGCCCATGCCATCGAACTGAATCTCTATGACCTGGCATCGGATCCGGAGGAAACAGCTGAAGCACTGGAACAGCGGCAACTTGCGGTTGTGAGGTCAGTGGCTGAGCAGGTGAGCATTCCGGTCAGCGTCAAGCTATCGCCTTTCTACTCGGCCTTGCCTGCGTTCGTCGCCGGTATCGAAGAGTCGGGGGCCCGGGGCGTGGTGTTGTTCAACCGGTTCTATCAGCCGGATATGGATCTGGATGAGCTGGAGTTAAGCCGGGAGGTGGTGCTGTCGACCAGTGCCGAGCTGCCGTTGCGGTTACACGCAGCCGCCATGTTGTTTGGCCAGACAACACTGGAGATGGCGGTTTCGGGTGGCGTTCACAGTGGTGACGATGCGGCAAAAGCCATTCTTTCGGGCGCTTCCGCTGTGCAGGTGGTCTCGGCCGTGTTGTCGGAGGGTACTGGCGCCCTGTCGAGGATTACCCGGGAAATGACGGCTCGGCTCTCCGGAATGGGATACCGCTCGCTGGCGGAAGCCCGGGGCGTCCTGTCAATGGCGAACGCCCCCAATGCCCGAACCTGGGAGCGTCTTAACTACGCCCGCCTTCTGCACGGCTGGAAATAGAGCGGCTCAGGGTCAGAGAACCTGCTCCGGCACCTCGCGGATCCGACCGTGCTCATCAATGGCAACGTAGACGAACAGACCCTCGGTGACCTTACGTGGATTCTTGGCAGTGCGGTCAAGGGTCCACACTTCCACGCTGATTTTCATGGAACTGCGGCCGATATCGACGAGTTCGCAGTAACAACCTACCTGGGACCCTACTCGCAACGGTGACAGGAACTCCATCCGGTCCATGGCCACGGTGGCGTTACGGCCCTGGGAAATGCGCCCGGCCATGGTGGCAGCGGCGAGATCCATCTGTTTTACCAGCCAGCCGGCAAAGACATCGCCATTGGCATTGGTGTCTGAGGGGAGCGGGATAATCTGCAGGGTGAGTTCGCCACGGGGCGTGGGTTTGTCATCATCTAACGCTGTCATAGTACTGCCTTCTTGCGAGCCTGGAATTGTTTTAACACGCATGGTAGCGGGCTGAAGCAGCGCTGCAAGCAAATTTGAACATTCCTGACTATATTTCAGAAGCTGTAACAAAGTTGTCACAGAGTGCCATTAGTCTGCACCCATCGGTAAAGCACATCCGACAAAACGTCCAAACCAAAAAATGGAGACATGACGTGATGAAACTGAACAAAGCACTCGCGACTGTAGCACTGGCCGGCTCCGTAGCCGCCATGTCTGCACCAGCCATGGCCCGTGACACCATCAGCATCGTGGGTTCCTCAACTGTTTATCCGTTCGCCACAGTTGTTGCCGAGCGTTTCGGCACCAAGACCGACTTCAGCACACCCAAGCTGGAATCCACCGGTTCAGGCGGCGGTCTCAAGCTTTTCTGCCAGGGCATCGGCACCCAGCACCCGGACATCACCAACGCGTCACGTCGCATGAAGACGTCCGAGTTCGAACTCTGCCAGAGCAACGGCGTTACAGACATCACCGAATTCCGCATTGGTTCTGACGGCATCGTGATCGCCAGCTCTAAAGAAGCTGAGAACCTCGATATCACCCTCGAGCAGCTGTTCCTGGCCCTCGGTTCCAAAGTGCCTGTTAACGGCGAGTGGGTAGCCAACCCGAACAAAAACTGGAGCGATGTTGACTCCAGCCTGCCGAACAAGCCGATTCGTGTAATGGGTCCGCCCCCGACTTCCGGCACCCGTGATTCCTTCAACGAGTTGGCTCTCGCCGCTGGTTGCGACGAGCTGCCTGAAGCCGCCAGCCTGAGCAAGGACGAGCACGCCTCCATCTGCGAAAGCGTTCGTGAAGACGGCGCCTTTATCGAAGCGGGTGAAAACGACAACCTGATCGTGCAGAAGCTGATTGGCGACACCGGCATGTACGGTGTATTCGGTTACAGCTTCCTGGAAGAAAACGCAGACCGTCTGCAGGCTGCCACTCTGAACGGTATGATCCCGACTGCCGAAGCCATTGCTGCGGATGAGTATCCGGTGGCCCGTTCGCTGTTCTTCTACGTGAAGAAAGCTCATGTTGGTGTGGTTCCGGGCATTGCGGAGTATGTCAGTGAGTTCACCAGCAACGCTGCCATGGGCCAGAACGGCTACCTGAAAGATGTGGGCCTGATCGTGCCGCCGCGGGCTGCTTTGATGGACCTGATGGACAAGGCAGAAAGCATGCCGAACCTGACCCTGGACGAGCTCAAGTAAGACCGTCGTCCGGTCAAGAATGGAGGTGCGGGTCTCGTTGGAGGCCCGCACCTTTTGCACGTTTGGACGATCCGGTGCGAGTTCAGAGCTGAATCTGTAAACTGTGCGCCAATTCGAAGTCGAATACAGGAATTTTCATGCAACCGGCTAATCTTTTATTACTGACTCTGGTGCTGGCGATCGTGGCCTATTGGCTCGGTTACGCTCGCTCCCGGTCGTTGGCGATGCCGCTGGGTGGGATCCGTCACCTCAAGTCCCTGCCTTTTTATTACGGAGCCCGAGCGGCATTGTGGAGCGGTATCCCCGCTCTTATCGTGCTTGGTCTTTGGGCGGCATTCCAGGGCAAAGTCATCCAGATGATCGTTATTGGTGGTTTGCCTGAAGGTATAATCCCGGCGACCGACGGTGAGGCGAGCCTGCTGTTGAGCAAGATCAGCAATGTGGCCAGCGGAGCCTTGCCTCCTGGCTTCGTTGAAGCACCGATAGCTGAGGCCGCCGAGCGTTTACAGGCACTGCGCACGCAGAGTCGGTTCCTGATGTCTGGTCTTGTAATCTCGGTTGCCGTGCTTGCGGGTTTTCTCGGGTGGTTGAGAATTCGCCCCCGCCTGAATGCCCGTTCCCAGGTCGAGTCCATTCTCAAGTGGGTATTTTTCGCCTGTGCGGCCCTGGCTATATTGACCACCGTCGGAATCATTTTCTCGGTGGCGTTCGAGACTTTTCGTTTCTTTGGCAAGGTCCCGTTCACCGAATTTATCTTTGGTAGTCACTGGAGCCCCCAGACCGCTCTGAGGGCCGATCAGGTGGCTTCTCAGGGCGCCTTCGGGATGATTCCCCTGTTTACAGGTACCCTTCTGATTTCTGCCATTGCCATGGTTGTGGCTGTGCCGGTGGGCTTGCTGTCGGCCATTTACCTGTCGGAATACGCGGGTAGAAAGGTGCGCGGTGTGGTCAAGCCGTTGCTGGAAATGCTGGCGGGTATTCCCACCGTGGTTTACGGCTTCTTCGCCGCTCTTACGGTCGCTCCGTTTATCAGCGATCTGGCCGCATCCATGGGTATCGAGGCATCAAGCCAGAGTGCCCTGGCCGCTGGTGCCGTTATGGGCATCATGATCATTCCGTTTGTGTCTTCCCTGTCGGATGACGTGATCAATGCCGTGCCCCAGGCCATGCGTGATGGCTCTCTTGCGCTCGGAGCCACCCAGTCCGAGACCATGAAAAAGGTGATTTTCCCGGCTGCACTGCCCGGCATCATGGGCGGTATTCTGCTGGCGGTCTCCCGGGCCATCGGTGAAACCATGATCGTGGTCATGGCCGCTGGTCTGGCTGCTAACCTGACGGCCAACCCGCTGGAAACGGTTACCACCGTAACCGTGCAGATCGTGACCCTGCTCACCGGTGACCAGGAATTCGACAGCGCCAAGACGCTGGCTGCCTTCGCATTGGGCGCCATGCTCTTCCTGGCAACCCTGTTGCTCAACGTCATTGCACTGAAAATCGTACGCAAATATCGGGAACAGTATGACTGACCAACGTTCACAGGCGGAGATTGTCCGCCAGTCGCTCAAGCGTCGCTACCGTAAGGAACGCCGTTTCCGCGCCTACGGCATCATGGCAATCGCCATTGCCCTGGGGGCCCTGTTAATCCTGTTCACCGATATCATCGGCAAGGGTTATACCGGCTTCGTGAAGACCACCATCACCATGGATGTGCAGTTGGATGGTGAGATGATGTATCTGGATGATCCCACGGACGAGCGTCAGATCAAGATGGCCGATTTTGTCGAGCCTCTGGTTCAGGCACTGATCAAGGAGATCCCTGGAGCAACGGAGGATGACCGGAATCAGGTTCGCGAGCTGATCAACCCGTACGCCTCGGTGACGCTACGGGATGCCCTGAAGGCAAACCCCGATTGGTTGGGCACCACCCAGACCATGACCTTTCTCACGCACACGGATGTGGATGTCTACGTCAAGCATGCAGGGGATGATGCCTACTCGATCAAGCTGAACGACCAGCAAAAAACCTGGGTCGATGAGCTTCTGGAGCGGGACGTTATCGAGACATCGTTCAATGATGTGTTCTTCAGTGGCGGCGATTCCCGTGATCCGTCCAAGGCAGGTATTCTTGGCGCCATTGTCGGTTCGCTGCTGACCATGTTCGTTACCCTGATCCTCTCGTTCCCGATTGGTGTGGCCGCGGCGATCTACCTGGAAGAATTCGCGCCCCAGAACAAATTCACCGATTTTATCGAGGTGAATATCAACAACCTGGCGGCGGTTCCTTCCATCATCTTTGGTCTGCTTGGCCTCGCGGTGTTTATCAACCTGTTCGGGATGCCACGTTCGGTTCCGGTGGTTGGTGGTCTGGTGCTGACGTTGATGACTCTGCCGACCATCATCATTTCCAGCCGGGCCGCGATCAAAAGCGTACCACCCTCGATCCGGGAGGCCGCTGAAGGTATCGGTGCATCCAAGATGCAGGTAGTTCTGCACCATGTGCTGCCGCTGGCCATGCCGGGTATGCTCACCGGTTCCATCATCGGTATGGCCCAGGCACTGGGTGAAACCGCACCGCTGCTGCTGATCGGTATGGTGGCGTTCATTGTGGACGTACCCGACGGGTTCTTCGATTCGGCGACGGTGCTGCCTGTGCAGGTGTTCCTGTGGGCGGGCAGCCCGGAGCTGGCCTTTATTGAGCGAGCGTCGGCAGCCATCATGGTGCTGCTGGCCTTCCTGATCAGTATGAACGCATTGGCCATCTGGATGCGCAAACGTCTCGAGCGCCGGTGGTAAGGAGAATCAAGATGAATAGTGTGAATACAACCATTACCAGTGAAGTTACCCAACCGGACGAGGTTGCCGTGCCAGTTCAGGAATCGAAGCCCGCTGAAACCATCATCGAGGAAGGCAAGACCGTCGGTAAGCCTTACTCGGACGACCCCAAGTTCAAGCTTCGGGATGTCGAGGTATTCTACGGGGATGCCCCCGCGATCAAGAAGATCAGCCTTGATATTGGCCGTAACGAAGTCATTGCCTTCATCGGCCCATCCGGTTGCGGCAAATCCACCTTCCTGCGCTGCCTGAATCGCATGAACGACAGCATCGATATCTGTCGTGTGAAGGGTTCCCTGCAACTGGACGACCACGACATTTACGACCCCAAGCGGGATGTGGTCGAACTGCGGGCCAGGGTCGGTATGGTATTCCAGAAGCCGAACCCTTTTCCCAAGTCCATCTACGACAACGTGGCTTACGGCCCCCGGATTCACGGGCTGGCCAACCGCAAGTCGGATCTGGACGAGATAGTGGAAAACAGTCTGCGCAAGGCCGGCCTCTGGGAAGAGGTAAAGGATCGCCTGGACGCCAACGCAACCGGCATGTCCGGCGGCCAGCAACAGCGTCTGTGTATTGCCCGTGCCATTGCCGTGAGCCCGGAAGTGGTGCTGATGGATGAGCCCTGCTCGGCCCTGGACCCTATTGCGACCGCGAAAGTGGAAGAGCTGATTGCCGAACTGTCCGAAAGCTACACGATCGTTATCGTGACCCACTCGATGCAGCAGGCGGCCCGGGTATCTCACCGTACGGCCTACTTCCACCTGGGACACCTGGTTGAAGTGAACGAGACCAACAAGGTATTCACCTCGCCGGAACATGAACTGACCGAGTCCTACATCACCGGCCGTTTTGGCTGATTCCGGACCTGAGGAATTTTGGAGAAGAACAGTATGCCTACAAAGAAGGACGACGTTTACGGGGATCACATCTCCCACAAGTTCAATGACGAACTGATGGAGCTCAAGACCGAGTTCCTCAAAATGGGCGGCATGGTTGAGGCCCAGGTCGATAATGCCATCCTCGCCCTGGTGGATGGCGATGGTCATCTGGCCGACGAAATCCGTGCCAACGACAAGAAAGTTGACCGGATGGAAGTGGAAATCGACGAGGAGGCCACCCTGATCATTGCCCGTCGCCAGCCGACGGCCCGGGATCTGCGTCTGGTGATCTCAGTCATCAAGATGGTGGCCGACCTTGAACGGGTTGGCGACGAGGCCAAGAAAATCGCCAAGCTGGCCATCAAGCTGCAGGAAGAGGGCCAGGCCCCGCGGGGCTATGTGGAAGTACGCCACATTGGCACCCACGTGCTCAGCATGCTTCACGATGCCCTGGATGCCTTTGCCCGGCTGGATTCCGAGCAGGCGTTGCGGATCATGAAGGAAGACAAGCGCGTCGATGAGGAATATCAGGCAGCTGCTCGGACCCTGCTGACGTTCATGATGGAAGATACCCGTAACATTTCACGGTGCATGTCGGTGATGTGGGTGCTCCGTGCCCTGGAGCGGGTGGGTGACCACGCATGTAACATTGCTGAGAACGTGATTTTCATGGTCAAAGGCGAGGACGTTCGTCATACGCCGGTTGAAGAGGCTGAGAAAGTCGTCGGCCGCTGATTTTTTGGCCTGGGAGGAGGGCCGCCGCGTGGTGCGGCTTTCCGAGACACGCTCGAGCCGTCCATGGTCGCTTGGCTTTCGCCATCCATGGCGAAAGACAGTCCCGGAAAGCCGCACCACACGCCGTCCGATCAGAGCTGGGAGTCAGCCTGGTCCCTTAACAAAACAGATAATTGGGCGCCTACGAGCGATAGCTCCCAGGTTTGAGCAAGTGGGCCGGCAATGCTGTTTGGGACTATCTTTCGCCAGGGATGGCGAAAGCTAAGCGCGCATGGATGCCTTGAGCGTGTCCCAAACAGCATTACCGGACCGCTTGCCGGCACCCAAGCCTAAAGCAATCAGGCATGCTTCATTTTTTCGGTATACGGCGGCCAGCCCAGCGGCTTCCCGGCAAGAACATGCAGATGAATGTGGAACACCGTCTGCCCTGAATTTTCCCCGCAGTTCATGACGACTCGATAGCCGTCGTCGGCAAAGCCCTTCTCCTTGGCAATTTTCGCAGCCACCAGATACAGATGCCCCACCAGTTCCCGATCTTCCTCGGTGATGTCGTTAATGGTGGCGATGGCCTTTTTCGGGATGACCAGGAAATGAACCGGCGCCTGGGGGTTTATGTCGCTGAAAGCGAGGGCGATGTCGTCTTCGTAGAGGATGTCCGCGGGAATTTCCCGGTTGATGATCTTGGTGAAAATCGTCTCTGACATGGTGGCTCCTTTGCACTTGTCCTTGGGATTGTTGTTTGGCTCTAAAGCTGATTCAGGCCCGGAATCCGGGAGGCTATCTGCCGCACCACGGCCGGCAGTTTCTCGTCGATGCCCATGGCGTAGCGGGCAACCCGGTTGCGGGCGAAGGGTAGGGCGCGGGCGGCGCCGAGGCCGAGGTTGCGTAGCAGGTGGACGGGTGGAATCCGGTTGCTGAACAGATGGTAGAACAGATCCATGGTCAGCATCATTCTGCGGTTCGCCGGCCGGCGCTGTTGTTCGTAGAGGTTCAGCCACTTCGGATTTGCCAGATCATCGCCGGCGCGCTTGGCCTCTTTGAGGGCTGACTGGAGGGCTTGCGCATCCTGGAATCCCAGGTTCACCCCCTGGCCGGCCAGCGGGTTGATGGTATGGGCAGAATCACCGGCCAGGACAACTCGTCCAGAGTGATATTGTTTGGCGTGCTGGCGGGCGATGGGGAACGAGGCTTTGATGTCGATGTGGGTCAGCAAGGGCAAACTCGCGGGAAACGACGACTGGATTTCGCTCATCAGGGTGCTGTCGTCCAGGGCTTTCAGGCGTGCCAGTTCATCGGGCGAATCGTACCAGACCAGGGAGCCCCAGCTTTCACCCGGATGTTCCGGACCGGCACTGTGCAATGGCAGGAAGGCTCGGGGCCCCGAGGGGTGAAAGCCCTGCCAGGTAATGTCTTCAACCGGCCCCTGATAGCGTACCGAGATAACCATTGCCTGCTGGTCATACTGGTTACGGGTTACGCCGATGCCGGCCAGGTCCCTGATCCGGGATTGGGCGCCATCGCAACCGACTACAAGGCTTGCTAGCAGCTCGCGGTCGTCATCCAGGGTGACCGTGGCTGTATCACCGGACTGCGCCAGTGAGGCGACACCCTGACCGTGGAACAGGGATATCTGGGGGCAGGCCTCGGCGGTTTGCCAGAGCGCCTGTTGGGTTACTGAGTTTTCGACGATGTGTCCCAGGTGGTGGGCGCCCAGCTCGGTGGCGTCGAATTGGACCTCAGCCAGTTTTCGGGGCACCAGGTTCTGCAGTGGATAGCGGGTTTCATCCCACACGGCCAGTCGCCTATAGGGCGTCGAGCGCATCCCGAGGATGTGGTCCCAGGCGCCCAGGCTCTGGAGATAGCGCTCACTGCCGGCGCTCAGGGCAGAAACCCGGATGTCCGGGGCGCTTTCCGGGTCAAAGTCGGGGGGCGGAGCCCGGTCGACAAGGGCAACGCGGAAGCCATTCTGGCCGAGGCCAGTGGCGAGAGCAGCGCCGACCATGCCGGCACCAACTACGACAATATCAAAGACTTGAGTCATATCGGTTTCCTGTCTGATGCCCTCAGTTTACGCGATGACGGCAGCCAGACAAGAGACCGGGATCAAGCCGGAATGAAAACCCTCAATAGCCTGCCATACCTGACACCCGCGGCTCGGCAGCGTCGTCAGGCCTGCGACGGTTCTTGATCAGCCAGGCGGGCTTCTGTGCACCCGGTTTGTTGAATCCCTGGTTCAGGACCATGGGTTGCACGAGGGTCAGGAAATCCGAGGTTTTCATATGTGCCGATTCGCTGTGGCTGCCTGCGGCGAACGCCAGTTCGGGCTGCTCGGTCAGCGCTTCGGCGCAATAGACGGTCATTCCGAACAGGTTGCCAAAGGGGGGCATGGCGCCTACCTCGCAATCCGGGAAGCGGTCCTGGAATTCCTGTTCGTCAGCGAGGTCAAGAAAGTCGGTGTCGAGGATGCGGGATAACCTGTCCCAGCGGATTCGCCAGGTGGCCGGCATCACCAGCATTGCCATTTTACCATCCAGTTCGATGATCACCGTTTTGACGACACGGTCGCCGGCAATCTTGACGTGGTGGGCGAGTTCCTGGGCGGTAAATGCAGGAGGGTGGGAGAGGCACATGTATTCCACACCCGCCTCATCGAGGAATTCCTTCAACTGCTGTACCGGCATAGTGACAACCTCCTACCAGCAATGACAGCGTTCCGGAGCCTGTGTTGATCTAATTGCCTGGCCCCGATGGCCTGGCGGGGTTGGTCAACCCCGCCATTAATGGTCAGCTTAGTTGAGGTTACGCAGTTTGCGAGTAACCGGATGTATCAATGAGAAACCGATCGCGAATCTCAGTCGGTTTTAATCATATGAATATCGCGCTGGGGGAACGGAATGCTGATGCCCTCGGCGTCGAATGCTTTCTTCACTTTCTCATGCATGTCCCAGTAGAAGGGCCAGAGATCACCTGATTTGGTCCAGGCCCGAACGGTCAGATCGACGGAGCTTTCGCCCAGGGCACCAACAACGACCAGTGGTTCGGGGTCCTTCAGTGCGCGCTCGTCTTCTTCAATGAGGCGCTTGCAGATGGCCTTGGCCTTGTCGATGTCATCACCGTAGCCGATGCCGAAGCTCATGTCGCAGCGACGGGTTTCATAGGCGCTCAGGTTGGTCAGGCTGGCGTTGGCCAGTTGACCATTGGGAATCACAATCCGGCGGTTATCGAAGGTGTCGACGATGGTGTACAGGATGGAGATTTCGCGGACGGAGCCGAGGTAGCCCTGAGCATCAATCGCGTCACCAACTTTGAACGGTTTGAAGATCAGGATCAGCACGCCGCCGGCGAAGTTGGCGAGGCTGCCCTGAAGCGCAAGACCGACGGCCAGGCCGGCAGCACCGATAATGGCAATGAAGGAGGTGGTGGCAATGCCGACCATGGAGGCGACAGAGATCAGCAGCAGAATCTTGAGGATTGCTCCGATGAGGCCGCAGAGAAACTTGTTCAGAGTGGGGTCTTTTTTGCCCAGCTTGTTATCTAGAACGCCGACGAACCGGTTGATCAGCCACATGCCCACAATCAGAGTGACAATGGCCAACACGACCTTGGGGGCGTATGTCATGACCAGAGCCATGGCCTGATTCATGAGTTCCGAGGCACCGCCTTCAGCGCCAAATAGGTCTTCCATAAAGGACTCCTTGTTCGTTGGTATTTTTCATAAGTGTCTGATTAACGGACAAATTCCTGCAACAACATGATTCGTCTACTTCTTTATATAGCAGACAAATGTCGTGAGTGTGTACTGCAGGCGTAATATTCAGTCAGGGCCTTACGCAACCGAGCTTTTGTTGGCCCAGTCGAGAATGGTCTTGGGGCCTCCACGAACAAGAATCCGGCCTTCTTTCTTGCCCAGTTGGTAGTCGTACATTGGGTCGTAATAATCCTGGAGCAGTGACTGGATCCAGGCGTTATGGGCCGCTGTCTCTCCGGTGGCTTCCTGCTGCAGGAGTGCCTGGTCCATCAGGCCGCGCAGCTGCTGGTGTCGCTCCCCGCCCAGGCGCTTGCGGATGCGGTCAATGGCGCTCAGCAGATAGTCCCGGAAATTCAGCCAGCCTGCTTCGGCCCCGTCGCGATCCACGTAATCCGAGTACATTCCCTCAACATAATCTTCGCGAATGATGCCAATACGCTCTTCCATCGGTTGCTCGAGGATCAGCAACGGCGACCTGGCCATGCGCTCCTTGAGGGATTCGGGCAGGGCGCAACGGCCAACAAGGCGGCTTTCATCTTCCAGATAGACCGGACCACTGTTCAGGTGGCGGGCTTTGAGCATGGCGACCGCCAGCCGGTTCTCGAAATCGATCTGTGAAGGCTGCGGTGTTACCTGACGCCCGAAACTGGAGCCCCGGTGATTGGCCAGGCCTTCAAGATCCACCGGATTGGGTAACTGTTGCAGAACCCGCGTTTTGCCGGTTCCAGTGCGCCCGCTGAGAATGCGGAACTCGCCGGATTCGATCTGCGCTTCCAGACTGTCGATCAGGAATCGGCGCAATGCCTTGTAGCCGCCTTTGACCAGCGGGTAGTCAATGCCGGCCTCCCGGATCCACTGCTGAGTGAGCCGGGAGCGCAGGCCGCCCCGAAAACAGAACAGGTAGCCGTTCGGGTGGCGGGCGACAAAACGTTTCCAGGCTTCAATGCGCTGGGCCTTGATGTCACCGGACACCAGCTGGTGCCCCAGTTCAATCGCCTTGTCCTGACCTTTCTCCTTGTAACAGATGCCGACCCGATGGCGCTCCTCATCGTTCATCAGGGGCGCGTTTTCGGTATTCGGAAAGCTGCCACGGCTGAACTCTACCGGTGCCCGGACGTCCATCAGCGGCACATCATTCAGGAACAGGGAAAGGTAGTCGTCGGTGTCGGGTCTGCTTGCCATTTCAGCGGTAAACCAGTTGTCAGATGGAGGCGGCAGTATAGCGGAAATGGGGTTTTTCTGCTTGTCGCCGCCTGTTTCCCGGACTGGTCACGGGTACAATGACGCCTTCCGGAAAATTGAGGTTGGGTACCCCATGTCAGTGGACAGTCTGAATCAGCACCTGCGCAAAACCCTCTCCCGAGGCCGGGTGGCCGTTTCCCGTCCTGCCGGTTGTGAGCGCATTGCCCTGTACCTCTTTGACCCGAGGGTGCTTGAGGGGCCGTTATCGCACGAAGAGGCCCAGGCGGTCGTTGCCGAACCCGCCTACTGGTCGTTCTGCTGGGCCAGCGGCCAGGTGCTCGCCAACTGGATTCTGGACAATCCCCATTGGGTTGAGGGCAAGCGCGTCCTGGATTTCGGCTCGGGATCCGGAATCGTGGCTGTCGCGGCGGCAATGGCCGGAGCGAAGGAAGCCATCGCCTGTGACATTGATCCGGCTGCGCTGGACGCGGCCAATGCAAATGCGGCTCTCAATGGTGTTTCCGTTGGCCTTTGCCCTGACTGGGCAGCCCGACCGGACGAAATAGATGTCGTGACCGCCGCGGATGTGCTCTATGATCCGGAAAACCGGCCGTTGCTCGGCGTTTTACGCGAGGCGGCTCCTCGGGTGCTGCTGGCGGATTCGCGGATGAAAGTGTTGGGTGACGATGCCTACCGCAAGCAGACAACGCTTGAGGCCCGGACCTGGCCGGATCTTAACGAATTCGAGGAGTTCAATAGGGTTCGTATCTACCTGGCCGAGAACAACCAGTGATGGATCAGAGGTGAGAAAAAAGAAGGTATAAAAAAATAAAGGGCAACCAAACGGTTACCCTTTCTCGGAACAGGTCGGCGCATCCTTGCGCATTTGGCAACAGCCGTGTTGCGAGATCCTTGAGCCACTCCGTGGTGCCGGCATCCGAGCCGGCTATCCGAATAGTTATCCCTTAAGCGAGGCGTCCTTGTGTCCCTACCTCTCCCCGCGGTCCTTGCCGGGGTGCATCCAGTGCGTCGTCCATTTCCCTGTCATCCTTGACAACAACAATATACCAACTGGATTCTGACAAACGTGTGAACTGTGCACGCATCGCAGGAGATGTCAGCGTGGGTGTCTACAATAAAACAAATTTATCAGTGAGTTAGCTTTTCCCTGAAGAGTTTCTGGCACTGCCGCGTACACAACGTCACTGCAAGATCTCACGCCTTTGTAAGAGATATCTCACAGCGATTCTGGCGAATTTCGCAAATCCGGTTTTCCGGTGTTTCGGATGCCGGGCCAGGGAAGAAGTCCGATGGCAATGCCGGCGCCGTCCGCAGCCAGATCGGCCAGGGAAAATTCCCGATAGGGCAGGGTTGCCTGGATAAGCTCAATGCCAAGGCCAAAGCCCAGCAGGGCCGGCGCAAACCAGATGGGCCGGAGCTCCGGCCAGGCCAGCCGGGTGAGGATGGTGAGCTCGAGGAAGGCGATCAGATGGTTCACCTTGTCGTTCGACGATGAAGGTATGGCATGAGGGCTGTCGGTTGTCGCCAGAAACCCGATGGCCAGAACGGAAACCACAAAGGCTGCCTGCCAGAGGGGGCGGAATTGCAGCAGGCTGGTCAGTTGTTGTTTCAATGTATCCATCGGGGAAGTCACTGAGCGTTCTCGGGCTGTGGGAATGTTGCCAACATGATATGCTTTGCGCCCCGTCATTGTCATTGAAGCGGAGGTCCTGCCAGCTATGCTCAAGGGTAATTTTTTTCGTGGACTGGGCTACCTGGGTGAGGGTTTCCGCCTGATTCGTCAGCCCGGTCTTCGGCTGTTCGTCATCATTCCACTGGTTATCAATATTCTGCTCTTCGGATTGCTGTTCTTCTTCATGGGAGAGCTGTTTGCAGGCCTGATTGCCACCGCGATGTCGTGGTTGCCGGACTGGGCGTGGCTTCAGGCACTGGATTGGCTGTTCTGGATTCTGTACGGGGCGGTCATCGTACTGATGCTCGCCTACGGCTTTGTGATCGTTGCCAATCTGATTGGTTCCCCTTTCTATGGCTATCTTGCCGAACTGACAGAAAAGCACCTGACCGGCCAGGAGGTGAATACCGATGACAGTTGGGCATCGATCATCAAGGATATTCCCCGCGCACTCTGGCGCGAGGTTCAGAAGATCCTGTATTACCTGCCGCGGGCTATCGGTTTGCTGATCATCGGTCTTATACCGGTTGTTAATCTGGTGGCTGCTGTTCTCTGGTTCCTGTTCAACAGCTGGATGATGGCGCTGCAATACGTGGACTACCCGGCAGACAACCACAAGGTGAGTTTCCCTGCCCTGCGACGGTTGCTCGGCGACACACGCCTGTCTGCCTTCGGCTTTGGCCTGCCGGTGGCGCTGGCTGCCATGGTGCCGGTGCTGAATCTGTTTGTGGTGCCGGCGGCGGTATGTGGGGCGACGGCTTACTGGGTGCGTGAGAACGGCGCCACAAGAACTTAATTGGTCTGGAGGTTTCTTGGATACATCGGAATTTGTTATTGGTCAGCGTTGGGTCAGCCACAGTGATACCGGCCTGGGGCTCGGGATCGTCACGGATATCTCCGGGCGCCGGGTGACCCTGGGGTTTCCTGCCGCCGATGAGGAGCGCACCTACGCGATTGATAACGCCCCGCTGTCCCGCATCATCTATCAGTTGGGGGAAGAGATTGAGACCTTCGATGGCGAACGGTACACCGTCCGCGCAGTTGAGGACCGGGGCGGGGTGCTCCTGTATCACGGGGACGACGGCACCGATCTGCACGAAATATCCGAGGTGAAACTCGCCGGATCCGTGAATTTTTCTGCGCCGCACCAGCGGCTGTTTGCGGGCCAGTTCGATCGCAACGGCGCCTTTCGCCTGAGGTTTGCCACGCTTCAGCACATGAACCGCCTGCGGGCATCGTCAGCCCAGGGGTTGATCGGCGCCCGCACGCAGCATCTGCCACACCAGATATACATTGCCCATGAAGTTGCCCGGCGCCATGCGCCACGGGTTCTTCTGGCAGATGAGGTCGGTCTTGGCAAAACCATCGAGGCGGGGCTGATCCTCCACTATCAGCTGCACACTGGCCGGGCAAAGCGTGCCTTGATCGTGGTACCGGATTCCCTCACCCATCAATGGCTGGTGGAAATGCTCCGCCGCTTTAATCTGCGATTTTCCATAGTGGATCAGGGTCGCTACGACGCTCTGAAAGAGCAGGAAAGCGACGTGGATGCGCTGGTTAACCATATTTTTGGCGATGAAGATGCGGTGAATCCGTTCGAGAGCGAACAGCTGGTGCTCTGCAGTCTCGACTTCCTGAAGAAAAGCCAGAAGGCGCAGGACGATGCCCTCAAGGCTCACTGGGACCTGATGATTGTTGATGAGGCCCATCATCTTGCGTGGAGCCCTGAAGAGGTTAGCCCGGAATACCGGATTGTTGAGGAACTGTCGGCGGTCAGCCGCGGCCTGCTCTTGCTGACAGCAACGCCCGAGCAGGTGGGTATCGCCAGTCACTTTGCCCGCCTGCGGCTTCTCGACCCGGCCCGTTTCCATGATCTGGAAACCTTCCGCAGAGAAGAGCAGCAGTATGAAGCCATCAACAGTGTTGTCCGGCGGCTTCAGGACGAAAGCTCCGATATCAGCGAGGGCGATCAGAAGCTGCTGCGGGAATGGTTGGGTGAAGAGCTGGACCAGCTGTTTGCCGGTGACAATCCGAGGCAATCGGTGATCGATGCCCTGCTGGACCGGCATGGTACCGGTCGCGTGCTGTTCCGGAACACCCGGGCGGCCATCCAGGGATTTCCCGAGCGTCGACCCGATCCTGAACCGTTGCCTTGTCCGGCCATGTACGAAGGGCAGGCCTCAGGTATTCAGGGATTGACCCCGGAGCAACTGGTGCCCGAGGAGCAGTGGCTGGCGGACGATCCCCGGGTTGAATGGCTTGAGAAAAAGCTGATCGGCCTGCGCCCTGCCAAAGTGGTGGTGATCTGTGCCAGTGCCCAGACTGCCATGGCCCTGGAGCATTATCTCCAACTGCGGGCGGGTATCCGCAGTGCTGCCTTCCATGAACACCTGAGCCTGATCGAGCGTGATCGCGCCGCCGCCTATTTCGGCGACACGGAGCAGGGTGCCCAGGCGCTGATCTGCTCTGAAATCGGCAGCGAAGGCCGCAATTTCCAGTTTGCCCATCATCTCGTGCTCTTCGATCTGCCTGCAAACCCGGACTTGCTCGAGCAGCGCATCGGGCGGCTGGACCGGATCGGTCAGACAGAAGCGATTGATATTCACGTGCCCTACCTCAGTGGCACCAGTCAGGAGGTGCAGTTCCGCTGGTTCCACGAGGGCCTGAACGCCTTTGCCGAGAGCTGCGCGGTGGGCGTTGCCGTTCAGGAAGCGTTGCAGGCCCAGTGGCAGCAGGCTATTGATGGCGACCTTGATGTGGCTGATGGGCTGGTCGAGGCCTCCGCGGACGAAGCAACGCGCCTGAAAACGCTCTTGCAGGCTGGCCGTGATGCCTTGATCGAGCTGAATTCCTGTCGCCCTGAGGTGGCAGAGGATCTGATCGCCGCCATCGAAGACGAAGAATCCGAGGCCCGGGTTCGGGATTACATGATGGAGGCTTTTGACATCCTCGGCGTGGATGTCGAAGACCATGCCGATCACTCCGACATTCTGCGACCCGGCGAGCAATATCAGGCCGGCCATGTCGCCGAATTACCGGAAGACGGGATTACCGTGACCTGGGACCGACAGAATGCCTTGGAGCGGGAAGACCTGGCTTTCATGAGCTGGGAGCACCCGATGGTCACGGGGGTGATGGACTCGGTGACCAGTTCCGGCCTTGGCAAGGCCGCCCTCGCCAGTCTTTCCGTAAAGGCGCTGCCGCCCGGAACGCTGTTGATGGAGGCCCTGTTTACTGTGCACTGCCCGGCACCGGAAGCGCTCCAACTGACCCGCTACCTGCCGGTCTCGCCACTTCGGCTGCTGGTGGATGTAAATGGCAAGGAGCTTTCGGGCGCGTTGCCTCACGACCGGCTCAACGAGATGTGCTCGAATATCCGGCGGCGCACGGCCCAGGCCATCGTTCCGCAGATCCGGCCCCAGGTGGAAACCATGGTGGACCACGTGGAGCGGTTGTCGGAGCCTCATCTGGAGCCCC
The DNA here is from genome assembly GCA_002718255.1 of Marinobacter sp. Classification (GTDB taxonomy): domain Bacteria; phylum Pseudomonadota; class Gammaproteobacteria; order Pseudomonadales; family Oleiphilaceae; genus Marinobacter. Next base: position 3,480 of record PBED01000028.1, on the reverse strand, counting down.
TGAAGTCTCAGGCGCTTGAGCAGTTGGAGGCCAGTTTCGGACCGGAAATCCGTCGGCTGGAAGCATTGCAAAAGGTGAATCCGGCGATTCGTGAGGAGGAAATCGACTTTTTCCGCGATCAGTTTGAAGCGGCAAAAGAGGCGATAGGGCACGCCAGTCTGGCATTGGAAGGCATTCGTGTGATCGTGACCGCATAATGCCAGGTGTGATCTCCGTAACTGGCTGACTGTGCGGCATTTGCTGGTCAGCCCTCATCTGATGCGGTACCGTAAACGTAACGGTTTATAGTCTTCGACATTCCCGAACCATGGATGATAGAGAGAACCTATGATGACTTTCATACTGTTTGTAGTGGCACTGGCTGGCCTGCTGATTGTGATGCGGCGCGAGTCTGGTGCAACGTCCGCGATTGGCGTAATGGCCGTTACCGGCCTGCTGTCGCTGATTTTTGCCTCTGGTTTGCTGGCCCTGGTTTTGTTTATTGGTGCCGCCCTAACAGCTGCTGCCGGCCTCCCCGGGTTTCGCCAAAGCTGGCTGACACCCCGCATTTTCGCGATGTTCAAGAAGGTCGCACCGAAGGTTTCCGAGACTGAGAAAGTGGCTCTCGAAGCCGGTACGGTCGGCTGGGACGGTGAACTGTTCACTGGTCGGCCTGACTGGCACAACCTGCTGATCAACCGCAATACCGGCCTGAGCGAGGAAGAACAGGCCTTCGTCGACAATCAGTGTGTCCAGGCAATTTCCATGTGTAACACCTGGGACGTGGCGGTCGAGCGGGCTGATCTGCCCAAAGAGCTGTGGGACTTCCTCAAGAAGGAAGGTTTCTTCGGGATGATCATTCCCAAGGAATACGGTGGCCTCGAATTCTCTGCCAAGGCGCAGTCTGCAGTTCTGCAAAAACTGGCATCCAACGAGACGCTCATGGTGTCTGTGGGCGTACCCAATTCCCTTGGTCCTGGCGAGCTGCTCGTCAAGTACGGCACCGAGGAGCAGAAAAACCATTACCTGCCAAGGCTTGCAGACGGTCGTGAAATTCCTTGCTTTGGTCTGACGGGCCCAAGGGCTGGTTCAGATGCGACGTCGCTTCCGGACACCGGTATCGTTTGCAAACAGAAAGTCGATGGCAAGGAAGTTGTCGGTATCCGGCTGAATTTCGAGAAGCGCTGGATCACCCTGGCGCCCATCGCCACGGTTGTTGGCCTTGCCTTCCGCATGTTCGATCCGGACGGGCTCCTGGGCGAAACCGAAGACTATGGTATTACCTGCGCACTGATCCCCAGGGACACCAAAGGCATGGAGATCGGCCGTCGTCATTGCCCGATTGGCAGCCCGTTCCTGAATGGCCCGATCAAGGGTAAAGATGTCTTCATTCCGCTGGACTACATCATCGGTGGCGTGGATATGGCCGGTCAGGGCTGGCGTATGCTGGTTGAGTGCCTGTCGGTGGGTCGCTGCATCACCCTGCCGTCCGGTGCGGCCGGTGCGGCTGCGTCGGCCGTTGGCACCGCTGGTGGTTTCACCCGTATCCGCCGTCAGTTCAATACGCCGGTTGCTGATATGGAGGGTGTGCAGGAGCCTCTGGCCCGAATCGCCGCCAAGACCTATATCTCTCAGGCAGCTGTAAACCACACTGCCAATATGATTGATAAAGGTGAGAAGCCGGCAGTGCCGTCTGCCATCCTTAAATACCACCTTACCGAGTTCCAGCGCGGTGTATTGACCGATGCCATGGACGTTCACGGTGGCAAGACCGTCACGCTTGGCCCGCGTAACTACCTGGGCATAGGCTACAGCGGTGCCGCTGTCTCGATCACTGTTGAGGGTGCCAACATCATGACCCGCAGCCTGATGATCTTCGGCCAGGGCGCCATTCGCTGCCATCCGTATGTGCTCAAGGAGCTGGCGGCCAAGGACAACGATGATATCAACGCGTTTGACGATGCGTTCTTCGGCCACGCCGGGCTGATTTTCGGCAATGCCGCCCGCGCCTTCACCCAGGCTCTTGGTCTTGGACGGGCAGATGTGCCGTTTGACAGTGCCAGTCGCAAGTACGCGCAGGCCGTGGCCCGCTTCAGCGCAGCCTTTGGTCTGTGCTCGGATGCCGCGATGACCACGCTTGGCAGCGAACTGAAAATGCGGGAGCTTATCTCTGCACGGCTGGGGGATATGCTGTCCAACCTGTACCTGGCTTCCATGGTCCTCAAGAACTGGCACGAGACCCAGCCGGTAGAGGGTGAGAAGGAAGTAATGGAGTACAGCCTGGGCATGCTGCTGCATCGCACTGAAAACGCCCTGGATGAGTTCCTCCAGAACCTGCCGAATCGCGCCGTGGCGCTGGTTCTGCGGGGCGTCACGATGCCGCTTGGCCGTCGCTGGGGCAGTCCGCAGGACGACCTTGCGCGCAAACTGGCTCGTGCAATATCCACAGACACGCCTATCCGCAATAAGCTGATTGCCAGCATCTGGCATACCAATGGCGAGGGCACCGTGGAGAATCCGGTGGCTCGCTACAACGGTCTGCTCAAGGACTATGACAAGGCAGAACAGCTATACCGGAAAGCGACCAAGGCCTACGCCAAAGGTGAATTGCCGATGACCGCCTTGCATCCGGAAGAGCGGTTTGAGGCGGCCCTGAAGGCTGGTATCTATACCAAGGAAGAGGCCGATTTCATGCGCCAGTATGAGACCGTTGTACTTGAGATGCTGACGGTCGATGACTTCCCGTTTGATGAGTTTGCGCGCAACAAGGAGACAGTGATTGATCACAACCCTGCCTGACAGGAGACAGCCCTGACATGTGGTTGTCGTTCGTTGCTGTGAGTGTTGGCGCCGTTATCGGCGCCAACCTTCGTTGGGCTCTGGGGTTGTGGTTGAACACGACCTACCATGCCGTTCCTTACGGAACGCTGGTTGCCAACCTAAGTGGTGGTTGGCTGATCGGGCTGCTGATCGGTTACTTCAGCCATGGCACCACGCTGGCACCGGAGTGGCGGCTCTTTGCCATAACCGGATTGTGCGGTGCGCTGACCACCTTTTCGACGTTTTCACTCGAGATGTTTGCTGCAATCCAGGACGGCAAATGGGCCATGGCCATCACCGGTATTCTGGCCCACGTTGTCGGCTCCATCCTCATGACTGCACTGGGAATTTACACCTTTGGCCTGGTGAAGGGATGATGGGTACCACTACCTACACAAATTCTCGAAAATACCCTTGGCAAGCTTCGGATTCAGGAGTAGAGTGAAGGGCGTAGGAAAGATTCAGTAAAGCATTTCATGAATAAGACGTACCTCCGCAGTTAGTAGTGACCGTCCTGTTTTTGATTCCGCGAGTTCTGTATTTCCGCAAAACGCTGACCTGACACCATGAAGGTGCGAGGCGGCAGATAATATGATTGATTTCAGGAAGTTTAAGTATGTCTACTACTACCGGTACTGTTAAGTTCTTCAACGAAGCAAAAGGCTTTGGCTTTATCACTCG
>PBED01000027.1:0-41355 GCA_002718255.1 Marinobacter sp. | reverse complement strand
TCAACTGAGCGATCCCGCCTTCGATCTCTTTAACCGTGATGGCTTTACCTTCGTAAATCATCAACTGATCTCCAGTCTGTGTTTGGAACTGCTTCCAACCGGGCGGTACTTTTGATTTACCGGCGCGGCTGTTTGTGCAGCGAGATTTCGGTCACTGCCCGATCATCCGATCCAAAAATTCATACAGTCGTTTGAATCGTGAGGGCACACGATGAAAAAAAACGGCGCATTTGTCAATTTGTTTCTTTCGGGAGGGCTGCAAAAGTCCCCGAAATACCGGGGGCAACCGAAGAAAATTGGAGCGGAATTGTTATGTTTCAGTGAACTGGAAGCCACTGCTCAGAAAAAACCGGAACTTCGTCACGCAAATTTCAAAGTTATTTACATTTACGGGCTCCACCGCCGCCAAAACTGCTTGATTGGCTGACGGAGTTACTTTACCTTCGATCTACGACTTTGGTCCACAAGAATAAAACCGCATTACGGAGACCCATCCGATGAAAGACGCAAACCTGCGGATACGTTCCCTTGTAGCCGCACTGATTCTCCTTGCACTCACGTCCATGGGTGCCCGCGCTCAGGACAGTGCCGACGGATTTCTCTCCGATCTTCACAATTTCCGGGTCAGCAACTACATGGCTCTGGACGCCTACTACCGTTTCAGCGGAACCGGTGATACCGGCACCCTGAACGAGATTGTGCAGGGCATCAACTCGGCCAATGATTCCATGAACTCCATCGCGGGCAGCGATTCAGGCGTACTGTCAGCCGAGGAAGTTGAGGGGCTGAACCAGGAATTCGACAAGTTCAAGAACCTGATGCGGGACAACATCAACGATGTGCGCAACCAGGGCTACCCCGATTTGCGGCTGGTCTCAGACATGGCCAACCAGGCACTCACGATGAACGAGAAAGCCACCGAGCTATACAAGGTGGCCCAGGAAAGCTCACAGACCGAGACCAACCCAAGGGTCGAAGCGGCCCGTTCGGCGGCCGTAAAAATGGCTCAGATGATGGCGAAATACTCGGTCAGAACAAACTCCTCTGTCGCCCAGACCTTCCAGGGCTCCTCAACCGAAACCCCGCTGGATGAACAGGCCCGGGAGCTGGACCAGTTGCTGGCATCCGTTATACAGGGCCAGGGAACACCTGAGCTCAAGGACGCGCTTAACGACATTTCCGCCAAATGGCAGTTTATCCGTGGCTCCTACATTAACTACAACGAAAACAACGTGGGCTTTGTAATCGATCGCTATTCCAAGGGTATCCTCAAAGGACTTGCGACAACCATTGAGCTGCTCAAGGGCAACGCCTGACCGCCCTGCTCTTTCTGGCAGGCCTAATTGCCTGCCAGAAAAGCACTTTTCCGCCTCTGTTTTTGATACCCGTCAGTTTCCCGCTACACTTTCCCGACCCGATTTAAGGTACTATCCTCAGAATAATATCCCGTGTGCGAAGGAGCGATACGATGTCTGCCTATAAAAAGATGCTTGTTGCGATTGACCTGACAGAAGAAGCCCCACAGGTACTGGACAAGGCAAAGGCCATAAGCGAAGCCCATGGTGCGGAGCTGATGCTGGTTCATGTGGTTGAGCCCGTCGGCTATGCCTATGGTGGCGATATTCCGATGGATCTGACCGAACTACAGGACCAACTCGACAAAGCAGCTCGCGAGCAATTGGGAACCTACGGCGACAAATACGGTGTGGCCCAAAACAACCAGGTGGTGACAGTCGGGCGCCCCGAGTCCGAAATCCACAGACTTGCGAAGGAACAGGAAGTAGACCTCGTGATCGTGGGAAGTCATGGCCGGAAGGGTTTTCAGCTTTTGCTGGGCTCCACCGCAAACGGGGTTCTGCATGGAACCGAATGCGATGTTCTGGCCGTTCGCATTCATTAAGGTTTGACCAACAAAAAGGCCCGGGGCGTGGACCCGGGCCTGCTGAGAACGAAAGCCGCGATCAGCCCCTTTCCCCCTCCATTTTCGCCTCAAGTTTGCGAAGCTGACTTTCCAGCGAGAAACTGACACTCGAGGCCATCGAGAAGAAGTTCAGTAGTGCCTTCAGATTGCTGTCACCCTTGCAGACTGAGTGTATTCTCTGCCACAGGGCCTGATTCACCAGCTGCAGCCTCTGATTCCTCTCCACCAGCCCCTTCAATTCCCAGTCTGGGGTCTGATGATTCCGTTTCGCGAAGTATTGCTGCAACAGGTAATGGGAAACGCTGCGCATAATGAATTCATCGGTGTTTGCAAACGGCAGGTGATGAACCGCCATGGGCTTGAGCTCTGACAGAACCGGGCACCCGCTGGTCGCCATTTTCAGCCCAAGCAACGATCGAAGTGCCTCCTCAAGCGCCGTCTGCTTCTCATAGCTTCGACGATCATCGGTTACCTTCACTTCCACCTTCTGGTAGGCATCCTCATCCCGAAAGGCCTCCACGACCGGCAATATCTCGGTTGCCGCGGGACAGTGGGAGGATTCGGAAGCCTTCAAAGGACAGTTGCTGCACTGGCAATGTTCCAGCTGTGTCCAGGACGGAAGTTTTCCGGAAGGCCGGGACGGCTTGTCCGTTACTTTAAACTCAACCCTACGGCCGTCCTGAAATCTGAAATCGTAATGTACATTCATTGATTTGCCTGTTCTTCCAGCTCCATCCACCGCTCAATGACCTGCTCCAGACGGTTTTCCTTTTCCGTCAATGCTTCCAGAGTGGCCGAGACTTCATCCGGTGGGCCTGAATAAAAATCAGCCTGGGAAATTTTTTCCTGCAGGCCAGCGACTTCCTGCTCAAGCTCCTCGATCTGCCCTGGTAACTGCTCCAGCTCGAGCTTGAGCTTGTAACTCAGTTTCACGGGCTTGCCCTTTTCAGGTTCTGCCCGCGGTTTTGCGTTCTCTGCCGGTTTCTTTGCTACGACCTTTTCGGTGCTACCGGATGTCTTGCCGTTTTTATCCTGCTTGTCCGGCCGGTTACCCGTGGCTTCTGAGGGGAAGCAACCGCCCTGCCGACGCCAATCCGTGTAACCGCCAACGTACTCACGCACTTTGCCCGAACCGTCCAGGAAAACCGTTTCGGTGATCACATTATCGAGAAACTCACGGTCGTGACTGATCACGATCACTGTGCCGGCAAATTCCGCCAGCTGTTCTTCCAGCAATTCCAGTGTTTCAACGTCCAGATCATTCGTCGGTTCGTCGAGCACCAGGATATTCGCGGGCTTGCTGAAGAGCTTGGCCAGAAGCAACCGGGCCCGTTCGCCACCAGAAAAAACACTGACCGGAGATCTGGCTCGCTCCGGGGTAAACAGGAACTCCTGCAAATAGCCGAGAACGTGTTTGCTCTGGCCATTGATGTCGATGAACTCCCGACCCTCGGAGAGGTTGTCCAATGCGTTCCGCGTCAGATCGAGCTCTCCGCGCAACTGATCGAAATAGGCAACCTGCAGATTGGTACCAAGACGAATGGATCCCTCGGTTGGTTCCAAATCCCCCAACAGGAGTCGAACAAGCGTGGTCTTGCCTGTGCCGTTTTCCCCAACAAGCCCGATCTTGTCCCCTCTCAGAATGGTGAGATTCATGTCTCTGATGACCGGAGTGCCGTCGGGATAAGCAAAGCCCGCATCCCGGGTTTCAACCACAAGCTTTCCTGAGCGCGCCGCGTCCTCCACCGCGAAAGTTGCGGTTCCGCCCCGCACACGACGCTGCCTGTGCTCCTCACGCATGGCCTTCAGGGCACGAACACGCCCCATATTACGAGTCCTGCGAGCCTTGATGCCCTGCCGAATCCAGGCCTCTTCCTGCTTGAGGCGCTTGTCAAACAGCGCGTTCTGCCGTTCTTCTTCCTCCAGCGCTTTTTCCTTGAGGTCCAGGTAGCGGTCGTAGGTGGCAGCGAAGCTCACCAGCTTCCCGCGGTCCAGCTCTACAATCCTGGTCGCCATCCGCCGGATAAACGCCCGATCATGGCTGACAAACAACATGGCGCCGCGAAATTGGCCCAGGGCCTCTTCCAGCCAGGCGATCGCGGGGACGTCCAGGTGGTTTGTAGGCTCATCCAGCAACAGAATATCCGGGTCGGCAACCAAAGCTTTTGCCAGGAGAACACGGCGCTGCCAGCCTCCCGAGAGGGTATCGAGGGTTTGATCGGGATCAACGCCATACTGACCAAGAATGGTGGTTACCTTCTGATCCAGTCGCCAGCCGTCCAGGGCTTCAAGACGCTCCTGGACTTTCATCAACCGGTCCAGGCTCGCCTCGTCGCCCTGCTGGGACAACTGGTGGAACTCTGCCAGCAACTTGCCGGTTTCAGGAAAGGCCCCGGCAACCACTTCATAGGCCGTGCGGGTGTCCTCGGAGGGCAGGTTCTGCGGCAGCACCGCCAGAACAGCGCCATCATCGAGACGAACCACGCCACCATCGGGTGTCACTTCGCCACTGACAATCTTCAGCAGGGTCGATTTTCCCTCGCCGTTTCGTCCCAGCAAACACACACGCTCTCCGGCATCGATAACCAATGAGGCCTGATCAAGCAGCGGATGCATTCCATAAGCCAGGGAGACTGAGTCCAGCGTTAACAGTGGCACGTTTGGTTTTACTCCGATTGATTAACAGTAACGGGTTCACCAACCCGGATAAGTCCTGGTGATTCATGAATCGCGTTCTGGCCGAAGATCACGCCCTCACCGGTCCTGCGATAGCGGGACAGGGTTCTGAGCGGCTGCACGGCAGCATCCTTCAGGCCGGTCGAGGGGTCGACGGTCGTCATTACGCAGCGTGAACAGGGCTTTACGATGCTCAGACGGTTATTGCCAATGCTCAAGCTCTGCCAATGGTCCTCATCCCAGGCGTCCGCGCCCTCAACGACGATGTTGGGACGGAACCTCCGCATCTCCACGGGCACCTCCAGCCGGGTGTTGAGCTCTGCCAACGAGGCAGTGTTGGTAACCAGGAAAGGAAAACCATCAGCAAAGCCCACACGCCGGTACTCATCGACCCTGCCCGCATCAACGCGGCGGAAGGAGCTGTCCGGCATGAATACCAGGCTAACAGGCTTGCGGCAAAACCGACTCAGAGCATCACTGGCTTCTCGCAAGCCTGCCAGAGCCTTCACCCAGTCCCGCCACACCAGTACGCGAAGCTCGTCGTTGGAGGCTGTCAGACCAAACTCACCTTCACCAGGAATGTTGATAACAACCCTATCGCCATCCAATTGCGTTTCCACGCGGGCGAGTTCGGGATGCTCTCTCTGGGTGACAAAACGCCGCTCATCATCAACGATCATCCATCGCCTGTCTCCGACTGGGCCGAACTCGTCGGTATGAAAACTGGTCACCTCAATACCGGAAAGGGATTTGACAGGGTATACGAACAGCGAATGGACCTTCATGGAGGCAACCTCCCACAGGGAATCGGGACTCGAAACAGGCTGATGAGTATACCTGACCGCAACCCCCGGCGCCGAGGTTGCAGGTGCCCGAAAACGAAAAAACCCGGCCCTTTTCAGGACCGGGTTTTCGAAATCTGGAGCGGGAAACGAGACTAGCACTTAAGCGCTAAGTTCATGTTTTCCAACTCTTTTCTTCGTCTTGAGGCTCAACGAAGGCCTTAATTCTAGCCTCATTGTTGAACGTCGTCAACGAACTTCTTCCACCAAGGTCTGCGCACTTCCAGCACCATCCATCCTTCTGTTTTCCGCCTGACCTCCTACTGAGGTGCTCACAGCAGAAGGCATGCGTGCCAACCGAACCTCCCCTCGTTCTCCTGCACCGCAGACCACACACGACACAGCACAAGACGATCAGTTGCTATGTTGGTCTATCAGGATACTGAGAAGGTCTCACCAGCCTCTCTTCCTGCACAAAACCCATCGCAAAGGCACCGGCACGGCGCCAATGTCGCCCCGTTAGACCATCGATAAAACACATGATGCGAAATGGGTCTTGATGAAAAAACCAAGGCCTATGACGCTGATAACGTGGGCAGGAAAGTCTAGTTGCAGCTCCCCGCCGCTCGACAAGTAGGCCAGTACGATTTTCACATATCGAGCGAGTAAAGGCTACTTCTAGAGCATGTGGTCAACATGCTGCGGCCACCCCATTGACGTGTGCCCAGGGCAATCAAACAACAACGATACGCCGCGCCCCAAGGGTCGATCGGCGGCACAGGAGTCGGTGATGTAGCACTCCCGCAAGGAGATGGAGCCATGCGTGAAGGTCAGCCAATTTCAAAGGTGTTCTATCGGCCGATCGAAGCCGCCATACGTTGGGCAGGCTTGTGGCGCTATTCGCAAGAAATCTTGCCCTCCATCTCATTTCCGAGAAACCTACCGGAGACGCTCGATTGCCCCCGGTGGTGTGAATTACGGCTCTGCACTGAGCGCATCTATGATGCCATCCTCAATGGCGAGCTCCCCTACGGTAAAGACGGCATCACATTGAACGATGAATCACTGCTTGATTCTCATGAACTGACTGTCCGTCACGTTGATCTCAAACGATGGATGCAGACCCACTATCCGGAGCATCGACCTGCTTTCCTTTTTAGTCGCAGCGAGCGTATCGCTCATCCAGTCATCACGCTGGAAGCTGGTCAGGCCATGTTAGTGGAGCGACGAGCCTTGAAAACGGAGCTTGAGTTCTCTCGTCGTGAACTGCTGGAGCTAAAGGATCGTTACGAAGAATTGCTCAGGATATCCGGGACAGTCTCAGCTTCCAGCCAGTGTTCTCTCACTGATCGCGCGGAAACCACGTATCTGCACATCATCGGCAGCATGCTCGAACTGATGCTTGGACATTCCCCTTCCGGCATCCCTTACTCCTGCTTCAAAACCCAGGAAGCTGTCGTCAATGCGTTGGTCGCGCATCGCAGCGGCACCATGGGAATCACCGAGCGCACTCTGAACGGCAAGTTTTCCAGTGCGCGCAAGAAGCTGGGAAGCTCTAACGCAGTCGCTTGAGGTTGTCCACCTTGCAGGTGCAATCGCGGATATTGCATTTGCAATGTCTTTCTTCATCCATGTCTATTGAATAGAGGTCACGCCAACAAACGCCAAGGCGCGCTAAGGAGGACCTCATGTCTCACGTTCCCGAATCTGTCACGCCTTCCACGAGCGAACGTCGCATGCTGCGGCTTCATGAGGTCGAGGCTAAAGCTGGCTTCAAAAGAGCGCATATCTACAACCTGATGCGGCAAGGCAAGTTTCCGAAGCAGCATCGTATCGGGGTCCGCGCCGTCAGATGGGATTCCGTCGAAATTGAGGAATGGGTCGCCAACCGACTGAACAGTCCGCGTTGAGCTGCTCCCGTCAAATTTCCCATCCTCAGACGGAGAAATCCATGCAAGTTGTATCGATCATTTCTACCAAAGGCGGCGTTGGCAAGACAACCATTGCGGCAAACCTCGGCGCGTTCATCGCCGACGCTGGCCTGCGCGTGCTGCTGCTCGACCTGGACATGCAGCCCACCTTGTCGTCCTACTACGAGCTGACGCATCGCGCATCGGAGGGCATCTACGAGCTGCTGGCCTCCAATGAGCGCGACCTGGCACGCCTGGTATCGCACACCACCATCGACAACCTGGATCTGGTGCTGTCCAACGACCAGCATCGCCAGCTCAACACCTTGCTGTTGCACGCCCCGGATGGGCGCCTTCGGCTGCACAACCTGATGCCGACCTTCCAGCCGCACTACGATCTGGTGGTCATAGACACCCAGGGCGCGCGCAGCGTGCTCCTGGAAATGGCGCTGCTGGCGTCGCACCAGGCGGTGTCCCCGGTCACGCCGGAGATCCTCGCAGCCCGCGAGCTGCGGCGCGGAACCCTGCAGCTCGTCGAGGACATCGCACCGTACCGCAGACTGGGGATCGAGCCGCCTGCGTTGCAGTTGCTGATCAACCGCGTTCCGGCTGTGTCGTCGAACGCGCGCCTGATCCAGCAGACGTTGCGCCAGATATTTCAGGAGCAGTCCAGTGTCCATGTGCTGGACACAGAAATCCCTGCGATCGAGGCGTTTCCGCGCGCGGCTACCCAAGGCCTGCCTGTTCATCGCGTCGAGCATCGACGGCCCTCCGGGCGCCAGACCGCGGCCGCTCTGGAAATCGTGCGCAACCTGGCAAATGAACTGTGCCCCCAGTGGCAGGACCGGTTCACGGCGGTCACCGGCAAGACCGGCGGGAGGATCATCGATGTCGAACGCACATGATCTGGCCCGCGGCCATAAGCGGCTGCTGCCGCTGATCGAATATGCCCTGAGCGAAGGCTGGGAGGTCGTGCGCACCCCTGGCGGACACCTCAAGTTCACCCGGCCGGGATTGCCGCCGATCTTCACCAGCGCCACCGCCAGCGACCACCGTGCGGGACTCAACGCCCGCGCCATGCTGCGGCGAGCCCAGCGCGATGCCTCGGGGCTACCTACGCAGGAAGGAGATGGCCATGCCTGACATCTCCCCCCAGGACGTTGCGAACAAGCTCCTGAGCGATGGATTCACCCGCGACGGCCCCGTCGCGAGCGGCTTGAGCGACCCGATCGCGGACACCCCCATGATCGTGACGCTCGATGAGCTACGGCCTTACGAGCTCGATCCTCGTTTGACGCGCAATCCGCTCTACGACGACATCAAAGCCTCAATCAGGGAGCGCGGGCTCGACGCGCCTCCGCCCATCACCCGGCGTCCGGGCGCGGATCATTACATTATCCGGAACGGGGGCAACACCCGTCTTGCGATCCTGCGCGAGCTGTGGAGCGAGACGCGGGACGAGCGCTTCTTCCGCATCGCCTGCCAGTTCCGGCCGTGGCCGGAACGCGGAGAGATCATCGCGCTGACCGGCCACCTCGCGGAAAACGAGCTGCACGGCGGCCTGTCCTTCATCGAGCGCGCCTTGGGGGTACAGAAGGCTCGGGAACTGTACGAACAGGAGACCGGCAAGGAGTTGTCGCAGTCCGAGCTGGCGCGCCGTCTCAAGGCGGACGGCTATCCCGTCCCGCAGCCCCACATCAGTCGGATGCAAGAGGCCATCCAGTATCTGCTGCCGGCTATCCCGACCGTGCTGTACGCCGGCTTGGGCCGGCGTCAGGTCGAGCAGTTGACCAGCCTGCGGCGCGCCGCCGACAGGGTCTGGTCGGCCCGGCGTCGCCAAGCCCAATCCCATCTTGATTTCCCGTCGCTGTTCCAGGACGTGCTGGCCCTTTTCGACAGCGCGGCAGGCAGCTTCAACGTGCAGCGTGTCCAGGACGAACTGGTCGGCCAGATGGCCGATCTGCTGGGTATGGACTACGACACGCTGCTCTTTGAGGTCACCGATTCTGACCGGCGCTGGGAAATCCTCAGCAGTGAGCCGTCCGAAGCCGGGACGACGCCAGCGCCACCGCCATCTGCGCCTGCCCAGGAGCCGGCCACGTCGCAACCGGAGAGCACCGAACCGCCTCCGGCACCCGCAATGACGCCCCATGCCGGTGACACGCCCCCGACTGCAACCGACGCTCCCACGGCAAGCCCATCGGAAGCGGCCGAACCCCATTCCGACGATGTACAACGCGCGGCCCTGTTGCAGGAGCATATCGTGTCGCCTGCCGGCACGACCGAACGGTTGCAGTCGATTCAGCGCCTCGTCGCGGATCACACTGGCGAAACACTGCCGGATTTCGAGCACAACGTCCTGCAGTCGATTCCGATCCAGGCCGGCAGTCTGTATCCGATCACCGATGTCTGGTACATCGAGCCCGCACTGGACGAGCCCGATCGCCTGCGCGCGCACATCGAGCAGTTCGCCCGTGAGATAGCCTCCGAGGCCGACCTGGCCGACTGCATCACGCCTGTGGAAACCGGCATCGGCTTCCTGTGTGCCCCTCTCCCTGACACCCCACCGGCATCCGTGTTCGGCCGCACTGTACTCGCATTGCTGCATGCGCTGAGCGTCAGCCACACCATCGACGCGCCGCGACCCGAAGGTCTGGAGGATTTCCTGCTCGACGACGGCGTTGGGGTTCTGTTGTCGGGAAGCACTAACCAAAGGACGAATGCAGTTCTTCGGCTGAGCGACACTGCGTTGGTCAAGCTCTTTCGTCTGCTGCGGCTTGCCCGACGCCTGAGAGACATCGAGACCGACAGTGCCGACGGAGATCACGCCGGAGCCGGATCATCAGGGGCGCCGCCATGACCGGCCCGCACCCGCTCAACCAGGCCGTGATCGCCCAGGCGCTCCACGATTTGCGCAACGGTCAACTGCGTCGGGCCAAGTCGATGGGATTCGATGATGAAGACCTCGATGCCCTCAAGCATCCCGCGATGGCGAGCGTGCTGGCCAACGCCAACGTGTCGTGGTGCTCGGTGGCGGTCAACCGCGACGTGCTGCGACGCCTGCTGCACCAGGTCGAGGATGTCACCGAGGAAGTGGTGAAGATCGACCGGCTGCTACGCCTGGGCGCCAGCACGGAATTGATCAGCAAGTTCTTCGGCCTGACCCATCAGGAAATCGCCCTGCGCCGCAGCGTCATCGGCCTGCCGAAACGCAAGGGGCGCCACCCGGTATTAACCGAGGAACAGGACACCGACCTATGGAAGCGTTGGTCCTCGACCGTGAAAGAGCAGCAAGTCGATAACAACGACGATATGGGCATGCTGGGTATTGCAGCAGATCTCGCCGAGGCCATCGGACTGCCGTTGTCCGTGATCTGGAACGCCATACGCGGATGGATCGATGAAGGACTCACCTGATGATCGGCGATCAGAGCAGCACGCGCGGCCCTGTCCGGCTGGGCGACCTGTTCGAACAGGCGCTGGGTCAGTTGCAGCCCCAGCAACCACCGCCATCCCGCCCCGCTGCCTCGCCACCACCGACCGACGGCTTTCTCTATAGCGGCAATCGACACGACAGCGTGCCACGCGCACTGCTGCTGGACAGACGCCTGACGCCACTCGAGCGCAACGGCTGGCAGGTGTTCCGCCTGATGCTGGCCGACGATGGCATCACTGCCATGCCCACCTACGATCAGCTCGCTCCCTGGCTGGCCTCGATGCCCTGTGCCGAACGGGCCTCGCACGAGACGGTAGCCCGTGCGCTGACAGTGCTGCGACTGACCCGCTGGATCAGCTTGGTGCGACGCCGGCGCGATCCTCGAAGCGGGCGCATCCAGGGCAACCTCTATGTCCTGCACGATGAACCGCTCAGCCCCTACGAAGCGATCCAGCTCGACGCCGATTATCTGGAGCTGGTCAGCCAGGCGCTGACGCATGCCAGCAAATCCATCCAGCGCGTGGGCGCAACCACCCTGCAGGAGCTGACGCAAGACCCCATGCTCAGCGGCCAGGTGTTGCCGAGCCGACTGGAAATCCTGTCGCAGCGACTGGCCGCGCAGGGCTGGAGCGGCACAGCAAGTTATCCACAGACCGGCAGCAACCACGATTCCGAAGACGGGGCCGGCAACCGTCTTCGGAATCTGGCGAACCTCCCTTCGGATTCCGAAGCAGGTTCGAAACGCCCGGAAACCGGCACACTTCGGAATCCGAAGTCGGACCGTACAGTACGTATAAAAGAAAGTATTAAAGAAATACGTACAGTACCGCGCGCGCAAGATACATCGCAGCAATTACAGTTGCCCAAGCGATTCCTTGCCCTCAAGGCGGAGCAGCAGAACGGTGTGCTGGCCGCGATGCAGTCGGTGGATCGCGATCTGCGTCAGGCCCTGCTGGACGAATGGGATGCACGCTGCGCCTCCACGACGATTCGCAACCCGGCCGGCTACCTGTTCGGCATCATCCAGAAAGCCCTGCGGGGAGAGTTCCGCATCTGGGCAGGGCAGAAAGCGCCTGCGGCGCCGGTCAACAGGACACCAGAACCAAGTCAACGGCCTGCGACACCTGCTGATGCAGAGGTCGCAAAGGCGCACCTGGCACGCCTGCAGGAACTATTGCGCTCGTCTTGAGCCGGCACGGCGAGCAACACAGGCCGGCACCTGGAATCCAAGGCGATCCACTGACGCCTATACCCGGGGTATAGCGCGACACGAAGCCTTCCGGCCGCAGCGGCGATGGTTGCGCTGGGTTCGCCCTCGATAGCATCCATGGAGTTCCATGGTCGCCTATACCACGGGTATAGCGCGACACACTGCCTTCCCGAACAGCACTGCAGCGACGCATGCGATCGAATCATGCCGGCTAAAACAGGCACGCGGCAGGTTCGGTTTGATGACTGACGGCCTTCCGGCCAGCCCGGATGCTGGCGACTCGTTTCACCACAGAGAGTCGTCACCATGGCCCAAGAAAACAGTCCCTCCGAATCCCTGCAGTTGAACCTGGGGTCGCTGCGCAGCGCGATGTCGCTGACCCTGCATACCCACCATGCGTCCCGGATCTGGCATGGCCGCGCACCCGCCGAAGGCAGGCCCGGCATCATCGGCCTCAACGGCTTCGTCTCCATCATGAACAAGCTCAAGCGCGGAGCCGAGCAGGACGATCCCTATTCGGACTGGTGGATGCTGCGCATCGAGGACAAGCTGTCCACCACCAAGGAGCAGCTCCAGACCTTGCGCCAGCAGGTGGACCAGGCACTGGCTGGCGTGCCGCCGGCGCTGAGCCTGGGCGAGAACCTCAACGTCCAACCAGTCAAGCTGCCGCTGTTCGTGTCCTCGCAGTTGGGTTTCATGGCGGTGTATCTGCTGGCCGACTACGACGACCTCGCCCGACGCCTGATCCTGGCCCACCACACCGCGCTGATCGATCGCTCGACGCTCGAACGCTGGCTCAACGATGGTGCGCACTCGTTGCGCAGTCTCTTCTCGCTGGCGCAGCAGTACCGCTACTCCGGCACCACCCGTGACGACTTCGCGGCGAAAAATGCCGCGGCAAGGGCGGCCTTGGAAAAATTCGGCGAATTGCCCCAGGACGTGCTCGAAGGCCCCCGCCGCAGCCGCTTCGCGCCGATCGCACGCCGGGGCCTGCAACAGCGCAGCGCCCCCGAAACCGAACCGCCAGCCAGTGAGCCGGATGCTGCGGCAGAGTCCGACGAAGCGGTGTCATCCGACGAGGGTGAGTCGGCATGACGGTACGCGAACCGAACCAACGCCGGTACTTCCAGCCACTGGAACAGGCGGACTTCATCCAGTTGGAACACTCAGGCTATCAAAAAGGCCTTTTAAGGCCTTTTAAGAGTAAAGGGGATCTCGAAACCTGGGCCAGCCAG
Source organism: Marinobacter sp. (assembly GCA_002718255.1). GTDB lineage: Bacteria > Pseudomonadota > Gammaproteobacteria > Pseudomonadales > Oleiphilaceae > Marinobacter. Next base: position 28,185 of record PBED01000027.1, on the reverse strand, counting down.
TGCCACGCGCTCAGGGATCAGTTGATCGAACTGGCGCAGCAGCGCGTTCTGGCGCAGGCGCGAGGCTATCCCTTCCGCCTGTTGTCCGTTGAACTGGCCCAGCAGCGTACTGGCGCAGGCACCGTCTTCCTGCGCTGGCGCAAACACGATCGTTCGGTCATGGGCGTCGCCCTGTGGCAGGAGGCCATAGCTTCCACGGCGACGCCGGTGAACCTGCTGGAGGATCTGCTCGATCTGGAACAGCAGCGCATCACGCTGAACATGCAGATCAGCCTGCTGCACACCCTCGGCCGGCAGGCCCAGGACTGCGCCAGCAAGATGGGCCAAGCCGAAAACGCATACCTGCGCCGGATGGAAGCACTCGCGCTCGCCCGCGGCTCCCAGCGAGGGCCGTCGGAATGACGGTGGCGGCGGCTCACGGCTGGCTGAACCAGACCCATGCGGGTGACTGTCTTCGTCTGCTGCAGCGCATGCACGCCGATGGCGTGCGGGTACAGACCTGCGTCACCAGCCCGCCGTACTTCGGGCTGCGCCACTACCTGCCGCCGGAGCACCCCGACAAGCCGCTGGAAATCGGCATCCAAGGCACGCCGCAGCAGTACATCCGCCGGCTGGTCGAAGTGTTCAGGGCGGTGCGCCAGATCCTGGCCGACGACGGCACCTTGTGGATCGTGATCGGCGATACCTACGCCGCGCGCCGCAGCTATCAGGCCGCCAGTACCCGCGGCGGCCCCAAGCATGCGGCAGCCCAGGCCGCATTGGGCATCGCGCGCCCGTTTCCCGACATCAAGGCCAAGGACATGCTGGGCATTCCCTGGATGCTGGCCTTCGCGCTGCGCCAGGACGGCTGGTATCTGCGCCAGGAACTGATCTGGCATAAGCCCAACACCATGCCGGAGAGCGTGACCGACCGATGCACACGCTCGCACGAGCACATTTTCCTGCTCGCCAAACGCGCCCGGTACTACTTCGATCACCTGGCGATCCGCGAGCCCTCCACCGATCCGCGCGGGCCGGGCAACCAGCACCCCGTGCGCCAGCCGCCATTCGAGCGGGTCACCGGCACCAACGCCAACCTGCGAGGCAGCCTGCACAGGATCGGCGCCCGCACCCTGCGCAACAAGCGCGATGTCTGGACGGTCGCCACCCGGCCGTTCCGGGGCAGCCATTTCGCGGTCTTTCCCGAGCGCCTGATCGCCCCCTGCATCCTGGCCGGCTCCCGTGTCGGCGACACCGTGCTCGATCCGTTCATGGGCAGCGGCACCACCGGCACGGTGGCGCAGCAGCTCGGGCGGCACTTCATCGGCTGTGAACTGGTTCGCTCGTTCATCGGCCAGCACACCCTGCGCTGACCGGCGTCGACGCAGGCTCTTTCCACCACACGGAGAACCACCATGAGCACCAATTTCATCAACGAAGGCAACATCGGCTCCGCGCCGGAGTTCCACGAGTACCCGAATGGCAACGAAGAACCGCGGCGCGTGTTGCGCTTGAACGTGTACTTCGACAACCCGATTCCCGGCAAGGATGGCAGCTATGAAGATCGCGGCGGATTCTGGCGCCCGGTCGATTGGTGGCATCGCGATGCGGAGCATTTCGCCAGCCTGTTCCAGAAGGGTATGCGCGTGGTGGTGCTGGGCCGCGAGGAGCGCGACGACTGGACCGACGAGCAGAACAACCCGCGCACCACCTACCGCATCAATGCGCGCGGCGTCGGCATCCTGCCGTACCGGATCGACTCGGTCACCATGAGCCCGAAGCAAGCCACTCCCGAGCAGTCACCGCCGTCCGAATGAAGGCATCGTCCTGGGGCGGTCCAGCGACGGGCCGCCCCGTTTCTCCAACCTCCGACAGGCAAGGTTCCACCAACGTCCACCGATTTTCGCGCGCCCCGCGCAAGAAGCTCCCGCCCACATCGACGCTCCGCACGCCAGCGCACCCGACCGGAAATTCGACCTTGCCCACGATCAAAGCGGGTGACGGCACATTCACCTTGTTTGCGGCCAGGCCAGCGCGGTTTGCCCATGCTGCTGCCCAGATACATCAACAGCGTGATTCGGATGGACGGGCGGCATGCGGCTATATCTCTGCGAGAAGCCTTCGCAAGGCAAGGACATAGGGCGCATATTGGGCGCGAAGCAGCGCGGTGACGGCTGCCTCAACGGCCCTGGCGTCATCGTGACATGGTGCATTGGTCACCTGGTCGAAGCCGCGCCCCCGGAAGCCTATGACGCACAGCTCAAACGCTGGATGATCGAACAGCTTCCCATCATCCCCACGCACTGGCGGGTCGAGGTCAAATCCAGAACCGCCTCGCAATTCAAAGTCGTCAAGGCGCTACTGGCCAAGGCGACCGAACTGGTCATCGCGACCGATGCGGATCGCGAAGGCGAGCTGATCGCGCGCGAGATCATCGAGCTTTGCGGCTACCGCGGCCCAATTCAGCGGCTGTGGCTGTCGGCACTGAACGATGCCTCGATCCGCGCCGCGCTCGGCCAACTGAAACCCTCGGGCGAGACGCTGCCCATGTACCACTCGGCGCTGGCGCGCTCCAGGGCGGACTGGCTCGTGGGAATGAATCTGAGCCGCCTGTTCACGCTTTTGGGCCGCCAGGCCGGCTATGACGGCGTGCTGTCTGTCGGTCGGGTGCAGACCCCCACGCTCAAGTTGGTGACCGATCGCGACCGCGAGATTGCCGCATTCGTCTCCGTTCCGTTCTGGTCCATCGACGTGGCGCTGTCCTGCGCCGGCCAGACGTTCAGCGCACAGTGGTTGCCGCCGGAGGGTTGCACCGACGATGCAGGCCGCTGCCTGCAGGAGCCGGTCGCCCAGCAGGCAGTGCAGCGCATCCGCGCTGCCGGTGCCGCTCAGGTTGCAGCCCTCACGCCAGTACCCTGCCGCCTGGCAGTGCAGCGCATCCGCGCTGCCGGTGCCGCTCAGGTGGTTTCGGTCGAGACCGAACGCATGCGCGAAGGTGCGCCGTTGCCGTTCGACCTCGGGACGCTGCAAGAGGTGTGTTCCAAGCAGTTCGGCCTTGATGTCCAGGAGACGCTGGAGATCGCGCAATCCCTCTACGAAACGCATAAGGCGACCACCTATCCACGCAGCGATTCCGGCTATCTTCCCGAAAGCATGCACGCCGAAGCGCCCACCGTACTCGACAGCCTGCTCAAGACCGACCCAGGCCTGCGCCCGATCATCGACCAGCTCGATCGCACCCAGCGCTCGCGCGCCTGGAACGATGCGAAGGTCAGCGCCCACCACGGCATCATTCCCACGCTGGAGCCTGCCAAGCTGTCGGCGATGAGTGAGAAAGAATCGCTCGTCTACCGCCTGATCCGCGCCCACTATCTGGCGCAATTTCTCCCACCGCATGAGTTCGACCGCACGACGGCCAGGCTCTCCTGCGGCGACCAGACACTGCAGGCCGTGGGCAAGCAGGTGGTCGTGCCGGGCTGGCGTCTGGTGCTGGCCGAGCCGCAGGCCGACGATGCCAGCGATGACGCAGCACCCCGCAGCCAGGTGCTGCCGACCCTGCAACAGGGGTCGGCATGCCAGGTGGCCGGCGTCGAGCTCAAGGCACTCAAGACCCTGCCGCCGCGCCCGTTCACCCAAGGTGAGCTGGTGAAAGCCATGAAAGGCGTCGCCAAGCTGGTGTCCGATCCGCGCCTGAAGCAAAAGCTCAAGGACACCGTGGGCATCGGTACAGAAGCGACCCGCGCCAACATCATCAGCGGCCTGCTGGCTCGCGGTTACCTGCTCAAGAAGGGCCGGGCTATTCGCGCGTCTGACGCCGCCTTCACCCTGGTCGACACCGTGCCTGCCGCGATTGCCGATCCCGGCACGACGGCGATATGGGAACAGGCGCTCGACATGATCGAGACCGGGCAGCTCTCGCTCGATACCTTCGTCGCCAAGCAGGCGGCGTGGGTCACGCAGCTGGTCACCCAGTACCGGGGCACCTCGCTGTCCATCCGGATTCCCCAGGGGCCGCCATGCCCGCAGTGCGGGGGCGCCACGCGCCAGCGCAGCGGCAAGAACGGCTCGTTCTGGTCCTGCGCGAAGTACCCCGACTGCAAGGGAACACTGCCCATCGAATCGGGCAAGCGCACCGCGCCGCGAAAGCGCCGCGGTGGCTCCAAAGCTCCCTGAGACAACGAACCCGTCGTCGCGCTGGCCGATCTGCGGCCACGTGACCACCGCCCCGCAGCCCTGCGAGGCTCCCAGCACGCGATACCTTCTCTTGCGGTGTGCGCGCCCCGTTCCCTGGGGCGAGAAGGCCTTGTTCCCCGAATCGCGCACGCGCGGATTCCCTCGGTCAGCCACACTCCCGTCCGCTGCGCAGGGTCTCCTGATGCTTTGCCTGTCCAGGCAGCACGAAGCATCAGGAGACCCTGCGGGGTTGGCGGTATTCGACACCGGCGCCCACCGGTGAAAAGAACGGGCTCCTTTTGTGCGCGGATGTGCGCCAGACAGTACCGGCCCCAGCCACGATACGGGCCGGGTGAATGCTGAGACAGCGAACGGTTCCACCGACGACCGCATCCTGCATCAGTACACGGGTGGTTTCTTCCTCAGAGCCGAAGGCGGCAAGCCTTCGGCGTTTTTTCTCCTGCGCATTCGCCATGACGACCCGGCAATTCCGCCGCGGTCACACGAACAGGAGACACCCGAATGAACCCTCAACCACAACCCGCCGCACTGCGCTTTGGCAGTGTCTGCAGCGGCATCGAGGCCGCGAGCCTCGCCTGGGAACCGCTCGGCCTGCAAGCCGCCTGGTTCTCCGACATCGACCCCTTTGCCTGCGCCGTGCTCGCGCACCGCTATCCGGCGGTGCCGAACCTGGGCGACATGACGCGGATCGCCGACGAGATCCGCGCCGGCCGCATGGAGGCCCCCGACATCCTGGTCGGTGGGCCTCCATGCCAGGCGTTCAGCATCGCCGGCAACCGCCAGGGACTTACCGACCCGCGCGGCGCACTCACCCTCAGCTACGTGGAGCTTGCCAATGCCATCGACCAAACCCGCCTCGAATCCCGCCGCCCGCCGGCCACGCTCGTCTTTGAAAACGTCCCGGGCATCCTCAACGACCGCTCCAACGCCTTCGGCTGCCTGCTGGGCGCACTGGCCGGAGAAAGCGGTGCGCTCGAACCGCCAGGGCCGCGCTGGACGTACGCAGGTCACGTGTCTGGACCCCGCCGCCATGTTGCGTGGCGGGTACTCGACGCCCAATATTTCGGCGTCGCCCAGCGTCGCCGCCGCGTGTTTCTTGTCGCAAGTGGTGGAGACGACTTTGATCCCGCCGAAGTACTTTTTGAGCGCGAAGGCCTGCGCGGGGATTCTTCGCCGGGCTTCGCGCCGTGGCAAGACGCTGCCCGCGCTGCTGGATCTGGCGCTGCGGCAGCAGGCGGTTTCCGCGGACTGAACTCGCCTTACGGCAAGGTCACCGTGACCTTCGGGTTCGGCGGGGGCAACACCGCCGGCCCCATCGACGTTGCAGCTTGCCTGACCGCTGCACCCGGCCCGAAGAACGACTTCGAGGTCGAGACCTTCCTGGCGCAGTCGGTCACCGGTGACATCAGCCACACGCTGAGCACTGCCAACGGCGGCAAGGGCAGCAGCGAGGACGGCACCGGCAAGGGTGTGCCCGTCATCGCTTTCACCGCCCAGGGTTGCGGAGCGGATGCAGCGCAGGAGCGGGCACCGACCCTGCGTGCTGGCGGGCATCGCCACAGCCATGCGAATGCCGGGGTGGTGCCGGCGATCGCCTTCGCGCAGAACTCGCGCGGCGAGCTGCGCCTGGAATCCGGCCACGGCCAGATCGCCGGCGCGCTCTCCACGGGAGGCGGCAAGCCCGGCCAGGGACTCCCGATGGTGCTGAGTGTCGCGTTGCGCGGCCGCGCTGGAGGACTGGTCGCGGAGCTGGGTGATGGCGTATCGGCGGCCTTACGGACCAGTGTCGGCGGCGCCGACAAGGGGCATGTGCTGGTGCCCGGCTGCGAAGCCCACTTCCTCTACGACCTGAGTGACCCCGAGGCCGGCGGCTGGTCACGCTGGCAGGTGCGCCGGCTCATGCCGGTCGAGTGCGAACGCCTGCAAGGCATGCCCGACGACTGGACGCAGGTGCCGTACCGCGGCAAGCCGGCGGCCGATGCCCCGCGCTACAAAGCTATCGGCAACTCGATGGCGGTGCCGTGCATGTCCTGGCTGGGCCAGCGCCTGTTGCAGGCCCTAGACAACGCGGGGCGCACGACTGCGCATTGATGGGCGACACCCCGCAACGGCAGGCGCATCGTCAGGCCTGCATCGCTGATCCGTCAGCCGTTGCCAGCAGCCGGGGTCGTACAGGCTGCGCTGCGGACCCTCCGCGCCGACCTACCTTGTCCGCCTCGCATCGTGTCGCGGACACGCGCCCATCCCGGGCGTCGATGCTGCTTCTCCTCCGGGCCGACCGGCCCATTCCCGTTCCTACCGGCATCCGCCTGGCCCGTGCCCCGTCGCACCGGGCCGTGCTGCGTCTGTCCGGTGCAAACCATCATCCAAGGAGTCATCCCATGAGAACCCTGCGTCTCAAGACCAACCAGCACCGCCTCATCGCCAATCTGCGCCATGCGTTCAACCAGAGCTCGATGCTGGGCGAACTGCTACAGAACGCTCGCCGTGCCCAGGCCAGCGCGATCCACATCACGGTGAACCAGGACAGCCTGACCATCACCGACGATGGCATCGGCATCACCGACTTGCAGACCTTGCTCTTCATCGCCGAATCCGGCTGGGATCAGCAACTTCAGGCACGCGAGAACGCCTTCGGGCTCGGCGTGCTCTCGACCTTGTACTTCGCCGAGACCTTGACGGTGCATTCGCGTGACAAGCTGTTCGGCGCCCGAACGGCCGAGATCATCGCCGGAGAGCCGATCGAGGTCGAGATCGCACGCTTCCATCTCGATGGCACCGCCATCCATCTCGAAGGCGTCAAGCCGGTGCAGGCCGGGCAGGATCTGCCCACCTGGGTCGAGCACGAGCTTCAGCGCCTGTGCGAAGCCTTCCCGGTGCCGGTCTGGCTCAACGACGTCGAAATACCACGTCCGCTGGCAACGACTGATCTGCATTGGCGCGAAACGCCCATGGGCCGGATCATGATCAATCTGTCCTCCACGCGCACGCAGTGGCGGTGCTTCCTGCAAGGCCTGCCCATCGGCAGAGTACCGGCGAATCGGGACTGCCAGATCGTCCTGCTGCCCGACAACACGTTGGCGAAACTCCCGGATCGGCAGCATCTGCTGAACGAAACGGAAGACCATCCGCGTATCCAGGCAGCCATCGATCAGACCTATCGCGAGGCACTGATCGAGAAGAAGCAGGCGCTTGCCGCCAGCGATTTCGTCACGCACTACGCGGATGTCTGCCTCAGCTCGTCGAACGCCGATCTGCTTAACGACGTGCCCTTCGTCCCCTTGGCCTGGTTCCGGAACTGGGACGATGAGCCGGCCGGCTATCGTCAATACTGGCGGCGCTACATGAACGGCAGTGGCGTGGTCGCCCGCGAGGCACTGGAAATGACAGGTGTCTGGCAGATCGAGGCCGATGACGAGACCGCGCCGACGGTCGAGGTCTATCTGGAAGCGGCCGAGGCGTACGTCCTCGACGAGTCCGGTGTGGACGACGGCCACTGGCTCAAGCGTCTGGTCGAGGTCGTCAGCCCCGAGCAGGTCCGCGTCAGAACTGGCACCACCCTGCATCGGGACACCGATCCGGGGCTTGCCGACTACGCCGTCGCGCTGGAACTGGTCGATGCCCTGCATGTCGGGCTGGATGGTCACCCCGGCGCCAGGGAGTACGCCGTGGACGCCGTGCGCATGGAGGACACGCTCTACCTGACCCCCTCGGCAGGAGGCAGAACGGCGCTGGTCTGCGACTACGTGTTCGACGATCGCTACGACGAGAATCGCGAAGACGAAGACGCACGACAGATCGAGACCTTCATCGCCGTGGGCTGCTCGTCCTCGGCCGATCGCGTGGTCGAGGCGCTGCTGCCGTATGCCCTGCGCCATGGTGCGCAACCCAAGCTGGCCGGCGCCACCGTGCGCCTGGTCTTCGACGACACCGGCAAGTTGCAGGCGGTCACCGCCTGAGACCAGTGCCGTTGTCACCCACACGCCCCCGATTTCGGGGGCGTTTTTCTTCCTGCGAACCGGCGCAAGACCTGTTTGCGCTACCGGGTGCGGACGAATCCGGCTGTGCTGATTTCCCGTTTCCGGATGACGCCGGAAGCGTCGAAGTTGATGCTGGCTGCGCTGTTGCCGACGTTGTCGGCGATTCGCCAGCAGCCAGGGTGTCAAGGCTGCCGTGGAGCCCGCTCCATGCCACCCGCCAGTTCGCCATCGCATCGCTCGGGCGAACGCTGCCCATGCGGGCATCGATGCCTCTTTCTCCAACCCACGGGATGAGCGCTTCGTCCCGCCGGGGCGTGGCGTTCCCCGACTGATCCCAAGGAATGTCCATGGAAACCATCACTACCCAAGGCCGCGTCACCCTGAAACACCTCAAGGTCGCGGATTTCGCCAGCGAAGAGACGTTGTGCTTCAACGCCACCGTGCTGTTCGATGGCGTCGCCATCGCCGAGGCCCGCAACGACGGGCATGGCGGTTCCACCTTCATCCGGGCGCTCGACGGCCAGGCAGCGAAGCTGGCCGAGGCCGAAGCCTTTGCCAGCAGTCTGCCCCCCGATACGCTGGAGGGCGGCATCTCCGGCGAGGACGCCGATCCGCTGGTCATCGACATCACGCTCGACTACCTGGTCGATCATCTGGCCGAGGCACAGCATGCCGAGCGCAAGCTGCGCACCGCCTACGCCCGCGACATCGCCAACAAGGTGCTGTTCATCAAGAACGGGAAGCTCTTGTTCCTGAAGGGCATCAAACTCAAGGCCATCGCCGACCGCGCCGGGTACTTCGCGGCGCTGCGCGCACGGCAGGAAACACCCATCGTCATCCTGGCCGAACTGCCGCCGGACGAGGCTTTCGCCCTGTGGAAGCAGCACGTCCTGGGCGGCGAATCGTCCTGATCCTACGCCGCACCGGGCGGCCCCTGATCCAAGAGGAGAACCCCACATGCAGACCTTTCCTTACTTGAAAAAGTGTAAGGCTTGGCCTTACACTTCCATCATCATGATCCGCTCGTTCCGCCACAAGGGACTGCGGGCTTTGCACCAGCGTGGCGACCCGTCCGGCGTACGCGCCGATCACGTCGCCCGCCTGCGCCGCCTGCTGGCTTCCCTGGACGTGGCCCAGGCGCCGGGCGATCTGGATCGGCCAGGCAACCGGCTGCATCCCCTCAAGGGCAAGCTCGCCGGTTACTGGTCGGTCAGCGTGTCGGGCAACTGGCGCGTCATTTTCCGGTTCGACGGCTCCGACGTGGAGCTGGTCGATTACCTTGATTATCACTAGGAGGCCACCATGGCTATGCACAATCCTCCCCATCCGGGCGAAGCGTTGCGCGAGGACGTGCTGCCGGCGATCAACATGACGGTGTCGGGCTTGGCCCGACACATCGGTTATTCGCGAGGACAGCTCTCCACCGTGCTGAACGGCCGCGCGGCGATCAGCGCCGACCTGGCCCACCGTCTCGAACTGGCCGGCCTCGGCAGCGCAAGGCAGTATCTGGCCGAACAGGCGGCCTACGACCTGTGGCAGGCGGAACACCGCGAACATCCCCCAATCGCGCGCCTGCAGTTCGCCTGACCCAAGCTCTCCCAGCCCCGACAGCCCCGCAGCCAGCACTGCGGGGCTTTTTTTCGCCCATCAATCGGGGCGCTGCGGATTCCCATTTGCGCATGACGCCGGCCCAGTGCTGACCGAATCTGCCCGCATGTGTCGCTGACCTCGTCAGCACCATGCCAGCAGCCAGGGTCTTCAGGCTGCCGCGGGATTTCCCTTCCGTGCGACCCGCACCAGTCCGCATCGCATCGAGTCTGCGGACGCGCGCCACCAGGCGCCGATGCCGATTCATCCACCGCCAGCGGGAGCAGCCATCCCGTCAGGGACTGGGCCGCCTCGCTTCACAAAGGAGTCCGTCCATGTTCCAGCAAGCCTCGTTCGGCCAACTGGCCCTGATCTACGCAGGCAAACGCCTGCCCCTCGAAGTGCTGCACAGCGCCGCCGGCCACTACATCGGCACGCGCGACGCCGAAGGCCCCGTCTCCCGCGAGTCGGCCGAGTACTTCCGTAGTTCGGCGACAGCCCAGCGTGCCCTCGACAGAGGCGGCTGGACCCAGTTGCCCAATCCCTGATCCCACCTATGAGGAAACCGCCATGAATCAGCTTCTGCCGGCCGACGTCGTCGACCAGATCATGCGTGAAGAGCGCCACTTCGCACGTGCGCCCGATGCCTTCTTCCAAGCCTGGAAGCGTGGCGCCGAAATCGCCGGCCCGGAGTGGTTTGGCGATGGCACCCGTGAAGGCCTGCACCGCGCCACCAGCAAATGGGAATTGCGCCCGAACCTGCTGATGCTCAACGACGCCCTCGGTGTTCTGAGCGGCGGGCAACGCATGTTCTTGTCCGCGATGGTGAGCTTCTACAACGCCCGCGAGGGCGCCGCGATGCTCAAGCGCTGCGGCTTCGAGGGGCTTGCCGATCTCGGCGGCCTGGATCTGGAGCGCCGTCAGGTCATCGCCGACCTGGTACTCAACTACAGCGGCTGGTAGGTCAAAACGACTGATCACCGTCATTTTCTCAACCCCCAGCGAGGGACATCCGTCCCTTCGGGGCGGGTGTCCCTCCTTCATCTCACAGGAGCGACCCATGTCCCGAAATCCATCCTTTGCTGTCGTCCTCGAAGGCGGCCTGGTCCAGGCCATCGTCGTGCAGGACTGGCCCGATCATCTCCCGCTGCCGCCGTTCGCGGTGGTGGATTACGACACCGAGGGCGCGGCCGACGACGAAATCGTCCGCTTCGACATCGGCAATTCCGAAGCCGAAGCCCTGTGCCGTAGCGATACGCCCACCGTGTTCGAGTCCCTGCCCGACGCGCTGTCGCCGCGGGCTGTGCTGGCCGCACTGGACGAGCCTGTCCGGGACGACCTGCCCGAACCACTGGCGATCGCCCGCCAGGTGCGCCAGAGCGTCCTCGATCTGGATGCCCGGATCAACGCCGGCGAGCTGGCGCCGACGGGCGACGACTACAACGCGCTCTACCTGCTGGCCAACTGCGGCCTGATCGAACTGCTGAAGTCCCTGGGCGACCCCACCGACTTCGGCGAGTAACGCCTTCCCACCCATTGCCCGAGGCCACGGCTTCGGGTTCATCCCCGCGGATGCCATGTCCGCAGGGGCTGGCTCCGCCTTACCAACCAGGAGCCACCCCATGGCAAACAACTACTACGACGCCACCGGCGTCCTCGTCCTAGACAAAGTCACCCCGGTGATTACCGCGCTGTTCGGCGGCATGAAGCTGGATACCTCCTACCCCGGCGATGGCCAGGTCTATGTCGCCCAGATCGCCGAAGACAGTGGCGCACATTGGGACGATGTACGCGAGGACCTTGTTTCGTTGGCCCAATCGCTGGGGCTGTCCGTGCCTGGCGTGGATGTTCCCACGATGGACGACGTTCTGACCGTGCTTTCCGGACATTTCGGCACCGACCAGGACGAAGACCTGCAGTACCTGATCGAACACCATCGCTTCGAGGACGACGCGGATCTCAACGCGCAGTTCCTGATCGCCACACGATTCGACGACGGTCACGGCCTCAAGGAGATTCGTTTCGAGGGCTGCTGGTATTGCAGCAAGCCGCGCCTCTTCAATTTCGGCGGTGACAGTTCTTTCATCAGCCGAGAGTTCACGATCTTCGGTGACTCCGGCCAAGTACTCGATGTCGGCAACCGTATCCGGCAAGCCCTGCTGATCCAGGATCTGGAAACGGCAGCCAATGAGTTCTTCAGAGAAGCGCGCCGAATGCTCGACGGCATCGGCGACGAAACGCAGCGCCGGCACTTGCAGCACCGCTTGTCCGAGCTGTTGCGCTGACAGATCGCGACACGACGTTTGATCCATTCCGGTGCCGCCTGCCGGCACCACTTCCTTTCCCACTGGGGTCGATCCCCGGTGGGGGTTGGCCCTGCGCCATCCTCACCGGAGAATCTAACCATGGAATATCCAAGCAACCCGTTTGCCCGCGGCTATTACAGTTTCGAGATTCGGCGCGTTGCTGTCATCAGCTACTTAGTGGAATAGAAAAAATATCCTAAAAAGCATCAAAAACCTATGCCAGAAATCGAAATCTGGTTTTTCTTGAGCATACATGCATATATAGTGGAATTACGAACATACTATTTTACCAATTGGAAATTGCGTGCTGAACAGCGTCTGCATAGAGGCAAATATCAAAGTAGACAACACGGGGACGAAGATAAGTCTTCCGGTGATCGTCACCCAAGATGGTTTGCTGAAAAGTTATTTGGATTATTTGATCGTTCATCGATACAAATCTCGGAGCTGGAAAGACAGGAGCGCGTTTGCGGTTCGACTCCTCATCGATTACACGAATCAGAATAAAGACTGCTTTGAAACTCCTCACCAACTGTTTCAGGAGTTTTCAAACAGCCTCTACACCGGAACGATTGGCGAGGACGGTAGCGATCCGAGTTGGCTGCGGTGGAAACCACGCGAGGATAAGGACGCGAACTTTCTAATCAGCCTGATAACACAATACACAGACTGGCTCTCTGAGCAGTATGAAGAGAAAAAGCTTCAGATAAACCCAACGGTGAAACCGACTCGTTACGAGGAGTGGATGGGCCTCGCAGCCTTCTACCAAAAGAAACGGCGGGCTTTTCTTTCCCACCTTTGGGCTAACAAACCAGCCCCTGCTTATTTCCGGAAGGTTATGCCCAGGACGGTGTCGCGTTCTAACGGCAATGAGGGTAAGAAAAGCTTTCCTCCTGGACGAATTGACGACCTCTTGTGGAATGGCCTTACGCGATATGGCTTTGAAACGAGCGACGTAGTTTATGAGCGCCTGGACCTGAAGAATGTGCTCATTACCATGCTGATGCATTACGGCGGACTCAGGCTCAGCGAGTGCTTTCACCTTTGGGTAGAAGATGTCGTGCCGTGGGAGGACGGAACCGCACTGGTCAAAATTTTTCATCCCGATAAAGGGCGGCCCCGTCCAAACGGCCCCAGCAGGCGCGAAGAGTTGCTCAACAAGTATGGGATGCAACCGCGATTTGAATATTCGAAATCCCATACGCTGCATGCAGGTTGGAAAGCGCCCAAAGAGGACAATGAAAGTCGCCACTTTCTTCAGGTTTGGTGGTTTCCAAGAAGTGCTGGTGAAACCTTTAACGACCTTTGGCGGCTTTACCTGACCTACCAGCGATACCCCGATGGCGGTAAACATCCGTTTGCATTCACGACGCAATCAGGCGCTCCGCACTCAATCAAAGGCTATAACCAATCGCTTAAAAGAGCCGTTGAGAGAATTGGTTTACCGTTTTTAAAAGAAGCGGGAACGACAGCACACGCCCACCGACACTCGTATGGGCAAGCTCTGGCTGATGCAAACGCTGATTCTCTGATCATTAAAAACGCCCTACACCATAAATCGATAGAAAGTCAGCAGGTCTACACCGAACTCACTGATAAGCAGATGCGTGCGCATTTGAGCAGATTGTCGCCCGAGCACGGCTTAATTTCTCCAATCAAGAAAGGACTCACTCATGGCAACTAAGTACGCCACGCTCGCCGAAGCCTCAGAAGCCGCTCAGCGCTTGGAATTCAAAACGCAGCCGGAATACAAGAAGGGCTACAAACAAGATCCGAAGCTGCCAGCAAATCCCAACCAACTCTATGCCGGAGATTGGGATGATTGGTATAGCTTCCTTGGCACTGAACACCCCGGTGAGAAGTACGCCACTGTCGCCGAGGCGTCCGAGGCCGCTCAACGCTTGGGATTCGAAATAAGAGATGAATACAACAAGGGCTACAAAAAAGACCTGAAGCTGCCAGCAGCTCCCGACAAACACTATGCCGAAGATTGGGCTGATTGGCCCAACTTCCTTCGCAATGAGCGCCCTAGAGAAAAATACGTGACGCTCGCCGAGGCGTCCGAAGTCGCTCAGCGATTGGGCTTCAAAACACGCACCGAATACCATGAGGGCTACCAAAAAGACCCGAAGTTGCCATCGAATCCCCAACGAAGTTATGCCGGAGAGTGGGATGATTGGTATAGCTTTCTTGGCGTTGAGCGCCCCGAGAGGTACGCGGCGCTTGCCGAGGCGTCCGAAGCCGCTCAGCGCCTGGGGTTCAAAACGCAGCAGGAATACTATGAGGACTACCAAAAAGACCCGAAGCTGCCATCACAACCCTCTGTTTTCTATGCCGAAGATTGGGATGATTGGTATAGCTTCCTTGGCACTGAACGCCCCAGTGAGAAGCACGCCACTGTCGCCGAGGCGTCCGAAGCCGCTCAACGCTTGGGGTTAAAAACACAGGCGGAATACTATGAGGACTACCAAAAAGACCCGAAGCTGCCAGGTTCTCCCAACGACTTTTATGCCGAAGATTGGAGTAGTTGGTACAACTTCCTTGGCACTGGACGCCCCGATGGGAAGTACGCAACGCTCGCCGAGGCGTCCGAAGCCGCTCAGCGCTTGGGATTCAAAACGTCCACAGAATACTTTAAGGGCTACAAACAAGACCCGAAGCTGCCACGCCATCCCGACGGAATGTATCGCAGAAATTGGGCTGATTGGTACAGTTTTCTTGGCAATGAGCGTCCCAAAGAAAAGTACGCGACGCTCGCCGAGGCGTCCGAAGCAGCCCAGCGCTTGGGATTCAAAACACAGAAGGAATTCTACGAGGGCTACAAACAAGACCCGAAGCTGACAGTAAGTCCCTTCGACTTCTATGCCGAAGATTGGGATGATTGGTACAGCTACCTTGGCATTGAGCGCCCCGTTAAGAGGTACGCGACGCTCGCCGAGGCGTCCGAAGCCGCTCAATGCTTGGGGTTAAAAACAGGTGCGGAATACTTCAGGGGCTACGAAAAAGACCCGAAGTTGCCATCGCAGCCGAATAAAACTTATTCCGAACATTGGATATCTTGGCCTCACTTCCTGGGCAACGAAAACGCCATTAATCGAGAACTGACCAGCAAATACCCCGAGTTTTGGAAAGCCATTCAGTGTTATGTAGAGGCTGGTACAGGCCAATCCAACAAATACTCACATTTGAGAGCACTCCTTAGATTTTACGTGGACAAGCTGGGCTTGGTTGACGACCCGGGAGCCATGCTGTCAAGGGATATCCCGTTTGATGAGCGAGCGTACGAAAACTTCATAAATGTCACCGCAGATACTGTAAAAAAACCACGGCATAACGCCTGTTCCGCTTTTTTCGAGTGGATTTTGGAGACTTATTGCTCTGACGAGGACGAGAACGGTGAGTTGATAGTTCTGCCCGGCTACCGCAATCCTCTTAGAACCGTTCTCAAGGGTTTGTTAGATCAGTTACCCAGTTACAAGCGCAGTGAATCAGACAAGCCTCCATTGCCCATGGATGCCATTGTACGAGCCAAGCAGCATCTGATTCCGCTAGAGGCGACGTCGTTTCGCGATCTCTATCAATTGCATCCCTTCCTCGAAGACTGCTGGTTCGGGGTTGATCCACAGTTAATTGATGACAATGACCCAAACTGCATTTATCGAGTGGTCAAAAAAGAGCGGAAGCGAGGTCGCAAGCGCTATTTTGAAGAGATGCACGAGTTATGGTCGCCCGTAAAAATTGTCGCAAACTACACATTGCTATCCATTCCGTTGCGAGGACAGCAAATCTGTTGGCTCGACAGCGGAGAGGGAGATGAATTCGTTCCGTTATGGCGTGATGGGAAGGTTCACTGGATCGAAAATCCAAGTCCGCTTGCGACCCGAAAGCGGAATAAGGGCTTTATTCAGAAAGGGAACAATGACGGTGAGTTGAGCGCCTACATCACGACGAACAAAACCGGAAAGAAATTGGGCGGCTACGATATTCCGTTCATGCCGGAAGATCTGGCGTATTGGATTATCCAGCTTCGGGAGTGGCAATCCAAATACAACCCAATCGAAGAACTGACACTGTGGACGCAAATCAACCCGCAGCAAAGGATACACAAAGACATCCTCAAAAGGCGCGGTAAACAATCGTTCCTGTTCCGCGACCCGGCCTCACACGCCTGTGATGAGAAGGCGTCGCCCATGCGTACGACAACCGCGTTTACACGAACCCTGCCTGCTCTGTTGTTCCATAGTCAGAGGCCAGGCGCGGACCTCGCTGAGAAAATCGAAAAAAAGAGCAGCGTGGATTACAAGAGCCAATTTACACCTCATGCTCTCCGCGTCAGCCTTATCACTGCCTACATTGTCGACGGCAGAGCGCCCATAGCCGTGATTTCAAAGCTGGTTGGTCATTCCTCTCTGGTGATGACGATTTACTACACAAAGGTAGGAGCCAGCAAAATGCGGCTGGAGATGGCGGCGGCTGAAAAACGGGCACTTGAGCAGAGTCATTATCGTTACGAAGACCTCATCCTCCAGAAGAAAATCGAAGAGGCGCGTCCGGAATTAATCGCCACAGACCGAAGCATCATGGATCAGTGTCTGACACCTAATTGGCCCTCTGGAGCCTTCCAACTTATGAGTTTCGGAATCTGCCCCATGAGCGGCAACAAGTGTGACGAAGGTGGCATGGCACTGGTTGAGCGGAAGGTTGAAGCACAGTACGCGCCCGTGCCCAATGGCTACCTTGGGACTCGAAATTGTCCCCAGTGCCGCTTCTTCATTACCGGCCCGGCGTTTCTGGGCGGTTTGTCGGCCATTGCCAACGAAATCATTCTGGAAATCAATGTCACCCGCAATGAATACCACGAACTCGAAGAAAAAAGGCAGACGCTCGATGACGAGCGGTACGATGCCGAGTCTTCGGGACAGTTTTTTGGTAAAGAGCGAACGCTGAAAAAGATCACCTCGGCGTATGAGGAAAAAGCCAAAAAGCTCGACATGCTTCTCACGGATCTCCAGCACTTATACCGCCTGATTTCTCAATCTACCGAACTGCTGAAGACCTCCGAGACAGGCCAGCACCAGCTGATCGTCAGCGGCAATTACGTGGAAATGGAGATGCATTTGGAGGAGCAAAGCAGCGAATTTCGGTTGCTCGCTGAGGTCTGTGCCAACGCTGAGATTTACGAGAGCGCCAGTGCCTCCAGAGCACGCCCCCTGCTCAGTCAGATGCTCGACAAATTGGCGGACACCAATGGGATTGCACCCGCGATATTTCGGTTGACCGAGGATCAGCAGCTCAAAGCTGCCAATCAGGTCGTCCGGCTGATTATGCAAGTGACACAGAATAACTGGCACGTCGCTGACCAGTTGATCAATGGGCAAATCACCTTGGAAGATCTCGCCGAACCACTACAGCTAGGTGATGTGCGCCAAGAGATCGAGTCAGCCATGAACGGGTCTTTGAAATTCCCGCTAGAAATCGAGAGCTGCAATGAGTGAACCGAACGAAGTCTACGAGGCCATACTGGGCCAACTGAAAAATTCTCGTTCCAGGAAGTCCCTGGAGGCCCTTCACGCCGTTTGCAAGGAGCATCACGATTCAGGCGCGGTTGATTTCAGAATCTCAACGATTGCGAAGCTAGGAGCCAGTCGTGGCGTTCCTAGCGAACAGACCATCCGAAACAAAACCGGGGAACATTATAGAGCGGTCATTGAGGCCTGGCAGGCGCTTGGAGACCAGAAAAAGAAAGCGGCCAAAGCACGAACCACGACCGCGGGCGAGTACGATTGGGTTGATGAGGTAAGCAACAAAACTCACCGCTTCCTCATACTCGACCTGATTTCGAAGGTCCGTAAATTGAGGGCCGAAAATAAAAGGTTTGCATCGATCAAGAAATTGGAAATTGACTACCGAGCGGGTGCTGAAGACAAATCTGAATCGAGGTTACCGAGCCTGTTGAGTCACGAGATTGATGCATTGAGAGACGCCATCTCTGAGGAGTCCCTTAAATTAAAGGGCTGGACTAAAACAGAACGCGGCAGCATCAAGGACCAAAACGGCAAGGTTGTCCTCAGAAACGGTTTTGTGGATGCCCTTGAAAAAGCGTTGAGTATCGGGAATGACTAACGGACAAGAAAAAGCTCGCGAAAACCTTGTTGCCTTTCAGCGTTGGGCCGCTACGAAAACCGATGACGATTTAAAGCAAATCGTCTTTCGGGGCCAGCTAAACCGTGGCGAAGTCGCCAACGCTATCGGTATCGGAGAGAGCGCCGTGCGCCAGAATCCGGCGATAAAATCGCTGGTCCTTAAATACCTCGGGCGAATCGCCGCTTGCGGCGAGAGGGCAGAGCCCTCAATTGAAATCGAGGCTACGTCCGTTTTTTGATAAGAAGCGGACCTTTTTTGTCGCCGAGATTCCGGGAGATTAAGCACGCTGAGGTCGCAAAGCGGACATTCAGATTTGGGATTACGCCCGGCTAACGCGACGATTTCGAGCTGCAAAACGGGAGAAAACCAGTCTTTGGGCAGCCGATTGTTTTAAAGTGATTAGAAATTGACTTAGAGGCTATATGAGCTGAAAAAAGGCCGGAGTTTGTTGGCAATGTCCTCGGTCTTCTCTAAAGGCAGTTCGGGGACATCACCCCCATTCCGTTCCTCCACCTTCTAAGGTTCCTGCCACGTGAAAATGAACATGAGAAATTACCAGCGGCGGGGACTAGTGGCGGTTCCCGAGAAGCCCAATGGCTGGGTTTTAGCCTGGGCGAGATTTCCGAACTGCTAAAGCTGGAAGAGGGCACCCTTTGCGACGAGGCCCGGGTCTGGCCGAGCACAAGCTGAACGACGTGCGCCACAGAATTGCGGGCCTCAGGCAGATAGAATCTACCCTGGATGATCTGGTTGTTAGTGGCCAATTAAAATGACCCACTACTGGCCATTAATTTTGACCCACCCCCGGGTGGCCGTCAGGCCACAGAACCAGCTACTGTCCCCCGCTTTTATCGATAGCCGGGGGCATGTCAGTGAAGGAGTGGGTTGTGATACACAAAATCAAGGCACTGCACGATAACGGCAAAGGGTTGTCGATCCGCGCCATCAGTCAGGAACTGGGGCTGTCCCGCAATACCGTCCGCAAGTATCTGCGGATGAATGAGAACGCGATTTCAGAACAGATTGAAGATCCCTCACGCACCAAGCGCCTCGATGATCACCGGGATTATCTGGTGCATTTGCTCAAGCAATTNCCCAAGCTCAGCGCCGTCAAGATTGCCCGTAAGCTTCAGGCAAAGGTCGGCGACTTACCGGCCTCAGATCGCTCCATTCGCCGTTATGTGCGAGTGCTCAAGGAGGAAGTGGCCTCGGCCCAGATGCGCTATTACGAGCCCATTCTGGAGGATGTGCCCGGTGTTCAGTGTCAGGTGGACCCCGGTGAGTTGCGCGGCGTGCTGATCGGTGGCGAAGAACGCACGCTGCATTTTGTGGTGTTCGTGCTGTCGTACTCGCGGTTGATGTACGTGGGCCTGGCCTTCCGCCCGCTGGATACCCAGACGTTTATCCAGCTCCATGACGAAGCCCTGCGGTACTTCGGTGGCCTGCCGGATGAGAGCGTTTACGATCAGACCAAGCTGGTGGTGATCAACGAACAGTACCGCGAACTGACGCTCAACCAACGGTTTCATGAGTATGCCACCACGGCTGGATTCCGGATCCATGCCTGCGAAGGCTATGACCCGGAGAGCAAGGGCAAGGTGGAAGCCGGTGTTAAGTACGTCAAGCAGGATTGCCTCTACGGTGAAGTCTTCCGGGATCAGGAACACGTGCGTCAGCACGTGCAGGATTGGGTTGAGAGCGTGGCCAATGTCCGCATCCACGGCACCACCGGCGAACCACCGCGGGAACGCTTCGAACGGGATGAGCGAGAACATCTGGAGGCCTACCTGTCACCGGCTTGCGTACAGCCTGTGGCCCGCGAGACACGGCAGGTGGACAAGACCGGCCTGATCGCTTGGAAGGCCAACAAGTACTCCGTGCCCATGGCCTGGCAGCAGGCCCGGGTGGGCGTTCTGGAGTCCGGCAGTCAACTCCATATCAGCGACCTGAACACGGGCGAAGTCATTGCCAGTCATGCGCTGTGCGCCGACAAGGGCAAGGTGATCAAGAACACCCATCACTACCGGGATCATGCCCAGCGCGTGAACAAGCTGGAAGCTGGCATCAACGCCCTGATCAGCGACGAGACCGGGCACCGGTTGTGTCAGCAGCTCAAGCGCTCCGAGCCCAAGATCTACAAGGATCAGTTGGTGGCTGCCCGTGACCTGCTCAAGCGCCATGCGCCGGTGGATCCAGAGTTGATCACAGCGCTGGCAGAACGCCCCGGCATGACGGCCACACGACTGCAAAACTACCTGGAAGCAGCCCAGGCGGCCGTTCTGCGGGAGCGACAGCCGGAATCGTTACCGGAACCCAAGCAGGCATTGGATCTGAGCGCCTACCAGCGTCTTGGCCGCTCCAGTGGCCAGGGGGTGACCCATGAGCCAGCTTGAACAGACTGTAGCCCGTTACCGCAGCCTGCGCCTGAGCGCAGCCGCCGATGAACTAATCAACCTGCTGGCCGAGGCAGAAGCCAACGAGATGTCCTATCTCAGCTTCGCGGATCGGCTTGCCGAACACGAACTGGTTCAACGGCAGGACAAGCGCATCCACCGGAATCGGAAGATGGCCGCGTTCCCCGCCGAGAAGCGCCTTGAGGGCTTCGACTACCGGCACCAGACCACCATTAATAAACGCCAGGTGAACGCCTTGCTGGACTTCCAGTTCCTCGACGAACGGAACAACCTGGTGTTCATTGGCCCGCCGGGTGTGGGCAAGACCCACCTGGCCATCGGTATTGGCCACAAGGCAGTGGAAGCTGGTTACCGGGTATTGTTCCGCAATGCCCTGGATCTGGTGGAAGAGCTGGAACTGGCCGAGATGAAGGGTGAGCTGAAAAAACGGGTCAGCGCCCTGGCCAAATACGACCTGCTGATCATTGATGAGCTGGGTTACCTGCCCATGACCCGGCAGGCCCGCTACAATCTGTTCCAGTTGATCAACAGCCTGTACGAATACCGGTCGATCATCTTGACCACCAACAAGGACTTCACCAGTTGGGGCGAGTTCTTCCACGACGACAACGTGGCGGTGCCGATCATTGACCGGGTCATCCACCATTCGCACATCTTTATGTTGGGAGGAGAAAGCTATCGACTGAAGCAAAAAGCCACAAGATAGACTATGAAAGGTGGGTCAATTTTATTGGCCAAAGGTGGGTCAAAATAAATGGCCATTGACAACAGCGGCTCTGTCAATTAGGACAGCTCTTTTCGATTGTACTCAAGGGAATAACTCAAAAGTGTCTTGCACCGCTCTGAATTGTGCCCACACTACGGGAACCGCGAACGAGGCCAGCGTTACACTCGCCCCGTTTTGCGGATGTTCGTTCGACAAAAACGCTGGTAACACTCCCTACGGCTTCAATTCAATGCCAAGCTGCCCAACCAGTAACGAAAATAGCCAAAAACAGGCTGCGGTCACCAAAGCACTGGCTAACAGCGTAGGCCAAAAGCCGATTCGGGGCAGCAACGTCGGAAATATTAAAAACATCGGAAGTGTCGGCACCACGTACCAGAACGTATACCAAGCGTGATTCGCCACTTTTTCTGTCGAGTGCGTTTCTACGTGCAACCAAATCAGCGCCAGAATCGTCACCAACGGTAATGCCGCAACCAAAGCGCCCAGCTTGTCGCTGCGTTTGGCGACCTCGGAAACCACTACCACGACGGCGGCGGTAATCAGATATTTGGTTATGATCCAATGCCATGTCATGTATGCTCTACTCCAAACCGTCGAATTCACCCGTAAAATTTACATCGTAAACTCCCCCGTCACTCGATAGGAGCACGTAAAGTGTTTGAGCTTCAGCCCGATTGGTGACCGATACGATGAAATAACCGCTGCCTTTCTTATGGATTTTTACGGCGTCTTCAGGAACTACCTCCCAGCTTTCGGGAAGCTTTCCGAAGCCTAAGCCTGCGTCTTTTTCGGTTAGTTGCATAGTTGCCGCTCTGCCACGCTCAAGCGCCGATTTTTCTGAAATCGACTTATGGGCATGGTCACTGTGTGCAAGCACCTGTTGAGATCCGACCAATAAAACAAGTGTGAAAATGGCAGTAAAGAGCTTCATAAGGGTTCCTCGAAGTTTAATATGATTAATGGGAGTGGGGTTCACCGTCCTCGTGGCGATGGACTTCAGGTTCACTGGCTTGTTCAGCCGGCTCTTCGCCCTCTGTGTCGGCGGATGGCCCTCGTAATTCGAGGCGTCTTGGGTAGCTCGATAGCGGTGCTTTTTTATCCGCCATGTCTTCGTGGGTATGTTGGTGATCATCCCGGTTGAGCGGAAAATCATCCGGGTACTGCGTGTGCTGAAACCCATGTAACTGCATCAGCAGCAACAGACCACCGGCAAGCATCAGCCCCACGTTGGAAGCTTTGCTGAAGCGCTCAAACGATGCGGTTTTTCGCCACACCATAAGCACGGCCAGCATGATGCTCAAAGCCACAATCTGTCCCACTTCGACGCCGACATTGAACGATAATATTTTGAACACCAGACCATCGTCGCCCAGCGGCAACTGCTGAAGCCGAGTGGACAGGCCAAACCCGTGGATCAAACCAAAGGCAAACACCATCCAGGTCAGGTTCGGGGATTTCATTTGCAAGTGTTTCTGAAAGCCGCCGAGGTTGTCGAAGGCTTTGTAACAGACGGTCAGCGCAATCACCGCATCAATCAGGTAGTAATTGGCGGTAATTCCGAACAGTGTGGCGAACACCAGGGTAATGGAATGACCGATGGTGAAGGCGGTGATGAACTTGATGATCTCGCTAAAGCGCGTCAAAAAGAACATAACACCGAACAGAAACAGCAAATGATCATAGCCGCTAAGCATATGGGTGGCGCCTAGCCGAATGTATTCCAGGTAGCCCGCATTGAGTATCCGGGCTTGGTCTTCCGCCGACATGCCATGCGCCCAGGCCGCAACACTGGCAAGGGACGTAATGATGATAATTAGGACCTGAATCCGTGACTTCACACGGTCTAATTTAATCCCCAGACCTGCAACCGCAAGGCCTGAAGCAGTATAATCGCACCTGACATCCATTCACCCAGTCAGTGCATCGGCCCATGCGTACCTTCACCCTCCAGCAATCAAAGACCGAAGTCTACACTCCCCACGGCGGGCTGGCTCTGGTGGGCCACTGCCTGAATCGGCACACGTCGCTGCCCCAAACCGCCCGCACCGTGGTCAAGCGTCACGGTATTCCGAACATCGACCTGATCCGGACCTATCTGGGCTTGATCACGCTCGGCAAGAGCGATTTCGAGGCCGTGGAGTCAGCGCGTACAGATCCCTTTTTTAAAGACGCTATGGGGATTAAACAATCGCCCTCCTCGGCCCAATTACGGCAGCGATTTGATGAAGATGCCCAGGCGCTCACGCCCTTATTGGAGGATGCCAGCTGTGAGTTTTTGAAGTCCGTCGAAGCCCCAGTTTCTCCCCTGAAAATGGGGCATGTGGCCTTGGACATGGACGTTTTCCCTATGGATAACAGCCAGACGAGCAAGGAAGGCGTCAGTTACACCTACAAGGGGCACGACGGCTATGCGCCCATTGCTGCTTACCTTGGTCAGGAAGGCTGGTGTCTAGGGTGTGAACTGCGCCCCGGCAGCCAACACGCCAATAACGGTTTTTTGGAAACGTTGAAACGCGTCTTACCCCGGGCCCGGTCACTGACTGGTTCGCCCATCCTGCTGCGTCTGGACAGTGCCCACGATGCCCGCGACAACCGGGATTTTCTGAGGCAGCAAGAACAAGTGGATTTCCTGATCAAGTGGAATCCTCGTAAACAAGACCCTCTGGTCTGGGCGGACAAAGCTCAGGAACAGCAAGGTTGGGCGCTGGGCCGCTACGGCAAAATGGAAGCGGTTCTGTCGGAAGAGCTACCGGACGAACCCGGCATTCGCCGGATCGTCAAAGTGACGGTCCGTACCAGTGATGCGCAGGGCCAGTTATATCTGGAACCGGACGTCAGACTGGAAGGCTGGGTGACATCGCTGCCAGTGAGTGTTGCCAGCAACCAGCAGGTTATAGACTTGTATTGCGATCATGCCACCAGTGAGCAGTTCCACAGTGAGTTCAAAACCGATCTGGATCTGGAGCGCTTGCCTTCAGGCAAATTCGCCACCAACAACTTGGTGATGACGTTTGCAACGCTGGGCTACAACGTACTGCGCTGGATGGGACTGAGGCTCACCGGCCCCGATGCACCTGTGCGCCACCCGGCCAAGCGCCGCCGCCTGAGAACCGTGATGCAGGAGCTGATGTACATGGCTTGTCGCCTGATCCACAGCAGTAGGCAACGGTTCCTGCGCTTTGGTCGCCACTGTCCGGGTTTTGCCGTTTACCGTGACCTCTATCGAGGTCTTGCGTCTCCCGGGTAGACAACCCGGATCGCTTCGTTGCTTGATCTCACCCCGATCATCTTGTTGGGCAGATCGCCCGTGCCTGAGAGTTACAGCTTGATCAATATTCGGCCAAAGCAAGACCGGTTTGCAGGTGTTGCAATCGGTAAACTGACAGTCGTGCTCTCAACATAACCGGACTGGCTTCAAAAATGAGTTAGGCGTGAGCCAACCAAGGCTCAGGGTGCTATATTCGAGCGGAGTCACTGATTCAGGTAGGAGTTTAAGCATAATACCTTCAATTTTTTTGGAGGTGATCGAAGTAATCACATGTGATTATGGAATTGAGTGGCGGGCGCGCCCACAGTTGTGCTGCGCCCGTCAGGGTTTCCTTGCGGAAACAGGCTCCAGGCGTGCCCGGAGCCTGCTGGTTCGCTAAATTTCCGCTTTCTTACGGTGCAACAGTGCATACAGCACCGGGAGCACGAATAGCGTCAACAACGTCGAGGAAATAATTCCCCCGATCACCACCGTCGCCAGCGGTCGCTGGACTTCCGCGCCGGTACCAGTGTTGAGCGCCATGGGAACAAAGCCGAGGCTCGCGACCAAGGCCGTCATCAGTACCGGTCGCAGGCGGATCAGGGCACCTTCGACGATCGCTTTCATCAGGTCGCCCTGCTCGTGCCACAGGTCGCGAATAAAAGCCACCATCACCAGACCATTGAGAACTGCGACGCCAGAGAGCGCGATAAAGCCCACGCCTGCGGAGATCGACAGCGGCATATCCCGCAACCACAGGGATAAAATCCCGCCAGTGAGCGCAAGCGGTACGCCAGTGAAAATAATCAAGGCGTCTTTCACCGAACCGAACGCCATGACCAATAGGCCAATGATGATCACCAGCGTGATCGGTACCACAATGGCGAGACGTGCGCTGGCCGACTGCAGTTGCTCGAAGGTGCCCCCGTAATCCAGCCAATACCCATCCGGTAAATCCACTTCCTGGGCGATGCGCGCTTGTGCTTCTTCGACAAATCCACCCAAGTCGCGGTCCCGCACGTTGGCGGTCACCACTACCCGGCGCTTGCCATTTTCCCGGCTGATTTGGGTTGGTGCCAGTGCCAGCTCCAGCTCTGCCACTTCCGACAATGGCACATAGCCGCCGTCCGGCAAGGGAACGGGCAGAAAGGCCAAACTGTCGATGTCACGCCTCACGGTTTCCGGCAGGCGTACCACTAACTCAAAGCGACGGTCACCCTCGTAGATCAGGCCCGCGTTCTCACCGCCAACACCGGTTGCCACCAGCGCTTGCACGTCTTCGACATTCAGGCCGTAGCGCGATAATGCCATGCGCTTGGGGTGCACCGATAACATCGGCTGCCCCGTGACCTGTTCGACTAGAATATCCTCCGCGCCTTCAACAGTCTCAAGCACCTCTTGAACCGCCTTTGCCGACGCCAACAGCTGATCCATATCATCACCAAACACCTTGATCCCGAGGTCAGCCCGAACGCCGGAAATCAGCTCGTTAAAGCGCATTTCGATGGGCTGTGTGAACTCGTATTTGTTGCCAGGCAGTTGGGTCACGGCTTCTTCGATCTCCGCTACCAGTTGATCCTTGGTTTTGTCGGGATTGGGCCACTGGTCGCGCGGTTTGATTATCACGAAGTTATCCGCCACGCTCGGAGGAACGGGATCGGTAGCCACCTCTGGCGTGCCGATTTTGGCCACCACCTTATCCACTTCCGGGAACGTTTTCAGCGTCTCCTCCAGCTGAGTCTGCATCGCGATGGATTGCTCAAGTCCGGTGCCAGGAATACGCAGCGCATGCAGCGCGATATCCCCTTCGTCGAGCTGCGGAATAAATTCCGAACCTAAAGTAGTTGCCAACCAGATACATACCGCCACCAGCGCCGTTGCCGACCCCAAAACCAACCAGCGAAACTTCATCGCGACAAGCAACGCTGGTTTGTACATCGATTTGGCACCGCTGATTACCGGGCTTTCCTTTTCGCTGATTTTGCCTCGCAGCAACACTGCAACGGCGGCTGGCACCACAGTCAGCGACAGCACCATGGCGGATAACAATGCCATTACTACAGTGGCCGCCATGGGGTGGAACATCTTGCCCTCAACGCCGGTGAGAGAAAAGATCGGCAAGTACACCACGGTAATGATGGCGACACCGAACAGACTGGGGCGAATGACTTCGTTGGTGGCTTCGTACACCAGCTGGAGCCGCTCCCGCAGTGGCAACTGGCCGTTGTGCTGGGACTGGGACAACCGCCGAATGCAGTTCTCGACGATAATCACCGCACCATCCACGATCAGGCCGAAATCCAGCGCCCCAAGGCTCATCAGGTTGGCCGATACGCCCGATTGCACCATGCCAGTGATGGTGGCGAGCATGGACAAAGGAATTACCGCCGCCGTGATCAGAGCGGCGCGTAGATTGCCGAGCAACAGAAACAGCACGACGATCACCAGCAATGCGCCTTCGAGCAGGTTCTTTTCCACCGTGGCGATAGCCTTGTCCACCAAAGTCGTGCGATCGTACACCGCCTCCACCTTTACCCCCTCGGGGAGTGAAGGCTGAATGGCCTTCAATTTTTCAGCCACGGCCTGCGCGACTGAGCGGGAGTTTTCTCCCATCAACATCATGGCCGTGCCCAGCACCGTTTCCTTGCCGTCGCGGGTCGCCGCCCCGGTGCGCAGTTCCTTGCCAATGGCCACCTCGGCCACATCACTGACTTTTACCGGTGCGCCCTGCCGATTAGCGATAACCACCTGTTCAATCTCAGCGATGGAGGCCAACTGTCCAGGTGAACGGACCAGCAGCTGTTGCCCTTTGCGCTCGATATAGCCTGCACCGCGGTTGGTGTTGTTGGCTTGCAGTGCGTCCGCCAGTTCATCCATGGTGACGCCAAATTGCAGCAACTGTTGTGGGAAGGGCGTGACGTGGTACTGCTTGTTGTAGCCACCGATGGTGTTGATCTCAATCACCCCAGGCACCTGTGCCAGTTGGGGTTTGATAATCCAATCCTGAATTTCCCGCAGTGCCGTGGCGTCCAACGGACTGCCATCCTCTTGAGTGGCGCCGGGCCGCGCTTCGACCGTGTACATCAAGATTTCGCCAAGGCCGGTGGCGATGGGACCCATTTCCGGCTCCAGGCCCGGTGGCAGGGCATTCTTGATGGTGCCGAGGCGTTCATTGATCAGGTTTCGGGCGAAATAAATGTCCGTACCCTCTTCGAATACCACTGTGACCTGGGACAGACCGTAGCGGGATATTGAGCGGGTATAGGACAAATTAGGCAAACCATACAGAGCCGTTTCCACCGGGAAAGTGATCCGCTGCTCAGCCTCCAAGGGGGAATACCCCGGAGCCTCGGTATTGATCTGCACCTGGACGTTGGTGATGTCTGGTACCGCATCGATCGGCAGGCGCTGAAAGCTCCACAGGCCTACACCGACCAACACCAGAATAAGGGATAACGTTAAAAACCGCCGCTCTACCGAGAAGCGTAAGATGGCGTTTATCATCAAAGCCTCCTGGGTTAGTGGTCGTGGGATGCGCCGGATTTTTCGATATCGGCCTTGATCAAATAACTGTTTTCCACCACATAGCGATCGCCTGCTTGCAGGC
>PBED01000026.1:29319-36476 GCA_002718255.1 Marinobacter sp. | reverse complement strand
TCTCGCCAACGCCATTCGCGCGCTGAGCATGGATGCGGTTCAGAAAGCCAAGTCCGGCCACCCGGGTGCGCCCATGGGTATGGCGGATATCGCCGAGGTTCTGTGGAACGATTACCTGAGCCACAACCCGGCCAACCCTCAGTGGGCCAACCGGGACCGCTTCGTGCTGTCCAACGGTCACGGCTCCATGCTGCAGTACTCCCTGCTGCACCTGAGCGGTTACGACGTTTCCATCGAAGACATCAAGAACTTCCGTCAGTTGCACTCCAAGACGCCGGGCCACCCCGAGTACGGCTACACCCCGGGTATCGAAACCACCACCGGCCCCCTGGGCCAGGGTATTGCCAACGCCGTTGGTTTCGCCATTGCCGAGAAGTCCCTGGCAGCGCAGTTCAACCGTCCGGGCCACGAGATCGTTGACCACTACACCTACGCGTTCCTCGGCGACGGCTGCCTGATGGAAGGCATCTCTCACGAAGTTGCCTCCCTGGCAGGCACCCTCGGCCTCGGCAAGCTTGTGTTCTTCTATGACGACAACGGCATCTCCATCGATGGCGAAGTGGATGGCTGGTTTACTGATAACACCCCGCAGCGTTTCGAGTCTTACGGCTGGCAGGTGATTCCCGCAGTCGACGGCCATGATGCTGACGCCATTCGCGCCGCGATCGAAGCCGCCCGTGCCAACACCGAACAGCCCACGCTGATCTGCTGCAAGACCATCATCGGCTTTGGTTCCCCGAACAAACAGGGCAAGGAAAGCTGTCACGGTGCCCCCCTGGGTGACGACGAAATCACCCTGACCCGCGAGCAGTTGGGCTGGCAGTACGGTCCGTTCGAAATTCCGGCCGACATCGCCAGTGCCTGGAACGCCCGTGAAAAAGGTGCCGCTGCCCAGTCCGAGTGGGAACAGAAGTTTGCCGCCTACGAAAAAGCGGAGCCGGAACTGGCGGCTGAGTTCAAGCGCCGCATGGCTGGCGACCTGCCCGCCGACTTTGCCGAGAAGGCCCAGGCTTACATCCAGGAATGCCAGGACAAGGCCGAGACTGTGGCTTCCCGCAAGGCGTCCCAGAACACTCTGAACGCTTACGGCCCGCTGCTGCCGGAACTGATGGGCGGCTCTGCCGACCTGGCCGGTTCCAACCTGACTATCTGGTCCGACACCAAGGGTCTGACCAAGGAAGATGCCAGCGGTAACTACATCTATTACGGTGTCCGTGAATTCGGCATGGCTGCGATCATGAACGGCATCGCCCTGCACTGCGGTTTCGTGCCCTACGGCGCGACCTTCCTGATCTTCATGGAATATTGCCGCAACGCCGTGCGCATGGCTGCGCTGATGAAGCAGCGTTCCATCTTCGTGTTCACCCACGACTCCATCGGCCTGGGTGAAGATGGCCCGACTCACCAGCCTATCGAGCAGATGGCCAGTCTGCGCACCACGCCCAACATGAGCATGTGGCGTCCGGCGGATACTGTTGAATCCGCAGTGGCCTGGAAAGCAGCTCTTGAGCGCACCGATGGCCCGACCGCCATGGTCTTCTCCCGTCAGGGGCTGCCGGCACAGCCGCGCGATGCCCAACAGCTGGCGGACGTAGCCAAGGGCGCCTATATCCTGTCAGACAGCGAAGGCACGCCGGACCTGATCCTGATTGCCACCGGCTCCGAAGTCGGCCTGGCGCAGGATGCGGCTGCCCAGCTTCGTGATCAGGGCAAGAACGTGCGCGTGGTTTCCATGCCGTCCACGGACGTGTTCGATGCCCAGAGCGCCGAGTACAAGCAGCAGGTCCTGCCGCTGGATGTCACCAACCGCATCGCCATTGAAGCCGGCATTGCCGATTACTGGTACAAGTACGTTGGCCTGGACGGTCGCATCATCGGCATGACCACCTTTGGTGAGTCCGCCCCGGCCGGTGAGCTGTTCAAGGAATTCGGCTTTACCGTCGACAATGTCCTGGAAGTGGCTGCTGAGCTTCTGGACGCCTGATGACGGACTCTGCGCCTTTTCGTGTCGCCATCAACGGGTACGGCCGAATCGGCCAGTGCGTGTTGCGTGCGCTTTATGAAAACGGCTTCCGCGATCACCTTCAGGTGGTCGCGATCAACGAGTTGTCGGATATCGACACCATTGCCCACCTGACCCGATACGATTCCACCCACGGGCGTTTCCAGGGTGACATTTCGGTATCGGGTCAGGACCTGATGGTCAATGGCGATGCCATCCGCGTGTTGAGTCACGCTGACCCGGCAGAGCTGCCCTGGCGCCTGCTTGATGTCGATCTGGTACTGGAATGTTCCGGCGCCTTCTCGGATCGTGCTACGGCCGAGAAGCACATCGATTCCGGGGCCAGACGCCTGCTCTTCTCGCAGCCGGCCGAGTCCGATGTGGACCGCACCGTTGTCTACGGGGTCAACCACGCTGATCTCACACCGGAAGACGTGATCGTTGCAGCCGCCTCCTGCACCACCAACTGCCTGGTGCCTGTGATCAAGGTGCTGGACGACGCCTTTGGCGTGCAGCAGGGCAGTACCACCACGATTCACGCGGCCATGAATGACCAGCCGGTTATCGATGCCTACCACCACCAGGATTTGCGACGAACCCGCAGCGCCCTGCACAACATCGTTCCGGTGGAAACCGGTCTTGCGAAAGGTATTGAGCGGTTGCTGCCGAGCATGGAAGGCAAGTTCAGTTCGGTCGCCATGCGGGTGCCGACCATGAATGTCTCCGCCATCGACATGGTGGTGAACGTGGGCAAAGCCACCAACGTGGCAGCGGTGAACAACCTGTTAGAAGAGGCCGCCAACGGCCCGTTAAAGAGCATACTCGGCTATACCGACGAACTGCTGGCCAGCTCCGACTTCAACCACGATGCCCACTCCGGCGTGGTGGATGGCGGCCAGACCCGGGTCACCGGGGGCACCATGGTGAAAGTGCTGTGTTGGTTCGATAATGAGTGGGGGTTCGCGAACCGGATGCTCGATGTCAGCAAAAGCTGGTTAACCAAACATTCTTAATCTGAAATTTTGTTGAAGGGACGAACGTTATGGCCATCAAGAGAATGACCGACCTTAACCTCGCCGGTAAGCGAGTGCTGATCCGCGAAGATTTGAACGTGCCGGTCAAGGACGGCAAAGTCTCCAGTGACGCCCGCATTCGCGCGTCACTGCCCACCATCAAGGCGGCTAAAGACGCGGGCGCCAAAGTCATGCTGATGTCCCATCTGGGCCGCCCGGAGGAAGGCGTTTACGACGAAGCCTCCTCCATGAAGCCGGTCGCCGACCACCTGACCAAGGTGCTGGGCCAGGAAGTTCGCCTGATCAAGGACTATCTGGACGGCGTTGAAGTCGCCGATGGCGAAGTTGTCCTGTTCGAGAACGTTCGCTTCAACAAGGGCGAAAAGAAAGACAACGAAGACCTCGCGAAGAAGTACGCGGCCCTGTGCGATGTCTACGTCATGGACGCCTTCGGCACGGCGCACCGCGCCCAGGCCTCCACCCACGGCGTGGCGAGATTCGCCCCAGAGGCCTGCGCCGGCCCGCTGCTGGCGGCCGAGCTTGAAGCCCTTGGCAAAGCCCTGGACAACCCGGCCAAACCGGTGGTTGCCATCGTTGGCGGCTCCAAGGTTTCTACCAAACTGGACGTGCTCAACGCGCTTGAAAAAGTTTGTGACTCCATCATCGTGGGCGGCGGCATCGCCAACACCTTCCTGGCCGCTGCTGGTCACCCGGTGGGCAAGTCCCTGTGCGAGCATGACCTGATCGACACCGCCAAAGAGATCGCCAGTCGCGTTGAAATCCCGCTGCCGGTCGACGTGGTTGTTGCCAGCGAGTTCGCCGAAACCGCCACCGCAACCACCAAGAACATCGCCGACGTCAGCGACGACGACATGATCCTCGACGTAGGCCCGGAAACCGCCGGCAAGTTCGCCGACGTACTGAAGAACGCCAAAACCATCCTCTGGAACGGCCCGGTTGGTGTTTTCGAATTCGACCAGTTCGGCAACGGCACCAAAGCTCTGGCCGAAGCCATCGCCGAAAGCGACGCCTTCTCCCTCGCTGGCGGTGGTGACACCGTCGCCGCCGTTGACAAGTACGGCGTTGCTGACAAAATCTCGTATATCTCCACCGGTGGTGGCGCGTTCCTGGAATTCGTAGAAGGTAAGACGCTCCCGGCAGTAGCCGTGCTGGAAGAACGCGGCGCGTAACGAGTTACTGAAAGAATCCAACTATCCCCAAAGTCCAAATGAAGGAGACGACCCATGGCCCTGATTTCGATGCGGCAAATGCTGGATCACGCCGCCGAGCATGGTTACGGTGTGCCAGCCTTTAACGTCAACAACCTGGAACAGATGCGCGCCATCATGGAAGCCGCCGACAAAACCGATTCGCCGGTGATTGTCCAGGCCTCCGCCGGTGCCCGTAAGTACGCTGGCGCTCCCTTCCTGCGCCATCTGATCCTGGCGGCCATCGAGGAATTCCCGCACATCCCGGTGGTCATGCACCAGGACCACGGCACCAGCCCCTCCGTGTGCCAGCGCTCCATCCAGCTGGGCTTCAGCTCCGTGATGATGGACGGCTCCCTCGGTGAAGACGGTAAAACCCCCACCGACTACGAATACAACGTTGATGTTACCCGTCGCACCGTTGAAATGGCCCACGCCTGCGGTGTCTCCGTAGAAGGCGAGCTGGGTTGCCTGGGTTCTCTCGAAACCGGCCAGGCCGGTGAAGAAGACGGCATCGGTGCCGAAGGTACCCTGGATCACAGCCAGATGCTGACCGACCCGGAAGAAGCGGCGGACTTCGTCAAGAAAACCCACGTTGATGCCCTGGCCATTGCCATCGGCACCAGCCACGGCGCCTACAAGTTCACCCGTCCGCCCACAGGCGACATCCTGGCCATCGACCAGATCAAAGCCATCCACGCTCGCATCCCGGACACCCACCTGGTTATGCACGGCTCCAGCTCCGTACCCCAGGAGTGGCTGAAGATCATCAACGAATACGGTGGCGAGATTCCGGAAACCTATGGTGTGCCGGTCGAAGAAATTGTAGAGGGCATCAAGCACGGCGTGCGCAAGGTCAACATTGATACCGACCTGCGTCTGGCCAGCACTGGCGCCGTTCGTCGCTTCCTGGCTGAGAACCCGGCCGAGTTCGACCCGCGCAAATTCCTCAAGGAAACGATGAAGGCCATGACCGAAGTGTGCATCGCACGCTACGAAGCCTTCGGTTGTGCCGGCAACGCCAGCAAAATCAAGCCGGTGAACCTTGAACGCATGTTCGAGCGTTACGCCTCCGGTGAGCTGGATCCGAAAGTTAAGTAAGTTATGTTATTCATTTGGGGCGGATCTCCGCCCCAAATGCCTGACCCACCTCAAGTACGAACGACCTTCCCCTTGTAATTTCCCCAATCTCATCAAATATAGTGGTTAGTAAGCGGGCGTACGCCCAGCAGAATAACCAGTGGTGAGGATCCTGATGGACTTCAAAGACTATTACGCCGTGCTCGGTGTGAGTGAGTCTGCCTCCGCCGAGGAGATAAAAAAAGCCTACCGAAAGCTGGCACGGAAATACCATCCGGATGTCAGTAAGGAAGAGGACGCCGACACCAAATTCAAGGAAGTGGGTGAAGCCTACGAAGTACTGAAAGATCCCGAGAANCGNGCGGANTACGACCAGCTGCGNAAATACGGCGCCNGGGCGGATGGNTCNTTCGAGCCNCCNCCGGGCTGGCANAGNGNNNCCGGNTTCGGTGGCGGNGGTTANACCGANGCCGACGCNCGCCAGTTCAGCGACTTCTTCGAGGAGATNTTCGGNGGTGGNCGNCNNGGCGGNTTNTCCGGNGGCTNCGGTGNTGGCGGTTTCCGCCAGAANATGAGAATGCGNGGTGAGGACGTGCACGCCAGGATTGCGCTGTTCCTGGAAGANGCGTTTCANGGCTGTGAAAANCAGGTNTCTTTNGCGGTNCATGAGNCNGATGAGCATGGCCGGGTGATNCCNCGGCAAAAGACCCTGAAAGTGAAGATTCCCGCNGGNATGCGCGAGGGCCAGNANATNCGCCTCAANGGCCAGGGNNCGCCGGGNNTTGGNGGCGGAGANCCNGGNGATCTGTTCATNGAAGTNGAGNTNGCNCCNCATCCNCATTTNNCNGTNGAGGGCCGNGANGTNNTGGTNACNGTNCCGATNGCNCCNTGGGANGCNGCTCTGGGGGCAACGGTGACNGTGCCNACNNTTGGCTCNAAGGTGAANGTGAANGTGCCNAANGGNTCCACCAGTGGNCGNAAGCTNCGNCTCAANGGNAAGGGNTTNCCGGGCAANCANCCGGGCGATCAGATTGTNATCCTGCAGATNGCCATGCCCGAGAAACACAGCNCNGANGCNGANAAGCTCTACGAGCANCTNGCNGAGGCCGAGAAGNANTTCAATCCACGCAGCAAGCTTCACGTGTGAGCGGGAGTAAGGTATGAGCAAGCANGATCATATTNTGACGGTNGAGGTGNTCGANCAGGATGGCAGCACCTTCACCCTGCGTGAAATNTGCGAGCGNGGNGAGTGCCATGCNGAGTTTGTCATNAANCTGGTGGACTACGGNATCATTGCCCCGNTGGAAGANTNNCCNGANGCACGGCANTGGGAGTTCGATGTCGNNGCCCTGAGCCGNTTGCGCAANGCNCAGAGNNTNCAGNGGGACCTGAAAATGAATCTGCCCGGNCTGGCCATGTCNCTGGANNTGCTCGANGAGGTGGAGGANATGCGTCGGGAAGTGGNCCGTCTCAATCANCGCATCCGGCAATTGATGGGGGAGTAAACGCTCCCCCCGCTTANTTCTTTTCNTCCAGCGCCTGNATCTCGGCGTAGATNNTTTCNGCCTCNTCCATNAGNGTNCCNTGAGTTCTCANATCGCCNTTGCGCTGGGCATCCAGTGCNTTGGCGAGNTTNGCCTCGTATTNNTTCTGCAGTTTTTTCTTCGGATCGCCTTTCAAAAATCCCANCATNGTNATGANCCTGTTTTGGCTGANNGTTCANAGNTTTACGNTNTNTGCNCCATAAAGTTCACAAAATTTTCATGATCAAAAACTGGACAGCTCNNAAATAATGGGATTAAATTCCCAAATAANGATNTTGGGAAAANAATCCCANTNTATNGTNTGGGTGNT
>PBED01000026.1:0-29314 GCA_002718255.1 Marinobacter sp. | reverse complement strand
GTGNNNGCCCGNGGACGCAANAACAAGCCTGGAGAAGAACGATGAATCGCAAACCTTTAGCAATNGCAGTGAANNTGGCCATGACNGGNGCTCTNGCNGGNGCNCTCGCCGCTTGNGGNGGCGGTGGCTCNGGAGACNCCTCNACNAGTNNNNCNTCATCGGGNACCAGTGTCGGGGCGGTNTCCGGNTTCGGCAGTGTTTACGTNAACGGTACNCGNTTNGANACCANNGGCAGCGTTAGCAGCGACGANGGNCTNGANCGNGAGGATCAGCTNGAAAAGGGNATGATCCTNAAANTTGAGGGCGANTGGGATGACNGTGGNNANGGNCGGGCNGACANNGTCAGTTATGACGATACCCTGCGCGGNCCGATTTCCGGNATGAGNTGGGANGANGTNACCCGCACCGGAANNCTGACNATGCTNGGCCAGANNATNNCNNTGGANGGCAAAACNGTCTTNCGNGGCGCNACNCCNACGGCTCTNGCCGNCAANCCCCAGGGNTATCGNNTAAGGGTCAGCGCCTGGCGNCTNGAGGATGGCAGCTTCCGGGCNAGCTTTGTTGGNGCNCGNGCCATNGGCCTNGANTTCGATGACNACAACGAAGTNGAAATNGAAGGCGTTGTNGCNNANCTGGANACAAGCGCNNANACNTTCACCATCAACGGTTTNNTTATCGATTACACCAGNGCNGTNGGNGANGANGANTTCTCCCTNGATGANCTGGCANANGGAATNGNNGTNGAAGTGGAAGGNTACGCTGNACGGCAANACCATCNTGGCCGAGGAAATCGANGATGAGGATGACCTNTTCGACGATGATGACGATGTCGAAATCTCCGGAAGCATTTATGACTATGACGCCGCCAGCGGACAGTTCTCGGTAAATGGGGTGCGCGTCCAGATTGATGGGGGCACCGAGTTCGACGATCTCCGCGAAAGCAGCCTTGCGGATGGCCTGTTCGTGAAAGTGGAAGGGGATTTCCGCAATGGCGTCCTGGTGGCTGAAGAGATCGAAGGCCGGGATTCCGATGCCGAGCTGGATGGTCGCATCGAGTCTCTTGATCTGACCAATGAAACCATGGTCGTCAGTGGCGTCCGGGTTCAGCTGACCGGCAACACCCTGATTGATGACGACGACGATGACGAAGATGGCCTTCGCAGTCGCGTCCAGGATATCCAGAGCCTGCAGGTGGGTGACTATCTCGAAATTGAAGGTCGCCAGCAGAGCAGTGANGGCGGATTCCTCGAGGCCATCAGCATNGANCGNGAGGATGACGANGACGATGANGANTTTGAGCTNGAGGCACGGGTGAGTGCCATCGGAGCCGATTCCATCACCATCATGAATCTTGAGGTGCTCCGAAATGGCTACAGCCTGTCCGGCGCCCAGGTTGGTGATGAAGTGGAAATCGAGTATCGCCAGACCAGCGGTGGCGAGTATGAGCTCACCGACAACGTCGAAGTCGATGACGATAGTGACGACGGCAATGGCAGCAATGATGATTGATCAGTGAGCCGAAGGTGCGGGTCGGACAGTTGTCGGCCCGCATCCTGGCTTTCGAAGTCGCTATGGGAATACAATCCCAAACATGAAAAAGCCCAACCCCCTGCATCAAGCGCTGTTTCGCATTCTGCGCCCTCTGGCGAGGTTGCTGTTGCGCAATGGTATTCCTTTTGGTGAGTTCTCCGAGCTGGTTAAACGTGCCTACGTGGAAGCCGCCCTGGAGGACTTCACCGACGACCGGAGAAAGCCCACGGACTCACGGGCTGCAGTCATGACCGGGCTGACCCGCAAGGAAGTCAAACGCCAGCGGGAGATCCTGGCAGGGGAGGATGCTG
The DNA here is from genome assembly GCA_002718255.1 of Marinobacter sp. Taxonomy (GTDB): domain Bacteria; phylum Pseudomonadota; class Gammaproteobacteria; order Pseudomonadales; family Oleiphilaceae; genus Marinobacter. The sequence goes on along the minus strand of PBED01000026.1, from coordinate 27,473 downwards.
GGAGCCGCGACGTGCTCCATACCAACCGGGCGTCCCGGGTGGTATCGGGCTGGGTCCACGATGCGGTGTTTCAGGCCAAGGACGGAGAGCCTGCCATGCTGGCTTTCGACGGGCCTGCAAGCTTCAGCGAGCTGGTCAAACGCTACAGCGGCGACATGCCGCCCCGTTCCGTGCTGGATGAACTGCTTCGGGTGGGGGTGGTTTCCGTGGAGGGGGAATCTGGCCGCCTGGTCCTGCAGCAAAGGGCCTTTGTCCCGGCNGGAGACAGCGAGGAAATGCTGCAGATTTTCGGTGANGACGTATCGGATCTCATCGCAACCATTGATCACAATCTGGTCAGTGACGAGTCCGGGCAGCCACCTCTGTTCCAGAGAACCCTGACCTACAACAATATCCCTCCGGAAGTGATGGAGCGCTGGCGCAGGCATGCAGCCGAACGTTCCCAGTCTCTTCTGGAAGAACTGGACAAGTGGCTTGGTCCCCATGATCGGGATATATCCGGTCAAGAGCCTGAAAGTGTATCCGGTGAGCCCGTCCGAACCGGCGTGAGCATCTTCTTCTTNGAAGAGCCCGCNGGAAANGGCGGCCGGGGTGGGGAATAAAAAAGTTTCCGCAGGCGCTTTAAACAAGCGATATGACAGATGCCGGCCAGGAACGCCGGTTACGGAGATAAAGGTTATGAAACGGCACTTCTGCAATCGTGTTATTGGGCTGGCAGCCGGCACAGTGGTCTTCGGGGCGATCTCCGCCTGCGGTGGCGCTGGCGGAGGCCTTGATGTTGCCGATGGTGGTATCCGGGGCACCGGGTCCAGCGTTGGTCCGGTTTCCGGATTCGGAAGTGTTTTTGTTAATGGCGTTGAATTCAGCACCGATGACATTCCGAATCGGGAAGTGGAAAGCAATGACGGCATCACTGCTGAAGGCCTTCTGAGTGAAGGAATGATTCTCAGGGTTGAAGGCGAGTGGTTTGATGATGGCGAAGGCACGGCCGAGAAGCTCAGTTACGACGATACATTGCGGGGTCCGGTAGACCTAGTGACCGCCGATCCAAGTGGTGCCGGTGAATTCGTGACCCTTTCAGTGATGGGGCAATCCGTGCGGGTTGATCGCCAGACGGTGGTTCGCGGCACAACTTACGCCACACTGCTTGGCGAACCCTCTATCACAGATCATGTCCGTGTCAGCGCCTGGCGTCAGGCCGATGGCTCCTATCGGGCCGGCTACATCGCGGTCATCAATCCGGATCTGACTAGTATCGAGTTGGAAGGCACATTGTCAGCGGTGGATATATCCCAGAATCAATTCACGATTGGCACGATCACCGTTGAATATGATGAGAACAGCGTCAGTTTCGGATCAGACCTGACCGAGGCGAACCTGATCAACGGCGCTGTCCTGGAGGTAGAGGGAACCCTGTCAGGAAGCGTGTTGACTGCCGCTACCATTGACCGGGACGACGCCCGACGCTTCAGTCGCAGCAGTGCTGACGATATCGAGTTCACCGCGATAATTGATGCGCCCTATACCGCTTCCGGTATCAGCTCACGCCCGGGAGAGTTTACGATGGGAGGTCTGACCGTTCGGGTGACAGATGCAACCGAACTGGATGACAGCATTACTCTCGACGAGCTTACCGAAGGGCTCCTGATACAGGTGGAAGGGCAGTTCGTCTCGGATACGGTTGTTGAAGCGGAGGAAATTGAACTCCGGGACGGCAATGCGAAAGTGAAGGGAGTAGTTTCTTCCTCTGCTGACAACTCTTTCCTAGTCGGCGGTGTTGAAGTTCGGATTTCGTCGACGACTGCCTTCACTGTCGAAGACGGCTCTGGTATCTCATTCCAGACCCTCCCCATTGGTTCGACCACAGTGGAGGTCGAGGGCATTGAGAAAGAGCAGGGTGCAGATGTATTTATCGAAGCTTTGAAGGTGGAGGTTGATGACGAAATTGCAGATTTCGATGATCGAGATCTTTACGAGCTTGAAGGAAAGCTTACGAGCATCACTCCGAGCACCATCACGGTTCTCGGTGTATCGATCGATGCCGGACCAGCGGTTTACGACAGTAATACTCAAAGTGAAATTATTGATCGTTTTGATGATGGCGAGCTTTTGATTCTCGAAGTTGAATATTCGAGGAACGGGAACAACTTCATCGCCGACGAAATCGATCTGGAAGAAAGCGATGACGATTAACTACAAAACCCGTACATAAATGCGGCCCACTCCGGCCCGGGTTTTGCTATACATACGGACACGCCAGGCAGGGACGCTGTTGCCGACTGTGCAGGATGCATGAAGCACACATGCTAGCGGAGTCCGTATGTCACTCAGTTTTATCCGGCGGCTGATCTCTAGCCGCCTTCTCCGACCGGTTTTTGTTGTTCTGGTCGTTGCCGGTCTGGTTCAGGTCCTGGTCAGCCAGTGGCTGATTTCCAGCCAGGTAGAGCGCCTGGTAGACACCGCAGGGTCCGCCCTTGAGGCCAGCAGCCAGCAGGTCAGTGCCTCCTTCGGGGATACCCGTGAGGATGTCCGATCCCGCCTGGAGACCATGCGGCAGAAGACCACCGAGGAACTCTCCGCCGAACTCACCCGCCAGCAGACGGCGCAGCAGGAACGCGTTGCCGGCAACGTTCGCACNGCTGTNATGGCGGAAGCCCAGGGTCTGGCTGATGTCCTCGCCGCTGTTGCGGCCCCGCTGATCTGGGATCGGGATGTCCCGCGCCTCACCGATCTTGTCGAACTGGCCGACGCCCGTGAATCGGTTCTGTTTGCCGTGTATTACGACCAGTACGGTGAACGCCTGACCCGTTATGTGGACCGCACCGATGACCGGGTGCGCACCTTAATGGAGCAGGGGGAAGGTCGTGGTGCGGCAAATCGGGTCCTGGATGCGGCAAGTCGCGACCCCAACGTGGTCATCATTACGGCCGATATCGCTCCCCAGGGTTCCGCCATTGGTCAGCTGAAGCTGGGACTGTCGCTCGAAGGCATCAATCAGGACCTGGCGGCTCTGGAGCAGGAATTCAGCACTACCATCACCGGCAGCATCGACGCGCTGCATGACACCCTCGAATCAGAAACCGAGCAGGTTAACCAGCGCCTTCAGCAACAGTTGGCGAGTATGGACGCTGACACTCGCTCCAGAATCCAGAACACTGTGGAGGCGTTGAATACCGAAGCCTCGAGCCTCTCCGCCAATTTGAGCATGTTGGCAATCGGTTCCGTGGTGGTTCTGATCCTGCTGGTGGCCCTGGTGCTCGGCGGAGGCTTGCTGCCCAGAGTTTTCCGTTTGAGCTCGGCGATCTGGGGTATCGCCGATGGCGAGGCCGATCTTACCCGCCGGGTGTCCATGAAAGGCAAGGATGAGCTTACTGAGATGGCCGAGGGCGTGAACCGTTTCATTGCCCGTATCCAGGAGCTGGTCTCCGACGTGAAAGAGTCTGCCGAATCGGCCGCCGGCCAGGCCCAGGCTCAGGGTGACATCAGCCGCACTGCGGTGGCGGCCGTGAACCGTCAGGAACAGGAAGTGGCGGAGGTGTCCGGCACCATGGAAGCCATGTCCCGCAGCATCTCTGAGGTGGCTGAGAACATACAGGACATCGCCGGATCGGTGAGTAATGTCAGTTCCGAGAGCGAGGCCACCGCCGGTATTTCCCGGGATGTGCGAAACCGGCTGGATCAGGTGGTCCGTAACGTTGAGCAGGCAGTAGATGCGGTTAATCAGCTGGACCACCAGAGCAAGGAAATCGGTTCGGTGCTGTCGGTGATCGGTGCCATCGCAGAGCAAACCAACCTGCTGGCTCTCAACGCCGCTATTGAGGCGGCCCGCGCAGGAGAATCCGGCCGGGGCTTCGCCGTGGTGGCCGATGAGGTCCGCACCCTGGCAAGCCGGACCCAGGAGTCCACCACGGAGATCCAGTCCATCATTGAGCGTTTGCAGAAGGGCAGCCAACAGGCGGTCAGCGCTATCGGTGAAGTGTCAGGCCAGGTTGCAGAGTCGTCGTCGGAATTCCGTCGGGCTGACGAGCATTTCGACCGGATCAACCAGCTGCTCAGCAGCCTTCAGGATCGGGCCATGGCTATTTCATCCGTGGCGGAAGAGCAGGGCCGGCATGCCATTGAAGTCAGTGTGAGCGTGAGCGATATTGCAGGCTCATCCCGCCAGACGGTAGAAGCCATTGAGCGCTCCGACGAGGCCAGCGGCCAGATTGCCCGGACACTGACCTCGTTGAAGGATAAAGCCTCACAGTTCCAGGTTTAGGAACCTGTCGATAACAGGCGCTCCCGGGCGTTTCTGTACTCCTCGGTCAGACGGCTCACCAGTTCCGAGACGGACAGCACGTCGTGGATCTGGCTGACCCCCTGGCCGGCGGACCACACGGTTTTCCAGGCCTTTGCTTCATCATCAATAGGCTTCAGTTTTTCGCCGTAGTTGATCTCGCCGGCCTGGTTCAGTTCGTCCATGGGGAAGCCAGCCGCCTCCAGACTCTGGCGCATGAAGCTGGCGGGTACACCGGATACTGCCGGTGTATGAATGATGTCGCCAGATACCGCCTCAATGATCATGTTCCGGTAGGCCTCGTCGGCCTGGGACTCGAACGTGTTTATAAAACGGGTACCCAGGTAGGCCAGGTCCGCACCGAGGGCCTGGGCCGCCAGCAGATCCTCACCATGGGATAGCCCCCCGGCCAGCAAAATCGTGCCGTCAAAGACTTCCCGGATTTCATGCACCAGAACGAACGGGTTGATGGTGCCCGCATGGCCACCGGCACCCGCTGCCACGGCAATAATGCCGTCCACACCGGCTTCGGCCGCCTTGCGGGCATGCTTCTGGTTGGTCACGTCATGGAACACCACCCCGCCGTAGCTGTGCACCGCCTCCACCACCTGGCTGGCGGCGCCCAGGGAGGTGATGATCATGGGCACCTTATGTTTAACACACAGTTCCAGGTCTGCCTGCCAGCGCGGATTGGTCCGGTGCACGATCAGGTTCACGGCGTAGGGCGCCGTTTTTGCTTCCGGATTGGCGCTTCGGTAAGCGGCCAGCTCTTCGTTCATCTGGATGAGCCACTCCTCAAAGCCCTCGCTGGTGCGTTGGTTCAAAGCCGGGAAACTGCCAACGATGCCCTGCTTGCAGCAGGCGAGCGCCAGTTCGGGCCCAGAGATCAGAAACATGGGTGCGGCCACCAGGGGCAGTGAGAGAGAGTCTGTCAGGGAAGCGGGCAATGGCATGAGGATTCCTTAATTTTTGTTGGAACTTTTGTAGAATATAAAGGATCTTAGCGTGCCACGCTCGATCTGAAAACGGTCGCGAGCTAATTAATTCCGGAAACCATAAACACAATAAGGAGTCCCTCCATGGGTGAAGCAAAACGTCGCAAGGAAACCGGTGCGCCGCCGCCCCAAAAAGGAAAATCAAACAAGCTTTTGTATGCGGGTATCGGACTGCTTGCGCTTGCGGCAGTGCTTCTTGGCGTATTTTTCCTGACCGCTCCACCAAAACCAACGTCTGACGGGCTGCCTGTGGCCGCTCCGAATGCCGAGGACTTCCCCGCCCAGTTGGACCAGTTCGGTGTCTCCGTGGGTCCCGACGACGCACCGGTCGTGGTGCGTGAGTTTGCCGACTATCAATGCCCCGCCTGCGGCAACTTTGCCTCTGCCAGCAAGCAGTTGAAGGAAGAGTATGTGGCTGAGGGCAAGGTTCGCTTTGTCTACTTTGATCTGCCATTACAGCAGCATCAGAACGCCATGCCAGCCGCCCAGGCAGCACGCTGTGCCGGGGATCAGGACGCCTACTGGGCCATGCACGAACGCCTGTACGATTCCCAGACCGAGTGGAGCGGCTCGAACGATCCGGGTGCCACCTTCACCCGTTATGCCGGTGATCTGGGTCTGGAAAAACGCCGCTTTCGCCGGTGCATGACCACGGAACTGCACCGCGAGGCTGTCGAGCAGAGTCGCCAGGTGGCCATGCAGTTACGAGTCACCAGCACACCGACGGTTCTGGTGGATAACATTCGCCTGACCCGACCGGGCTGGGGTCAACTTTCCGCCGTAGTTGAGCGTGAACTGGCTGATGAGGCGAACTGACGATTTGATCCCCGGGTAACCCCGCACTTGATCGTGAGCCTGAGTTGGTTAAAATTTGCGCCCTCTCAGGCTCCAGCCTTTGATACTTTCAACCAGTTCCGAAACCATGCTCCGGATTTACGGTCCGGCCCGCAGGAGAAAATGATGAGCAACAACGTTGTTGTCTGCGCACTGTACAAGTTCGCAGTCCTGAATGATTATAAATCCCTCCGCCAGCCGCTGCTGGACCTGATGCTCGAGAAAGATGTGCATGGCACTCTGCTGCTGGCGCGGGAAGGTATCAACGGCACCATTGCCGGCAGCCGAGAGGGCATTGATGCCGTGAAAGCCTGGATCGCCAGCGACGAGCGGTTCGACGGCATTGATTACAAAGAGTCCTTTGTGGACATCCAGCCGTTCAAACGCACCAAAGTGAAGCTCAAGAAAGAGATTGTCACCATGGGTGTGGAGGGTATCGATCCGAAGCGGATTGTCGGCACGTATGTTGATCCAAAGGAATGGAATGATCTGATTTCCGATCCTGAGGTTGTGTTGGTTGATACCCGCAACCAGTACGAAGTGGAAATCGGCACCTTCAAAAATGCCGTCAATCCGGCCACCGATACCTTCCGGGAGTTCCCGGAATACGTGAAGCAGAACCTGGATCCTTCGAAACACAAGAAGGTGGCCATGTTCTGCACCGGCGGTATTCGATGCGAGAAATCCACCGCGTATCTGAAGGAGCAGGGTTTCGAGGAGGTTTATCACCTCAAGGGTGGCATCCTGAAATACCTCGAGGAAGTGCCCGAGGAGCAGAGCCTGTGGCACGGAGAGTGCTTTGTATTTGATGACCGGGTTACGGTCAACCATCGGCTGGAGCGCGGAGAATACGACCAGTGCCATGCCTGCCGCCGGCCGATCACCGAGGAAGACAAGCAGCGTCCCGAGTATGAGCAGGGTGTGAGCTGCCACCAGTGCATCGATTCGCTGACCGATGAACAGAAGGCCCGGTTTGCCGAGCGTGAACGCCAGATGCGTCTGGCGGAGGAGCGGGGTGAGGCCCACGTTGGCGGCGAAGCGGCGCGCATCATCGCCGAGCGCAAGGCCCGGAAAAAGGCTGAAAGAGAACGTCAGGCCCGGAAAAGCCTCGAGGGCGAAAGGGCGAGCAGCACCGAGAGGGCCTGACCAACCCGGAAAGGAGACTTCATGGATTTACGACAGACCGTAGCTATTACCGCAGTTGTTATCGCGCCCTTCGCCAGTGCGCAAGAGGAAGACAACTGGAAGGGCGAAACCGAGCTGGGTGTTTTGATCACCTCGGGCAACACCGAAGAGACCAATATCAAGGGGCGCCTGGGGCTGGTCCATGAAGTCGAAACCTGGCGTAACACCGGTGAATTCCGGACCAATTATTCCGAGACCGACGACGAAACCACCGCCGAGGAGTACCTGGCTGCACTGGAGACGAACTACAAGTTTGATAAAAACCATTACTGGTTTCTGCGGGGATCCTACGAGGACGATCGTTTCTCCGGCTACGATTTCGAATCCACGGCAACCACCGGTTACGGCAACCGGGTCTGGACCTCTGGCGAGCGCTCCTTCCTCGATCTCTCGGTCGGTGGCGGTTACCGCTATAATAGACTTGAGATGGTCAACGCCAAGGGCGAGGACACCGAGAAAGAAGCGATTGCCCGCCTGGCGGGAAAGTTTGATTACGCTCTGACCGCCAACTCCCTGTTCCGGCAGAAACTCAGTACCGAAATCGGCCTGGACGACAGCAACACCGTGACCGAATCGGAAACGTCACTGCAGGCGAACGTGATCGGGAACCTGTCCATGAAAGCCGCGTTCCGGGTGAAGCACCTGTCGGATCCCCCGGTTGGCTCTGAAAACACCGACACCGAAACCTCGCTGTCACTGCTCTATGGTTTCTGATTGAGAGCGTGAATTCGGGGTCAGATGAAAATTTCATCTGACCCCATTTTCATCTGACCCCAATTTTAGACTTCAGACGTTGTTTCTGAGGCCAAGCTCATCCGGGTAGGGGGTCAGGTACTGCTGGGCATGCAGGTAGTCAACCGGCTCCCTCCGCTGTGCCATGCGCAGCAGGGTCATCGGCACCACCAGAGGCACCTCGCCCCGGCGGTAAGCTTCCATCTGTTCCATCAGCACCTTGCGATCTTCGTCACCCATGGAATCCCGCAGGTAGCCCATCAGGTGCTGCATGGCGTTCATGTGTGAACCCCGGCTCACCTTCTTGCTCATGGCCTCCATGAACAGGTGGATGTACCGCTCGGCGATGTCTTCCAGTGGCTCGGATTTCAAGTCCCCCAGCATGGGGCCGAGCTGGCGGTAGATCCTTTCCGAGTGTGCCAGAAGCTGGAACTTGTGGCGGGTATGAAACTCGATCAGCGCCTTGGCGGAGAGCTTGTCGCCGGCCACGTTCTGCATCCAGTCGTCGTAGGCAAACACCCGCTCAATGAAGTTTTCCCGGATCATGTCATCATTGAGGCGTCCTTCCTCCTCCACCGGCATCAGCGGGTAGGCTTGCAGCAGCGCCTCGGCGAACATGCCCCGGCCATCCCGTCGGGTCACGTTGCCTTCCTCGTTATGGACCTTGATCCGCTCCATGCCACAGCTGGGTGACTTGGCCATCAGGATGTAACCGCGCAGGTCCGCCAGGGTGGGCATGATCTGGTCGATAAAGCCCTGCATGGCGTCGGTATGATCCGCTGCCCCTTTGGTTTCAATCAGGCGCAGGCCATCGCTGTACTCGCGCAGGTGGATGGCAGGGCGGGGTACGCCCAGGCCGGCTTCCAGCTCCGGGCAGATGGAGCGGAAATCAAAGTGCTTTGAAAGCACTTGGGTGCAGTAACGGGAATGTTTATGGCCGCCATCATGGCGAACTTCCTTGCCTAGCAGGCAGGTGCTGATTCCGACGGGGATGCCGCTCACGTTAGTCTCCGATAATTCAGTCGGTACGATGGCTAAAACTGTCTTTTTAATACGTGAATTCAGTCTAGCCCGATCAGGTCGCCGCGAAAAACCGTAACCCTACCTATTCCGGGTTGCTTGCTGATCCTTTACGTTTCTTCGCAAACATGGCCAGGCTGGTGGCGTAAATGGTACGAACGTCACTGGCAAACTGCTCCACGGAATAGTCGCTGGCAAACTCCAGGGCCTGGGAGGAAAGCTTGTCACGCAGTTCGTCGTCTTCCAGCAGTTTTTTGACCTGCGCCCGCCACTGGTCCTGTTTCTCCGGCGTCTTGAATCCGTTGAACCCGTACCGAACCACGTCTTCAATACCGCTGGATCGAACCGCTACCACCGGCAAGCCGGCCGCCATGGCCTCCAGGACTACCATGCCCTGGGTTTCAGATATCGAGGCAAACAGGAAGGCGTCACCCAGCCGGTACCAGATAGCCATTTCGTCCGGCGGAACGGCGCCGACCAGGGTGAAGTGCTCTTGAAGCCCAAGGTCTTCAATCTTCTTCTGCAGCCGGTCTTTCTGGTGGCCATCGCCGATCATCAGGAACCGGAACGGCACATCGGTTTCCCGTCTCAGGGCATCAATGGCCTCGATCATGAAGTCGATATTTTTCTCGTTGGAGAGCCGGGAAACGCTGACGAATACTTTCTCATTCTTAAGCTGCAGCTTCTCCCGCAGTGCCTCAACGTCCTTCTCCTGAACCTCCTGGAATTTGTGGTATTCGATGCCCGTGGGCTGCACGAAGGTTGGTGTTTTTACCCCGATCATCCTCAGGTATTCCTCGGTGGAGTAGGTCGGCACGATCACCCCGTCGCACTTGTTGGCAAAGCGCTTGATCAGGGCGTGGGAAATCAGGTTCCGGAACAGCATGCCGGGCAGGGGCACAAAGTGGGCGTAGTGCTCCAGACGGGTATGGTAGGTATAGATAGCTGGTATCCGGAGGGTGCGCGCCACGAACAGTCCCAGGGACCCAAGCCAGAACGGATGATGCAGGTGGATAATATCCGGCTTGAACGCCCGGACTCGCTTGCGTATCCGACCCAGGAAGATATTGGCCAGCCGGAATTCGCGCTTCTCTCCCATGGCCAGAAGCGAGGGTACCCGCAGCACGTGGGGCTCGGCCTCGGGCTGGCCCTTGTAGCGCGGCGCCACCACAAGCAGTTTGTCGCCCAGCGCTTCCAGACCGCGCCGCAGGCGTTCAATGGAAATCGGCACACCGCCAATGAAGGGCAGGTAGTTGTTGGTGAACATGGCCACCCGCATCGGCTTTTCGAGCCAGGGGGCCGGGTCCAGATCGTAGTCCGGGTAATAGTCCTTGGCGATGAAAATGGCACCATACAGTTTGATGGCAATGGCCGAGAACACCGCGACGATCAGAATAAAGTTGAGGTAACCGGTGTAGAACAGGGAGTAAATAAAGAACCAGAGACTTTCCAGTCGCTTCAGAACCGGGTGCTGGCCCACTTCCAGGCGCTGCAGTCTGTGTGTTACCTCACCATCCGCGTCTACATTCACCTGCACGTAGTGATAGAAACTGGTGTCGTTGTTCATTACCAGGCCACCGGCGCCGCCCGTCGTAACGAAGGTGGTGTCTCCTACCGTCTTTTCCGAATAGAGCGATAGATTGGCGGAAAACACCCGGTCCACGTCATGTTCTTCGATGGCCTGGAGCAGTGCGTCCCGGAACTCGGGCGGCGCCAGGTAATCATCCTTCTGGTCGAACGGGGCATTCTCGTCCGGATGAAGGGGAGGGTGACCGATGAACAGGATCCTCGCCTTCGAAGTGTCCTGGGCCAGCAAATCCTTCAGCCAGCGGATCTGCCAGCGCCAGGGGGTTTTACCGGTGCTGTCCAGGAAAATCAGCCGGCTGTTGCCAGCCTCAATACTGAAGAAATGCGGACCAAAGTGATCGTAGAAACGGAAACTGCCAAAGTCCTCGTACTCGTGGGCACCGAAGGTCAGCAGATAGGGGATCTCCAGGTGGCTCAGAGTGCCGTAGAGTGCCCGGTACTTGTCTTCGCCGCCACCACTGACAGCGTTCCCCGCCGAAACCAGAAAATCCAGCCCGGATCGATTCAGCTCCGGGATGATGCGGTCCTCGAAGATGCCCACCGAATTATTGATATTGCCCACCACCGCGAAACTGAAGGGCTCGCCGGGTTCAAGTGCCTGATAAATCCGTTCTACCTGCTCGGTATGAACCCCCTCGAAATCCTCCGTGAACAGATTCAGGTAGGTTTTGTAGCCAACCAGCAGAAACACCACCAGAAGACAGAGGTAAAACAGCAGCTTGAGTGGGTTTCGGAAGATCATCCGGCTCTCCTGCGATTGGCAACAAGTTCCTTCTGTAGCACCACCAGCCCGATAATCATGCCCAGATAGATGGTCAGCAGACGCCAGCAGACGATGACCAGAATCAGGTGGTTTCCCGAGAGGATATCCCGGAAGAAGCTCCCGAAAACACCCTCCGAGATGCCTGAGGCGCCCGGCGTGGGCGAGAAGTACATCACGAAGGTGGTCACAACCAGCAGGCCCACGGACATCACATAGTCAACACTGTAGTCCAGGCTGTGCATCAGCAGCGCCGGGAAGCTGAACAGGCTAAGCAGAAACACCCCGGTGAACAGGATGGACAGCCAGACGAAAACCGGAGCGCCACGCAGGTAGTCACCGAAGCTCCGTGACAGCCGCAGCATTTCCCGGCGTGCCTTGAACTGCCAGCGCCGATGGCGGGGTTCACTGATCAGATGGAGCCGACGCGCGGCCCTCAGCAGCCGGGTCAGGGGGCCGATCAGCCAGCGGGTCCGGAACAGCAGAACCAGGAAAAAGCCGAGGTACAACACAATCAGAACTGCCAGAGCGGTACCGATATCGCCAGTAATGGAATTGCCGTCCAGGGGTTTGAGCGTGAGCAGGAATACTGGCGTCAGCGAAAATATGAACAGCACCGCCAGGATCGTCCGGATCGTGGTCGCAGCCGTCGCACGCCCAATCGGAACGCCATGGTGGCTCAGAAACCAGATCTGGGCGAAACCGCCCCCTGTGGCCATGGGCGTAATGTTGGAGAAAAACAGATTGATAAATACCAGCCGGAACATCGCCGGCAATGGCAGTCGGTGCCCCAGCGCCCGCAGAGTAAAATACAGCCGAAGGCCATCGGAGATGAAATAAACCAGCAAAAGGCCGGCCACCGATAACAGGGTTCCCGGAGCGATCAGCCTGGCATCGAAGGTAAGGGTGCGTTCGGCAAACAGATCGTAAACGGCGTACAGCCCGGCAGCGGTAAGCGCCACAAACAACAGACTGAAAACCGCCAGCCTTTTTCCCGAGGCACGCTTCGAATAGTTGATGTCCGTGGAGTCAGTCATGGGCTGCCCGTCAGAGTGAGACGGGCAGTTTACAGCGTAGGGTGTGGTGGGTGTCCAGTGTCGCTGGCGGCGAACCCCATGGATTCCAGGGTCGAGGTTAAGAAGTCAGAGCCTGGTGAATGAGAGACTTCTGGTGCTCCGCAAACTCCCGAATCAACACCTGCGCCTTATCCGAATCCCGCGCCAGCACCGCCTGCGGCAGATTGGCAAAAAACTCACTGGTCTGCGTCAAACCTCGACGATACCGATCGGCACTCAGATAATAGGCCCGACTGACCGCCGGCTTGAAATTCGACAGTGCCTCCGTGAGATACGGATTCCCCACCACCTCACAACAGGCATCCATCACATCAAAACTCGCCTCAACCACCCCGGAGATGTCGGCAGATCCGTCGTTTATCTTGTCAACAACCTTGCTCACCGCCCCAAGCACCAGAGGCTTGTCGCGTTCCTGCCAGCGCTCGCACAAACGCACCGCCATCATCATCAGCAAGTGCATATAAACATCGTAGAGCTCCGAAGCATGGGCCGCATCCAGCCGGGTTGCCGAAGCGCCCTTACGGGGCGTGATCTCCACCAGATGCCAGCGCTCCAGGGTGTACAGGGCTTCCTTCACCGATGCCCGGCTCACCTTCAGTTTACCGGCGAGCGTGGCCTCCTGAATCCGCTCACCCGGACGAATCTGCCCGGTCATGATCCGTTCTGCAAGGTAATTGGCAATCTGCTCGGCCAGTGTGTTCGGCACCTGAAAATCCATAAAGGCTCTCTGGACAGGTCGTAAAAACCGGTCGGCTGCTGCAGTAAGCCGACCGGCGGAAGAGTATATGCGCATGAGTTTATCACAGCCTCGGAGTGCGATAGCGACAACGCCTTGATTCGGCGGGGCTTCCTGACAATTGTCAAAAAACCTCGCCAGAAATGTTGACGACTGATGTATTGTAGGACAATAATGCACAAAACAACAGGTGATCAGAGTTTCACCAACAAGCATTTGATGGAGAGAACCCAATGAGCACAACGCAGTTATCGGTAAATCGAGAGGCCACCCGCCGAAGGATCTTGCTGACCCTCAAGAAGTACAGCTACCTGATCGCCATGGTGCCCCTGTTGCTGCCGCCTCTGCTGCTGGCCGCCGGCCAGGCCACTGATCTGGTGAACCTGTTTTCCTGGGGCGTCCCCGTGGTCGTGTTCGGGATCATCCCGGTACTGGACATGCTGCTTGGCAAGGATTCCCTGAACCCGGATGAAGAAACCGACGTGCCGCGGATGGTCGGCGAACGGTTCTATAAAGCCATTACCCTGGGCTGGGTGGCAGGCTTTGCAGCCTTACTGGTCTGGAGCATGCTGGAACTGGCTTCCGGCTCCTTCAGCCTGGTGGGCAGTATTGGCTGGATCGTCTCCATCGGCATCGTCGGAGGCCTCGGCATCAACGTCGCCCACGAACTCATCCACAAAGACGAAAAACTCGAAACCCGGGCTGGCGGCTTCCTGCTGTCACTGGTCTGCTACGCCGGTTTCAAAGTCGAACACCTGCGCGGCCACCACGTACACGTCTCCACCCCGGAAGATGCCTCCTCGTCACGCTACAACCAGTCCCTGTATAACTTCTTGCCCCAGGCCTACATGCGCAACTTCCTGAATGCCTGGAAACTGGAAGCCGAACGCCTGCAACGCAAAGGCCACAAAGCCCTCAGCTGGCGCAACGAACTGATCTGGTGGTACAGCATCAGCGCCCTGGCACTGGCTGGTTTCACCATCGCCTTCGGCTGGCTCGGCGCCGTCTTCTTCCTGGGCCAGAGCTTTATCGCCTTCACCCTCCTGGAAATCGTCAACTACCTCGAACACTACGGCCTGCACCGGAGAAAACTCGAAAACGGCCGCTACGAACGCACCGGCCCCGAACACAGCTGGAACAGCAACTACTTCCTCACCAACGTCTTCCTGTTCCACCTCCAACGCCACAGCGACCACCACGCCTGGGCCAAACGCAGATACCAGATCCTCCGCCACCACGACGTGGCTCCCCAACTACCGGCCGGCTACTCCGCAATGATCGTCCTGGCAATGTTCCCCCCACTCTGGCGGCGGGTAATGAACCCAAGGGTAGAGGCTTATTACGAAGGAGAAGAACACCAGTTGGCCTGAAAGCGGGCCACTCCAAAGGTTCGGTCGGCAGGGGTGTGAGGGGGTTCTTTCTGCAGGGAAACGACTGTCTGAGCGAAGCGAGTTCGGATTCCCGGAAGAAAGAACCCCCTCATGGCCCTGCCAGCCACCGATCTTCAGAGCGTCTCTGAAGAAACGCCGGCCTAAAAAACCGGCCCTCAAGACCCCGGCGGTTCGTCTCTGGCCCCGGGGTCTTTTTTCACGCCCTTGAAATCCCCCTGAAACGCACACAGGTATAACCTTTGAATCCTGCGAAAAAAAGGGAAAACCAACATGCCCAAGCATTTCGAACAGGCCCCTGGCCTATACGAAGAAACCGTTCCCGAAACCGAAGGTTACGTCTTCAACCAGACCATGATGCGCATCAAGGAACCCGAGCGCTCCATGGACTTCTACACCCGAGTGATGGGCATGCGCCTCGTTCGCAAACTGGACTTCCCCGAAATGAAGTTCACCCTGTATTTCCTTGGCTACCTGGATGATCGCCAGGCCGGCCTCGTGCCGCAGGACGATGCCCACCGCACCACCTACACCTTCGGCCGCGAAGCCATGCTTGAGCTCACCCACAACTGGGGCACCGAAGACGACAACGACTTCGGCTACCACAATGGCAACGACGAACCTCAGGGCTTCGGCCACATCGGCGTAGCGGTGCCAGACGTTTACGCCGCCTGCGACCGCTTTGAAAAGCTCGGTGTGGAGTTTGTGAAAAAGCCGGACGACGGCAAGATGAAAGGCCTGGCCTTTATCAAAGACCCGGACGGCTACTGGATTGAAATCCTGCAGCCGGACATGCTTGAGAAACAGCGCAAGGAAGACTGATCTTCCTTACTCCGCACCGGCCTCCTGGCCGGCTGCGGGTTTACGGCCGTAGCGGGAGGCCACCACCACCGCTGCGGTCAGAATCAGTGCCCCCGCAATACCAATCGGCCCCAGAATCTCCTCCAGAAACACCCAGGCCAGCAGCGCCACAAACAGCGGTTCCAGAGTCACGATGATGCTGGAGAGCGTGGCCGGTGTCGTTTTCATGCCAGAGAAAAAACACACATAGCCAATACAGGTTGGCACCACCCCCACATACACCACCATCAGCCAGTGCCCGATACTGAGAGTTTCCAGCCCCTCGAAACCGCCAGACAGGGCAACCACCGGCAACAGAATCAGCGCCGCCGTGAAGAAGCAGATAAACGCCGTCGTAAACACCGGGGTGCCAGCAGAGCTGTAACGGCTGGTGAGCGTAAAACCGGTGTACACACAGGCGGCCAGTAACGCCACCAGAATGCCCGCTAGCCGAAGTGTACCGGTGGTGTCCATATCGCTGAGAACCAGCATGCCCGTGCCCGCGATGGCGGCAAACAGCGACAGAACCGTCAAAAGGCTGGGCTTCTCTCCCAGAAGAGGCGCAGCAAGAATTGCCACCAGCACTGGCGGAAGGCAGAGCGCGATCAGGGTGGCGATGCCGGCACCGGTGAGGTCCACGGCCAGAAGGTAGCTGCCCTGGTAGAACGCCTGGAACAGGCCAAGGGCTGCCAGCGGAATCAGGGTCTTGCGGGTGAGGCTCCGTAGCGAACTGCCGGGCACTCTGGCGCCCGGGTTGGCGCGCTCAAGGCGTATCTGCTCCCGCCGCATCAGTAGCCAGAAAAACGGCAAGGCCACCGCCAGTCGCAGGAAGCCCAACGTAATGGCCTGCAGTTCGGTACCGGTAAACAGAAATTTCGCAACAATGCCCGTGGTCGCCCATAGCAGGGCAGCCAGGGCGATCAACAGGGCGCCTTGGATCATTCAATAATCAACACAATAAGCTCTTTGGGACCGTGAACACCGTAGGCAAGGGTTTGCTCGATGTCGGCGGTTTTGGAAGGGCCAGAGATTAGCAGGGCATTGGTCGGCATGCCAGCAGCCCAGTTCTGGGCCTTCATGGCTTCGTGGAAGGTGGTATAGAGCTCCGCGGCCCGGAGCACGGCAATGTGCACCGGCGGCACCAGGCTCATTAGCCGTGGCTCGTCCTCGTTTGGCCACAGGATCAGCGAGCCGGTTTCGGCAATACCGCCGCGGGTGGACGTAATGCTGGCGTCCACCTCGTTGAACAAATGCGACTGCCAGCTTTCGATAGGCTCGTCGTAGATCAACAGTTCCGGCAGATCGTTACGACCGGCAGTGCGAAGTGACTGTCCGATTTCGTGTTGTTTTGGAATCAGCAGATTCCTGGCCCCGCGGGTGTTCAGCACCTCCGCCAGGCGTTCCATCCACATGTCTTCGGTGCAGTGGTGCACCTCGCCGTGGACCGACTCGATCATCTTCTCGAACCGCTCGATACGCTCCTTTGTCGACCAGTCATCCCGTACCAGAACTGAAAAGTCGCACTCCGGCACCGTCAGTTCACCGCCGGTTCGGTTGCGCAGACGCTGAAGAATCGTTTCCCGGGAACTCATTGGCCACGCTCCTTCATTCGCTGGTGCAGGGTTTTGGCCGCCAGTTTGGGGGGCGTGCGGTAATCGGTCCAGGCGCCCGCTTTCGAGGGCTGCAATGCCCTGAATTTGCTGGCGGCACCGGTGCCGAAGCGATAAATGCCGGGGCTGGCGTGCATCCAGGCCCAGCCTTTCCAGATCATCGCTTCCATTGAGCTTCGCTTGGCCCCGTGGCCACGGACCTTGGCCGGGTGGAGCTTGTCGCCATCCACCGATTCCTGGCGCAGTCGCACCAACAGATCGGGAATGGGGATTTTCACCGGGCAGACCTCGCCACAGGCGCCACACAGACTGGAGGCGCTGGGCAGGTGCCGGCCTTCGTCCAGGCCAATCAGGTGCGGCATCAGGATCTTGCCGATCGGGCCCGGATAGGTGGTGCCATAGGCATGGCCGCCTACCCGTGTGTACACCGGGCAGTGGTTCATGCAGGCGCCGCAACGGATGCAGCGCAGGGTGTCCAGCAGCTCGTCGTCCTGGTAGATCGACGAGCGGCCGTTATCCACCAGCACCAGATGCACTTCTTCGGGCCCGTCCAGCTCCTCGGCCTTGCGCGGGCCGGAAATCATGTTGAAGTAGGTGGTGATGTGCTGGCCGGTAGCAGACCGGGTCAGCAGGGCGAGCAGGGCAGAGACGTCCTCCATGCTCGGCACCACCTTTTCTATGCCGGTAACGGCAATATGGCACTTGGGCACCGTGGTGGTCATCCGGCCATTGCCTTCGTTTTCCACCAGGCATAGGGTGCCGGTCTCCGCCACCGCAAAGTTAACCCCCGAAACGCCCACATCGGCATTCATGAACTTTTCCCGCAATTGCAGGCGGGCACTGGCGGTGAGGTATTCCACATCGTTGGACAGATCCGTGCCGGTTTTCTCGTGCAGCAACTGGGAGATCTCTCCAGTGTTCTTGTGAATCGCCGGCATGATAATGTGTGATGGCGTTTCATCCGCCAACTGCACAATGTACTCGCCCAGGTCCGATTCCAGGGCTTCGATCCCCTGTTCCTCCAGGTAATGGTTCAGCTCCATTTCCTCGGAGACCATGGACTTGCCCTTGATCACCGTCTTGGCATCCCGGGCCTTGCAGATGTCCCGCACAATCCGGCAGGCCTCATCGCCATCCACCGCCCAGTGCACCCTGATGCCGTTTTCGATCAGCTTTTTCTCAAGCTGCTCCAGCAAATCTGGCAGGTTGGCCAGGGCGCGGAGGCGAACGTTGGCACCCAGATCCCGGAGGGTTTCCAGATCCCAGCCCTCGAACGCCGTCTTGCGCTTGGACATCAGCCCGTCCATGGCGCTGCGGAAATTCTTGCGGATCTTGGGGTCGTGAATGGCCGCCTGAGCCCGCGGATGGAACTCTTTCACGTCGATGTGATGGCCAGTGTGCTCGGCTGTCTCACTCATGACTGCTGCCCCCTTTGCCCTGGGTGCGCGACCACAGGAAACTGAGAATGTGCTGGCCTTCAACAGGCTTCTGGTTTTTCTCGGCGTAGCCGGCGATGTTCATCAGGCAGCCGCAATCGGTGGTGACAAACTGCCTGGTGCCGGTATCCACCAGTGCATCCACCTTCTCGCTCACCATGGCGCTGGAAATCTCCGGGTGGCGAACCGCAAAGGTACCGCCAAACCCGCAGCATTCCTCCGGCCGGATCTGCTCTACCAGGTTCACGTTTTTGAGCTGGCCCAGCAGTTTGGGTCCAACCTCGGCCACGCCCATTTCCCGGCGGGCGGAGCAGGAGGTGTGCATGGCCACGGTGGTGGGTTCGCCCAAATCTTCAAGTTTGATGTGGCAAACATTGAGCAGAAAATCCGTCAGCTCCCAGACCCGGCCAGCGACCTCGGCGGCTTTCACCTCATCCGTGGTGTCCTTGAAAAGGTCAGGGTAGTGCTTGCGCATCATCCCGCCACAGGAGCCGGATGGCACCACAATGGGCCAGTCGCCGGGGAACAGGTCGAGCTGGGCCCTGGCTACTGATCGGGCCTCGTCGTGATAACCGGAAGTGTAGGCTGGCTGGCCACAGCAGGTCTGGTTCTGGGGAAACAGCACCTCAATGCCTTCACGCTCCAGAAGTTCCACGCCGGCAATGCCCGCATCGGGGTAGAACATGTCCACCAGGCAGGTGCCGTAGAAATAGACTTTCGCGGGTTTTGCAGGATAAACCTTGATCGGATCAACCATGTGCGGATGCTCAACGGTTTTTGAATTGTTATCCAGCAATAATAGGGTGGCGAGCGCGGTGTTGCCAGACGACTTTATGGGTAGCCGGAAAGAGGGAGGAAAGGGATTCAGAAAGAGGAAGGGCAGCGGCAGCGCGCCACTGCCCGGGGTATTACTTCACGGTGAGGCGAGCGGCATTTTTCTCGATGGTACGTTCGCCAATGCCCTTCACATTTGCCAGGTCTGCGGTAACTGCAAAAGGACCATTCGCTTCGCGATAGGCAACGATGGCTTCGGCCTTGCTCTGGCCAATGCCGTTCAGGCTGGCGAGGGTAGCCACATCGGCCGTGTTGATATTGATAGCGGCGTCCTGGGCGTAGGCAAAACCGGTAACCAGGCTGAACAGCAGAACGAGTGTTGCGAAAAGCGGTGTGCGTTTCATAGATACGAGCTCCTGAAGCTGTGTTGCGTTTTTTGGTTTTGTGCCAGGGCGCAAAGCAGCAGAAGCGAAATGTAAAGAAGAGAGCAGAAATGTCTGTGGGTACGGGGAGTGCACGGACGGGACCACATTCCTTGTGATCCCCGATTCCGTGGCTGACCCCTGCCTGTTCCCTCAGGCGTGCGACTCATCCTGAGCGCGTCTTCCCTGTGATCATCCCTGTAAGCCCTGATCCTTCGGGCAACTCCCGAGCCGCGGAGGGCTCTTCCCTGGAGTTCTCATCCTTGAGCCAACGTTCCTTGCTGGCTTGTCATCCCTGACACTAACCATTCTACTTTGGATCGAATTCCTACCTATCGGAGAATCGCTCCATGGTTTGTGCGATATATCTTACGGATCTGTAAGCGTTTCGGCGGGTTCAATTATGAACCTGAGTTCAGTATTTCCGGGGCCTGAGAGGCAATTTATTGCTCACTGCGGTGGGCAGCAGCCGCCTCGCGGATTCGCTCCATGGTGATTTCCCGCACGGCCTTCTGGCTGGCACGGATATGACGGGTGAGACGATCCGCCGCCTCGCTTGCCTGCCCGTTGCGCAGTGCCTCCAGAATCGCGGCATGCTCCACGTAAGTGGCATCAATACGCTCGTCCCGGCTGAAGTCCAGGCGCCGCACGATCCTCAGCCTGTCGGTGATCTCCCGATGAATCCGCGTCATTTCCCGATTCCCTGCGGCGGCGACCAGATCGCAGTGAAAGCTCTCGTCCAGCATTCTGACGGTGCTGCCCACCGCGCGCTCGGATGGATGGTCCGGGTTCCAGAGGGCTACCAGTGTTCGCAGTGCTGCAGGCTCTTCAGGCAGGTTGCAGATTTTGTGCACGGCCGCCCGTTCGAGAGTGATGCGCAGGTCATAGAGTTCCTCCACCTGCTGGAAATCGAATGGCTTTACCTGCCAGCCACTGCGGAACAGCACCTCCACATGGCCCTCCCGCTGCAAGCGGTACAGTGCTTCCCGCACCGGTGTCCGGCTTGCGTTCAGGCGGGTTCCGACATCCCCCTCGCTGAATCGGTCGCCGGGGATCAGGCGGAACTCGAAGATGTCCTCTTTCAGGGCCTCATAGACCCTGTCGGCTACGGACTCTTTTCGTCTAGGGTTTGCCATTGGCACCGTTTCCCCTCGTGGAGCGCCAGATTGCCCCGGCTTGGTCAGGCTCTGGAGGCGATATAGGCGCGCCAGCCACCGAACTCTGTTACATCCTCTGCGCCCTCGAAGCCGTAGCCCTCACAAATAAAACCGTTTACCCACCGGCCATCAGCCAGCTCGACGTTGCCTATGCCCAGAGGCGCAGGAATCAGGTCCACAAAGGAGCCAAAGGCCGAGGCGGGCATTTCCCAGACTTCCACAATGATTTCCCTGCCTTCGCCAGGGGCCGCCCGTTTCAGCCCGGGCTTCGGTGGTGTGGTGTTTGGCAGGGCGAACAGCCGGTAGTTGGCCGACGTTGTGGTTTGCTCAAGCAGAACCGCGTAGCGCTCACTGAGCTGGGTGTTCAGGGGCATGCCACTGAGGTGGGCGCCAAC
The DNA here is from genome assembly GCA_002718255.1 of Marinobacter sp. Lineage (GTDB taxonomy): Bacteria > Pseudomonadota > Gammaproteobacteria > Pseudomonadales > Oleiphilaceae > Marinobacter. Next base: position 6,247 of record PBED01000026.1, on the reverse strand, counting down.
AACGGCCACCTTGATGGTGGGTGTCGAAATGGCGGCCCCGGGGGCTTCTTCGGGGCGGTCGTTGCCTGTAGCGCCCAGAGGGGTCGGGTGGGCATTCAGCCACTGGCACGCCAGGCGTTGCAGCTCGGTGTCTTTCCAGGCGCCACTGATCAGGGTTAAGCCAAAAGGCAGGCCGTCGTCCCGGAAACCGGCAGGAACAGCAAGTGCGCTCATGTCGGCCAGGTTAACGAAATTGGTGTAGGTGCCGAGTTGGCTGTTCAGTGTAACCGGGTCCGCGTTTACCGCTTCGATGGTGGGAGCCGTCGGAGCCGTGGGCACCAGCAGGGCATCCACATCGGCTAACAGTTCATCGATCTGGCGCTGCAGCTCTTCCTTGCGGTACTGGGCCTTGAAGGTATCCGTGGCGCTGAAATTCCCGGCCTTGCTGATAATACCTTTGACCACCGGGTTCATGTCATCGCCGTGGCTGGCCATGAACGATTCCACCGCCGCGTGGCGTTCAGCCACCCAGGGGCCTTCGTAAAGCAGTGCAGCCAGTTCCAGCATGGGGCTGAAATCAAGCGGCACCAGTTCCACATTCTGTTGTCGCCACTGGCTGATGGCGGTATTCCAGGCCGCTTCTGCCTGCTGATCACCAAACCATTGCGGGTGGTCGGGAATCGCCAGTCGTTGAATGGGGCCGGGCCGCCGAAGGGCCGGGCCATCCAAGGGCAGCGCATAGGGAGCCTTGCGAGAAAACGCATCATCGGCATCGAAGCCCGCCATGGTATCCGACACCAGGCCGGCGTCATTCACGGTCAGCGCAAAAATGGACACGCAATCCAGTGAACGGCAGGCCGGCACCACGCCGCGAATGCTGAACAGCCCTTTGGTTGGCTTCAGCCCCACCAGATTATTCAGCCCGGCAGGCACCCGGCCGGAACCGGCGGTGTCGGTACCCAGGGCAAAAGGCACCAGGCCTCTTGCAACCACAGAAGCCGAACCGGAGCTGGAGCCGCCGCTCACCACGTCCGGTTTGAAGCTGTTGGGCACGGCGCCATAGGGAGAGCGGGTGCCCACCAGGCCGGTTGCGAACTGGTCCAGGTTGGTTTTGCCGATGACGATGGCGCCGGCGGCCTTGAGCCTGGCCACGGTGGTGGCGTCTTCTTCCGGAGTATAGGCAAAGGCCGGGCAGGCCGCTGTTGTCTCAAATCCTGCCGCATCAATATTGTCTTTGGCGGCAAAGGGAATGCCGTAGAGCGGCAGGTTGTCGATCTCTCCGCCGGCGTCCTGGAGTTTCTGTTTCAACCCGGCAAGTGCCTCATCCAGGCCTTTTTGATCCAGAAGCGAAATCCAGGCAACGTCTGTTTTGTCCAGGCGGGTCAGTAACTCACCCAGCAATGATTCGGGCGTAGCGCCCTCTTTATAAGCAGTCTGCCAATCTCTGATGGTCCATCCGAGCATTGAAGGCATTGGTCATCCTCATGTGCGTAATCAACTTGTATACATGTGGAATGGCAATGCTTGTGCCATTTGCCAATTTTTCTTGATAGTGACCAGAAAACATAAGGTTATGAGTATTTTTGAGGCACAAGACGGTTCAGGTCTGCCCATATCAGGTGCGGCCGCACCAAAAACGCTCAAGAATGCTGCACTCCGGAGGCGTATTCAGGAGCGCGGATGCCTCTGGTTTGCCTTGTATACTAGATAAGCCTCTGTTTTTAATGGAGATATAAGGGTTATGGAACAGCAGATGCAAAGGCCCTGCTGCGTTTGAAGACGAACTGCATACCCAACTAAGAAAAGGACGCCTGAAATGAACCTCAAAAAACACGTGAAACTTGGCCTCTCTGCGCTCGCTCTCTCCATCTCTTTTAACTCCGTTGCAGCGGAAGATCCCATCAAGGTGGGCATCCTGCACTCACTGTCCGGCACCATGGCCATCAGTGAAACCGTTCTGAAAGACACCGTTGAAATGCTGATCGAACAACAGAACGCCAAGGGCGGTGTGCTCGGTCGTCAGATGGAAGCGGTTGTTGTAGACCCGGCCTCCAACTGGCCGCTGTTTGCTGAAAAAGCCCGCGAGCTTCTGGCCCAGGAAGAAGTCGACGTGATTTTCGGTAACTGGACCTCGGTTTCCCGTAAATCCGTACTGCCGGTGGTGGAAGAGCTGAACGGCCTTCTGTTTTACCCGGTTCAGTACGAGGGTGAGGAATCCTCCGAAAACGTCTTCTACACCGGCGCTGCGCCCAACCAGCAGGCGATTCCTGCGGTTAACTATCTGATGAACGAAATCGGCGTGGAGCGCTGGGTTCTGGCAGGTACCGACTACGTCTACCCGCGCACCACCAACAAGATCCTTGAGACCTACCTGATGGACATGGGTGTGGCCAAGGAAGACATCATGATCAACTACACGCCTTTCGGTCACTCCGACTGGCAGAACATCGTGTCTGATATCAAGCGTTTTGGTTCCGCCGGCAAGAAGACCGCCGTGGTCTCCACCATCAATGGCGACGCCAACGTGCCCTTCTACCGTGAACTGGGTAACCAGGGCATCGCGGCCTCCGACATCCCGGTTGTTGCCTTCTCCGTGGGCGAGCAGGAACTCTCCGGTATCGACACCGGCCCGCTGGTTGGCCACCTGGCCGCCTGGAACTACTTCATGAGCGTGGACAACGACGCTAACTACGACTTCATCGACCAGTGGATTGAGCACACCGGCAATGATGAAGCGGTCACCAACGACCCGATGGAAGCGCACTACATCGGCTTCAACATGTATGTGGAAGCGGTCAAGAAGGCCGGCACCACAGATGTTGATGCGGTAAAAGACGCCATCATCGGTGTGACCGTGCCCAACCTCACCGGTGGCTACGCCGCCATGATGCCCAACCACCACATCACCAAGCCGGTGCTGATCGGCGAGATCCAGGACAACGGCCAGTTTTCTGTGGTTTGGGAAACCTCTGGTCTGGTCGCGGGCGATGCCTGGTCTGACTACCTGCCTGGTTCGCGGGACATGATTGCAGATTGGCGCAAGCCGTTGTTCTGCGGCACGTTCAACACCGCAACCGGCACCTGTGGCGCGTCTGCGGGCGAAATGGCCGCTGAAGCCGAGTAAGGCTCAGACGGTAAAGCACCATCGACAGCCGGGGGTAGTTAAACCTCCGGTTGTTGCCCCGCAACACGCTTGAAACAGACAGGACACTCTCATGAGCATCTGCCGATCGCCCACATTGCTGCTTATCGCCCTGTTTTCCCTGCTATCGCTGCCTGCAACGGCGCAGGAAGACGATCCTGGCAAGGCTCTGCTGATCAATCTCGCAGAGGCGCCGGCCAGTAAAGTGGAAGAGGCGGTGAACGCCATCGTCAGCAGTGGTGATGAAAGAGCCAGGGGCTGGCTCGAAGCCTACGGAAATAACCGCCTGAGCCGGGTAAAAGACACCGGGCAGGTTGTACTGGTACTGAACAACCGGGGCAGGGACTGGGAAATTGCCGATCCGCTGACCGGAGAGAATATGGGTGAAATGTCCCGCCGTGAGCTGGACAGAGTCGCCATCAATAACCGCATACGGGGCCAGCTTGAAGGCATACTGGCCATGCTGGACCTGAATGCCAAAGACCCGGATGTGCGCGAAGCCTCCGCGCAGGACATGATGGGCAAAGTGGATGCTTCTCTGGTCGAGCCGCTTGAGGCTCAGCTGGCGAAAGAAGAAGACGCGGCTGTACGCAACCGCATTGAAGAAGCCCTGGCCATCTACCGGGTGGGCGAGGGCAACCTGGAGGCCGTGGACGTGCTCGCCGGCAGCCTGCATCCCCGGGCCCGCGCCGCTTTGAACGAAGCCGTTCGCGGTGACAACGAGGCGCTGGCTCAACGTGCCGCCAAGGCCCTCGAAAGCATTGAACAGAAACTCCAACTGAACCGCGCCGCCGAGACCCTGTATTTCGGCCTTTCCCTCGGTTCGGTTCTGGTCCTTGCCGCCATCGGCCTGGCCATCACCTTTGGCGTGATGGGCGTGATCAACATGGCCCACGGCGAACTGATCATGCTCGGTGCCTACACCACCTGGGGCATGCAGCAACTCTTCCCCGGCCAACCCGGCCTGGCACTGATTCTCTCGATTCCCGCCGGCTTCCTGGTGGCCGCCACCGCCGGCATCATCATTGAGCGTAGCGTGATCCAGTATCTGAAAGGCCGCCCGCTGGAAACCCTGCTGGCCACCTTCGGCATCAGCCTGATCCTGCAGCAACTGGTGCGCACGGTGATCTCGCCGCAGAACCGCACCGTGGTGACGCCGGACTGGATGAGTGGCTCACTGGTAATCAACGACGCCCTGTCGCTGACACTCAACCGTCTTTACGTGCTGGCCTTCGCGTTGATTGTCTTCGCCGGCCTGATGCTGATCATGCGCAAGACCCGCCTGGGCCTGGAAGTGCGCGCCGTTACCCAGAACCGGGCCATGGCCCGATCCATGGGCATCCGCGCCACCCGGGTAGACATCATGACCTTTGCCCTCGGCTCCGGCGTGGCCGGTCTGGCCGGGGTGGCGCTGTCCCAGCTCACCAACGTGGGGCCGAACCTGGGCCAGAACTACATCATCGATTCGTTCATGGTGGTGGTGTTCGGCGGCGTCGGTAACCTCTGGGGCACGCTCATTGCCGGGCTTTCCCTGGGCACCATCAACCAGCTGCTTGAACCCTGGGCCGGTGCCGTACTCGCCAAGATCATCGTGCTGGTGTTCATCATCCTGTTCATCCAGAAACGGCCGAAGGGGCTCTTCCCCCAGAAAGGCCGGGCAGCGGAGGGTTAAGGTATGTGGTTAACAAGACCCTTACAGGAACGTTCAACCCAGATATTTCTTGGCGTGCTGTTCGCGGCCGTGGTGCTGGTGACCTTCCTTCATCTGTTCATGCCCCAGGACAGCGCCCTGCACGTGAGCGCCTTTACCGTCACGCTGCTTGGCAAATACCTCTGCTACGCCCTGCTGGCGGTGGCGGTGGACCTGGTGTGGGGTTACCTCGGTATCCTCAGCCTGGGCCATGGCGCCTTCTTTGCCCTCGGCGGCTATGCCATGGGCATGTACCTGATGCGCCAGATTGGTGATCGCGGCGTTTATGGCGACCCGATCCTGCCGGACTTCATGGTGTTCCTGAACTGGCAGGAGCTGCCCTGGTTCTGGCACGGGTTCGACATGGCCTGGTTTGCTTTCATTATGGTGCTGCTGGCCCCGGGCCTGCTGGCCCTGGTGTTCGGCTTCCTGGCCTTCCGCTCGCGGGTAACCGGGGTGTACCTCTCCATCATCACCCAGGCGCTCACCTTCGCCCTGATGCTGGCCTTCTTCCGCAACGAGATGGGCTTTGGCGGCAACAACGGCCTCACCGACTTCAAAGACATTCTCGGCTTTAACCTGCGCACAGACGCCACGCGCCTCGGGCTGTTCATCGCAACCGGTATCGCCCTGGCCATCGGCTACGTGATTTGCCGGGGCATTGTGACCAGCAAGCTGGGCCGGGTGAGTGTGGCCTGCCGGGATGCCGAAGCCCGAACCCGCTTCCTGGGTTACCGGGTGGAGCGAGTGCAGCTGTTCGTGTTCGTGGTCTCCGCCATGCTGGCGGGTGTGGCCGGGGCGCTGTATGTGCCTCAAGTGGGAATCATCAACCCCAGCGAATTCTCGCCGCTGTTCTCCATCGAGATCGTGGTGTGGGTGGCACTGGGTGGCCGGGCAACCCTCTACGGCGCGGTGATCGGGGCCATCCTGGTCAACTACGCCAAAACCGTGTTCACCGGCATCATGCCGGACGCCTGGCTGTTCGCCCTGGGTGGCCTGTTCGTGCTGGTAACCGTGTTCCTGCCCAAGGGCATTGCCGGGCTGCTGCAGAAGCGCCGGAAAGCCAGGGAAGATGACGATACCCCCACCGCGCAGGAGGCGACTGTATGAGCTTTTTTCAGGAGCTGACCGACCGCGAGCATGTGTTCGAGTTTCTCACCCAGGTGCAGTCGCCGGTGGACGTGCGCCACGGCCCCATCCTGTATCTGGAAGACGTGAACGTGAGCTTTGATGGCTTCAAGGCCATCAATAATCTCAACCTCACCATCGACGACGGCGAGCTGCGCTGCATCATCGGCCCCAACGGCGCGGGCAAAACCACCATGATGGACATCATCACCGGTAAAACCCGCCCGGACACCGGCTCGGTGTGGTTCGGCAGCCGCCACAACCTGCTCACCATGAACGAGCCGGACATCGCCTCCCTCGGCATCGGC
>PBED01000025.1:0-25045 GCA_002718255.1 Marinobacter sp. | reverse complement strand
GCCAACTCCATGCTGGCCACCAAGATCAGCTTCATGAATGAGATTGCAAACCTGGCAGAGCGGCTGGGTGCCGATATTGAAGCTGTGCGCCGGGGCATTGGTTCCGACCCGCGGATTGGCTATCACTTCATCTACCCTGGTTGCGGTTACGGCGGTTCCTGCTTCCCGAAAGATGTTCAGGCCCTGGCCCGAACCGCCAGCGACTGCGGTTACGAAGCACGCTTGCTGAATGCGGTTGAATCGGTCAACTACGCCCAGAAACACGTGTTGTTCGACAAGATCAGCCACTATTTTGGTGGTGATCTCAATGGCAAGGTCGTTGCGCTTTGGGGGCTGGCGTTCAAGCCGAATACCGACGATATGCGCGAAGCTTCTTCCCGCACATTGATGGAAGATCTCTGGAAAGCCGGCGCCAGGGTACAGGCTTTCGACCCGGAGGCCATGGAGGAAACCCAGCGAATCTACGGTGATCAGGAAGGCCTGACCCTGTGCGGCACGAAAGAGCAGGCGCTTAAAGGGGCAGATGTTCTCGCTATCTGCACCGAGTGGAAAGAGTTCCGGTCCCCAGACTTCGAATCTATTGCTGCGACCATTCGTGAACCGGTGGTCTTTGATGGCCGCAATCTCTACGAGCCGGAAATGCTGGATCGCTACGGCCTCATTTACTACGCCATTGGCCGTGGCCGCACCCAGTTCCACTCCGAGTAAACCCAGATAATCGGAGGATGAGTATGAGCGAACCGGCAGTTTTCCGGTTACACGAGCGACTGAAGGCTGACACGATTGGCCTTGGAAGCACCTCGCTTTGTGAAATCCGACTGATGAATGACAGCACCTGGCCCTGGGTGCTGTTGGTACCAGCTGTCACCGGCATCCGTGAGATCTACCAGTTGTCGGCGGACCAGCAGCACCAGCTGGTCCGCGAGTCCTCCGCGCTCAGCGGAGCCATGATGGATGTCTTCGGCGGCGACAAGATGAACGTCGCAGCCCTTGGCAACATGGTGCCCCAGCTTCATCTTCATCATATCGTGCGGTTCGAAGGCGACCCGGCCTGGCCGGGCCCTGTGTGGGGCAAGCAGGCGCCGGTTGCTTATTCCGATGAGGAGCTGGAGCAGGTTCGCTCAAGACTGGCCCCGGTTCTTACTGAGCTTGAGGCCGGTGTCTAGTTCGAAAGTGAGGTCAGTTGCGTTTCGCCAGAGTCTGTGAGCCGACCAGGATCATTCTTAGCTCGATTTTCAGCTTGGCCTTCAGCTCATCACGTTCGGAAGCGGTTGCATCCAGCGCTTCTGCCCCCTGGTTGAAGACGAGCGTTACCATGGCCTCAGCCACCAGCCTGGCTTCTGAGAGGGGCTTGTTCTGCTCGTCGGCGATCCGCCGCAGGTCATCGGCCAGTTCGGTCACAAAGTGGTCAATCTCGGCCTTTACGGCTGTCCGAAAAGGCTTGGAAACCCCGGTCCTTTCCCGAAGCATCAGCCGGAACAGGTTGGCATTGTTGCCCAGGTACTCCATGAAGGTTTCGACAGAAGTGGAAATGGCGCTGCCACCATCACGGGCAATCCGCTTGCGGGCCTGACGCATTAGTTGTCTCAGGGCAACGCCGCCTTCGTCCACCAGAGCCAGGCCCAGTTCATCAAGCTCGGCAAAGTGCCGATAGAAAGACGTGGGGGCGATTCCCGCCTCCCGGGCAACTTCCCGTAAACTCAGACTGCCAAAGCCCCGGTCCGCACTCAATTGCGAGAGCGCCGCATCCATCAGTGCCCGCCGGGTTTTCTGTTTTTGCTCCGCTCTGGTGGCCAAGTTCAGACTCCATCTGCTGGTAAAAAAGAAGCATTCTAGCCGGCTGCCAACCTGCAGTCATCCGACCGCTTGATTTGCGTGCCTGCACGCCTGATTTTCACCGCCATTGTGTTTATAATGGGCGGCTTTTCCGCTATGGTCGCACCATTTTTCAAGCGATCCAGAACACGCACCATATTTGAACACATTAAACGTAACGGGAACCGGTATGCGCAGTCATTATTGCGGTGGGATCAACGAATCCCACATCGATCAGGAAGTCACACTTTGCGGATGGGTACACCGCCGTCGTGACCACGGTGGGGTTATCTTCCTGGATCTGCGGGATCGGGATGGTATGTCTCAGGTTGTTGTGGATCCTGATACCCCTGAGAGCTTTGCGCTTGCGGAAAAAGTCCGTAGCGAGTTCGTGATCAAGGTCACCGGCCGGGTGCGTCGTCGTCCTGCCGGAACCGAGAACAACAACATGCCGACCGGGCAGGTTGAGCTTCTGGGTAAGGAGCTGACTATCCTGAACGCTGCGGCAACGCCGCCGTTCCCGCTGGATGAGCATGTCGACGTTGGCGAGGACGTGCGTCTGCGCTACCGGTTTGTGGACCTGCGTCGTCCGGAGATGATCAACCGCCTGCGTTTCCGTTCCCGGGTGACCAGTTATATCCGTAACTACCTCGACAGCAACGGCTTCATGGATGTGGAAACTCCTATCCTGACCCGTGCCACGCCGGAAGGCGCGCGGGATTATCTGGTGCCGAGCCGTACCCACGAAGGCTCCTTCTTCGCGCTTCCCCAGTCTCCCCAGCTGTTCAAGCAGCTGCTGATGGTGTCTGGTGTTGACCGCTACTACCAGATCGCCAAGTGTTTCCGGGATGAAGACCTGCGTGCAGATCGTCAGCCGGAGTTCACCCAGGTAGACATCGAGGCCTCTTTCATTGATGAAGAGACCCTGATGAAGCTGAACGAGGACATGATCCGGGCGCTGTTCAAGGACGTGCTGGAGGTTGAACTGCCGTCCTTCCCGCAAATGCCGTATGCGGAGGCAATGCAACGTTACGGCAGCGACAAGCCGGATCTGCGAATCCCGCTGGAGCTGCTGGATGTGAACGATTTGGTTGAAGGCGTGGACTTCAAGGTCTTCGCCGGTCCCGCCAAGGATCCGAAAGGTCGTGTGGCGGCTCTGCGTGTGCCGAAAGGCGGCGAGCTGACGCGCAAGCAGATTGACGACTACACCAAGTTTGTTGGTATCTACGGTGCCAAAGGTCTTGCCTATATCAAGGTCAATGACCTGTCCAAGGGCGTTGAAGGTCTGCAGTCTCCGATCATCAAGTTCCTGGGTGATGATGTTGCTCTGGCTATCATGGAGCGTGTGGGTGCCGAAGATGGCGACATCGTGTTCTTTGGCGCGGACAAGACCAACGTAGTCAATGAAGCCCTCGGCGCACTGCGGATCAAGATCGGTCACGATCTCGACATGCTGACTTCCGAGTGGGCGCCGCTCTGGGTTGTCGATTTCCCGATGTTCGAGGAAACTCCGGACGGCGGCCTGACCGCGATTCACCACCCGTTCACCGCGCCGTCCTGTAGTCCGGAAGATCTGGCCGCAGACCCCGCCAACGCGTTGTCCCGCGCCTACGATATGGTGTTGAACGGCACTGAATTGGGCGGCGGTTCTATCCGTATTCACGATGAGAAAATGCAGGAAGCGGTGTTCCGTATTCTGGGTATCGGTGAAGAGGAAGCCCGCGCCAAGTTCGGCTTCCTGCTGGATGCCCTGAAGTTTGGTTGCCCGCCCCATGGTGGTCTGGCGTTCGGCCTGGATCGCCTGGTCATGCTGATGACCGGCGCTTCGTCCATCCGTGACGTTATCGCATTCCCGAAAACCCAGAGTGCCACCTGTCTGATGACCCAGGCGCCGGGCGAAGTGGATGAGAAGCAGCTGCGTGAGTTGCATATCCGTCTGCGCAAGCCGTCAAAGCCGGTTGAAGGCAACAAGGCGGAAGCCGGTGAGGGCAACGAGTAAGTCAGTGATTTAAGGGAGGAGCTGTATGGCGGGTCACAGTAAGTGGGCCAACATCAAGCACCGCAAGGCGGCACAAGATGCCAAGCGGGGCAAGATCTTCACCAAAATCATTCGTGAGCTGACCGTGGCCGCGCGCCAGGGCGGGGGGAATCCCGATGATAATCCCCGCCTGCGCGCCGTCATCGACAAGGCGCTCACCGCCAATATGAAAAAAGACACCATCGAGCGCGCGGTTGAACGTGGCGCCGGTGGTGGCGATGATGACAACTACGAAGAGCTGACCTACGAAGGCTATGGCCCCGGTGGTGTGGCGATATTCGTGGAAGTCATGACCGACAACAAAAACCGGTCCGTGGCTGAAATCCGCCACGCGTTCAACAAGATGGGTGGCAATCTCGGTACCGACGGATCGGTCGCCTACCTGTTCAGCAAGCAGGGCATCATCAGCTACGGTCCGGAGTGGGAAGAGGACAGGCTGGTGGAAGCCGTACTCAGCGCCGGTGCCGAAGACCTTGCGGCCCAGGACGACGGTTCCTGGGAAATCGTAACCACACCCGAGCAGTTTCTGGACGTCAAGGAATCTCTGGTCAATGCGGGACTGGTGCCGGACAATGCTGAAGTAACCATGGTTCCATCCACGCGGGTTGAGCTGGATCGGGACGGCGCTGAAACCATCCTGAAGCTCATTGATATGCTCGAAGATCTGGACGATGTTCAGAATGTCTACCACAACGCGGATATCTCCGGCGAAATAATGGAATCGCTTTGACCAGTCAGGAGCATTGATGTGGCGATAATTCTGGGCGTTGATCCGGGGTCACGAATTACCGGTTACGGCGTCATTCGCGCCGATGGTCGACACATCGAGTACATCGATAGCGGCTGTATCCGGGTGGGCGAGAAGCCCATGGCCGAACGCCTTCAGACCATATTCCAGAGCCTTGCCACCCTGATCGGAGAGTATCGGCCGGAAGAATTTGCCATCGAGCAGGTGTTCATGGCCCGCAATCCTGACTCGGCTTTGAAGCTCGGTCAGGCCCGCGGCGCGGCCATCGTCAGTGCCGCCAACAGTGGCTTGGCGGTTCATGAATACTCGGCGAGGCAGGTAAAGCAGGCGGTGGTCGGCAAGGGCGGAGCTGACAAATCCCAGGTTCAGCACATGGTTCAGGTGTTGCTCTCGCTTTCACGCAAACCCCAGGCAGATGCGGCCGATGCGCTCGCCATCGCCATGTGCCATGCCCACATGAGCCAGAGTATTCTGCGGGTGGCCAGTGGCGCGGGAAAAGTCCGAAGCGGTCGCGTGCGACAACAATAAACCGCTCCCAGGAGCGACAGGAGATTCAGCTTGATTGGTCGTATCCGAGGTATTCTGGTTGAAAAGGCTCCGGGCCAGGCGCTGGTTGAGTGCGCGGGCCTGGGCTATGAAGTCGACATCCCTTATACCACCTTCTTTCATCTGCCGGAGACCGGCGATGAAGTCACCCTGCACACCCATTTTGCCGTCCGTGAAGACGCCCAGAGCCTCTACGGCTTTGCTTCCAGCCTGGACCGGGACCTCTTCCGCCTGCTGATCAAGGTCAATGGGGTTGGCCCAAAGCTGGCCGTTGGCATTCTTTCCGGATTGGACGCACAGCAGTTCATTCGCTGCGTTGAGAATCGTGACTCCGCCTCACTGGTCAAGCTCCCCGGCGTTGGCAAGAAGACAGCAGAACGGCTTCTTATTGAAATGGCGGACCGGATAGGGCAACTTGAAGGGCAATTTGTGCCAACGTCGCCCGAGGCGACAGGCGTGGGGCAGCCGGGCGGGCAAGGCCCCGCTGGCGGGCCTGTGGCCACTGAAGAGGCGGAAGCCGCACTGATCGCTCTGGGTTACAAGCCCCAGGAGGCTGCCAAGGCCATCAGCAAAGTGGCCGGGGAGGGGATGAGTAGTGAAACGCTCATCCGTCTGGCCCTGCGAAACATGATTCCGGCCTGATCGTCAGAACCTGTCGCGAACCTGTAGAGAGCGTAACGTGACACCTGCTAACCCCTTTGTACAATTGGGGCTGCGCTGGAATAGCGGGCAAACGTGAGGCACGATGTTGATTCCCACACTATGGGTGATGCCATGATCGAATCCGACCGGTTGATCTCGGCCCGGGCCGGTGAATATGAGGAAGTACAGGACAGGGCCATTCGCCCGACCCTGCTGGCCGAATATGTTGGCCAGCCCACGGTCCGTGAGCAGATGGATATTTTCATATCCGCGGCCCGGGGTCGTCAGGAAGCGCTGGACCACGTTCTGATCTTTGGCCCGCCCGGTCTGGGCAAAACAACCCTTGCCAATATCATCGCCAATGAGATGGGCGTATCCATCAAGACAACGTCTGGTCCTGTGCTTGAAAAAGCCGGCGACCTGGCCGCCATGCTGACTAATCTCGAAGAAGGTGACGTTCTCTTCATTGACGAGATCCACCGTCTCAGCGCGGCAGTGGAAGAAGTGCTGTATCCGGCGATGGAAGATTACCAGCTCGACATCATGATCGGTGAGGGCCCGGCCGCCCGCTCCATCAAGCTGGACCTGCCGCCGTTCACCCTCGTCGGGGCGACCACCCGGGCAGGCTTGCTGACTTCGCCGCTGCGTGACCGCTTCGGCATCGTGCAGCGGCTGGAGTTCTATAACACCGAAGATCTTACCAGCATCATTCTGCGCTCCGCGCGATTGTCTTCGGTAGCCGTCGATGAAGCAGGCGCGTTCGAAATTGCCCGCCGGTCCCGGGGTACCCCGCGTATCGCCAATCGCCTGTTGCGCCGTGTCCGCGATTTTGCGGAAGTCCGCTCAGACGGTCGTATAACCTCTGACATCGCCGATCAGGCACTGAACATGCTGAAAGTGGATAACCAGGGTTTCGATCACATGGATCGGCGCCTGCTGCTGGCCATGATCGAGAAATTCGACGGTGGCCCTGTCGGGGTCGAGAGCCTTGCTGCCGCGATCAGTGAAGAGCGCGGCACCATTGAGGATGTGCTTGAGCCCTTCCTGATCCAGCAGGGTTATATGGTCCGGACTCCCCGAGGGCGGATGGTGACCTCCAACGCCTATCAGCATTTCGGCGTGATTCCGCCGAAGTCGGGCAGGGAGGACGATCTTTTTGGTTGAACAGGCGCCAGAGGGAAGGTTCGAACTGCCGATTCGGGTCTATATCGAGGACACCGACGCTGGTGGCATCGTATTTCATGCCAAATATCTCCATTACATGGAGCGGGCCCGAACCGAATGGGTGCGCAGTTGCGGCGTTGGCCTCAGGGCGGGTCTGGCAGACAATATCAGTTATGTGGTGCAACGGCTGACCATTCATTATGCGGTGCCGGCCAAGCTTGATGACGAACTGCTGGTTACTGCGGAACCCGTGGCTTTTGGTAGAGTCTGGATGGATTTCCGTCAGCGTGTGATGCGGGCCGAAGACCGAAAGTTGCTGAGTGACAGTGATGTGCGGGTAGCCTGCGTAGCGCTTGATTCCGGTCGTCCCCGCCGGTTACCGACGAATATGCAGGAATTGCTGGCCAGGAATGTCCAGCCCACCGAAACGATAAACAGAACGAGCCAGGAGTAAGAAGTGGATTCAGAACTTTCAGTCTGGTACCTCATTGCCAATGCCGGTGTCTTGGTTCAGCTGGTCATGCTTTTGCTGGCCCTGGCGTCAATCATGTCCTGGGCCTTGATTTTCCAGCGCCTGCAGGTGTTCCGGAAGGCCAAGAGGGCGCAATTGGCGTTCGAGGAGCGTTTCTGGTCAGGCATGGATCTGGGGCAGTTGTACCGGGAGGTGAATGCCGATCCAACACCGTTTTCCGGCATGGAATCCCTGTTCCGGGCCGGTTTCAAGGAGTTTTCCCGGTTGCGCCAGCAAAGCCGGGATGCCGATGCGGTTATGGAAGGTACCCAGCGCGCAATGCGGGTCGCCTTTTCCCGGGAGCACGAGCGGCTGGAGGCCAGCCTGCCTTTTCTGGCGACGGTCGGCTCCACCAGCCCTTATGTGGGTCTGTTTGGTACCGTCTGGGGCATCATGAACTCGTTCCGGGGGCTGGCACAGGTTCAGCAGGCGACACTGGCGACGGTGGCGCCCGGCATCTCAGAGGCCCTCATCGCAACCGCCATGGGTCTGTTCGCCGCAATACCGGCGGTTATTGCCTATAACCGTTTTTCCGCCATGTCCGATGCCCTGTTGAAGAACTACGAAACCTTTGCGGATGAGTTTTCCAGCATCCTCCATCGCCGCGTCCATCAGAGCGAGAAGGGCGCCGCATGATGCGGTTGGTAATTAGAGGCAGGAATCAGCCCAGGAGCAGAGTTCTATGAAAGGCATGGGAATGATGCCGGAAAACCGGCGCAAGCCAATGTCGGAGATCAACGTGGTTCCGTACATTGACGTAATGCTGGTGCTGCTGATCATCTTCATGGTCACCGCCCCGATGCTGACGCAAGGGGTGAAGGTTGATCTGCCCCAGACCACTTCCGATCCTATTCCGTCTGACAAGGATGTTGAGTCCATCATTGTTTCGGTTGATGCAAACGGAGCGTACTACGTCGAGATCGGAGACGAGGGCAGTGACCCCATGACGCTGTCCGACCTGCGTGCCCAGGTTTCCAAGATCCTCTCGCAACGGGCCTCCAGTGAGATTCTGGTTCGCGGCGATGAGAATGTTACTTACGGCACAGTGGTTCGGTTGATGGCCGAGTTGCAGGGTGCCGGGGCGAGCAGTATCGGCCTGATCACCGAATCACCGCGGGACGACAATTGATAGTGTTGCGGGCAGGAGTGTTGTGAGAGATCACCAGCGCGAAGTAACCACAACAGGCGTGCCACCATGGAAATCACCGGTGGCGCTCTCGGTCACGTTGCACCTGTTGATTCTGGGCATTGCGCTTGCGGGTTGGTCTTGGACCAGCACCGATCATGAGCCGCCACCCAGGAGCATATCGGCCCGGCTGATTACCCAGCAGGAGCCGGAACCGAGCCCGGTGGTAGAGCCGGTCGATCAGCAAAAGCGGGACGAAGAACGCCGGGCCGAAGAGCAGCGTCGCAAGGAAGAAGCTGAACGACAGAGGCAGGAAGAAGAAGCCCGTCGCATTGCAGAGCAGAAGCGACAGGAAGAACAAAAACGGCTCCAGCAGCAGAAAGAGCAGGAGCGACAGGAAGCAGAGGCGAAAGAACGCGAAGCCCGGAAAGCCCGTGAAGCGGAGGCTGCCCGTCAAAAGGCGGAAGCGGAAGCCAAGGAGCGGGCCAGGCAGAAAGCTGAGGAAGAAAAACGCCGTCAGGAAGAGGCAAAACGAAAAGCCGAAGAAGAGAAGCGGCGCCAGGAAGAGCAGCGGAAGCGGGAAGAGGCCGAACGAAAGCGCCAGGAGGAACTGGCTCGCCAGGAAGCTGAGCGCAAGCGCCTCGAGGCAGAGCGCAAGCTCCGGGAACAGCAGCTTGAAGCCCAGGCGGAGGCGGCCCAAAGAGCTCGGGAAGAAGAGGCGCGTCGCCAGCAGGAGGCGGCTGCCGCAAAAGCCCGGGAAGCTCAGATGCTGTCGGAGAGTGAGAAGTATCAGGCCTTGATCAGAGAGCGGCTCCATGAGTTGTGGTATCTGCCTTCCTCTGCCACGGAAGATCTGGTTGCGCGATTAAGGATCACCCTGTTGCCTACTGGTGAGCTTGCCGGCGCAGAATTGGTCAGCAGCAGCGGAAACAGGGCTTTTGATAACTCAGCACTTCAAGCCGTCCGTTCGTTGCAAAGGTATCCAATTCCGAATGATCGGGAAACGTTTGATCGGTACTTCCGACAGTTTACGATTGAATTTAACCCACGTCGGAAGAACAGATAAAGGTATGGATAACACCATGACACATCGGATTTGGTATAAACCGGCCAGAACGCTACTCGCCGCCACGGCACTGATCTTTTTCGCGGTTTCGACAGCCCGGGCGGAGCTGTTGATCCGGATTACTGAAGGCGCGGATTCGGCCATTCCTGTTGCAGTGGTGCCTTTCGCCGAGTCTGGACAGATGCCCGCTGGCGACAAGGTCAGCAGCATTGTTCAGGCGGATCTGACCATGACAGGCGAATTCCGGACTCTGCCTCCGGAGAAGATGCTGAGCCTGCCATCCAGGCGGGAGGAAGTGTATTTCCGGGACTGGCGCCTGCTGGGCCAGCGCTATGTCCTGGTGGGGGCCCTCAGCCGAAGCGGTGACCGTGTTCAGGCCCGGTATGAGCTGTTCGATGTAAACCGCGAGGAACGGATTCTCGGTGAAACTGCGGCGGCACCTGCCTCCAATATGCGCTCGCTCGCTCACCACATCAGCGACAAGGTATATGAGGCCATCACGGGTGTGCCGGGTGCCTTCTCAACTAAGCTTGCCTACATCACGCTTGATACCGCCAATGGCAAACCACGTTACCGACTGCAGGTCAGCGACGTGGACGGCAAACGCGCCAGAATCCGGCTTGAAAGCCAGGAGCCCATCCTGTCACCGGCATGGTCGCCAGACGGGGAAAAGCTGGCCTATGTGTCGTTCGAAACAGGGAAACCGGTGATTTTTGTTCATGAGCTTGCAACCGGCAATCGCACCAAAGTGGCCGACTTTCCGGGGCTCAACTCGGCGCCGGCCTGGTCCGACGATGGCCGATCGTTGTTGATGACCCTCTCGAAAGACGGAAATGCCGAGATCTACCGGATGAACCTGGATACCCGGCAGTTGACCAAGCTTACGAACCACTGGGCGATTGATACCGAGCCGAGCTATGACGCCACTGGCAAGGGCATTTTCTTTACGTCGGACCGGTCCGGAGGTCCGCAGATTTACCACATGGATACACCGGGTGCGGAGCCTCGTCGTATCACCTTCGGCAGCCGTTACAACGCTCGGCCAAGGCCCGACAATGACGGTAACTATGTGTATTACGTTCACCAGCGCGATCGGGCATTTCACATTGCCCGTACCGAACTGAAAACCGGGGAGGAAACGATCCTAACCCGCACCGAGTCTGATGAGTCTCCCAGTGTTGCGCCCAATGGCCGGATGCTGATCTACGCTACCCGGCAGAATGGCAGCAACGTGCTCACGGTTATTTCCGCGGATGGTGGAGCAGCGTACAGCTTGCCGGCATCCGAAGGCGATGTTCGTGAGCCCGCCTGGGGACCTTTGGTTCGCTGACTCCCGGAGCTTTCCGGTGTTGGCCATTGTTCAAGCAATAACGTCACTCAACTGAAAGGAAGAAAACATGAATTTTTCAGCTCAATCAAAAGCGTTCGCACTGTTGTTGTCCGTCGGTCTGGTAGCGGGCTGTAGCTCTACCGGTGGTACCTCCGAAGAAGGCGGCGAGTATGGTTCCGATGTGGCTGCTGTGGACCAGGAAGGTGGATCCACTGTTTACGGAGGTGACGACCAGGGCGGTGTTTCTTCTTCAGCCATGACCGAAGAAGAGCGTATGGAAGCTCGCAAGCAGGCCGAACAACAGGCCCTGCGTGAAATCACCACCTTCTACTTTGATTTCGATACGGCTGAAATCAAGCAGGAAGCCCGCGATGTCCTGGTGGCACATGCCCGTTTCCTCGCCAACAACCCGGGTCAGAACGTCCGCATTGAGGGTCACGCCGACGAGCGCGGTACCAAGGAATACAACCTGGCCCTTGGCGAGCGTCGTGCTAACGCCGTTCAGCGTTTCCTGATTGTAAACGGTGCTTCACGTGGCCAGCTCGAGACCGTAAGCTATGGCGAAGAGAAGCCGGCCGTGATGGGTTCCAGCGAGAGCGCCTGGGCCCAGAATCGTCGTGTAGAACTCGTATTTGAGTAATCACACAGGAACGACCATGAGAAAAATCCTCATGGCGACAGTGGTGCTTCCGCTTGCCCTCGGGCAGGCGGGAGTGGCCCTGGCGCAATCAGCCCAGGACAGTCAGCGTAACGCCAACAGCAGTCAGGCGACGTCGGAACTGTTCTACATGATCCAGCAGCTTCAGGGTGAAGTCAGACGGCTCCAGGGCGAAGTGGAGGAGCAGCGGCACCTGATTAACCGCCTGCAGCAGCAAGGGCGCGACCGTTATATCGATCTGGATCAGCGTATTCTGGATCTCTCGGAAAAGGTCGCATCACAGCCGGCTCCCGAAGCCAGCGAAGGTGGTGGCTCTGCTGCCTCAGGCCAAGCCCGGGAGGCCAGGGTATACCGCCAACCCGATGCGGAAGAACGAAAGGCCTACGAGCAGATCCAGGACCTGATTCGTAATCAGAAAAAATACGATGAGGCCATTAGTCGGATATACGAATTTATCGATGAATATCCGGAAGGTGATCTGACGGTCAACGCCTATTACTGGCTCGGTGAGGTCTATCTGGTCAAGCCGCAGCTCGAACAGGCAAAACAGGCGTTTACGATTGTCGCTACCCGTTTTGCCGACCATCGCAAGGCTCCGGATGCGGTCTATAAGCTGGGCGTAACTCATGATCGCCTGGGCGAAAAGGAGCAGGCTCGGCGCAGCATGCAAACTGTGATTGATGATTACCCGTCCAGCAGTGCTGCTGACCTCGCACGGAAGTTTCTCGAGTCCCAGAACGGCTGATTGTCTGGCGCGGCAAAAATGTTGAGAAACCTGAGAAAAAGGGGTTGATCAACGGCCAAAAATCATTACTATATGCGCCTCGTTTGGGTCGTTAGCTCAGTTGGTAGAGCAGTTGGCTTTTAACCAATTGGTCGAAGGTTCGAATCCTTCACGACCCACCAAACACGAAATACCGGGTGGGCTGAGTCATTCGGTATAGATTGANGTCAAGGCTTCGGTCGCCAGTTACGGGTCGTTAGCTCAGNTGGTAGAGCAGTTGGCTTTTAACCAATTGGTCGAAGGTTCGAATCCTTCACGACCCACCAAATAACAGAAGCCTGCGGGTTTTTGTGAAAAAAGAGCCTCCGGGCTCTTTTTTTTTGCGTATACGTTCCTACCTAGGTAAACAGGGAACAGGCAAAGCGATCACAAGTGTATGATCGCACTGTTTCAGAAACATTAAGCNTGGGGCATGAATGTTATAATGTCCGGGTTCACGCAATACAGAGACGCAGTAATGACTTACGCTG
This sequence comes from Marinobacter sp., assembly GCA_002718255.1. Lineage (GTDB taxonomy): Bacteria > Pseudomonadota > Gammaproteobacteria > Pseudomonadales > Oleiphilaceae > Marinobacter. The sequence continues at coordinate 12,147 of PBED01000025.1, read as the reverse complement.
AAGACCGTATCCTTGTTCAAGAGCACCTGGCGCATGCTGCCGAGCCGAAGCCGCTCAGNGCGGACGAAAAGTCCGACCTGGAGGCTCGTATAAAATCGGCTCTGAAGGAGCAGGATGCGGTGCTTGTGGCTCACTATTACACCGATCCCGATATCCAGCGGCTTGCCGAGGAAACCGGTGGCTGTGTTGCGGACTCCCTNGAGATGGCCCGTTTTGGCAACCAACATTCGGCCTCCACCATCGTGGTTGCCGGCGTGAGGTTCATGGGCGAAACCGCCAAGATCCTGAATCCTGAAAAGCGCGTTCTGATGCCAACGCTTGAGGCGACCTGTTCCCTGGATGTGGGCTGTCCTGCCGATGAGTTCGCCGAGTTTTGTGACCAGCACCCGGATCGCACGGTCGTGGTCTACGCCAATACGTCTGCGGCTGTGAAGGCGAGGGCGGACTGGGTGGTTACCTCAAGCTGTGCCCAGGCTATTGTTGAAGATCTGGATGCCCGCGGCGAAAAAATCCTCTGGGCGCCGGATAAGCACCTGGGGCACTACGTCCAGAAAACGACGGGTGCTGATATGCTGCTCTGGGACGGTTCCTGCATCGTTCATGAGGAATTCAAATCCCGCGGNCTGGAGGATCTGAAGGCCCTTTANCCGGACGCGGCNGTACTGGTCCACCCGGAATCGCCCGATGCNGTNGTTGAGATGGCGGATGTTGTGGGTTCAACCTCGCAGCTGATTCATGCTGTCCAGACCATGCCNAACGAAAAGTTCATNGTTGCCACTGACAACGGCATTTTNTANAAGATGCAGCAACTGGCTCCGAACAAAACGCTGATTGAAGCGCCCACCGCAGGCAATGGAGCTACCTGTCGTAGCTGCGCCCATTGCCCCTGGATGGCGATGAACGGCCTTCAGAATCTGCTACAGGTACTGGAGCGGGGNGATCAGGAAGTGTTNGTGGATCCGGAACTGAGAGAGAAAGCGCTGCAGCCTCTGCAGCGCATGTTGGATTTTACCGCCAACATGAATCTCAAGGCTGCTGGCAACGCCTGATCAGCTGTTGGCCCTGGCGTGCAGNCGGCTGGTGATTTCTGCCAGCCGCTCGGTCACAATCTGCCTCTGTGGCGCNCCGGCCGGCAACTTNTCCTGAGCCTGCCTTAGCTGACGCTNGGCAGACTCCAGATCGCCCATCAGAACATCGTANTCTGCCCGGGCACGATGCACGCCCACAATATTCCTTGCCATGCCCTCCGCCTCGGCCAGTTTCAGCCAGAGATGCTCCTGTCCCGGTAGCTGACGGGTCAGCTGTTTGAGATGCTCCGCCGCAGCGGCGCCATTACCATCGGCTATTTCCGTGAGGGCGAGNGTGTGGGTGATTGGATAGTTCCCCGGATTCCTCGCCAGTGCGTCTTTCAGANTGGATCGAGCCTCGTCCACACGATCTTGTGCAAGCCTGACCTCTGCGAGGGTTACCTGGAAGGTGATTCGGCCCGGATTNGTGGCCAGCAGATCGTTCAGTATATNCACTGCCTTCTCGTATTGCCGGTCCTCGAGGTAGGCCACGGACAAGCCATACCGGATGGCATCGTTTCTCTGGGCATCCGGCCGATCGAGGTAGGCTTCAAAGGTTTCGACGGCTACGTCGGGGGAGGGCGCGTAATGCACTTGCAGCCGGCTGCGNATCAGATGGTATTCCTGGCCGTCCCGGATGTTTTCATCTGGATACTGTTCGGCACGATTNCGGGTGTCGGCCACGCGGCTCTGGGTTAANGGGTGCGTAGACAGATACTCTGGCAGTCGATTTCCCTGCATGCGGTTCTGNCGCATCATGATTTCAAACATTTCCGGCATGCCNCGAGGGTCCATCCCGGCGCTGGCCAGAATGTCCAGNCCGACCCGGTCNGCTTCCTGTTCNTGGGAGCGGCTGTAGGCNAGCATGTTCTGGGCGGCCAGGGCCTGGGTCCCGGCAATGGCGGCAAAACCGATGTCAGACTGGGTGACCGCCGATAGAACAATGCCGGCAATCATACCGGCGAGTGTGAGCGGAGCGCTGGTTTCCTGCTGCTCCATGCGCCGTGCAAAATGCCGCTGGCTGAGGTGAGCAAGTTCGTGNGCGAGAACGGACGCAAATTGTTGCTCGGTCGCAGCATTGAGAAACAGACCGCCATTAACGCCTACAATGCCACCGGGCACCGCAAATGCGTTGATAGCAGGACTGTCGATCAANGCCAGGGTCAGGTCCCGATTCTGGAGTGGGGCCGAGGGCACCAGGCGNTAGGTAATGGCGCTGAGGTANTCATACACCAGGGGGTCGCTGATCCTCGGNGCGGATCGGCGGATAGATACCATTACCTGCTGGCCAATATCCGATTCCTGCTGGCCCGCGATCAGGCCTCCACCGGAACCGCCAATGCTNGGCAGCCTGCTCTCCTGAGCNTGGCCCGGCATTGAAAANAGCAGNAGGGCCAGCAGGGCGGTGATGGCCATNGCCGGTAGCGTTNGGGATCTGGGTTGGATAGCAATCATGTAAAGCCGGGTGCCTGTGGTCTNAATCGCCGGTTTGACAGCGGTTTGCGATAAAAAGTTCTGATCCTCTGGTTAACGAGGATTGTGATGCAATACATTATCACTGTCGGCATAATGCCTGCTTGTTAAATCCGCTTATTATTTTGTGATGGTGNATCGCTAGTATGGTTGATCGAACGCTTGATGCCTCAGGGTTGCGCTGCCCGATGCCGCTGCTGAAGACAAAGCTGGAACTGAACAGCATGGCGCCCGGTGAAGAACTCGAGGTGATTGCTACNGACGCAGGTTCCGCCAGGGATATTCCGGCCTTTCTGCAGATGTCNGATCACAAGTTGATGAGCAGTTCTGAAACCGCCGGGCAGTACCGGTTTGTGATAAAGTGCGGCGGTTAAGATTTCGGAGCTGTAAATGATCAGGACATTACGCGGTCTCGCGCACAAATACTTNTCGGATGAAGAAGCGGTCATCCTGTTCCTGATACTGGTGACAGGAACCATNTTTGTTATCTGGTTCGGTGCCATGCTTGCGCCGGCCATTGCCTCGCTGATTGTGGCCTTTATTCTGCAGGGTCTGGTCACCAAGCTCAACAANCTGGGCGTGCCGGAGACGGTTTCCATNATTGGGGTTTTCCTGGTTTTCCTCGGCGTGCTTGTTGGCTTCCTGTTTGGCCTGCTTCCGNTGATCTGGACGCAGTTGAGCAACCTGGCCGGCGAGGCGCCACGCATTATCCGGGAGCTGCAATCCTATCTTGAGCTGTTGCCGCAGCAGTATCCCCACCTGATCTCCGGAGAAGCTGTCAGCACCGTTTACAGNCAGGTGAGTACGGAAGTGGGGCACATGACCCAATGGCTGGTGTCGTTCTCGCTGTCCAGTATTCCAGATCTCGTGGCGTTGCTGATCTACATGGTGCTGGTGCCTATCCTGGTGTTCTTNTTCCTGAAGGACAGAGAGGTGCTGCTCAACTCAATCGCCCGGCTGCTGCCACCCCAGCGCCCGATGATGCTGCAGATCTGGCACGAGGTGAACCTCCAGTGCGCCAACTACGTGCGCGGCAAAGCCGTCGAGATNCTGATTGTGGGCGGCGCCACCTACATTGCCTTCAAGCTGCTGGGCATGCCTTACGCTGCGCTGCTCTCGCTGTTGGTGGGGCTGAGTGTNGTGATTCCCTACATTGGCGCGGCCGTCGTTACCATCCCTGTTGCNGTGATTGCCCTGTTCGCCTTCGGCTGGGGCAGNCAGTTCATCTGGGTGATGGTCATNTACGGTGTCATTCAGGCGCTTGACGGCAATGTTCTGGTGCCCATTCTGTTCTCGGAGGTNAACAANNTGCNCCCGNTGGCCATTATCGTCGCGGTGCTGTTCTTCGGGGGAATCTGGGGCTTGTGGGGTGTTTTCTTCGCAATTCCACTGGCTACCATGCTCAAGGCGGTGTTTGCTGCCTGGCCAGTGAAGGAGTCGGCGCCGCCGGCGGAACCCGGAAGCGCCTGACAGGCGCTTAAAGTGCCTTGACAGCCTCTANCACCTCGTCGGCGTGGCCTTTCACTTTTACGCCGCGCCATTCAGCCCGCAGCACGCCATCCTTGTCGATCAGGAAGGTGCTCCGGTCAACNCCCATGTACTCCTTCCCGTAAAGCTTTTTCAGCTTGATCACGTCGAAGAGGGTGCACAGGGCCTCGTCCTTGTCTGAAATCAGGTGAAAGGGAAACTCATGCTTGGCCCGGAAATTCTCATGGGCTTTCAGGCCGTCCCTCGATACGCCGAGAATCACCGTATCAAGCTCCTCAAATTGCTTCATCCGGTCCCGGAAGTCCTGTCCCTCAGTAGTACAGCCAGGGGTGTTGTCTTTCGGATAGAAATAAATCACCACGTTCTGACCTTTCAGATCGTCCAGGCGAACAGTCTGGTCTCCGGTAGCGGGTGCTTCAAAATCCGGTACGGGTTTGTTTAACTCAACGGATGGCATGACATCTCCTTTAATTCCCTTGTGTCAGTTCGTGCCCAACATTACCATATCGGTTTTATTCGGACGGAGCTTTTATGATTACGGGTAGCCTTGTCGCACTGGTCACGCCCATGCATCCAAACGGTGACATNCACTGGGAGGATCTGGACAAGCTGGTAGACTTTCATNTNGAAAACGGCACNCACGGCATCGTTGCTGTGGGCACCACCGGCGAATCCGCAACGCTCGACCCGGAAGAGCATTGCCAGACCATTGGCCACATCATCAAACGTGTTAATGGTCGCATCCCGGTTATTGCGGGCACCGGCGGCAACAGCACCCGTGAGGCCATTGAACTGACGGCCGAGGCCCATAAGCTTGGCGCAGATGCCTGCCTGCTCGTTGTTCCCTACTACAACAAGCCGACCCAGGAAGGCCTGTATCAGCACTTCAAGGCGATTGCCGAAGCCGTCCCCGGCATGAACCAGATGCTGTACAACGTGCCCGGCAGGACAGCGTGCGACATGCTGAACGAGACCGTGCTCCGGCTTGCCGATATTCCGAATATCGTGGGCATCAAAGACGCCACCGGCAACATTCCTAGGGGTGCCGAACTGATTGAAGCGTTGGACGGCCGTCTGGCTGTTTATTCAGGTGATGACGCAACGGCAGCGGAACTTATGCTGGCTGGTGCCAAGGGCAACGTGTCCGTCACCGCGAACGTCGCCCCAAAGGCAATGTCCCAGCTGTGCGAAGCCGCTGTTGCCGGAAATCGTGAAGAAACCGAGCGTTTGAACGAACTGCTCATGCCTCTTAACCGGAAGCTGTTCCTCGAAGCGAATCCTATCCCGGTGAAATGGGCGCTCCATCATATGGGAATGATTGGGGAAGGCATCCGCCTGCCGCTGACCGTGCTCAGCGAAAAGTTCCATGGCGAAGTGGAAGATGCCCTCAAGGCCTCAGGTGTTCTCTGAGTTTGCTTAAATCATCCCATCACCGGAGTAACCTGATGCAGGTTCTAAAAGGAACCGGTAGTACCCTGATGTTCAAACCCGTTGTTGTCGCATCCGGGCTGTTGCTTCTGGCAGCAGCCTCGGGCTGCAGTCTGGTTGAAGACCGCTCCGAACGCTATGTGAATGCCACGGAAGGAAAACCACTGGAATTGCCGGAGACTGCCGACGATTCCCGTTTCAGCCAGACCATGCCCATCCGTGATGTCCAGCCGGCTGACGCCAGCAAAATGTATCCGTCCGATATTCCGCGTCCGCCGGACATGACATCGGACATCCTTGATGAAAACTATGTTATCGAAGAGCTGGATGGTCGGCTCTGGCTCCTGGTCAACGACGTGCCGGGCAGAATCTGGCCTGCGGTAAACAGCTATCTGTCCGAGCGGGGTCTTGGCGTCGGCTTCGACAGTCCCCAGTTGGGCATCCTGCAGACCGAACTTGCCAATTTCAGCAAGCGTGCCCGAAACCTTGTCGAGCTGTCGGATAACCCGTCTGCCGGCGAACAGAAAGTCGTTCTTCAAGTTCGGATGGCTCCCGGTGTGCGACGCAAGACCACAGAGGTGCAGGTACGCCGGCTTGATGTTGAAGACCAGCCGGACGAGCTGATCCCCTGGACTGGCGTTTCTGATCCCTCCGAGCAGGCTCTGGAATTGCAGAGACGGCTGCTGTCCGATCTGGGTGACTTTCTCCGGGCGCGTGAAGAAACCAAGTCCTTTTCCCGGGCGGCATCCGGAATGGTCAGCGATCCGTTGGTTCGCCTGATCTCGGAAAACGATGAAGCCGTCTCGATCCGCATGGAGCTTGATTATGGTCGTTCCTGGGCGGAAGTAAGCCGGGCACTTACAGATTCCGGCATTCCCGTTGTCGATCTGAACCGCAGTGAAGGCTGGTTCCATGTCGATTTCCGCACCGAAGACGAGCGGGATCCGGGCTGGTTCAGCTGGTTCAGCGACAAGGACGCGCCCCAGCATACCCACACAGTCAGCCTTAGCCAGCAGAGCGACGCCATTGTCATCTCTGCCGAGGACGTTCCGGGTTACACTGGCAGCCGGACGACGCCGGATCTGCTCGAGCAACTGTTCGATTACCTATACTGATTCAGGAAGAGGCCGCCAGAGGCGGCCGCTTTTCGGAGACCCTAATGGAAAAACGCGAAGAACTCTACGCCGGCAAGGCAAAATCCGTCTACCGTACCGACAACCCCGAACGTTTCGTGCTGGTATTCCGTGACGACACATCCGCCTTCGACGGTGAGAAAAAGGAACAGCTCAATCGCAAGGGCATGGTGAACAACAAGTTCAATGCGTTCATCATGGAGAAGCTGGAAGCGGCAGGTGTGCCGACTCATTTTGAAGGGTTGCTGTCGTCCACCGAATCTCTCGTCAAGAAGCTGGATATGATTCCGGTTGAATGCGTGGTTCGCAATGTTTCCGCCGGCAGTCTCTGCCGTCGTCTTGGGGTGGCGGAGGGGCAGGAACTGAATCCGCCCACCTACGAACTGTTCCTCAAGAACGACGCACTCCACGATCCGATGGTCAACGAATCCCTGGCCGTCAGCTTTGGCTGGGCCGCGGCGGATGAGCTGGAGCAGATGAAATCGTTGACCTATCGGGTTAACGACGTGCTCAAGGCCCTGTTTGATGAGGCAGGCATGCTGCTTGTGGATTACAAGCTGGAGTTTGGTCGCTGCGAGGGCAAGATCGTTCTGGGTGACGAATTCAGTCCGGACGGTTGCCGGATCTGGGACAAGGAAACCCGCAAGAAAATGGATAAGGATCGTTTCCGCCAGGGGCTTGGCGAAGTGATCGAAACGTACGAAGAAGTCGGGCGCCGTCTGGGAATCCAGTTCGACTGACTGAAACTGACAACAAATTCAAAGGTGTGTCATGCGTAAACTGATGCTTGCTGTAGGTGGTTCACTGTTTCTGGTGGCGCCTGTGTCACAGGCAGATGTGGTTGGTCTTGGAGCCAGTGTAAGTTACTGGGATTCGGATCTGTCCGGCCAGGCTGCTGACAACGGCGATGTGGTTGATGTAGAAAATGACCTCAACCTAGACAGCGATTCGAATGCGAATGCGTCCCTGTATCTTGAGCATCCGATTCCGGTGCTTCCCAATGTTCGATTGAACTACACTCTGGTACAGCAGAGTGGTCGTGGCCAGGTAAATGGTAACTTTGGCGGCGTGAATTTTGGTGGCCTTGATGTTCAGTCTGATCTCGATTTGGAGCAACTGGATCTGACTCTTTACTACGAGGTGCTTGATAACTGGGTGAACCTGGATCTTGGCCTTACCGCACGGGATCTGTCCGGAGAGCTTATTGTTAAAGAGGCCTTAACAGGCACGCCTTCGAACGAAACCACGGTCGATGCGGTCATACCCATGGGCTACCTCGCCGCTCGTTTCGACCTGCCACTAACGGGTGTTTCCGTAGGTGCTGAGGGCAACTTCATCAGCTTCGACGGTGACTCTCTGCACGATTTCAACGCCTACGGCCAGTACGAGATCTCATTGATCCAGTTCCGCGCAGGCTATCGTCAGATGTCTATTGATTACGAAGACGGCAATGACCGGCTTGATGTCGAGATAGGCGGACCGTTCGTGAGTGCCGGGGTATCGTTCTGAGACTGGCAGTCTTTTCAGGGAGAGACACGTGAAGATTCTTGTTACCGGAACGGCCGGTTTTATCGGCTCACACCTGGCTCATCGCCTTCTTGATCGGGGCGATGAAGTCATTGGCGTTGATAACGTCAATGATTACTACGATGTGAACCTGAAGGAAGCGCGGCTGAAGCGCCTGACCGACAAAGCCGGTTTTACCGAAGTCCGTCAGGATGTGGCTGACCGCGCTGCCATGGAAGCCCTTTTCGCCGAGCACAAACCCGAGCGGGTAGTGCACCTGGCGGCCCAGGCGGGTGTCCGATATTCCATCGAGAATCCTCACGCTTATGTGGACGCCAACCTCGTTGGTTTCATGAACATCCTTGAAGGGTGCAGGCACAATAAGGTCAAGCACCTCGTCTATGCGTCCAGCAGCTCGGTGTACGGTGCCAACGAGACCATGCCGTTCTCGGTGCACGACAACGTGGATCACCCGCTGAGTCTCTACGCGGCCTCCAAGAAGGCCAACGAGCTCATGGCCCACACGTACAGCCACCTGTATAACCTGCCGACCACAGGCCTGCGGTTTTTTACTGTCTATGGTCCCTGGGGTCGTCCGGATATGGCCTTGTTTATCTTTACCAAAAAGATCCTTGCCGGGGAGCCCATCGACGTCTTCAACCATGGCCACCACCGCCGGGACTTCACCTACATCGACGACATCGTCGAAGGCGTGATCCGGACCCTGGACCATGTCGCCGAACCAAACGGGGAGTGGAGCGGAGCAACCCCGGATCCCGGAACCAGCAAGGCGCCTTATCGCCTGTACAACATCGGGAGCAACAACCCGGTTGAGCTATCTCGCTTTATCGAGATTATCGAGGAGCGAGTCGGGAAGAAAGCCCAGAAAAACCTGCTTCCGTTGCAGCCGGGCGACGTGCCGGCCACCTACGCCAATGTTGATGATCTGATCGACGATGTGGGCTATAAGCCAGCTACCCCCGTAGAGGAGGGTATTGCGCGGTTTGTGGACTGGTATCGGGACTTCTACAACGTATAAAAGAGGGCCAGCAACTGCTGGCCCTTCTCGTATCTGGGACTCGACAATGGAGCATTGGCGATGATGGCAGTGTTAAAAAGATGGTTTCTGGTAGCCGCGCTTATCGGCATGGCCGGCTGCACCGGTCTTCCAGAGGGTATTGAGCCAGTCTCCGGTTTTGAGAGTGACCGTTACCTCGGTACCTGGTACGAAATCGCCCGCCTCGACCATTCCTTTGAGCGCGGTCTCACCAATGTTCGCGCGGAATACAGCCGTAACGACGACGGCAGCATCGAGGTAATCAATCGGGGTTATAACGTCGAAAAAGAAACATGGGAGGAAGCTGACGGCCGAGCGGTGTTTGTGGAAGATGAAAACACAGGCTACCTGAAGGTGTCTTTCTTCGGACCTTTCTACGCCTCTTATGTGGTGTTTGAACTCGACAAGGAACACTATTCATACGCCTTTGTGACGGGGTACAACCGTGACTATCTCTGGTTTCTTTCGCGTACCCCCGAGGTCAGTGAGGAGGCGATTGAGGCGTTCAGGAATCGCGCAAAGGCAGAGGGCTTTGATCTGGAAGAGCTGATCATAGTGGAACAGGGCAAGAATCGTTCGTAGCGATTGAAGTGCCTGAGGATGATGAGCGGGCACAAAAAAGCCAGTTCTTACGGGGAGTGAGCAACTGACTCTTTCGGCAGGAGTGGTAGGACCACCCAGATTCGAACTGGGGACCTCTACCATGTCAAAATCGCGATTTAGGGTACATAAATACCTTAAATTTCATGAAAAAGCGCGAAAGTGCGACGTATTTACCGCACCCAACGTGGCCGCACGAAATCAATAACTTAAATACTGTATATTGAGAAGGATAGTTATTGGAATCCGCCGGATTGGTAATTTCAGTTTTAGTATGAGCTGAAGGGCTTGCCGCATCTTCGTTTGGAAGCCGGATTGAAGAGGCTAAATCTGCTATTCACTTAGCTCCGCCTGGAACTTTATTTAGCACCAAGAAAACACCGACTGTCATCACACTTAACCCGGCGAGCCGCCTCAGGCTCAGGGTGAACTTTTGTACGCCCATCAAGCCAAAGTGGTCGATGAGGCTCATTGCGATGAGCTGTCCCAGTAAAACGAAAGCAATTGCATTGGATATGCCGAATCTAGGCGCTACCCAGGTAATTGTCAGAATATAGAAGAGGACAAAGAAGCCTCCGAAGTAGAAGTACACGGGAACATTGGCCCGAAAAATTTTTTCGGGAAAACCCTCCGTGGTGATCAAATAAGAAATTGCCAGAACCAGGGCAACGAAAAAGAGAATCGCAGCGGCCAAGGCCGGGCTCTGAAGTCTCGCGCCGAGTCCGCCGTTAAGCGTTGCCATCACAGGTATTCCGATTCCTGCGACCAACATGAGCAGGGCATAGGCGAATGAACTGTTCATTTTTGATCCTCAGCAAAATTCTAAATTTCTTCAGCACTAACTTGAGGGACGATGATTTCCTCAAGACAGTGGCGAATTTGTGCAGGCATGGGTACAGAGCGATTTTGGTCACGGTCCACGAAAACGTGCACCACTTGACCATGGGCTGCGGCTTCTTCTTCCGATTCTCTGAAAATACCTAACTCATAAGTAACGGAGCTGTTTCCAAGCTTCGAGACCCTGAGACCGACCGAAATTGAATCGGGATATGCAACGGGACGTCGGAATTGGCAGGATGAGCTAACGACATAGCCCACTATGTTGGCCGAATGAATATCGAGGCCACCTTGTTCAATGAGGTATCGATTAATCGTTGAGTCGAAATAGGAGTAATAAGTAACGTTGTTCACGTGTCCGTATACATCGTTGTCCATCCAGCGGGTGTAGACGGGGTAGAAAACCGAGAAGTCCTGTCGATTCACCTTGGCCCTCCAAGAGTATGACTTTAAGCGCCTCGATTCCTGACATCGGGGCGCCTTGGTTTATGTGAGATATATTTCATTCCGCCCAGGCACAGGTATTTAAGCTCCATGTACTCGTCCAGACCGTAGTGGGAGCCTTCCCGGCCAAGGCCGCTTTCCTTTACCCCGCCAAAGGGAGCCACTTCTGTAGAGATAATGCCTTCGTTGACGCCAATCATTCCTGATTCCAGTTCTTCCGCTACGCGCCATACCCGATGGATATCCCGGCTATAGAAATAGGCCGATAAGCCGAACTCTGAATCATTTGCCATAGCGATTGCCTCGTCGTCGGTTTCAAACTTAAACAACGGCGCAACCGGCCCGAAGGTCTCCTCTCGGGCGATCAGCATTTCCTGAGTAGCGTGAGTGAGAATTGTTGGTTCAAAGAAGGTTCCGCCTAGGGAGTGAGCTCGGCCACCCAAGGCAACCTTTGCACCTTTTGATGTAGCGTCTTCAATGTGCCGCTTCACCTTCGTGAGCGCCGCATCGTTGATAAGGGGGCCCTGCTGGGTTTCGCCTTCGAGGCCGGGACCAACCACCATTTTGCTGACAGCAGCCTTCAGCTTTTCGGTAAAGGCGTCGTACACGCCTGCTTGAACGTAGACTCTGTTTGCGCAGACGCAGGTCTGGCCGGTATTGCGGTACTTGGAGGCCATAAGGCCGGCAACAGCTGCATCTAGATCCGCGTCATCGAAAACAATGAAGGGTGCATTACCTCCGAGTTCCAAACTGACCTTTTTGACGGTATCGCTCGCTTGTCGCATCAGAAGCTTCCCGACCGGCGTAGATCCGGTAAACGAAACTTTCCGCACGATGGGATTGCCCGTCAGCTCATTACCGACAGAGACAGCGTTGGGTTTGGAGCAGGTGATGATGTTGATTAGACCTGCCGGTACGCCGGCTTCCTCTGCCAGTGCGGTGATGGCCAATGCGGAGAGAGGTGTATCTTCGGCGGGTTTGACCACGACCGGGCAGCCTGCTGCGAGCGCCGGAGCAACTTTACGAGTAATCATTGCTATCGGAAAGTTCCAAGGGGTGATAGCCGCAACTACGCCAACCGGTTGTTTGATCACAACTATGCGTTTGTCCTTTC
>PBED01000024.1:0-47195 GCA_002718255.1 Marinobacter sp. | reverse complement strand
GGACGCGGCAGACAACAAGCGCACCGTGGGTGCCCGGGCTCTGCTGGACCCGCGCTACCGGCTGCAGTTCGAAGTTTCGGTGCTGGAACGCGAGTCCGGCTCGGTGATCGAGACTCGCACCGGCTCCCAGGGGGGCAGCGGCGGCGAAAAGGAAATCATCGCCAGCTACATTCTTACCGCCTCCCTGAGCTATGCGCTTTGTCCGGACGGCGCCACCCAGCCACTGTTCGGAACCATCGTGCTGGACGAGGCCTTCTCCAAGAGCTCCCACGCCGTAGCCGGCCGCATCATCTCGGCTCTCAACGAGTTTGGCCTGCACCCACTGTTCGTCACGCCCAACAAAGAGATGCGACTGCTACGGGCCCACACCCGCTCTGCCATCCTGGTTCACCGCAAGGACCTGCGGGCCACCCTTACCTCACTGAGCTGGGAAGAACTGGAGGCCCACGCGGAGAAAATGACCCGGAAAGCCCATGAAATCCCCGGCTGAACTGGCAAGCCGCCTGGCCCGCCAATGGCAGAACGCGGACCTGCGCGAACAGCGCCTGCTCCGGCCTCAGGGCTGGCCATTAACCCTCCCCATCGGCAAGCCCACGGGCGCGACGGTACGGGAGAAGGTCACACAGGTACGAGAACACCTGCGGCAATGGCGGGAGGTCACCACCGGGCAGGTCCAGTGGCAGCTGGTCCGCTTCAAGAGCACCAGCGAAGCCATCGACATTCCCACCCACTGGACACTGGACACTCCCAGCCAGTGGGTGCAGGCCGCAGGCAGCAGTGAAGTCAGGCGGGAATACGACACACTCAGCCGTCTCGCCTCTGTTCTGGACCCGCGATTTCACTCACTGATCATACGCCGGCGCAGCCTGGTCATGGATAAGCCGGAAAGCGACGTTATTCGCAGCGGCAAGGTTGCCCTTCAGCTCCAGCCAGGCTGCGCCGAAAGAAAACCCCTCAGGGCACTGTCTATTGCCGGCACCGACAGCAAGTTCTTCGAGCGCAACCGCCAGCTTGTAACGCTGATGCTGGACATTCTGTTCGACGGCCAGGCCAGCGAAACCGGGCTGGAAGCCTTTCTGGGCGCTGAAGACGACGGCCACCACTGGTTACTGGTCGCCGACCTTGATGGCTCGTTGTTGCCCTTCACGCAAATGCGGGTCCGGGCCCACGAACTCCAAAGCACGCCTTTACCTGGCGAACGGTTGATACTGGTTGAAAACGAACGCTGCCTTCACCAGTTGCCCAGGGTCTCCGGTACGGTCTCGGTACTTGGGTCGGGCCTGAACCTGTCCTGGCTCAACGCAACATGGCTGAAAGATCGGGCGACCGCCTATTGGGGCGACATCGATACCTGGGGACTGACCATGCTGGCCAGCGCCCGGAAACACCTCCCGCTTCTCACACCACTGCTGATGGACAGGATTACCTTCGACACGTTCGCCGACGCAAGTGGTGTTGAAGAACCACAGCCTGCCCCCTCGATCACTCCGCCAGGATTGACCGGAAGCGAGGCTAAGCTTTACCAACGTCTGAGACAGGCAGACCGGGGCCGGCTGGAGCAAGAGTTTCTGCCGGTCTGTGTTGTTCATAGGGCCATTGGCGACTGGGTCGATCGCTCCGCAGAATAACATCAACAAAATAGTCCAACGCGCTCAAGATCTTGCGCAGTGCTCACATGTATCAGGTTTTAACGATTCTTCGGCGTTGAATTGCAAGCCAGAAACCTATCGGTGTACACTAAACGTGTACACAAAAGAAGGAGAAAGCATGCAGACCATTAATGTCCGGGAAACGCGGGAAAAGCTTTCCAATCTATTAGACGCGGTAGCCGCTGGAGAAGAGATTGTTATTCTTCGCCATGGTAAACCAGCAGCGCGGCTGACGGCAGCCTATCCGGAAACTATTCAGTTTCTGGATCGTTCAGGGCTAAGAGCTTCGCTACCGCCTTCTCGAGAAAGTTCTGCACAGACGGTGCGAGAGCTCAGAGACGAAGAGCGCTATTGATGTACTACTTCGACACCAGTGCCGTTCTACCCTACTACCGCCAAGAGCATGCTAGCGATAGCATTCAAGCCTTGCTTGAATTGCAGACCAAGCCAGTTCTGATCAGTCATTTAACAGAAGTGGAAGTTGCAAGTGCCTTGGCCCGTTGGGTTCGCATGGGGGAGCTTAGTGAGCCCCAGGCAAATCGCATCGAAAGTGCCTTCCATGATGATGTCAGCCACGGCCGCTTCACCCTCTGCTCTATTGAATCAGACCATTACCGTCGAGCCGGGCATTGGATCGGGACACGAAAGACAAGTCTGAGGACATTGGATGCACTCCACCTGGCCTGCGCGGAGTCTAATCAGGCTTGTTTGATCAGTGAGGACGAAGCGTTGCTGAACGCGGCCGTTTTTTTTGGCATAGACGCGCGCCTTGCCTCAAATGGCAGCTGAGCACTATGGGCAGGAAGCTGAGTCTACTTAAGCTGCTGTAACAACACGGAAATAAATTGGAGGCGCGGGTCGGAATCGAACCGGCGTTAACGGAGTTGCAGTCCGCTGCATAACCACTCTGCCACCGCGCCGGAAAAGATCGAAGGGATCGGATCTTTGTGCTCTCAGGTGGGCAATGAGAGACTTGAAATTGGAGCGGGAAACGAGATTCGAACTCGCGACCCCAACCTTGGCAAGGTTGTGCTCTACCAACTGAGCTATTCCCGCTCTTTGTTTCCGGGGCATTGCCTCGACAACGGCTGCGTATTCTACGGATTACCGTTCGGGCGTCAATAGTTTTTTATCAAGTTTTTGTTTTATTGGAGATTGTGGGCAAAGTTTGGCCAATTGCGCGGCAGCATGCAAACATGCACCTTCGTCACTGGCAGAGATCCCCCGCACTCTTTAAGCTAGGGATTGGCAGGCAACATCACTCAGGGATTCGACAGAACGTGCCCAGTCCTGATTCATCCGAGCAGACCGATCCACAACAACCGACGTCCAGCCCCGGATCCGTCACCGTTGAAGCCGGCACTCTGAGTGTTAACGGCGACTGGCTGTTGAGCCATTACCGGTCTCTGGCGTCCCTGGCGTCGTCAATGTCACCCAGGGATATGAGTAAACTGTCGATCGACCTCTCGGGGCTGACGCGGATTGATACCGCCGGAGCCTCACAACTGGCCACCCTGATCGGCCCGGAGCATTTGCTCGAAGCCGCCTCGGCCGATAGCGAATTGCCCCGGGAAACATCCGCCCTGATCGCCGCTGTTTGCGAGGCTATGACAAATCAGCCCGAGGCGGATCGGCGCGCGCCTTCCCTCGTTTGGAGCTTTGTGACCGGAACCGGCCAGAAGGTGGAAAGCATCTTCCGGCTTCTGTGGATCCTTGTGGGCTTTATTGGCCAGACGCTCGGCACCCTGGCCTGGAACCTTCCCCGGCCCTGGCGCTGGCGGATGACGCCCTTTGTGGCTGCGGTTCATGACACCGGCCTGAATGCCCTGCCAATCGTGGCACTGCTGACGTTTCTGGTGGGCGCTGTGGTGGCTTTTTTGGGTGCAACCGTGCTGGACGATTTCGGCGCCACCATTTACACGGTGAACCTGGTGGCGTTTTCCTTCCTGCGGGAATTCGGGGTGCTGCTGGCCGCGATCCTTCTGGCGGGCCGAACCGCCAGCGCGTTTACCGCCCACATTGGCGCCATGAAGGTTAACGAGGAGCTGGATGCGATCCGCACCCTGGGCCTGAACCCCATTGAACTGCTCGTGCTGCCCCGGGTGATGGCCATGATGGTGAGCCTGCCCATTCTAACCTTCGTGGGCATGATCTCGGGTATGGTGGGCGGCGCCATGGTCTGCGCGCTGGTGCTGGATATAACGCCGACGCAGTTCATGGCCATTGTGGAGCGGGACATCGCCCTCCAGCATTTCGTTGTGGGCATTGTAAAGGCGCCGATCTTTGCCTTCCTGATTGCCGTGATTGGCTGCCTGGAAGGCTTCAAGGTGGCTGGCAGTGCCCAATCGGTGGGTGAGCACACGACCTCCAGCGTGGTTCAGTCGATCTTCATGGTGATTCTGCTGGATTCCATTGCTGCACTATTCTTTATGGAAATGGGCTGGTGATCATGGCGGATATGGCGGCGTCTCCGAATGGTCAAACAAGACATGAGCCGGTCATCGAGGTGCGGGACCTGTGCAACCGCTTTGGCGATCACATTGTGCACGAGGACCTGGACCTGGATCTGCTGCGTGGTGAAATTCTGGGCGTGGTCGGCGGTTCGGGCACTGGCAAGACGGTACTTTTGCGCAGCATCGTCGGCCTGAATACACCAGCCTCTGGCCACATCCGGGTGTTTGGCGAGGATCTTATCCAGCTTTCGGCAAGGGCGCGTTCGCGCATAGAGCAACGCTTCGGTGTGCTGTTCCAGGGTGGCGCCCTGTTTACGTCCCTGAACCTGCAGGAGAATATCGCCGTTCCGCTGATCGAACACGCGGGCCTGAAACGGCCCGAAGCGGAAAAACTGGCGCGCATGAAGCTGGCGCTGACCGGATTACCGCCTGACGCAGCGGTTCGGTATCCGTCCGAACTTTCTGGCGGTATGGTAAAACGCGCAAGCCTGGCACGGGCCCTGGCCCTTGATCCTGAGATACTGTTCCTGGATGAGCCCACCGCTGGGCTGGATCCGATTGGCGCCGCCGCCTTCGACAGACTCATCGTCACGCTGCGGGACGCGCTGGGTCTGACGGTATTTCTGGTCACCCATGATCTGGACACCCTGTACTCAACCTGTGACAGGGTTGCGGTACTGTCACAGCGCAAGGTGCTGGTAGCTGATACGCTGGAAAAGGTTGCAGCCACGGAGGACGATTGGGTCCAGGACTACTTTAACGGGCCCCGTGGCCGGGCAGCGAGTTATGCATTCAGGGATTATCTGGAAAAACGGAATCAGGAGCAGTAACCATGGAGCCAAGGGCCCACCACCTGATCATTGGCCTGTTTACCATCCTGGCCTTTGCCGCCGCCTTGATCTTTTCTCTGTGGCTGGCGAAATCCTCCGCCGATCGGGATTGGGGCTACTATGAAATCGTCTTCGACCATGCAGTGGGCGGCCTCTCCGAGGGTAATCCTGTGCTCTACAGCGGCGTTCAGATTGGAGATGTGGTGGAGCTGAATCTGGACCCGGACAACCCCGGCCACGTGCGGGTTCTGGTTCGGGTGGATCAGTCGGTTCCCATTCGTGAAAACACCAAAGCCGGCCTGGTGCTCGCCAACATCACCGGCAGCATGAGCGTTCAATTCAGCGGTGGAAGCCCGGACCGGCCAGCCCTGGAGGGCGACAGGGATAATCCGCCAGTCATTATGGCCGAGCCCTCGGCGTTCAATAACCTGCTTGCCAATGGCGAACAACTTCTGACCAAAGCAGACCGTCTGCTCACCAGTGCCACGGAGCTGTTATCCGGTGACAACATCGAGAATGCCTCTGCCATCCTGAAAAACACACGGGAAGCCACGGATGCCTTGCTCGATCGCCGGGACCAGCTGATCGCCCTGCTCGAACAATTTGACGCCGCGGCCATTCGCGCCGAAGAAGCGGCCATCAAGGTGTCCAATGTCTCGGATAACGCCAACGAACTGCTGCAAAACGATGGACAGCGGGTCCTGGAATCCATGGACCAGGCCCTTGCGGTTATCACCAGCACCATGGCGCGGATTGATGAGCTGACCCGTAACAACCAGGGGGCAATGGATGCCGGGCTCCAGGGCATGGGCGAGCTGGCGCCCGCGCTGCGGGAGCTGAGGGCAACCCTGCGGAGCCTGAACCAGTTTACTCATCGCCTGGAGCAGGATCCCACTGGCACCCTGTTCGGCAATGAAACCATGAAGGAGATGGCACAGTGACACTGAGGTCAATCAGAAACCTGACACTTCTCCTCGGTGCTGCCGTTGCCGGCGGCTGTACTGTGTTTCCGAACCCGGAGCCACCGAGGGTTATGGACCTGGCTGTGGTCCAGACCGCGCCAGCGGCAGAGCAACGGATTCAGGCCTCCCTTCGTGTTGATACACCCTACGCCTCAGAGCCTTTTAACGGGTCGCTGATCCTGGCGAAACCCACGCCTCAGGAGTTCCGGGCCTACGAGGGGACCCGCTGGCGGGACACGGCACCGGTGGTGGTCCGGGATACGCTGGTCAGCAGCCTTCGTCAGAGTGGCGCCTACACGAACGTGATTACCGATACCAATCCGGCGCAGGCTGAATTGACCCTGGTCACCGAACTCTCGGCATTCCATTCGGAAACCCCGGAATCCGGTCCGCAGGTGGTTATCGAGCTACACCTGCAGATGATTCACAACCGTTCAAGGGCCAGCCTGTGCACTCGCACTGAGCGGGTTGTGGAGCCGGCCCCAGGCACATCGGTTGACCAGATCGTTGAGGCCTTCGGAACCGCTGGCAGCGACTTGGCCGCCAGGGTGATTGAATGGGCTACGAGGTGTGACTATCCGTCTCGCCTGAGGCCTTCTCCGGAAACAGATCAGCCCAGGCAGCCTTGAGGTAGAGGCCCATGGACCAGAGGGTGAGAGTCGCGGCGATATAAAGCAGCACCAGGGCGACATTGGCCCAGAGAACGCCGGGAGGAAACGCCAGAAGGCCCACAATCGCGCACATCTGCGCTGTGGTCTTGATCTTGCCGATGTAGGAAACCGCCACACTGTTGCGGCTGCCAATTTCCGCCATCCACTCCCGCAAAGCGGAAATGACAATCTCACGACCGATAATAACGGTGGCCGGAATCGTCAGCAGAATCGCCGAGTGCTCCTCGATCAGCACAGCCAGCGCAACAGCTACCATGAGCTTGTCTGCGACCGGGTCCAGGAAGGCGCCGAACGGGGTGCTCTGGTCGAGTTTTCGCGCCAGGTAACCGTCCAGCCAGTCCGTGGCCGCCGCCAAGCCGAAAATCGCCGCGCTCACGAGGTAGCTCCACCCCACCGGAAGATAGAAAATCACCACGAATACCGGGATCATGATGATTCGGGAAAGGGTGAGGATGTTAGGTAAATTCATGCTGTCCTTACTCGTCGTGCAATGCTGCGTATATGGTTTCGGCCAGTGATTTGCTGATGCCCTGCACTTTGGTCATCTCATCAATCCCGGCCTTGCGGAGTTCCTGTATTCCGCCAAAATATCGAATCAGGTCGCGGCGCTTCTTCGGCCCCACGCCCTCAATGCCTTCCAGTGTAGACTGCCGGCGCTTTTTGTCCCTCCGGGCCCGGTGCCCGGTTATAGCAAAACGGTGGGACTCATCCCGGATATGCTGGATCAGGTGCAGCGCTGGCGAATCTGCCGGCACCCGGAACACATCCCCGGTCATGGCATCAATAAGCTGCTCCATGCCTGCACGACGGGTCACGCCCTTGGCGACACCAATCAGCGGGATATCGGAAATCTCAAGCTCATCAAAAACTTCCCGAGCAATATTCAACTGCCCCTTACCACCGTCTATGAAGACCAGATCCGGGCGCTTGCCCTCCCCGGCCACCATCCGTTTGTAGCGACGGGAAAGCACCTGACGCATGGCAGCGTAATCATCGCCGCCAGTCACGCCCTCGATATTGTACAGGCGGTAATCGCTCTTCAGGGGGCCATTCTCATCGAAAACCACGCAGGATGCGACGGTATTTTCCCCGTGGCTGTGGCTGATATCGAAACACTCCATCCGTGACGGGGTTTCCGCCAGCTCAAGGAGGTCCCTCAAGGCCAGCAGGCGCCGGTATACGGTCTCCTTGCTCGCCAGGTGCGTAAGCAGGGTCTGGCGGGCGTTGGTCATGGCCAGTTCCAGCCAACGGCGGCGTTCACCGCGAACATTGCCCCGAATTCGGGTTTCCCGGTTCGCCGATTCAGTGAGCGCCTGGGCCAACAGTTCCTGACCCTCCACTTCAACGGGCACCAGTATATCCCGCGGAATCTCACGGCGGGTGTTGCCACCAAAGTAATACTGACCCAGGAACGCGCTGAGCAGTTCGCCCTCCGTCTGTTCGATGGAGTAGCGGGGGAAATAGTCCTTGGTGCCGAGCACACGGCCGCCACGCACAATGATCACCACGATGCAGACAACCCCGGCATCCTGAGCAATGGCAATCACATCCGCGTCGCCGCCCTCGCCTTCGATTGATTGCTGCTCCTGCACGTGGCGCAGGTGGTTGATCTGGTCGCGGTAGGCGGCGGCTTTCTCGAACTGCAGGTTTTTCGAGGCGGCTTCCATGGCGTTCATCAGGTCGTGGAGGATCGCCGGGTTCTTGCCTTCCAGAAACATGGTGGCGTGGCGAATGTCCTGCTGATATTCCTCGGGTGTGATATAGCCCACACAAGGTGCGGTACAACGGTTGATCTGGTATTGCAGGCAAGGCCTGGTTCGATTCCTGAAAAAGCTTTCACTACAGTTTCTTATGCGGAAAATCTTCTGTAGTACATTAAGACTTTCCTTGACTGCACCGGAGCTTGGAAACGGCCCGAACCAGGTACCGCCACCCTTTTTGGTTCGCCCACGACGAAACGTCAGCGAGGGGTAATCACTGTGGGAGGACAGATAGATATAGGGATAGGACTTATCGTCACGGAGCAGGATGTTATAGGGCGGCCGTAACGATTTGATCAGGTTCTGTTCGAGCAGCAGTGCCTCGGTCTCACTGCCGGTAATCGTCACCTCGATAGAGGCGATCTTGCTGACCAGAGCTTCCGTTTTCGGTGCCAGGCCGGTCTTGCGGAAGTAGCTGCCAACCCGTTTTTTCAGGTTGCGGGCCTTGCCCACGTAAAGCACCGAGCCGCCCTCGTCGTACATTCGGTAGACGCCGGGCCGCTCGGTCAACTGTTTCAGGAAGTTCTTGCTGTCAAACTCCCCGATGTGGGTAGTTTCAGGGTCAGACCTTGTCGGCATCAAGCAACCCGAGCCGCACCGCCATCAGGGCCAACTCAACATCACTGGAGATTTCCAGTTTCTCGAAGATCCGGTAGCGATAGCTGTTCACCGTCTTCGGGCTCAGGCACAGCTTGTCCGAGATGTCCTGCACCTTCTGGCAATCCACCACCATCATGGCAATCTGCATTTCCCGTTCGGAAAGCCGGTCGAACATCGAAAGTTCGCCGTCTTCATCGCGATCACCGCCGCCCAGCTGTTTCAGGGCCATTTTCTGGGCAATTTCCGGGCTGATGTAACGCTGGCCGGTGTGGGCCATGCGGATGGCGCGGACCATCTCTTTGATATCAGCGCCTTTGGTGATGTAGGCAGTGGCTCCACTTTGCATGACGCGCGTCGGATAGGGATCGTCCGCGCAGGCGGTTACCACAATCACCCGAATGGAATCGTCAATGCGGAGGATACGACGGGTTGCCTCAAGGCCCCCGATGCCCGGCATTCGGATATCCATCAGTACAATGTCCGGCCGCTGCTGGCGGACGAAATCGATGGCATCCTCTCCGGATGACGCCTGCCCGATGACTTCAATGTCCGGGTTGTCGGCCAGCATCCGGGTAATACCGGACCTCACCAGCTCATGGTCATCTACAACCAGTACCCTGATCAAAATTCACCTCGCACACGGCTTTCGGAAAACAGCGCGATTGTAACGTTTAGTTCCTGCCCCGGGTAGGTGCAAACACAAATACCGTGACACACCTGACGCCTAAGCCGGCACACCCAGCCCGGCGGTGTTTTCCACGGGATCGAACCAGACCACCAAATCGCCCCGGCGCACCGCAGACATGACCCTGCTCTGCTCGCCCATGGGGTTTTCAGTGTCGTTCAGTCCGTGGTATCGGGTGCAGTACTCTTCCACCAAGCCCTGAAGCTGGTCTTCGGTCAGCAACTCGGTGTCGACAACGAATTTTTCCTGTCTGGGGTCTTGCTCGGGCTGGTTTTCGGCGCTGTCGGTCATACTATCTCCTGTGAACCCCCATGTTACGGATAAACGGACAGGGAATGAAGGTAACAAGCTGTTGAAAACCTGAGCGGCTTCTGCGACTGGCTTCAAAAAGTATGACGAATTCTCTATGATCGCCGCTTTCTGACCGTTTGGATGCTAATGAACCAGTCCGTCTTCAGACTCACGCTGCCCATCTTGTTCGGCTATCTTCCGCTGGGCATGGCCTTTGGTGTGCTGTTCTCAACCCAGCTCGAGTATGCCTGGTGGGCTGCGCCGTTGATGGGAATCGTGATTTACGCCGGAGCCGGCCAGATACTCGCGGTGAGCCTCTTGGCCGTTAATGCGGGCCTGCTGGAAGTCTTCATTGCGATGTTTGTTCTGAACGCCCGCCATCTGTTTTACGGGCTTTCATTGCTGGGCCAGTTCAAGGGTGCTGGCTGGCGAAAACTCTATCTGATTTTCGGTTTGACCGATGAAACCTATTCCCTGCTCACCAGCCGCCCACGAGGAAGCGACCGGGCCCACGAACAGGAGGTCGATTTCCGAATTACCGGCTTTAACCAGTGTTACTGGGTGGCGGGTTGCGCAATCGGTGCATTGCTTGGCGACAATGTCGCCTTTGACAGCACCGGTATTGAGTTCGCGTTGGTGGCTCTGTTCATTGTTCTGACTCTGGAGCAATTCAAAGCCCTGGGAGAAGGCTTCCCGATCTGGCTCGGAGCAGCGGCCGCGGGCGTCGCAATGCTGATTTTGCCACCGGCACATCAGTTGATCGGTGCCATTGCGCTGGTCACTGCCGTCCTGCTGTTCGAATACCGGAAGCATCGCGGGCAGGTACCGGGCGAGGAGAGCAGCCATGGGTGAATCCGGCTATCTGGCGGCATTCATTGCGGTGGCGGCAGTCGCGACTTTTGCCACGCGGGTGATTCCCTTTCTGTTTTTCGAGAGGCACACGGAGCATCCGCTGGTGCGCCATCTGGGGCGCTACCTCCCTGCGGCCGTGATGGCGTTGCTGGCCACGGTATTTCTGCAGCGCTCCGCGGATTGGTCCGGCTCATGGATGGGGTTCGAAGCCCTGCTTCCCGGCGTCCTCGTGGTGATTATTCACCTCTGGCGCCGCAATGCCCTGCTCTCTATCGCCGCAGGAACCATCAGCTACATGGCCATCCAGCAAGCCGGGCTTTGATCCGGCTTTAACTACATCCGTGTTTCAACATTGGCGACGAGCCGTGAATCCTGAAGGGCAGCGGTGCGGTGTTTGACCACGCCTTTGTATTCCCGGCTTTCGATCATGGCCATGAAGGCATCGATTGAGGGATACCTGACCAGAAGCACCTGATCCCAGGATTCATCCGGGGGCGCAATCAGCGATCCAACACTGCGGCCAGACCAGATGACTTCTGCGCCGACCGATTTTACGCAGGCGGCAGCCTCTTCCATGTAGAGCTTGTAGGCTTCGCGGCCGCTTCTCTCCGGCGCCTCTTCCTTGTAATTGGCCCTATCACGGAAGCGCAGCAGATTCAGCATGACAACGGGCTGGTCTTTCGGGGTATCCGCCAGGACTTTTTGCAGCTGTTCGGGGGTGGGATTAACGGCGTCCATCCTTATCCTCTTCTTCTCTTGTTTCCGGGGCCTACTATAGCCCAGGCCCGAGGCGAGCGTGCAAGCGATTTTATTACCTTTCATCCAGATTGCTCTTTTTACTCTGCCAGTTCGTAGGGCTACAGTGAAGGAGACGCAAAACTCACAAACGAGAGGACGTTATGGCTACCCTCACGATCAACGGCGAGCGCTACGAGCTCGACGTCCCCGACGACATGCCCCTGCTCTGGGTAATCCGCGACGTTGTCGGCCTCAAAGGAACCAAGTTCGGATGCGGGATGTCCCAGTGCGGCGCCTGCACAGTTCATCTCAACGGAACGGCAATCCGCTCCTGCGTCACACCGGTCTCTGCGGCCAGTGGCGAGATCACCACCATTGAAGCCATGGCCGACGACCCGGTTGGTAGCAAAGTTCAGCAGGCCTGGCTCGATCTTGGGGTGGCCCAGTGCGGATACTGCCAGGGTGGCCAGATCATGAACGCCACAGCGCTGCTAAAAAGAACACCGAACCCCGAGACCGGGGAGATTGTGGATGCCATGGCAGGGAATCTCTGTCGCTGCGGCACCTACAACCGCATTCTGGCGGCGATTGAACGAGCTTCCGGCAAGGAGGGTGAAGCATGAGCGCCGATGACAACTTGATGATAGCCAACGTGAGCCGCAGGCGCTTCCTGATGGGCCTGGCGGGTGGCTCTGCCCTGGTGCTTGCAGCCCGTTGGGATGTGGCCCTGGCTGGCAATGAAAAGGCTCAATTCGGTGCCGGAGCCATGCCCGGCGGATGGGTGGACGACCCGAACGTGTTCATCCATATCGATGCTGATGGCCTGGTTACCATTGTGAACAACCGCTCCGAAATGGGTCAGGGCATCCGGACCAGCCTGGTGATGGTCGGTGCCGACGAGCTTGGCGCAGACTGGGATCAGGTAAGGGTCGAGCAGGCGGAAGGCGATCACGACAAATACGGCAACCAGAACACCGACGGTTCCCGTAGCATGCGCCACTGGTACCAGCCCATGCGCCGAGCCGCAGCGGCGGCCAGACAGATGCTGGAGCAGGCGGCCGCCAATGAGTGGGGCGTGCCGGTTAGTGAGGTGCAGGCTGGCGTACACAGCATCGTTCACACGCCTTCCGGCAAGGAACTCGGCTTTGGGGAACTCGCAGCCAAGGCTCGGGAGCTCGACGTTCCCGGGCGCAATGCACTGGTACTCAAGCGCGACGATGAGCTGCGATTTGTCGGCAAGGAAACCGGCCTCATTAACGGCGAGCTGAAGTCCGCATACCCTAAAGCCATCGACGGTGAGGACATTGTCACCGGTAAGGCGGTGTATGGCGCTGATGTTCCCTTCGAGGACCTGCTCTATGCGGTGATCGCCCGTCCACCGGTTTACGGGGCTACTGTTGGCGATTTCGACGACACCGAGGCCCTCAAGGTGCCCGGTGTTGAGAAGGTACTCAAGGTTGAGGGCACCGGCCAACCGGCGGGCTTCAGCCCGCTCGGCGGTATTGCCGTGGTGGCATCGAATACCTGGGCCGCCATGGAGGGTCGCAAGGCTCTGAAGATCGACTGGAATCTGGANCCTGCCGGCGACAACGCAAGCTATACGTCGNCNNCNTACAGNGAATCCCTTGAGAAAGCGGCGCAGCAACCNGGCAAGGTCGTCCGTCAGCATGGCGATCTGGACACAGCTCTGGANAACGCNNNCNANCGNNTCTCNGCNACCTACTACATGCCNCACATGGCCCAGGCNCCCATGGAGCCNCCGGTGGCGACCGTGCGNATCAAGGACGGCAAGGCNGANGTNTGGGCGCCNGTNCAGNATCCGCAGGCGACCCGCGANACCGTGGCCGGNCGACTNGGNCTGGATGCGNAGAANGTNACCGTTCACGTTACCCTNCTTGGCGGTGGCTTTGGTCGNAAGTCCAANCCGGATTTTGCCNTTGAAGCGGCCANTATCGCCGAGGCNTTCAAAGGTCGGCCGGTCCGGCTGCAGTGGTCACGGGAAGATGATATTCACCACGCNTANTNNCANGCNGTNTCNGTNGANTANCTCGANGCNGGNCTGNACNACAANGGNCANGCCACCGGCTGGCTGCACCGNACCCTNTCNCCCAGNATNGGCTCGCTGTTTGCGCCCGANCCGAANCACAAGGGNGANTTNGAACTGGGCATGGGNTTNAACACCATGCCGTTCTCGGTGCCGGCCCTGAGGCTGGANAATCCNCCTGCGCCNGCNCATGTGCGNATCGGNTGGTTCCGCTCGGTCTACAACCTGCCCCATGCCTGGGCGATCCAGAGCTTTGCCCATGAGATGGCTGTAGCNGCCGGCAAGGACCATNGNGANTACGTNCTNGACCTGCTCGGCCCGGACNGGGAGATNCANAANCTNACGGTNGGCGATGGCTGGAANTATGGCGAAGACCCGGATCTCNACCCNATCGACATCGGNCGCATGCGNAANGTNATCGANCGGGNNACCAGNGANGCNGNCTGGGGTAAATCCNCCGGCAANAATCGNGGGNTNGGCNTNGCCTTNCACCACAGCTTNGTNTCNTACACCGCGATTGTNTTTGATGTGGAAGTNGATGATCAGGGNGAGCTNANCATCCANCGNGCAGACATNGCNTTCGATTGCGGCCCGCAGGCCAACCCNGAGCGGATTCGNTCCCAGNTGGANGGCGCNATNGTGATGGGCATTGGCATCGCNCTGCAAAGCGAGGTGACNTTCGANGACGGNGTGGCGCANCAGGGNAACTTCGACAAGTNCCTGATNCCNCGCATGCCGGATGCNCCCAAAACNCTNCGNGTNCANCTGGTNGACAACCCGGANGANGCCATGGGNGGNGTNGGTGANCCNGGCCTNCCNCCGGTAGCGCCGGCNTTGTGCAATGCGATCTATGCCGCAACCGGCAAACGCATCCGNCGNCTGCCCGTTGGCGACCAACTGAAAGCCTGAAAGTGATCAGGGCCCCTCGGGGCCCTGTTTTTTTTACGNCACTCCCCCTCNCCGCCCCATACCTTCGTGGTATTCCCATAGCATCCTAGCTTTCTCCNCGCTTATAATTCAGGTGAACCCAGTCANTCTCCTCGACCCGACGGCCANNCTTGATGANCCTGATCGATCTGTTCCTGCAAACCATGGAAACNACACTGCCCGTGTTTGCCATGGTCTTTATCGGCCTGGGACTTCGCCGGATCGGCTGGATCGATAACGCGTTTGTGAATACTGCTTCGGCGCTGGTGTTCAANGCCACCCTNCCGACCCTGGTATTNTTGAGCATCATCCGGGCCGATCTGGATACCGCGTTCAATCCCGGNCTTNTGGTNTTNTACCTGGNNGCGACNCTNGNGAGTTTNGCCATCACCTGGCTCTGGGCCCGCTGGCGTGTGGTTCGGGAGGATCGTGGCGTTTACGTGCAGGGCGCGTTTCGGGGTAACTGCGGTATCGTCGGCCTGGCGCTNGCCGCNAATCTCTACGGAGACTTCGGCCTGTCGGCAGGTGGCATCCTGCTTGGCCTGGTGATCATCTCCTACAACATNCTNTCGGTGATCGTGCTGGTGGCCTACCAACCGGGGCAAACAACGGACTGGACGAAGATCTTCCACGACATCATCCGCAACCCGCTCATCCTGGCAGTCTTCGTGGCGATTCCCTTCGCNGCCCTGGATATCTCACTGCCGGGCTGGGTCATGACCAGCGGNGATTACTTTGCCTCACTCACGCTGCCCCTGGCGCTGCTTTGCATCGGCGCAACCGTATCCCTGAGCGCCATCCGGAGTGACAGCAAAACAGCCTTGGGTTCCAGCCTGTTCAAGATGGTNATACTNCCGGCGCTTTGCACCGCCGCAGCGTGGCTGGCNGGTTTTCGGGGTTCGGAGCTGGGCCTGATGTTCCTGTTCTTCGCCAGCCCGACGGCGGCCGCCAGTTTCGTNATGGTGAAGGCGCTGGGCGGTAATGACCGGTTGGCNGCNAATATCATCGCCCTGACGACCCTTCTGGCAAGCATTACTGTCACTCTGGGAGTCTTCGTGCTTCGCAGTACCGGCCTGATCTAGGCCCTGCCCCGGCCTATTGCTTCAATCGCGGCAAAACCCAGCTGGCAACCCTCCAGGTAACCACCTCCNAACAGGTTGTAGTGGTTCAGGTAATGGTAGAGGTTGTAGACCTCACGCTTGATGCCATAAACCGNTGTNCNTGGGTAACACGCGTCGTAGGCCCGGTAGAATGCTTCGCCGAAACCACCAAACATCTGTGTCATGGCGATATCCGCTTCACGATCACCGCAGTAGACGGCCGGNTCAATCAGCCAGGGGCGGTCAGNGCCATAGAGCACGTTACCATTCCAGAGATCACCATGGAGCAGGCTCGGGTGCTCACAGTGGGCGTTCAGCCAGTCCNTCAGCAAGCCCCCGTGCTGGTCCAATACCTGTTCGAANCGAGTCCTCTGGCTGGCGTCACGAATACNTGAGANCTGGTAGCCAAGGCGGTCGTGGACAAAAAACTCACCCCAGTTGTCGCACCAGCGATTGGGTTGCGGTGCCAGGCCAATGTAATTGTCCCTGCCCCAGCCGTANGCCTCCTGCCGCAGGGCATGCATTCTGGCCAGNCCTTCACCNAGCACCTCNCGCGCCCGATCTGAGCCACCTGAAGACCGGATGGCGGTGATTTCGAGTTCGGTTTCGTTCACCCGATAAACGTGCGGCACACCGACGTCGGTCACCCCGGCCTCATCAAGNGCGCCTGCAAGGCNCTCCAATCCCTCCGCCTCGCAGACCAGGGCATCGGCATAACCAGTNGCATTGTGTTTCAGGTGGGTGGAGGCCATCGGCGTTCTCTCTCCTTGAAGTGGTCGTGCCCGAACCGGTAGATTGAAATAAAGCCTGACACGACAGAACGAGCGGGAGCAAACCATGGATACCAAACGCTGGCAACTTCTGATATCCGGCCGNGTACAGGGGGTCTACTATCGCGCCTCCACGGAACAGAAGGCCTCTTCCCTGGGTTTGACGGGGTTCGCTCGCAATCTGCCCGATGGACGAGTTGAGATTGTGGCCGAAGGCCCGGAGGAACGCCTGGACGAACTCAGAACCTGGTGCGCCGAAGGCCCACCGGATGCGCGTGTGGATGCGGTGGATATTGCGCCGGAATCGCCAACCGGGGAATTCAGCAACTTCAGCGTTCGTTAGGCAATACGCCTCAGCCAGAACGTCATGGGCTTGGCGGTTTCCGCCGCCTGATCCACATCTTTCCATGNATAGGTGGTGGTCAGCTCCGGTACCTTTCGGTAGCCGCGGTTGTGCCAGAANGNGTCCAGCGGCTGNTAATCGGCNGGTCTNAGNGGATGATCTTGAGGCCGCTCGACCGCGCAGAAACAGCAGTGCGTGAAACGGCNCTGTTCCCGGGCATNGCCTTCCCGGTGGTCGAAGAAGGCCACNCCGATGCCCTGCCCCCGGTAATTCGGCAGCAGCACCGACTCACCGAAATAGAAGATCTTGTCTGGCTCATAACCCTGCTCGATGAACGGCCCTTTGAACTCGTCCGTTTCGTGGTCCATCGGGATGCCCGTGGCGGCGCCAANAACCGATTCGCCATCCAGGGCCAGCACGAAGAGACTCTCTGGCGAGCGGTGCGTAGGTATCGAGGTACTTGCGCTCGTAGTCCATATCACCGTCGTACAGGTAGGGAAAATGGCGAAACACCTCGATCCTCAGGCGCGCGAGATCATCCAGGTATGNTTTNATNTGGTCACCGCTGAGCCGGCGTATTGAAACCGCCATAAACTACCCCCTGTCGAAAGGTCGGAGCATGCAAAAAGACAAGCCGTTTTCTCAAGCCTGCGAGAATAACAAAGCGCCGATTCTGGAAAAACTTGTCGAGCTTTTCAAACAGCCGGGCACCATTCTGGAAATCGGCACGGGCACTGGCCAGCACGCCGTTCACTTTGCCGCTCACNTACCCCACGTGGTTTGGCAGCCNACCGATCACCCTCAGAACGCCCAGCTTTCCCGGGCGTGGATCGACGANGCCCACCTTACNAATATCAACCCGCCCATTGCCCTGGAGGTATTGAACGGAGATTGGTCCAGNCTGCCCGCCATCGACGGCGCGTTCTCCGCCAATACGGCGCATATCATGGCCTGGNAAGAAGTGCAGGCAATGTTTCGCGGCCTGGCGNAGGCCCTACCCAAGGGCGCNATCTTCTGCCTCTATGGGCCTTTCAGCTATGGCGGTCGGCACACCAGTGAAAACAATGTACGNTTCGACCTGTCGCTNAGAACACAGGCGCCGCATATGGGAATTNGNGATATGGAGGATCTCGAGGCTCTNGGTGAAGCAACCGGGCTGAAGCTTGAAAAGGATTTCGGGATGCCGGCTAATAATCGGTTGTTGGTTTGGAGAAAATCCTAGCTCGAACCCGGGAGGGTTCTTTCTACCCTGCCAATCNGCCAATAAAAAACCCCAGCATTTCTGCTGGGGTTTTGTATTGGCGGAGAGGGAGGGATTCGAACCCTCGAAACGCTATTAACGTTTACACACTTTCCAGGCGTGCGCCTTCAGCCACTCGGCCACCTCTCCAATAAACTGTTTCAAATCAGCAACGTCGTCGCTCATTTGAGGGCGCAAACTTTAATGGTTTTACGGGCGCTTGGCAACTCCCCCGGGGAAAATCGTCAAAAAAATTCGGGCGAGACGGGTTTTCTCTTTACCGGTTGAGCAGATTCAGGACTATCGTTAGTACAACGCCGAGTATAATCATCCAGTTTGTGGGGAGAGACTATTCATGCTNATGAAAGCCGAGCAATCGACGNTGTTGCTCATNGATGTCCAGGAAAAGCTGATGCCNGCCATTAGCCATGGCGACGAGGTGGTGGACCGNTGCATCGTNCTNGCCACCATNGCCGGGCTCATGGANGTTCCNGTGCTGGGNACCGAGCAGNTGCCGGACAAGCTGGGNCATAANGTTGAAGCGGTCCGGGANCTCTGNAACCAGACCCTGGCCAAGCACCATTTTGATGCCTGCCCCGATGGGCTCGTTGACCAGTTGCCGGAGGGNCGGCAGCACATTGTAATNGGTGGNTGCGAGACCCATGTGTGTATGATGCANACCGCCNTNAGCCTGCTNGATGCTGGTTACAAGGTNTGGGTGGTGGCCGATGCTACCGGCTCACGCAANGAGTTTGACCGGGACGTNGCNCTGGACCGCCTGAACGAGAGCGGNGCCAGGATNGTAACGCTTGAGATGGTGGCGTTTGAATGGATGCGTCATTGCAAACATCCGCAGTTCCGGAACATTCAGGCCCTGATCAAATAGAGGCATCCGGAAGGCTGGCGCCCACGTAACTAGTCACTTCATTTTNAGGTGGTTTTGAGGTTCGCAATGCTCAACATGGACTTTTCCAANAAAGTCATCATCCGCACCGAAGAGCAGGATTGGGTGCCCAGCCCTGCCGGTGGTGTTCTGAGAAAGCCTCTTGCCCGCGAGGAAGCAGAGCGTGGTCATGCGACCAGTGTGGTCCGGTACGAGCCTGGTGCCTCCTTCAACCGGCATGAGCACCCCCTGGGCGAAGANATCCTCGTTCTGGATGGGGTGTTTTCCGACGAGACCGGCGANTACCCGGCCGGNACTTATCTNCGGAACCCGCCAGGCAGTGGACACGCCCCTTTCAGCAAGGAAGGCTGCACGCTGCTNGTCAAGCTGCATCAGTTCGACGAACGCGATGGATCCACAGTGCGCATCGATACGCGCACTGCGCCGTGGCGGNCCGGTATGGGCGGGCTTGAGGTGATGCCGCTGCACGAATTCGAGCACGAGCATGTGGCCCTGGTGAAGTGGCCGGCAAACGAGGTTTTCCAGCCCCATCGGCACTTTGGCGGCGAGGAGATATTCGTGCTGTCCGGTGAGTTTTGCGATGAACATGGTCGCTACCCGGCGGGCACCTGGATTCGGAGCCCCCACCTGAGCCAGCATCACCCGTTCGTGGACAAGGAAACAATCATCTGGGTAAAAACCGGCCACCTGCCGATCGAGACGCCATAAAAAAGGGCCCCGAAGGGCCCTGAAGTGGTCAAGAGATCGCTGTGTGTTGCCAGTTCTGCCTGCTGAACGCGTCGTTGCTTGCACCGTCAGNTGCCGTATTGAAGAGCTCTTCTTCACCGGCAGGTATTGCAAACACGTGGTACGCCTCAGGGCCAAATGGATCCAGTGCGGTATCGAGGTATTCGAAGCTGTCAGGCACTGGTTCGCCCGAATAAGCGACTCGGAACTGCCGCTCAAGGGTTGGTGTGGTTACGTTCAGGGGCTGCTCCACCCAGAGGTAGACGGCCTTATGGGGCACGATGTATTCGCTGCGCACCACCCTGTAACCCTCTTTGAGCGTNAGCGTGGTCGGCTCTTTGCCCGGTTCCAGACGGAATTTGTGGATGGTCTTCATAGCTACTGCTCCTCTTCGGGTTGCTGCCTTTCACANCTCCATAATGGACAGGAACAGAGTTCGATAAAATAAGCTTTTGTGAGCTTTTAAGATCGNTNTTTTCGATGCAATCAGGCGTCACGATCNCCCGTGTGNGCATCGACNATGGCACGGACGCCCTCATGGGCGGTTTTTCGGCCACGGGTGATGGCGAACAATTCATCCATGACGTCTTCAATTGAGGCAATCTGCTCTACCTCATACTGGCGGCAGACCTCCTCGCGGATTGAGGTTGGAGCAGCGAACACGCCATAGCCCTGGCTGCCAAATACCTTGATCAGGGCGCTGTCATCTACCCGGGCGACAAGTTTCATGCGAACCCCATTCAGGGAAAACCAGTTCATNAGTCGCTCGAAATAGGGTGCATCCGTGGCGTTGGCCAGCAACGGTTGGCCATTCAGGGATTCGGGAAACCCCTTTTTGAGCTTTCTTGCCAACTCTGGTGCNGCGAACAGGCTCATGCTGGATCCCGCCAGAGGGTGTACCGTGAGATTGCCGTCCTCCTGCAACCGTGGCACCCGGTCGGTCAGAACCAGATCCAGCTCCTTGCGTTTCAGGCTGAGCACGAGATCTTCGGTGCGCCCGGTCTGGCATTCAAGCTGGATGGACCGCTCGCCCGCCATCGCCGGCTGNAGCAGGTAGTAGGCAATCAGTTTGTGAATNGANGCGGAGACGCCGGCTCGCAGGGTCAGCGGGCGCTCGGAAGGATCAAGCCGCAGGGTTTCGGCAAGCTCACCGGTGAGGGCGAATATGTCGTCGGCGTAGCCGAGGATCAGCCGGCCGTAGTCTGTGAGGATCAGCTTGCGCCTTTCCCGGGAGAACAGGCGCCCACCCACTGAGGCTTCAAACGTCGCAAGCTGGCCACTGAGGGTCTGCGGCGCCAGTTCCAGGACTTCACTGGCTCGGGCGATCGAACCTTCCCGGCTGATCACCCAGAAATAGTAGAGATGGCGGAGGTTAAGCTGTTCCATTCCTTTGCCCTGCCCCCGATTCAGGATGGCCGCGGAATTTTGAGGATTTCACCGAAGGTGACGTATTCGCTTCCCCCGAGACGGCCGATCGGATCAATCGCAGCGCCACTGAAGGTCAGGCGATTCTTGTCATCGTAACGAGCTGCATCATCAGATACCCATACCCGGGTGACTTTTCCGAATACCAGTGACTGGGGCCCGGCACCGATTTCCTTGATGTCGTAGAGCTCGCAGGCAAAAGCCACGTGGCAGTCCTTGAGCCGAGGCAGGCTCGAGCCTTCAAAATCCACCAGCTCCAGATCAAGATTTTTCAGTTCGGATTCGCCATGGGGCAAGGTTCGCGAGGATTCTGTGACCGCCGCGGCGAGATCCCGGTGGGCGATATGAACGACAAAATTCTTTCTCGCTTCAATGTTTACCCGGGTGTCTTTCGAAACGCCCTCCGCCGGTTTTTTACCAACGGAAATCATCAGCAACGGGGGATTGCTGGTGATGGGCGTAAAGAACGAGAATGGCGCCAGATTNTAGTCCCCATCCGGATTTTCACTCAGCACCCAGGCAACTGGCCTCGGAATCACTGTCTGGGTAAGGATGTGGTAGGCATCTTTCGGATCCATATCCTCGAAATCTATAAGCATCACTCTCTCCCGTTAACTGCAGCTTCGGGCGTTCGTTCGCGCAACAGCCACAAAGTCATCAATAACCCGTGAAGTATCAGGAAGGGTACGGCAACCATGACCAGACCGCCCCAGCCCAGCCAGCTCAGAATTGCGCCGGCAGACAGCGCCGCGGTCGCCTGGGAGCCAAAAACCATTATGTCGTTCAGGCCCTGGACGCGGAAGCGTTCGGCATCCCGATACCCCCGGGGCAGCAGCGTTGTGCCACCAACGAACAGGAAATTCCAGCCAACGCCGAGCAACAACAGCGCTGACAGATAGTGGTGGAAGCTGACACCACTCGCGGCAAGGGCAATACAGCCCAGATAGGCCAGCAGGCCCGCTGCCATCATCAGGGGAATGCCTACCACGCGTGTCAGCCAACCGCTGATCAGCGACGGAAGATACATGGCCATTATGTGGAGCTGGATCACCCGCTTGGCATCGTCGAGGTCATGGCCGGCCATTTCGGTCATGCTCAGCGGCGTCGCCGTCATGATGAAACTCATCACCGCATAGCCAATGGCCGCGGCACTCATGGCCGCCCAGATCAAAGGGTTCGCCATAATCTCCCGTAGGGGGCGGCCTCCTCCCGGCCGGGATTCCTGGACGCGCTCGGCCCCTGCCCGGTAACCGATAGCAAGGATCAGCAAAGCCGCACCCTGGACGGCCGCCAGCGCGATCCAGCTGACCAGAAACGGGTATTGCTCCGCCGCGCCGCTACCCAGACCCGCAACTTCCGGCCCGAGCCAGGCTGCGACCAGACCACCCAGCAACACGCGAGCGGCAGCAGAACCCGCCATACCCGGCGCCACGGATTCCATGGCCGCAAACCGATATTGGTGAACCACCGCAAGCCCGGTACCACCGACCACGGCCGCAAGACAAAGAAGGGAAAACAGACCAGTCCAGGACGCCAGGCCTCCNATAAGACCTGCAACAATGCCCATGATGGCACCCAGCAGCATCACGCGCTTGCGCCCNATGCGCTCCATTAACCAGGTTGCCGGTTTGATAGCCAGAACGGTGCCTACGACCACCAGCCCGACGGGAAGTGTTGCGTACTCGGGCGCCGGGGCGAGCATTCTGCCCTGAATGCTGCCTATAAAAACGATAAAAGGCGCTGTGCACATGGCCAGCGCCTGAGCGGCAACCAGGACCCAGACATTGAGGGGCATGGATTATTTTTTCCTGTAGATGATTCCGGGGTGGCACTGAACCATCTCATAGAGATGGGGCAAGCCGTTGAGCGATTCCGAGGCACCAAGAACCAGGTAGCCGCCCGGGTTCAGGGTGGCGTGCATCCGGGTGAGAATGTCCTTTTTCAGGTCCGCCGAAAAATAGATCAGAACGTTCCGGCACATCACAATATCGAACTTGCCCAGCATATAACGCTCAAGCAGGTTCAACTCCTTGAACTCCACCATGCTCTTGATCTGGGGTTTGATCTGCCAGCCACCGTTCAGGGACGGCGTGAAAAACTGCTTCTGGCGCTCTGGCGAGAGCCCCCGACCAATGGCAAGCATTTCATACTCGCCCTTGCGAGCCACATCAAGAACGCTTTTGGAGATATCCGTCGCGGTGATCTTTACATCCCGCAGCTTCCCGGGCCTCGCCCGCCGAAACTCCTCGACGATCATGGCAATCGAATACGGCTCCTGGCCGGTTGAGCAGGCCGCAGACCAGATACGCAAAGGCTGCATCGAGTTGCGCTCTGCGAATTCGGGAAGCAGTTTCTCCTGAAGAATCCGGAAAG
The DNA here is from genome assembly GCA_002718255.1 of Marinobacter sp. GTDB lineage: Bacteria > Pseudomonadota > Gammaproteobacteria > Pseudomonadales > Oleiphilaceae > Marinobacter. Next base: position 23,852 of record PBED01000024.1, on the reverse strand, counting down.
GGTGATTGTCACGGAACCACAGGGTTTCATTGGTTGTCATCGCATCGATGACAGTCTCTTTCAGACCGCCCCGCCCGGGGCGCTTAAGGCGCTCGAGCAGTTCACCCAGGGTATTCAGGCTGTTCTCTTCAAGAATCCTGCGCAACCGGCTTTTGACCAGGTACTGTTTATTATCGCCCAGTAAAATCCCACAGGCATCCTGCAGGAACGATTTGAAGGCTTCATATTCCTGTGGCGTTATTTCCGCTTTCATTGGGTCTCTGTTCTGAGTGAATCTTTGAGCGGCTCCATCAACCCTGGTCGATGATTTCCATCACCCGCTCTGCCAGCTCGTCCGGACTGAACTTTGCCATAAAGTCGTCGGCCCCGACCTTCTTTACCATGGCCTGGTTGAACACACCGCTGAGTGAGGTGTGAAGCATAACAAACATATCCGANAGCGCCGGGTCCTCTTTCACCTTGGTGACGAGGGTGTAGCCATCCATTTCAGGCATCTCCACGTCCGAGATGATCAGGGAGAAGTGATCCTTGGCCCGGGAACCATCCGCAGTGATTTCCTTCAGATGTTCAATAGCCTGCTTGCCGTCGTTTTTCAGCACCACTTCCATGCCAATTGCGGTGAGACACCGCTGTATCTGGCGCCGGGCCACGGANGAATCATCGACCACCAGCACGGGCAGATGCCCCGGTACCCNATCCGCGCTCTTACTCAGAACGGCTTCGGTTACGTCCTCCCCAAGCGGAGAAACTTCTGAAAGAATCTTCTCTACATCAATGATTTCGATAAGCTTATCATCAATTTTCGTGACAGCGGTAAGATAGACATCCTTGCCGGCCCCTTTGGGTGGAGGCAGGATTTCTTCCCAGTTCATGTTCATGATTCGCTCGACNCCGCTCACCAGGAAACCCTGCGTTTTGCGATTGTATTCAGTGATGATGACGAANCTGGTGGAGAGCTCTTCTTGCGGGATACCNGGCAGACCGATTGCCATGCTCAGATCGATAATGGGGATAGTCTCNCCCCGGCTATGNGCNACGCCTCGAACNACCGGNCGGCTGTTGGGNAGGGAGAACAGCTTCGGACACTGCAGNACCTCTTTCACCTTGAACACGTTGATCCCGTAGATCTGNCGCCCCCTGAGACGGAAAAGAAGCAGCTCTAGGCGGTTCTTTCCGACCATCTGAGTGCGCTGGTTGACACTGTCCAAAACCCCTGCCATTTCGATTCTCCTGGCTTGCCGGAATTACAACGGCATATATCTTGCTGTTCACTGAATAATAGCCTGATCGACGGAAACCCGTCATATCAGGNNTGGGTCAGCCCATTTAACGGCCACTTTTACCGAATCCTTAGCCTGATTCGGGCTTTTCTGCCCTGTTGTTGACAGCATAGGACAAACTGATACGTATGCGCATCACGAATTTCGCCCTACTACTGCTAATGTCTGGCCNGAGCACGCCGCTCCTTGCTGGAACGACGGCTGAACAGATTCAGAAAGCAACCCTGGCGTTTCTGGACAGCTTTGCGTCTGAACAGGCCGAGCATGGCTACACCGTTTCCTTCGAACCCGGTTCCATCGACAGCCGCCTCGCTCTCGCCGAGTGCGAAAAGCCTTTGAGTGTAGAGTTCAGCGGGGATCCATGGAAAAGCACCAGCCCGTCGTTGCAGGTAGCCTGCGAAGGAACCCGCCCATGGCGAATGTTTGTTACCGCTTCAGTCTCTATCCATGGGCCAGCCCTGGTGGCAGCGAGGCCACTCACACGTGGAGAGCGAATAACCGAAGGGCTGCTTGCGAAGCAGTCTGTTGAAATCAATTCATCCAGACGGGGCGTGATTACCGACTCGAAGCAGGCGATTGGCATGGAAGTGCGGCGCGCAGTGAATGCCGGATCGCTCGTTACACCAGACATGCTTTCGGCCCCGAATGCGGTCGAACGAGGCGATCATGTTATCATCACCGCCAAAACCGGTGGATTTTCAGTACGTTCCCGGGGCAAAGCCCTGGCAAGCGCCAGCGTTGGCGAACAGGTTCTGGTTGAGAATCTGCGCTCATCGCGCACGATAAGAGCCAGCGTTGTCGCGCCGGGCCACGTGGAGATTCCGATGTGAGCCGCGTGCGGCAGAGGCTTGCCGGAGCGGCAAGTGAATGCCGCAAAACCGGTCGTAAAAGCAGATGAAAAAAAGTGCTAAAAGTACTAAAGGTTTTCGCGGCGCCGCCGTTAAGAAGACATAAACTCGAGTAAGCGCCGCATTCGTGGCGCGACAGGCAAGCAGGTACAGATATGTCAGTTGACTTAAATGGAATTGGCCCCGGCCAGGTCAACACCCAGAGAACCACGGCCGACAAAAGCTCCGGCGCACAGAATACCCAGCCGGCATCCAACGAACAGGCGAAGACACAGGCCCAGGGGGCCCGTGGTGAGAACGTCAGCCTGAGCAATCAGGCNAAGAANCTGAAGCAGCTCGAACAAAAGCTGGGCGATTATCCGGAAATGGATGACGACCGCATCGAGCAGATCCGTTCCGCCCTNGAAAATGGCACGTACAAGATTGACGCCGAGAAGCTGGCCCAGAAAATGCTTGAGATGGATGAAAGCATTTTCGGGTGAGTAGACCATGGCCGCAATTGATGATTTGAAGACCCTTCTTTCCCAGGATATCAGCCAGCTTGAAACACTGGCTGACGTTCTCGGCAAGGAAAAGACCTGCCTTGCGAATTCCGANCTCCGCCAGCTGGACGCCCTGACCAGAGAGAAGAACGATCTCCTCGGTGCAGTCCGCGAACGCGCCAAACAGAAAATCCGAACGCTCGTACAAATGGGATATCGCCCCGAAAGTGGCGAGCCTTCCCGCTTTATTCGCAGCGCCGGATTCTCGGATCTCTTCGAACTCTGGCAGGAAGCGGACCAGAAGCTGCGAACCTGTCAGACGCTGAACCAGACCAACGGTCGCGTAATCAGCCACTTGCAAAAGCGTTTGTCGAGGCTCACAGATATTTTCCGCGGCGCCACCGGCCAGCAAAAGCTGTACGGTGCACAGGGTCAGCAGACCACGGTATCAAGCAGCACGGTGCTCGCCAGCGCCTGAGCCCGGACGCATGGCTCTGCCGAGCCATGCTTTCCACTTCATCGGGTGTAGATGGTCATCTGGGAGTCGGGATGAAACCGGATGTCGTGAATGCTCACGTTGCCCATTGAAGCTCCCTGGCCTCCCGTAACCCGTATATTGTCCATCCGNATTTCCTCGATGCGCTCAGGGAACGCCAGCATCAGNGCGCCATCTTCTCTTACCCGATAACGTGGCTCCCCTTCACGATAATGCACACCGGAAATGCTGAGATCTGAATCCAGGAAGTTCAGAACCGGCACGAAGATATTGGCGGAAAGCTTGAGACCTTCAATAACATCTGCGGATGCCTCGGAGCCCTGCTCCCCATTTCCTGCGGGGTTCTCCGCCATCTTGCTGACAATACCAATGCGCTGCAGCAAGGTCGGATCGCCCTGACCGGAAATCGCCGCCAGCTCGGCTTCGCTCATGGGGGCAAGATTGCCTCTGTCATAAAGTTCGCCGGCTTCCAGTATTGCCTGTGACGCCTCGGCCGAATTGCTGGCCGCAAAGGTTACCAGGGGCTGGAATGGCAGCGTGACCGCTGTTACCAGGGCGGCAGCGTTGCGATAGCGGGACTGGTGCTTGAGGACACGNTGCAGCTCCTTCTCGCTGATCCAGCCCGCCTGGATAAATACCTCACCCAGGCGCTGTCCCGNTTCGCGCTGAAGCCTGAGGCCTTCGTTAACCTGCCCCTCAGACAGATACCCACGATTGATAAGCAATCGCCCGAGGCGTGATTTCTCTTCAAATCCCTGACGGATTCTCACCCAGTGTCTCCTTTTAAACAGTGAAAACCGTACAACCCGGCCCGGCCAGTGTGATCCATGACTTCCGATATCGGGAAGGTTAGCCGATCACACAACNATGTGCGTGGATGCAGTGCCCGTTTTACCATCACCATCTGGTAAGATCTGGCACCTGATAACAGAATTCGCCGAATTGTCGCAGGAAACACACCTGCTAATAACACGGAGAACGGCTGCAAATGACAAACATGGTAAAACCCCTGAAAACTGTGACNCCCGTATTGCTTATGGCANTCGCCCTGCTCATGCCGACTGCCGCGGTGCAGGCGCAAACCAATGAGCAACTGGCCAGTGATCCTCTTCCGAAGGTCCGCATGGTGACCAGTGAAGGCGCTATCGAGCTTCAGCTTCGCCCGGATGTTGCGCCCGAAACGGTCGACAATTTCCTGCAGTACGCCGAAGACGGTTTTTTCGACGGCACCATCTTCCATCGGGTTATACCCGGGTTCATGATCCAGGGCGGCGGTTTCACCCGGGATCTCTCCCGCAAGTCCACTCGGGCCCCTATCCGCAANGAAGCGAAAGAGACACTGCCGAACCTTCGTGGAACCATTGCGATGGCTCGCACCAGTGCGCCTGATTCCGCCACGTCCCAGTTCTTTATCAACCTTTCCGACAACGGGTTCCTGAACGCCGGAGTTCGCGGCCCGGGTTATGCGGTTTTTGGCAAGGTGACCGAGGGCATGGGCGTTGTCGATGCCATTGCCCGCAAACAGACCACCCGNAAACAGGGGATGGCCGATGTGCCGGTTGAACCTGTGATCATCGAAACCGTCACCGTGGTCGACCCCGAAGGCTGACACCGTGGACCGTGCTCCCCTGCCGCCCGGAATAGAGCCCGCTGAACTGGCTTGGCACGACGGCGTCCCGGAGTCCATCCGGTTCGGCGATGTCTATTTCAGCCGCGACAATGGTCTCGAGGAAACACGCTACGTTTTCCTGCAACACAACCAGTTGCCCGAACGTTTCGCACAGATTCCCGANGGCGGCAATTTCGTTATTGCCGAAAACGGCTTTGGAACCGGCCTGAACTTTCTCGCNGCCTGGCAAGCCTGGCAGCGACACGCTCCGGCCCATGCGGCGACGCTGCACTTCGTTTCCGTTGAACGTTTCCCCCTCACCCACGAGGACCTGGCCCGGGCCCTGGCACAGTGGCCCGAACTGGCNGCGCTGGCCGACGAACTGCTTCNGCATTACCCACCCCTGGTGCGNGGGGTACACAGGCTGGTCCTGGCCGGGGGGCAGGTTCGACTGACGCTNTTTTTCGGCGACATTANCGACGCCTGGCAATCCCTGGATTTTCAAGCCGACGCCTGGTTTCTGGACGGGTTCGCTCCGTCCCGCAACCCGGATATGTGGCTGGAAAACATCATCAACAAGATCCGTGCACACAGCAGGCCGGGNACAACTCTGGCGACCTTTACCTCCGTTGGCCGGATTCGTCGGGCCTTGATGGNGGCCGGATTCCGGATGGAAAAAACCGCCGGATACGGTCGCAAACGGGATATGCTNAAAGGNGTTCTTGTCGCGGAGAACCCGGCACCCATCAAAACGGCTCCCACGGAACAACAGGAATCGATCNNAATNATCGGCGCAGGTGTTGCCGGCTGCGCACTGGCAAGAAACCTGGNAGACCGGGGNTACCCGGTAACACTGATCGACGCCCATGGCCCGGGTGCAGCNGCNTCNNGCAACGCCCAGGGCGCCCTGTATGTGAAGCTGGGCGTAGAGTTCAACGACCAGACCGAGCTGGCGCTCACAGCNCTCNCGTTCGCGCAGCGTTTCTACCACAACTGGCGCGACCAGCACTGGCATCCGACCGGCCTGCTACAGCTGGCCCACAANNCCCAGGAAGCGGACCGGCAGCGGAGGTTTCTCCAAAGGAACGACTACCCCCGGAGTATCTTTTACCCGGTGACCCGGGAACAGGCCAGCGCCCTGACAGGCGTGCCNACGGAATCNGGCGGGCTCTGGTTCCCCGGCAGTGGCTGGCTCGAACCCGCAAACCTTTGCAAGGAACTGGCGAACCACCCGCTGATATCCACGNTGTTCCATAGCGAGGTCAACAATCTTCGGCGTTCGGACGGNACATGGAGCATTTCGACGGAAAACANCAGATCGATCACCGCTGACCGGGTGGTCATCTGCTCGGGCCATCTCAGCCCGGAGCTTATCCCGACAAAGGGTCGTTTCCGGCTGAAAGCCATTCGTGGCCAGGTTAGCCACCTGCCAGCNACAGCTCTCAGAGGCCCAACGGCCGTTNTCTGTGGNAACCGGTANNTNAACCCTGCACTGGGCGAGTTTGCCGTAACCGGCGCAACCTTCGATCTACGCGANAACAACCCATCGCCCACNGTGGAAAGTCATAACGAGAACATCGACGAACTCGGCTCGATGCTGCCTGCGGTGTTTTCCAATGAAAGCAATGCGCTTCGCGGCGAGGAACTGAATGGCCGGGTTGCCTTCCGATGCACCACCCATGACTACCAGCCGGTGGCCGGACCCGTTTTCGACGGCGAGAGCGGCGATCTCGATAGCCTTTACCTNCTTACNGGCCTNGGCAGCAAAGGACTGACCTACGCACCGCTCCTGGCCGAATATCTGGCTGACTTGCTTACCGGACAACCTCCCTGCCTTCCCGCGAACCTGGCCAAACGCCTTGAAACCCGACGCCTCTATCAGACGAATGTGGTGGTTTCGTAATAAACTCCAGCTGAAGTTTCCGGTCAGACTGCCGATAACCATCGAAATGGTGGCATAGTCACGGAGAGAACCCATGTCCATTTTTGTCAGCGAACCCGGCCGCCCGGTCGGAACCCGGCTACCGGAAACATTCCGGGCAAGGCCCGTGGGTGATGTTACAGAGCTGGCAGAAACCCAGAGCATCAATCCTGGCCGAAGTGAGGCAACGGACGCCGAGTTCCAGCAGGCCGCCAATGCCGGTCGCTACAAAGCNCTGGAGGAATACGGCGCGGCGGCCGCTGGCGAGCGCCGNGAAGACCGNCCGTATCTGCCGGTATCCAGCATCTCGTCTCAAACCCTGTATTCCGTTCCGGCGTCTGCAACGATTTCTGAGGCTTTAACCGTCATGGACGAGCACCAGGTGCANCACCTTGTGATCATGGCGGANAACAACGTTGCCGGCCTTGTCGANCTGCGTTGGCTCCTGGGCTGGCTTCACGAGAANGAAGCCGATGCCATGAGCCAGAGCCTGGTTCACATCGAGTTGCCCGCNTTCCTGACAGCCTCACCNGAGACCGATGCCCACCAGCTNGCCAGNCTNATGCTGGCCCACCAGCTCAANGCNGCCCTGGTGGTAGATGCNAAAGGCGCCGCCTCCGGAATTGTTACCAGCACGGACTACCTGCGACTNTACGCCAGCNCNGGCCGCCATCAGGGAACGGTGTAGNNCCNACGNNNNCTAATTCAGAGGCGTCAACAGNTCTCCCTCTGGACTGAAGAGAAGCACANACCAGTTGTTGCCTANTCGGGTTAATGCNGGTATTTCGTCATCNCGGTAGTTTTCNAGATCCANNATNGCAGAGTCATCNGCNGCAAGCTGGTATCGCCAGTTGTTTCTGAATTCCGACTCTTCCTCTTCCGTCTCNGGTTCTGGAACCAGCGATACCCGGGCAGCGATGCCCTGCTCCATTCCGGACACCACACCGCCGCTGGCGAAGTCGCCGTTCGTGGTACCNGCCACAACCATGTCGNCATCGAAATCAGCCAACCCAAGAAATGCCTCGCTGGACTGATCGNCTTCGTCATTCAGGGTGAAGGCCCGACTGACATTCCCGGCGGCTGAATATCCCAGCAGGAACCCGGCAGCACTGGAAAGCGCCTCCCTCTCCAGAACGGGGTCTTCCTCGTCCTGCTCCAGCACAGAATAGGATCCATCACTGGCACCAATCAGCCAGAGCGTGCTACCGGTATACAGTCCGTTGGAAACCGGTTCATCGCCAGTGGTGCCAACCTGTTTGACATCAAGTTCGCTGGTGGCACTGGAGGCGTTAAAGAAGAAGGCATCAATGCCGCCGATGACTGAAGCGCCTTCCACAGATCCCGCGGCCGAACCAAACAACCCGGGGTTCACAGATTCTGTGCTGCCGCCGGCAACACGGTCATCGGCTGCTGAGCCGGCCTGGCGGGTCCAGGCAACCGCAGGCTGCTGCGTGTTGCCGTCCAGTTCNGTATCAATTCGCTGCAGGAAGCTGTCCCTGCCGCCCGATCCCTGCTGCTGATCAAACACACCTTCCGTTTCCCCGGCCAGGATNACNTAGCCGGTGTCACGGTTGATTCCGGCCCAGCGAACCTGATCATCAGCATCCGTTCCGGTCCNGATGGTCCAGGTGGGAACGTATTCGCCACCGTTGGTGGCGGAATCAAACCAGTAAAGNGATGTCACTGAATCCAGGCNGCCCAGACCGGACGTTCCCGCCACNGACTGATCGGTGCTGTAGGCNACGACAAATTCGAACCGGTCTACCTTNGTCCCACCCTCGGTCACCTTCCGCTGCACCACGTTTATGACCGGATCCGGAGCGCTCAGGCTGTCGCTCGCAGAGGATATGTCAACCTGCTGCAACTGAGTGCCTCGTTGGTCAAAAATCCGCACCAGCACCCNGTCGTTATCCTGGGTGNCNTAGCCGGCAACGAACAGCCTGCCGTCATGGCCCANCGAGATGTCTGTGGCCACAAAGCCGTCGCCAGGGTTNAGAGCAAGNGGAGACGTCAGCTCGTTGAGGCTGACCCGGATCAGGTTTTCAGCCTCCGCCCGGGCATAATCCTCTCGACCGGCCTGGAAGTTCTCGTTGAGGCCCAGCAGGATAANCCGGTCNCTGAAGGCCGGGTTGGCATAGCCNGCCTCCGGTACCCGAATCCGGAAAGGCACTTCATCGGTCCCTTCTGGAAAAATCAGTTCGTCATTCTCAACCCAGTTTCCGTCTTCCAGTCGCTCGATAACGAACTCGGATTCGAGACGTGCGGTGGAGTCTTCGGTGTGGCTCAGCTTCGCAAAAATATCCCGGTCTCTGTCTCCAGAGAGTCTCGCGACGTATTCGCGCACAGCACCCACGTTCAGCGTATCCCTGCCGCCACCGTTTACAGTTTCCAGCGACAGAACCGGCTCGTTGTCCTGAATGGACAAATTGGTAACGACACCACCGTTACCGCTGCCAAGACCGGCCAGACCGGATCGCACTTCTGTCAGTGCCAGGCGAAGGGACTCGACGGGCTCGGCAAAGCTGTCCTCGACCACCTCCAATGGCAGATAACACTCGGTAATACCCGGCTCAAGTGTGATCACNCCGCGCGTATAGAANCCCTGTTCGTCAAGCTCATAGTCGATATAGNCCAGCTCGCTTTCCCCCGTCTCATCGNGAGGCAATGAACTGTTGCTGCCCAACCCGACAATGTCCGTGCCGAGGATNGCATCTCCCGCATTGGAGGCACTGTGATCGCAGTTCTGGTGTGGAGGCGAGAATCCGACGTCGCAACTGGATGCGTCATAGTCAGACAAAAGCTCAAAAGCTACCGCTACCNGGGTTACCGACGGTTGATCCAGGGTAACCNTGACGAAGACGCGGCGCGTCGGAAGTGTCAGCTCCCTGGTACCGGATACGGAGCCGTCATCGTTGTAGAGATTNATGGTAACGCTGTGCTCACCNTCGGTTTCAAGATCNGGCAAGGTNCATTGTTCNCGGTTACTGGCAGGGATTTCCGGGCTTTCACCTTCCGTAAACGGCTCTGCATCCAGAGACATNACATTNTATTTCACNTCAATATCGAACGGCTGGGCGCCNGCCATGCGGCCGTCGGTTGTTACCAGATTGATGCCTTCGGTCTTGCCCAGGTCCGCCTCTCCTCGACTACCGCCGGNGAGACCGGGGACACCGCGCATAATGATGCCCTGGCGNGCCTTGTTACTGGTGTCCTCGAGCGCCAGCCAGGACGGCGCATTGGTCAGGGAATAATCAAGGATATCTTCGCCACCGTAGGCCCCGAAGTTGTAGGAGTATTCAACACCGAGATAGGCGAACACNGGNGGTACGCCAAGGATTGTGGGCTGGTCGGGATCCTTTTCCGTCTTGCACGCAGCAAGCCCCAGTGAAAGCAGGGCCAGAACGGCAAGTTGGCGAACAGGATGAATGCGGGAGNGAAAATCGGCGCCCATGAAAAAATCCGTTTCNATCGTTGTTGTTATGGNAGCGACCNCCCGGATGAAACATGAACACCGGGCGGTTTACACACCGTTACAGAACAACGCCATGGTAGCCAATTTGATACGCAGGGGATCTGCGCGAGTTCTCAGATTCGGTTAGCCCGCGCCCNGGCCGTGCTCTTCCAGCAACGCCACCAGCCCGGCTTCATCAAGAACAGGTACCTCTAACTGTTCAGCCTTGGCCAGTTTGGAACCGGCGGCCTCGCCAGCCACCACGCAGGCCGTCTTTTTNGAAACGCTNCCGGCCACCTTGGCTCCNAGGGATTCCAGCNTNTCTTTGGCTTCGTCCCGTGTCATTCCGGAAAGCGTACCGGTCAGCACCCAGGTCTGGCCTTTCAGAGGCTTCTCTCCCTCCCGGACTTCCTCTTCCTGCCACCTCACACCGGCTTCACGCAGGGCATCCAGGGTTTCGCGATTGTGGGTCTGCTCGAAAAAGCTACNGATATGACCCGCAACGATCGGCCCGACATCCGGAACCGTNTGAAGGCTCTCTTCATCCGCTGCAGCAATGGCCTCCAGAGTTCCGAAGTGGCCCGCCAGGNCTTTAGCGGTGGCCTCCCCCACCTCCCGGATGCCAAGGGCATAAAGGAACCGCCAGAGCACGGGGTTTCTGGCCCGATCAATGGCAGCCACCAGATTGGCCGCCGACTTTTCTCCCATTCGCTCAAGTTTCACCAGGTCGTCGGTGGTCAGGCGATACAGATCGGCAACGGTTTCCACCATGCCCTGATCCACCATGATATCTATCCACTTGTCTCCNAGGCCCTCAATATCGAGGGCTTTGCGGGAGGCATAGTGGCGAATGGCTTCCTTTCGCTGCGCGGGGCAGAACAGGCCCCCAGAGCAGCGGGCAACGGCTTCACCTTCGATCTGGATAACATCCGAGTCGCACACCGGGCACTGTCGGGGCAATTCTACTTCCCGGGCGCCTGAGGGGCGTTTTTCGGCCACCACTTTGACTACCTGCGGAATCACATCNCCGGCGCGGCGAATGAACACGGTATCGCCGATATGAACATCCAGTCGGCGAATTTCGTCCATGTTATGGAGGGTGGCGTTGCTCACCGTTACACCGCCCACNAACACGGGTTTTAACCTCGCAACCGGGGTAACCGCGCCAGTACGACCGACCTGGAATTCCACGTCCTCGATAACCGTGAGTTCCTCCTGAGCCGGAAACTTCTGGGCAATCGCCCAACGAGGGGCCCGGGATACAAAACCCAGGGCCTTTTGCTGGTCAAGCCGGTTCACCTTGAAGACGATACCGTCGATTTCGTAGGGGAGNNCGTCCCGTTTNTCCATCAGCNCGCTGTAGGCTTCNAGGCATTCCTCCGCGCCCCTGGCCTTGCGCATCTCGGGATTAATACGGAAACCCCAGCTCTGGACTCTCTTGAGCCCCTCCCACTGGGTATCCGGCAAGAGGCTTTCGTCGGTTACCGCAACGCTGTAGGCGCACATTTCGAGAGGGCGTCTGGCGGTTACCGTCGACTTTTTCTGCCGGAGGCTGCCGGCCGCCGCATTACGGGGATTAACGAAGGTCTTCTCGCCACGCTCCGCCAGGCGGCGATTAAGCTGCTCGAAACCGTCCTTTGGCATGTAGACTTCGCCGCGGACCTCCACCAGATCGGGCACGTCGTCGCCACGGAGCTTCAGCGGTACCGACGGAATGGTTCGGATATTGGCGGTTATGTCCTCCCCGGAATAGCCATCCCCCCGGGTGGCGGCGGTAGTCAGGGCGCCATTCTCGTAGTGCAGGCTCACCGCCAGCCCGTCCAGCTTCGGTTCACAGACATACTCCACGTCCTCAGTGATACCGAGCCGATCTTTTACCCGCCGGTCAAAGTCACGAAGTTCGTCCTCGCTGAACGCATTGTCCAGCGACAGCATGGGCAGCCTGTGCACTACCTCCTCAAAGCTGGTTTCCGCGGCGCTGCCAACCCGCCGCGTGGGCGACGTGTCCGAAGCCAACTCTGGATAATCGGTTTCCAGGCCCTGTAATTCCCGGAACAGCCGGTCGTATTCCGCATCTGGAACACGCGGGTCATCCAGCACGTAATAGCGGTAGTTATGGTCATCAATCGCCGAACGGAGTTCTTCAACACGCTGAATGATGTCGGGCGTGGCTTTGCTCATGGACTGGCACTCTCGTCTCTCAAAAAAATGCCCGGAACAAACCGGGCATCTGGCCTTCTTTTACCGCCTGGTTTCAGACTCGCTGGGAACGTTGCTTGCGCTCGAACTCCCGAATCCTCTGACGGCAGTGCTCGATTGTTTGAGGGGTCATCACGCTCCGGCGCTCATCCTTAAGCTCGCCGCCAAGGTTACGAACCACGGCCTGGGCTGTCTCAAGCATGAAGTCAAACGCCTGCAGCGCATTGGTGGGCCCGGGCATACTCATGAAGAAACTGATACCGGGCGTGGCCAGGGTCGGCATATCGCCCGGCTTGAACGTGCCGGGTTCCACGGCATTGGCAACACTGAACTGGACCGGGCTGGTGGTATCGGACTCCTCGTGCCGGTGATAAATGTCCATATCACCATGCTCCAGACCACAGGCTTCGAACAACTTCTTCAGGGCCACCCCCTTGAAGTCTTCACCGCTCTTGGCCAGGACATTGATCACAATCACTTCCCGGGCCTCAGGGCGATTCGCACCTGCCAGCGGCTGACCACTGACCGCTCGGGAAGGTTCACGCCGTGCCGTATCTTCCTCTACTTCGGTTGTTACCGTAGGCGGGACTGCTTCCACTTCATCTTCGATGGCCCCCCAACCTGATTCGAGCTCGGTTTCTTCGGGCTCATGACTGGACAACCCGAAATCGGGATCCGACTCAACCGGTTCATCGTGATACTCGGCAGCCGGTTCGCTGTCCGGCCCAGGATGCAGATCCGGTTCTGGCGACTCCCGATGTTCTTCCTTGGCAGCAGCGGTTACCGGGCGGGTCGGTTTGGGTTTCGGAGAACCAAATCGGCTGGGCTTTTCACGCTTTACATACCCACGCTCTTCAAGTGTGTCGCGGGAGATGGTTCGTGCGCCGCCGTTGGGCAACTCCGGGTTGTATTCGTCATCGAGTGGTGAATCCTCGAGCTCATCGGCGCCCATGCCCGATGAGATTGCCATGGATTCCTTCCGGGCACGCCGCATGCGGCGCACGCCATCAATGACAATGCCGATAATAACCAGGGTACCGATGGCAATTAACCATTCCCTAAGTGACATAGTGCTGCTGTCCTGTTTGCAGATCCCGTAACGTTGCTACTCTAAGAAAAGCCCGTAATGAATACAACGCACACCCGGGCCAGATGGCGTGATTGTCATGGTCGCCTGAATTCTGAACAGCCTCAAGCCTCTGCGAGAGCCGCTGCCTCGTCTACATCGACCGACACCAGGCGCGAACACCCCGGTTCATGCATGGTTACGCCCATCAACTGATCCGCCATCTCCATGGCAATCTTGTTGTGGGTAATGTAGATGAACTGAACCTGTTTCGACATTTCCTTGACCATGTTGGCATAGCGACCCACGTTGGCATCATCCAGCGGCGCATCCACCTCGTCCAGCATACAGAAGGGTGCCGGGTTCAGCTGGAAAATCGAAAACACCAGTGCGATCGCCGTGAGGGCCTTTTCGCCGCCCGACAGCAGGTGAATGGTGCTGTTCTTCTTGCCCGGCGGCCGCGCCATGATTGCAACGCCGGTTTCCAGAAGATCCTCACCGGTAAGCTCGAGGTAGGCGTTCCCGCCTCCGAACACTTTGGGAAACAGAGCCTGAAGACCACCGTTCACCTGGTCAAAGGTTTCCTTGAAACGCTGCCGGGTTTCCCGATCTATTTTCCGTATGGCGTTGTCCAGTGTTTCCAGGGCTTCCATCAGGTCTTCATGCTGGGAATCCAGGTAGGTCTTGCGCTCACTCTGAACCTGATATTCCTCAATGGCCGCCAGGTTAATCGCGCCCAGGCGCTGAATTCGGTTGCCGATTCGCTCCAGTTCGTCTGCCCAGTCTTTTTCGTTCGCACCCTCGGGCAACTGGGCGAGGATATCCTGAAGTTTTACGTCCAGCTCCTTGAGCTGATCGACATGATTCCCGGAACGGATTTCCAGGGCCTGGGACTCCATTTTCAGTTTTTCGAGTCGGGACCGGACTTCCTGAATGCTATGATCGGTTCCGCTTCTGCCCTGTTCCTTTTCGCGCACTTCCCGATCAATCTCTTCCAGCGCGTCGCGAGCAGCGCCCAGCTTTTCCTCTTCCGCCAACCGGCGGTCCAGCAGCCCTTCGAGCTGCATCTGCAGGTCTTCGATGGGTTCTTCGGCGCTTTCCCGGGACTCCCTCAGAATCTCCAGGCGCTCGTCGATACGCTCCTTCTGCAACTGCATCCGATCAATCGTCTGCCTGAGGCCGTCACGTTGACTGTGCAGGGTCTGCAGCTGGAGCTGCAGCTGATGCGCGTGATCACGATCGTGCCGGGCCTCCTGGCGAAGCCGGTCCAGGCTTTCGCGCAAGGTATCGCGCTGCTCCAGCAACCGCTCTTTCTCTTCATCGCTGTCTTCGGTGGAAGCCAGCGCCAGTTGCCAGTCTTCCCGGGCATCCTGAAGACTCTCTTTCTGGCCCTCGAGGTTTTCGGACACGTCCTGGATATCGTCCCGGATTCGCTGCAGGCGGGCATCAATCTGCTCGGCACGTGCTCGCAGGCCGCTGACCCTGGACGCCAGTGTGCTCAGTTCACGATCTGCCTGGCTCAGACGGGTCTGCGCCTCATCCCGGGCTGCTTCCGAACGCTCTGCCCGCTCCTGAAGCTCTTCCAACCGTTCGGTAGCCGCTTCCAGCGCCTCCTCCGCCTCGGCCAGCTGCGCGGTCAGTTCCGTCACCTTCTTCTGCCGCTCAATCACACCGACCTGGCCGGCATCAGAGTCCGGCATCAGGACCCACTCCCGGGATATCCAGACGCCCTCGGGTGTCATCAGGCTTTGACCGTCCCGAAGCCCCGATCGCATACCCATGGCGTCAGAGACGGTTTCGACGGTATCGATGCCGCGAAGCAACGAGGCAATTCCCGGCACTCCGGAAACCTTGGCCGCCAACCCGGAACGCTCACTGCCGTCTGTGGCTTCTGCCTCCACCAGCGCCAACCCCTTTGGCGCTTCTTTCATGGCGGATGAGAGCTGATCAATATCGGGAAGGCAGAGACCCTGGGTAAAACGCCCAATAACCTGTTCGACAGCAAACTCCCAGCCATCGGTAATCTGAAGCTGACTGGCCACCCGGGGCATATCGCTGAGGGCGTTCTGTGACAGCCAGGATTGCAGAACATCATCCCCGGCCCCCATCTGCTCATCCAGAAGGGATTGCTGGGACTCCAGGGACGCACGAAGGCTCTGCACCCGTTGGCGTTCTTCAGAGAGCGCCTGCTCGGCATCACGCTGTTGCTGCCGGGCTTCGTAGAGCTCGTCCTGAACGGATGCAATCCGTTCGGCCGCCTCTTCGCGCTTCAGCTCCAGCGTTTCCTGCTGTTCCAGCAGCTCTTCGAGCTCGGCGCGGTCCATCTGACCTTCCAGCAATTCCTGTTCGTCCTGAAGCTTGCGTTGGCGGGCCAGCAGTTGCTCAATGGCATCCTCAAGCGAGCGGATTCTGGACTGGGCCAGCTCTGCCTGGCGCCGCGCGTCCGATGAACGGGCACTGAAGTCTTCCCACTGGTGCTGCCAGTCGCTCATGGCGTCTTCGGCCTGCTGTAACTTCTCACCAGACTCCTCGGAGCGTATTGCCAGCGCTTCCTGCTCTGGCTCCATCATGTCGAGTTCTTCCTGGATTCCCGCAAGCTTGTCCTCATCCTGCTCCAGCTCGCGGGCCAGTTCTCTCTGGTTCGCCATGGCCTGGTCCAGCTCAGCCGCCATTTGCCGGCTGCGTTCACGCTGGTGTTCGAGGCTCTGCTCAATACGGGCGATATCGGCCCCGGCTTCGTAATAGCGTGCCTGTGCCCGGTTGAAATGCTCGGTCCGTTCCTGGTGATTGTCGCGCAGGGATTCCAGGGAGGTCTCCAGGCTGACCCGCTCGGTGAGGTATTTCTCGAGCTCGAGCTCGGTATCCCGGATCTTGCCTCGCCAGGCTTGCAAGTCATTGTCGAGGGATTGCCAGCGCAGCACCGTCAGTTCGGCTTTTTTCTGGCGCTCTTCCTGCTTGTAGGCCTTGTACTTTTCGGCTGCGGCTGCCTGACGCTCCAGGTGTTGCAGTTGGCGGCCCAGCTCTTCTCTCAAATCGGTCAGACGCTCCAGGTTTTCTTGGGTCCGGCGGATACGGTTCTCCGTTTCCCGGCGCCGCTCCTTGTATTTTGAAATGCCGGCCGCTTCTTCAATATAGATCCGAAGCTCTTCCGGTTTGGCCTCAATCAGCCGCGAGATCATGCCCTGTTCAATGATGGCATAGCTCCGCGGGCCGAGACCGGTGCCGAGGAACAGGTCGGTAATGTCACGACGCCGGCACTTGGAGCCATTCAGGAAATACTCGGACTGCCCTTCCCGGGAAACGCGGCGGCGAACCGAGATTTCGTTGAATTTCACGAATTCACCGGGCGCGGAACCATCGCTGTTATCAAACACCAGTTCGATGGAGGCCTGTCCCACAGGCTTTCTTGCGCTGGAACCGTTAAAGATAACGTCCGTCATGGATTCGCCGCGCAGGTACTTGGCGGAGCTCTCCCCCATGACCCAACGCACCGCATCGATGATGTTGGACTTGCCGCACCCATTGGGGCCGACCACGGCCGTCATGTTGGAGGGGAACGGAACCGTGGTGGGATCTACGAACGATTTGAAGCCGGACAGTTTGATGGACTTCAGCCGCATATCAGGCGCTCGCTTCCTGCCGGAGGATCGTCAACACCTGCTGCCGCTGGTGCTCCCCAAAGGCCTGGATAACGGCTTGCAGCCGATCAGTGTCGTCGTTGACGGCGGCATCCGCCAGCTGCCGAAAGAAGGTGGCCGTTTCACCGATTTCTTCCCGGAAGTGTTCCAGCGCCACAAAATAGGTGCGGCTGATGGCCGGCCGAAAATTCTCGAGGGTTTCTTCCAGAAACGGGTTCTCAACCAGGCCGTAGGCGTAACGCATAACCCCGAAACCCGCATCAATAACCTGCTCGGCGGCGTCGGCACTGGTGGCGTTCAACGCATCAATGACTGCCTGCAATTCACGGACTTGGCCCATGACACCGCCAAGCTCCCTGCCGGACCAGCGCTCAAGTGCCTTGCGCCCCAGCATGCAGAGGAGGTCGATATAGATGTCGTAGAGGCTGTTGACGCTTTCTGGCGTCAGGCTGGAGACCACCGCACCCCGCCGGGGGAAAATCTCAATCAGATGGCGTCGCTCCAGAATGAGCAGTGCTTCCCGAACGGAGCCACGGCTGACATTCAGTTCTCCCGACACCTTCAATTCCTGAATGCGTTCGCCGGGCTTGAGATCTCGCGTGATGATTCGTTGCCCCAGATGCTGGGCAATTTGTTCAGACAGACTTTCCGGGGCCTGAAACCTCATAAAGATGGTCACTCATTCCTGAAGACGGCACGATTTCAAACGCAGAAGTTTACCACAGGGAATCTATAGCCCCACCCCTTGTCTGACATTTTGCACAGCTCAGGAACATCGCGGCAAATCACTGCCGGTTTTTTGACGGCGAATCAGGAACGACAGCCGAAAAATCAGAAACCAAGTGATGTTAGCCTCGTTACTCGCTGTTTTTGTTAGTTTTTGATGACTGGGCACGGTTTCTGCTTTGCACACGCAAAGCACTGTAAACTTCTGCGACAGAGTGAACCGTAGTGAAAAACATACCGTCGATCCATCAGTCTCCTTCCCAGCCCCAGAAACTGGCTGCGCTGCGTCAGGCACATCAGGACTGGAACAACACGCCGGATGTACTCACCAGGCTAACGCGCCGGCTGTCCACCACCCTGTCGCTGGAACAACAGCTGGCGATCCTGGCCGAAGAGCTGGTCGCCATTGTTCCTTTCAGTGCGCTCAATTACCGGCACCGGATCGGGAAACAGGATTTCGTCTATGCCACAGGCATGGGTGGCCCACACCGCTGCGAGTACCGGCTGAGCCTTGAAGGTGTCAATTATGGGACCCTGGTACTGCAACGTCGGCAGAGGTTCTCGGAACAGGAGCTGGAAGGCGTAGAGATGGTTCTGAGTGCGGCGATCTGCCCGATTCGCAACGCCTGCCAGTACGTGGCCATTGAACAGGCATCCCTGACAGATTCCCTGACCGGCATACCCAACAAACGCGCCCTGGACGACGCTCTGCAGCGCTCCAGCCTGTTATCAGAGCGCCATGGCGAGCCCTACTCGCTCGTCCTCTGCGATCTGGACCACTTCAAGACGGTGAACGACACTCACGGCCATGTGGTTGGCGACCATCTTCTGCAATTGGCCGCGTGCGAGATCGAGAAGTCGATCCGAACCTCGGATTCAGTCTACCGCTTTGGCGGCGAGGAGTTTGCTATCCTGCTCCCGCATACCTCGGAGCAGGATGCCAGGGATGTAGCAGAGCGCGTTCGCGAAGCGATTGCCGCTATCCGGGTTGATGGCGGAGAGAAGGAGCTGAAGGTCACAACGAGTTGTGGTGTTGCCACTTTCCTGCCCAAGGAGGCGCCCCAGGCCTGGCTGGCAAGGGCGGACGAGGCACTCTATCGTGCCAAACACCAGGGCCGTAACTGCACCCGGGTGTTTGCCACCATTTCGTAACGATCAGCCCCGGGGCGTCTTGCTTCGGGCTCTCTCTGGCCGGGGAGCACGCCCGGCTGGTTTGGCAGGTTTGGTGTCGCTGACAGCCCATTTGTTGCCGGGGGTTTTCTTACCGGACCGGCCAGGGCTTTTCCGCCTCTGGCGGTCGTGGGCCGCTTTCTCATTTGGCGTTTTCTGCGGAATCTCAACCGCTTCGAGACCAACCGTGCGACTCAGGGTGTCTACTGCGCGCTGATCCAGCTCTTCCCATTTTCCTACGGTCAACCTGCTCGGCAGGAAGATCGGCCCGTAGCGCACGCGTTTCAGCCGACTGACGCGAACACCCTGGGATTCCCACAGACGACGTACTTCCCGATTGCGCCCTTCCAGCAAGGTCACGTGGAACCAGCGATTTATACCGCTACCGCCGGCCGGAGAGATATCGGTGAACTTGGCCATGCCATCTTCCAGGAGAACGCCCTGAAGCAGGCGCTCGATCATCGCATCGTCCACTTCCCCGAAGATCCGTACCGCGTATTCCCGATCAATCTGGTTGGACGGGTGCATCAGGCGATTCGCCAACTCGCCGTCTGTGGTGAAGAGCACCAGACCCGTGGTATTGATATCCAGCCGTCCGATGGAAATCCACCGGTGCTCCTTGAGACGTGGCAAACGATCAAACACCGTCGGCCGCCCCTCAGGATCCTTTCGAGTGGTAACCTCACCCTCCGGCTTGTTATAGATCAGTACCCGGCGCATCACTTCCGCCGCACCGGACACTTCCAGTCGCTTGCCGTCGAGTTCAAAGCGATCCTCAACAGTCGCTTTTTGCCCGGGCGCCACAGGTTGCCCGTTGACCAGCAGGCGGCCGGCTTCCATCCAGCCTTCAATTTCCCGGCGCGAACCGATGCCCGCGCGGGCAAGCAATTTCTGAATACGCTCTGGCCCACCCTGGCTCGCGTTGTCCTTGGCTGGTCTGGCTGGTTTGTTGGGGCGTTCTGCCGCCATGAAATCAATCCTTAGTATCTGACTGACACCCGAATGGCGTCAGTGAAGTGTCTGGCTCGAAGATTCGTCGTCGTTCTCGGCAGTCGTTGATTCGAACTCGATCTCCGCCTGCATGTTCTTTTCAATTTCCCGGCCGATCTCTTCAAGATCGCGGACTTCATTCAGGGGCGGCATCTGATCCAGGCCCGTGAGGTTGAAGTAGTCCAAAAACTGTTTCGTAGTCGCATACATGGCCGGACGGCCGGGAACATCCCGATGCCCAACGACGCGAACCCACTCTCGCTCAAGCAGGGTGCGAATGATATTGCTGCTTACCGTAACACCCCGAATATCCTCGATTTCACCCCGGGTGATGGGCTGCCGGTAGGCGATCAAGGCCAGGGTTTCAAGCAACGCCCGGGAATAGCGCTGGGGCTTTTCCTCAAACAAACGCCCGACCCAGGGCGCGAATTCCTCGCGCACCTGAATACGGTAGCCGCTGGCAACCTTCTTCAATTCAAAACCGCGCCCTTCGCAGGCCGCTTCCAGAAGTACCATGACATGTTCCATTACCTGGCGTGCGGGGCGCTCCTCTTCACTGAACAGGTCCCGGAGCTGGTCGAGAGACAAGGGTTTGCCCGCAGCCAGCAGGGCCGCTTCGGCGATCGCCTGTATTCTCAGCAGGTGTTCTTCGTTCATGGTGTCTGATCCGTATTTCCGTGCTTTGAACGTTGGGAGCCCCTAGCTGGCTGCCCTGGCTCGAACATGAATCGGGCCCAGTACCTCGGCCTGGACAACCTCGATCAGCTGCTCTTTGACCAGCTCAAGCGTGGCCAGGAAGGTCACCACGACGCCGAGCCGGCCCTCTTCAATCGTAAACAGGCTTTCGAATGTCACAAAATGGTCGTCCTGAAGCACCGACAGGATTGCGGACATGCGCTCCCGGGTCGAAAGCCTTTCCCGTTCAACATGGTGACTGGTAAACAGGTCTGCCCGCTGAAGCACGCCTTGCAGAGCCAGCAGCATTTCCCGCAAGTCTACATCCGGATGGGGCTGACTGGAGGGCATCTTCGGCAGCGCGGCCGAGGCGGCAAAGGTATCGCGTTCCAGGCGTGGTAATTCATCAATGTCCTCGGCTGCCTGCTTGAACCGCTCGTATTGCTGAAGCCGGCGAATCAGTTCGGCCCGGGGATCAACCTCTTCCTCATCGTCGCTTTCCTGTCGAGGCAACAGCATCCTCGATTTGATCTCCGCCAATGTGGCGGCCATCACCAGGTACTCCGCAGCCAGCTCGAACCGCATGGCCTCCACGGCACCGATGTAATCCATGTATTGCCGGGTAATTTCGCTAACGTCGATGTCCAGAATGTTCATGTTCTGGCGACGGATGAGATACAGCAGAAGATCCAGCGGCCCTTCGAACGCCTCAAGGAAGACGGCAAGGGCGTCCGGCGGAATGTACAAATCCTTGGGAAGATCCACCACCGGCTTGCCGGACACCCGCGCCAGGGGCGACTGCTCCGGTGCAGCGTCCTCGGCTTCGGGCGTGGCCTGATCGGTGGATTCTTCAGTCATAACCTTTCACTCCGGGTCGGCGCACTGGCTGTATGCTCGTGGCACCGACTCCTGCGGATTCAGCGGTAATGAAGCCCCATGGCGGCCCGGACTTCCTCCAGGGTGTCGCGGGCGGCGTCGCGGGCGTGCTCGCGACCTTCCTGTAGAATGGAATGAACCAGGTCCGGATTGCCCTCATACTCCCGCGCGCGTTCGTGGAGCGGACGCTGCTCCTCGACAATCGCGTCAATCAACGGCTTCTTGCAATCCAGGCAACCGATGCCGGCACTGCGACAACCGGTCTGCACCCACTCCTGAGTGTCAGCATCGGAATAGATCTTGTGCATTCCCCACACCGGGCACTTCTCGGGTTCACCCGCGTCGGTGCGCCGGACCCGCTGGGGATCGGTCTGCATGGTGCGAACCTTCTGGGCTACGCTGTCCGGCTCTTCCCGGAGACCGATATAGTTGTTGTAGGACTTGGACATTTTCTGCCCATCCAGCCCCGGCAATTTGGATTCCGGCGTCAGCAGCGGTTGGGGCTCCGGCAGAATCACCTTGCCGCCACCTTCAATGTAACCGTAAAGACGCTCACGATCGCCCAGGGAGATATTCTGTTGTTCTTTCAACAAAGCACGGGCCGTTTCCAGAGCGTCCATGTCGCCCTCTTCCTGGTAACGCCTCTTGAGATTGCGATAGAGCTTGGCGTTTTTCTTGCCCATCTTCACGATGGCACCTTCCGCCTGCTCTTCAAAGCCTGGCTCACGACCATAGATGTGGTTGAACCGGCGCGCGATTTCCCGGGTGATTTCAACGTGGGAAACCTGATCTGCACCAACGGGCACTTTTCCTGCCCGGTAAACCAGAATATCTGCACTCTGAAGCAGCGGGTAACCCAGGAACCCGTAAGTCGCCAGATCCTTCTCCCGCAGCTTCTCCTGCTGATCCTTGAACGTCGGCACGCGTTCCAGCCACCCGAGTGGCGTGATCATCGAGAGCAGCAGATGCAGTTCGGCGTGCTCGGGCACCTGAGACTGGATAAACATCGTGGACGAGCCCGGGTTCACGCCGGCCGCCAGCCAATCGATGACCATATCCCAGACGCTTTGTTCAATGCCGGAGGGGTCATCGTAGTTGGTGGTGAGTGCGTGCCAGTCCGCCACAAAGAAAAAACATTCGAATTCATGCTGGAGTTTAACCCAGTTTTTCAGCACACCGTGGTAGTGGCCAAGGTGAAGCTTGCCGGTCGGACGCATGCCGGACAAAACCCTTTGCTGGGAATCTACAGAACTCAAAGCACGAACTCCTTATTTGGTATTGGAACCGCCATCATAGTTCAGGCGACCCGGCATTATAAATAAAAAACCCCCGCTCTGCAGGGCAGAAACGGGGGTTTTTACTGAAAGAAGGCCAGCTTACCAGCCAGTGACTTCCTTCAGGGCCTGACCGATCTCGGCCAGACTGCGTACGGTGCGAACACCAGCGTCTTCCAGGGCGGCAAACTTATCGTCTGCTGTACCCTTGCCACCGGAGATGATGGCGCCCGCATGGCCCATGCGCTTGCCCGGAGGCGCAGTAACACCAGCGATGTAGGAAACCACCGGCTTGGAGACGTTCTGCTTGATGTAGGCCGCAGCTTCTTCCTCGGCGGTACCGCCGATCTCGCCAATCATCACAATGGCTTCTGTCTCGGGATCTTTCTCGAGCAGGGCCAGAATGTCGATGAAGTTGGAGCCCGGGATCGGGTCGCCACCGATACCGATACAGGTGGACTGACCGTAGCCGAAGTCAGTGGTCTGCTTGACCGCTTCGTAAGTCAGGGTGCCTGAACGGGAGACGATGCCAACTTTGCCCTTCTTGTGGATGTGGCCAGGCATAATGCCGATCTTGCACTCGTCCGGAGTGATAACACCCGGGCAGTTCGGACCAATCATGCGAACGCCTTTGCGATCCACGTATTCTTTGGCGTACAGCATATCGATAGTCGGGATACCTTCAGTGATACATACGATCAGCTGAATGCCGGCATCCGCCGCTTCGATGATGGCGTCCTTACAGAACGGCGCAGGTACGTAGATAACGGTAGCTTCAGCGCCGGTTGCTTCAACGGCGTCACGCACGGTGTTGAACACCGGCAGACCCAGATGCTCGGTACCGCCCTTGCCGGGGCTAACGCCGCCAACCATCTTGGTGCCGTAGGCAATTGCCTGCTCTGAGTGGAAGGTGCCCTGTGCGCCGGTAAAGCCCTGACAGATAACCTTGGTGTCTTTGTTAATCAGGATGCTCATTATTTACCCCCTGCGGCTTTAACAACTTGCTCTGCCGCATTCGACAGACTGGTAGCGGCAATGATGTTCAGGCCGCTCTCGGCGAGTACCTGAGTACCCTTCTCCGCGTTGTTGCCTTCAAGGCGAACCACAACAGGAACCTTGACGCCGACTTCCTTCACGGCACCGATGATGCC